>JAKOTU010000054.1 GCA_029776155.1 Bacillota bacterium | reverse complement strand
CCAACCGAACAAGACGGCCAGGGGCGTAGCCAGCAGGGCTGTGAGGATGAATCCGCCAATGCCAGCCCACTCCCAGTGCGTAGCCAAAATGAGCGCGATTTGGCCGGCCAGGGCGCCTAGAACAATTCCGAAGTTCAAGCCCATACCCGCAGCCACGGGGATGATCAGGGAGAGCACCAAAAAGGAGTTGCGGGCCATGCGCTTGACAATCTCCATGAGCAGAAACTGTCCCGGCATCTTGGCAAAATAGATGCCCAGAAGACAGACTACACCGAACAAAATGGGTACAGCATTTCTGGCAATCAGCCTTTTCACTTGATTCACGCCTGGTCACCTCCAGTTGCCCTGGTCAAGGCGTAGAGGATCATGCCGTTGCTCACGATCACCCGGGCAATTTCTGAGATGTTGCCCTCGATAAGCTGATTGGTCACGGGCATGGCCACCGTGAGCAGAGTCTGGAAGAGCACCACACCCAAAATGGCGTGGCGCACCTTGGCTTCCCTGGTGGAAGCCCCCCCAATCAACACACCGGCAACTGCAGGGAAGGCGGTCATCAGAGGGCCGTTGTAGAGCTGGACAAAACCGAAGCTCTGGGCATAGGTCACATAGCCGATGGCCGCTAACACTGTGGACATGATGACGCCCAAAGTCCTGTACTTAGTCAGGCTTAGACCGCTGGCCGCGGCAAAGCGCGGATTGCGCCCCACAACCTCCATGGCGACACCGGCCTTCGTCTTGAAAAACAGCCACACCAGAACCACCATCAAGGTGTAGAACAAAAGCAGCCCCGTGGGCACAGCCAGTCCAAAGAGCTCAAAGGACAGGAAGTTGTTGAGCACTCCGGCAAAGGTGTCGGCCAAGGTCAAGGTGACCCTCAGGCCCTGCCCGCCCACGGGCCAGATTAGGGCCGGATTTCTAAAGGGGGCCATGAGCCAGAAAATGCACATGCCGGCCACCACCGAAAAGCCCACATAGGTTCCCACCATCATCTCCTGCCCCTGGACCCTGTTGATGAGCAGGGAATAAAGGTAGCCTGCCCCGATAGCCAGGGGAATGGCCAGCAGAAGGGCCACGGTAAAACCGAAGAAGCCCATTAAGTTGAACTCCATGGCCACCAGCACCCCGACGATGCCGCAGATCACACCCACAGGCAGGCCGAAGTTCAGGCCTACTCCAGCTTGGATGGAGGGCACCATGGCCAAAACGTAAATGCCGTTTTGCCCGATGCGCACCAGAGCATCACTGAGCAGGCCCGCCACGCTGAGCTCTGTGCCTGCAGCGATGATGATCAGCAGGAGCAGGAAACCCGCAATGATCAGCCGCGGTAATCCAAAACCATGGTAGATTCTCAGCAGCTGCTCTTTCATGGAGTCTCCACCTCCTCAACAGATTTGCCAGCCATCAGCAGGCCGTAAGCCACATCCGGAGCATCGGGGGGTAGAATGCCCGCCAGGCGGCCCTCATAGATAATGGCAATACGATCCGCGATGCTGCGCAGCTCAGCCAGCTCGCTGGAGGTAAACACCACCGTTACCCCCATCTGGTTGAGCTCCACGATCAGCTCCAGCACCCTGCTCTTGGCGCCCACGTCAATACCCCGGGTGGGTTCGGAGACAAACAGGACCTTCGGTTCTTGGGTGAAGGCCCTAGCCAAGCACACTTTCTGCTGGTTGCCGCCGCTGAGCCTGCGCACGATTTGGTCCGGACCCGTACAGCGGATATCAAACTTGTTGATATACTCCCGGGCATGGGCCTGGATTTTCTTCTCATCTTTCAGTTTGAGGATCCCGGGCTTTAAGAACTTGTCCTGGCTCTGCATGCTGGTGAGCACGATGTTGTTGGCAATGGTGTCCTCCAAAACCAGCCCCACGCCGCGCCGGTCCTCGGAAACAAAGGCCAGACCCATCTTCAAAGCAGCCTGGGTATTGTTCAGGGGGACCTCCTGCCCTTCATAGCGCACCCGCCCCTGACTGGGGTAAAGGCCCATGATGCCGTTGGCCAGGCCAACCTTGCCGTGCCCCGCCAAACCACCGATGCCCAAGATCTCACCGCGGTAGACGTCCAGGTCAATCCCACGCAGGCTCTCTCCAGGCATATCCACTTTCAGGTCACGGATCTCCAACACCACTTCGTCCTTGACCGGACGGGAACGCCAGGTTTTGCGGGCTTGGGTCTCGACCTTCCGCCCCACCATCAGCTCGGCAATCCGGCTGATGGTGAATTCGCTGGTGGGCCCGGAAGTAACCAGTTCGCCATCCTTTAAGATAGTAATCCGATGGGCCACCGCCATAACCTCATCCAGGCGGTGGGTAATAAAAAGAATGCTGATCCCGCTTTGGGCCAGGCGCTCGATCACCGCAAGAAACTGCTCCGCCTCGCTTTCCGTGAGCACCGCGGTGGGCTCATCCAGCACCAGCAGCTGCAGGTTGTCTTTGTCGATTTCCCTGGCGATCTCCACAAACTGCAGATACCCCACGGGCAGGCCGGCCACAGGGACCCACTCATCAATGCTCATGCCCAGCCTGTCCAGGGCTGCTCTGGTGTCCTGGGCCATCTGCCTGCGGTCCAGGGTTTCCAGCTTCCTGCCAAACACTCTGCTGAACAGGTTAGGCTTAGTGAGCTCTCTGTTGAGTTTTACATTCTCAGTAACGGAAAACCCGGGCAGCAGCATGAACTCCTGGTGAACCATGCCGATCCCGGCCTCAATGGCTGCCCGGGGCGAATCAAAGGCTGCAGGCTCACCGTTGATGAGCACTGTCCCCTCAAAGCCCCCGGTGTTGGCAATCACGGGCATACCGAAGAGGATGTTCATCAAGGTGGATTTGCCGGCCCCGTTCTCCCCAACCAAGCAGTGGATCTCGCCCCGTCCTACGCTGAGATTGACGTTTTTCAACACCTGAGTGCCGTAGAATGACTTGGAGATCTGCCGCATCTCCAGTACAGGAACACTCACTCGCAACACCTCCGCAATTTCCCCAACAAAAGTGCGGAGTTCCGCCCTCGGAGAGGGCGAGAGCTCCGCCTTTTTCTCAGTTGCCGCGCGGCCTCCTAGAAGATGACCGAATCAGCAATTACCAGGTAGTAGTTGGCGCCGTCCAGGTAGCGGTTCATGGACAGCTTGACGCCGGTGGTCTCGTACACGGTCTGCTCAACCAGGGCCATATCGGAAAGATCCAGACCTTCCTGAACGGCTCTAATGGCCAGTTCTACACCAGCCTGCACAAAGACCATGTTAATGGGCGCTACCCAAGTGGCCATGCGGCCGGAACGACCCAGGTCAGCAACCTTGGCCTTAATCTGCTCGAGGATGTACGGCACATCGCCCTTGTGCTCCTCATCAATTTCAATGCCCAAAGCGCCGGGGTAGCCGTGGAACGGGCTGGGGCAGCACTGCTCTGGGAAGATAATGCCTGCATCCAGCGAAGCCCGGATGGCCGGCTCCATCATGGCGCAGTTGGTGCCGAAGAAGGCAATGTCAGTGCCGTGGATGGCTGCCTGGCGGGGAATATCTTCCAGAATGAACTGCTGGGTTCCGGGGATACCGGCATCGCCCATGGGGTCGGGAGCAGTCACCTCGATCACTTCCAGACCGAGCTTCTCGGCTTCCTGCTTCATGTTCTGGTAGCGCACAGCCAGAAGCTCCATGGACATGTGGCGCGGGAAGGAGTAGTGGAGAATCTTCTTGGCGCCCATCTCAGCTGCCAGCTGAGCAATGGCCGCGCCGCGCCTGATCTGGTCAGTTTCAAAGGCAGCATCTGCTACGCTGGAAATGACCACGGGATCTTCGTGGGGAACGCCCGCGATGAGTACGATATCAGGCCGCATTTCCTTGACCGTCTGGAACGCAGCAGTGGTACCCGGCACAGCCTGGCAGACCACAATGGCCTTAACTTCCGGATCCATGGCAAACTGAACGATCTGGCCAATTACAGTCTCCTGCTCCTGCATGAAGTTGTCAGGATAGGTGACGTGGATGATGGAGTCAGGATACTGGCTCACCATCCGGACCGCAGCTTGGTACTCTTCCTCGCCCTGGGATACGGTGCCTGTGATCAGGCCGATCTTAAAGGGCAGAGAAGCTGCTTGTGCTGCACCGATGAGACCGAAAACCAAGACCAACGACAGCAACAACGATAGCTTTCTCTTCACTCTTCTCTCCTCCTATGCGAGATAAAAACTGGCTCTATTATTCTACGAATTACGCAAGTTCTCCTCCTGTTCAAGGGGAAAAATGTTCATTTTGCCCGGCAGTGCTAAGAGTCCCGCCTAGAGCTCGGATACGAAAACCGCCGCCCGAAGGCGGCGGAGTTGGCATTCATTACTAGATCAAAGGTCCTGCTCAGACTGCCTGCTGCATCTGGGCGGCGCACAACTTGGCGTACAATCCCCTCTTGGCCATGAGCTCCTCGTGGGTGCCCCGTTCCTGGATGCGGCCTTCGGTAAGCACCACGATCTCGTCCGCGTGGCGGATGGTGCTCAGCCTGTGGGCAATAATCAGGGTGGTGCGGTCCTTGGCCAGCTCCATGAGGGCCTCTTGGATTTCCAACTCAGTGGCCGTATCCAAGGCAGAAGTGGCCTCATCCAGAATGAGGATAGGCGGGTTTTTCAAAAAGACCCGGGCAATGGAAATCCTCTGTTTCTGGCCACCGGAGAGTTTCACACCCCGTTCGCCCACGTAGGTGTCGTAGCCGTCCTTGAGGCTCATGATGAAGTCATGGATCTGGGCCTTTTTGGCCGCTTCCACGATTTCTGCTTCCGAAGCGGACGGATTACCGTAGAGGATGTTCTCCCTGATGGTCCCGGTAAACAGGAACACATCCTGCTGCACAAACCCGATCTGCTGGCGCAGGGAATGCAGAGTCACTTCCCGCACATCATGCCCATCAATGAGCACTGCCCCTTCCACCACATCGTAAAACCTGGGGATCAGGTGGCAGAGGGTGGTTTTACCTCCTCCCGAGGGACCCACAAAGGCCACAGTGCTGCCTGCCGGGATGGTCAGGTTCACATTGTGCAGCACTTCGCTGTCCTTATCGTAATGGAAGGAGACGTTCCTCAGCTCGATGTGGCCCCTAACCGGGGGCAGGCGCTTAGCGTCGGGGCGGTCAGTGACCGCAGGCTGTACTTCCATCAGCTCCACAAAGCGCCGGAACCCAGCCATGCCCTGCTGATACTGCTGGGTAAAGGAGATCAGCCTGCGGATGGGCTGGAGGAAATACCCGATGAACAGCAGATATGCGGTGAGGTCTGCCAAGTCAATGTAACCCCGGAACATGAACAGGGCGCCGCAGGTGAGCACGGCAACATTCAAAATATCCGTCAAAAACCCCAGCCCCGAGGAATACACGGCCATGGCCCGGAAAGCCCGGTAGCGGGACTGCTTAAAGGCGGTGTTGGCCGCATCGAAGCGCTTCATCTCATAGGCTTCGTTCACAAAACTCTGGGCCACCCTGATCCCGGACAGGCTGTTCTCCAGATCCGCGTTCACATCGGCAATGCGCCGGCGCTCCTCTTGGAAAGCCTTGTCCATGGCGGTGCGGGTCTTGTAGGCGTAACCCCCGATCAGCGGTATGAACAAGAAGGTGATCAAAGTCAGGGGCACGTTGATGGTGAGCAGGTAGATAAACGAACCAATGAGCATTAAACTGGCGATGAAAATGTCTTCCGGCCCGTGGTGGGCAAGTTCTGTGATATCCCTCAGGTCATTGACAATCCGGCTCATCAAATGACCCACCTTGGTGTCGTCGAAAAAGCGGAAATCCAAGGTCTGCAGGTGGGAGAACAGGTCCTTGCGCATGCGGTATTCGATGTTCACTCCCACCACATGGCCGTAATAGTCTACAAAATACTGGCACACGAGGCGCAGCACATAGAGGGCCGCCATGGCGCCGGCCCAGATCAGCACAGCCTGCAAGTTGCGGTTAGGAATGAAATCCTTCATGAAGGTTCTGGTCATGATGGGAAACAGGAGATCCAATACGGCGATAATACTGGCCGCGAGCAGATCCGCAAAGAAGAGGCGGCGCTCCGGCTTGTAGTATGAAACAAACCTCTTCAGAACTTCCAATTCCTACCAAACCTCACATTCTCTATCCTTTGATGTAGGGCTGCCCAGCGGCTTTGGGCCCCACTGCCCTGCCGATAAAGCCGGCCAGGGCCACCATGGTGAGCACATACGGCAGCATGTTCATGAACTGGGTGGGGATGCCGATATCCTGCAGGCGCATCTGCAGGGCGTCGCCGTACCCAAAGAACAAACAGGCGCCCAAGGCACCCAACGGCGTCCACTTGCCGAAAATGACGGCTGCCAGGGCGATAAAGCCCCTGCCTGCGGTCATGCCCTCGCTGAAGCGGCTGAGGTGGGCAATGGAAAGGTAAGTGCCCCCTAAGCCGGCCAGAGCTCCGCTGAGTATCACGGCAGTATAGCGCATCCGGAACACATTGATACCCACCGTATCCGCAGCCTGGGGATGTTCGCCCACTGCCCTAAGGCGCAGCCCCCAAGGGGTTTTGTAAATTACCACATGGACGACGAACACCGCAACCAAGGCCAGGTACACCAAGGGATTCTGCCGCCCCAAAATCCTGTCCAGCCAAGGGATTTTGGACAGAACGGGCAGGGTGATGTCGGGGATCACAGTCACGGCCGGGGAGGTGCCAGCCACCTGGAAGAAATGGCGCAGCAGGAACACGGTCAGTCCGCCGGCAAAGATGTTAATCGCGGTGCCTGTTACCACCTGGTTGGCCCGGTAACGCACGCAGAAGATGGCCAGGAGCAGCCCAATCAGGCCCCCGGCCGCCATGGCGCCCAGCACGCCCACCCAGGGCATGCCCGTGTGGTAGGTGACAAACATGGCGGTAAAGGAACCCGTGAGCATCATGCCCTCCAGGGCAATGTTCACTACCCCGCTGCGTTCAGAGAGGATACCTCCCAAGGCGGCAAAAATCAGGGGAGTTGCCATGCGGAACGCCGCGGCAAAGACTGTGGTGTTGAACAACATGGCCAGAATATCGCCCATTACGCATCCTCCTTAAGTCGCAGCATGCGCCGGATAAGAAACTCCGCGGCCACGAAGAAAATGATCAGGGCTTGAATGATGGTGATCAGCTCCCTAGGAACAGAAGTGGAGCGGTCCATGGCCGCAGAACCTGCCTGCAGCGCCCCAAAGAGCACCGCGGCTATCAAAACCCCTGCGGGGTGGTTCTTGCCCAGAAGGGCAACGGCGATGCCCATGAAGCCCAGATCCGATGAAAAGCGGACGATAAAGCGGTTGTGCAGCCCCAAAATCTGCTCCGCGCCGGCTAGGCCAGCAAAAGCACCGCTGATGGCCATGGCTATCAGGGTGTTACGGGCCACATTGATGCCGCCATACTCCGCAGCATGGGGGTTTAGTCCCACTGCCCGCAGCTCGTAGCCCCGTTTGGTTTTCCAAAGGATTACATAAGCCACCGCCGCCGCGGCCACCGCTAGGTACACCGCGGTGGTCAGTCGGGTGGGGGGATAAATCCGGGAAAACGCTGCCGTTGGCTTGATGCGCACCGTCTCCGGCACCCAGGAACCTCCGTGGAAGGGGCCTGTCACCAACCAGTCGGTAAGGAAGAGGGCGATGAAGTTGAGCATGATGGTGTTGATCACTTCATGGACGCCCAGCTTAGCCTTGAGGTAGCCGGCAATGGAAGCCCAGAGGGCTCCGCCCACCATGGCCGCCAGAATGGCCAGGGGCAGATGGATGATGCGGGGCAGGTCAAAGGAGATCCCCACCCACACCGCGCAGAAGGCACCCATGTAGAGCTGACCTTCAGCACCAATATTGAACAAGCCAGCCCGGAAGGCGAAGGCCACGGCTAACCCCGTGAACATCAAGGGGGTGGCCCGCTGCAGAGTGGTGGCGATGTTTCTGATGCTGCCCAGGGACTCTTTGAACAAAATCCCGTAGGCCTTGAGGGGATTCTCCCCCACATAGAGGATAAACGCAGACCCCACCAGAAGGGCCAGCACTACTGCCACCAGGGGCAGCAGCAGTTCCTGCCAGGGAAAGGCCTTAGCTTTGGATTGCACTGCCGCTCACCTCACCCGCTTGGTATTCTTCCGGGCGCCCGCCCAACATCAAGAAGCCCAGCTTGTGCTCTGTGGCTTCCCCAATGGGCATCACGCTCACGATCTCACCGTTGTACATCACCGCGACGCGATCGCTCAAGGAGAGCACTTCATCCAGCTCAGCGGAGACCAAAAGCACGGCCGCTCCCCGATCCCGCTGGGCGATCACCTGCCGGTGGATAAACTCGATAGCCCCCACATCCACCCCGCGGGTGGGCTGTGAGCAGATGAGCAGATCCGGGTTTTGGTCAAACTCCCTGGCCACCACCACCTTCTGCTGGTTTCCTCCAGAGAGGTTGCGCACCGCTTGGCCCGCAACGGGAGGGCGCACATCGTACTCTGCAATCAGCCGTTCCGCGTACTCATCGATCTGGCCCTGGCTGCGCAGCCCCGCTTTATTCACAAACGGCTTGCTGCCGTGGATGCCCAAAATCAGGTTATCAGCCACCGAATAGTCCAACACCAAGCCCCGCCGGTGCCTATCTTCTGGGACAAACCCAAAGCCGGCCCTGCGGATGCGCAGCGGGGACCAGCCTGTGATGTCCTGCCCTGAAAGGTAAATCCGCCCGCCGGATACCCGGCGCAGCCCGGCAATGGCTTCCACCAATTCCGACTGTCCGTTTCCTTCCACCCCCGCTATGCCCAACACTTCTCCGCTGCGCACAGACAGGTTCACGTTGTTCACCTTGACGTGGCCGAACTGGTCCTTTACGGAGACATTCTCCAGCCTTAAGACTTCCCTCCCGGGGTGGGCAGGCCCCTTTTCCACCTGCAGCAGCACCACCCGCCCCACCATCATCTCCGCGAGCTCCTGTTCATTGGTCTCCGCGGTGAGTTTGGTGCCGATCTTGCGGCCCCGGCGCAGCACGCTGACGCGATCGGAAACGGCCAGCACCTCTTTGATTTTATGGGTGATGAAGACGATGCTCGTTCCCTTGGCCTTGAGATTGAGCAGCACCTCAATTAGGTCATCAACCTCTTGGGGAGTGAGCACGGCAGTGGGTTCATCCAGTACCAGGATCTCCGCACCCCGGTAGAGGGCCTTGAGGATCTCCACCCTCTGCTGGAGGCCCACGGAAAGGTCGGCAATCTTGGCTTCAGGATCGATCTGCAGTCCGTATTCCTCCGAGAGCCGCCGACCTTCCGCCACCATTTTCTTGTAATCCAAAAAAGGGCCTTTGCGGACTTCGGAACCGAGCACGATGTTCTCGGCTACCGTCAAAGGCTCAATAAGCATGAAATGCTGGAAGACCATGCCAATTCTTAAATCAATGGCCTGGCGCGGCTCGCTGATCTCCACGGGCTGTCCCCGGACGATAATCTCGCCGGCGTCTTTTTGGTACAGCCCATAGAGGATGCTCATGAGCGTGGACTTGCCAGAGCCGTTCTCCCCCACTAAAGCGTGGATCTCACCATACTCCAGATCAAAATCCACGCTGTCATTGGCCAACACCCGGGGGAACTGCTTGGTAATGCCCCGCATTTCCAATACTTTTGCCATGGGACAACCTCCCTGAGAAAAAAAGGAGGCGCCGCCCACCTTAATGGCGGCGAGCTGCCTCCCCTTCAGTTTTCTGGGACTATTGGAGAGGGTTAGTCACTTTAATCTCTCCGGAAATGATCTTCTGCTTAGCCTCTTCGAGGCGGTCAAAGACCTCTTGAGGAATGATGTCTTTAGTGTAGGTGAACTCGGAGGTTCCCACACCGCCATCGGCTACGCCAAAGGTCCAGGTGCCGCCTTCCAACGTGCCTTCCACAGCAGCCTTGATCACTTCGTAAACGGCCATGTCCACCCGCTTGATCATGGAGGTGAGCACCTTGCCCGGAGCCAAGTAGTCCTGATCCGAGTCTACGCCGATGGCATAGAAGTCATGGCTGGCAGCTGCATCGATTACCCCGCTGCCCGTACCGCCCGCGGCGTGGTAGATGATGTCAGCGCCGCGCTCAAATTGGCTGATAGCCAGCTCACGGCCGCGGCCGGGATCGTCAAAGGCGCCGGCATAGTTCACCAGAACCTGGGCATTGGGGTTGGCCCATTTGACGCCTTCTTCAAAGCCAACCTGGAACTTGCGGATCAGGGGAACTTCCATGCCGCCCACGAAGCCCACGGTGTTGGTCTTGGTCATCATACCGGCCACAACGCCGACCAGGAAGGAACCCTCATGCTCTTCAAAGAGCAGGGAAGTAACGTTGGGATTATCCACCACGTCGTCCACAATCGCGAAATGGATGTGCGGATAGTCCGCGGACACCTCGGTGAGGGCGCTTTGATGGATGAAACCAATCACGATGACCAGATCCAAGCCCATATCGGCATAGGCCCTCTGGTGTTCTTCCATTTCGGCAATGTCTGCCGGCTCAACATAGATAACTTCCACAGGCAGCTCTTCTTTGGCCTGCATGAGGCCGCGGTAGGCAGCATCATTGAAGGACTGGTCTCCCAATCCACCTTCGGCAAAGATCAGGCCGACCCTGGTCTGGGCCCAGGCAGGAACCGCCAGCAGGCCAACTAGAAGGACTACGACAACCAATAAACTTAGTTTGTTCCGCACGGTATAAACCCCCCTGTGAGTTTTCGGATTCAGCTATTTTCTTCTGCATCTCCAAGCTAATTCCTTCCGAAGAGCTCGGGAATCGTTTGTCCAGTTTCTGCCCGCTAACCCTTGACCACGGCCACCGTTTTCAGCCTGAGGACGGGCTTAACCAGATCGCGCTGCTGTGCCATCACATCATCAATATCCTTGTAGGCTTTGTAGTACTCTTCCGCCGTATCTCCCCGGCGGCGCTTACCCAGCACCATATCTTTCCTGGCAAAATCAGCTAGCACTTCCTCCACGGAAAACTGGCGCACCGCCTCCTTGCGCCCCATGACCCGGCCCGCGCCGTGGCTTGCCGAATGGAACGCTTCTGGATTACCCAACCCCTCCACGATGAATGAAAAGGAACCCATGGCCCCGGGGATGATCCCCGGTTCCCCCAAGCGGGCGCTGATGGCGCCTTTGCGGTGCACCCACACCTTTTTGCCGAAGTGGGTTTCCCGGGCGGCGTAGTTGTGGTGGGCGTTCACTTCCTTAGTGAACCTTATGTCCTTAACCCCCGCATAGCGCCGCAGCCCATCTGCCACAATCTGCTGCACCCGCTGCATGATCCGCTGCCTGTTCTGCCGGGCGAACTCCAAGGCGAAGGTCATCCAGCCGATGTAGCCCCTGCCCTCCTCGCTGTCCGCGGGCAGGTAGGCCAAATCGAAATGGGGCGGCACCTTAGATCCCTGGCGTCTGTTCAAATCCTTGGCCAGCCGGTTGAAGTAGTTGGCCACCTTGTAGCCGAAGTTGCGGGAGCCGGTGTGCACCATCAAGCCGAGAAGGCCCTCCTCATCCTCCTGCAGTTCGATAAAGTGGTTTCCTCCGCCCAGAGTGCCCAGCTGCAAATAGGCCTCGGCCTTCTTGGGCAGCTGGCCGTCTCCGTAGCGGTAGAGCCGCTCCACGGGATAATCATCGAGCCAACTGGACTTCTGGGGTTGTTTGTGATGATCAAAACCCTGGGGCACCTCCCGCATAATCTGCCCCACCAGGTACTGGGCCAAATTGCCGCTGGGAGTGTTCACCTCCCGCAGCAGCTGCGCGGGGACATTGGTGTGGGCAAACACCATCCCACAGCCGATATCCACCCCCACCGCATTGGGGACAATCACATCCTGCGCGGCCAAAACTCCGCCAATGGGCATGCCGTACCCAGCGTGGGTATCAGGCATGAGGGCAATATGCTTGAAGGCGAAGGGCAAATTGGCAAGGTTCAAAGCCTGCCGCAGGCACTCCTCTTCTAGATGCTCCTTGCCGGGCAGCCACACCTTGATGGGGATGCGCTGCTCGGCTTGGTTGAACAGAACAAACATAATCAACCACCTCCCAGATGACTCAGAACCGCCAGTTTCAGCCCCAGGCGCTCCGCAAGCGCCCGGCCCTCCCTCAGCCCCTGGTCCACCTGTCCGGGGTGGTGGGCGTCGGAGTTAACAACCACAGAGACTCCCTGCTCTGCCGCGAGTTCCCAAAAGGGGAGCCACGGATAGGCAGGCCGCCTCCCCTGGGGGGTGTCAATGGGGCGGTTTTTCAAACCGTGACCGTTGATCTCCAGCGGCAAGTTGAGTTCCTTAGCCGCGCTGATAATGTCTTTGGCGGCGGCCTCGGTGTTTTGGTCCCACTCTAAATAGGTCAGCCCAAAGAGGTCTGGATGGGCTACGAAGGCAAAGAGACCACTTTCCATACATTCGATTAGGTATGCCGTGTAGGCGGCCAGATGTTCAGCATCGTGGATGTCCAGGTGGCTGCTGAAGACACTTCCCTGGTGGTAGAAGAAATGGCAGCCCAGCACCAAGTAGTCCAGGGCGTACTCCCCTAGAAGCACGTCCTGGTAAAAACTGTTAAGCTCCGGAGCCCACTCGCATTCCATACCCTTGAGGATGGTGAGCTCGGGATATTCCTCCTGCGCCTTTTCTATGGCCTGCACATAACCTGGCAGCTCCCCACAGCTCATGCGGGTGGACGACCAGGGGTGGCCTGGAAGGGGCGTGTGGTCAGCAAAACCCAGAACGGTAATTCCCTTGGCGGCCGCCGCGCGCACGTAGTCATCTACCTCACCTACGGCATGCTTGCAGCGAAAAGTATGTGTGTGATAGTTTTTCAAAGAGAATGACCTCCATACTGTAGCCGTGAGACAAAATAGGCGGGTTGAAGCCGCACCTTCCCTTCATACTTTACTATTATAGATAACAGTCCGCAACCTCGGGAGCTTGTACGCCCATTTTGCTTGTTGTACAATGAGTGGAAGATCCACTCCACACAGGAGGAGCACACATGGCTAAAGTTGAAGTTGCACTTAGAGTCCTCGGCTTCATCATCGCCGCCGCCTTTTTCGCCCGCAGCTATTGGCGTCTGGGAGGGCGGGCCCTGCGCTGGTTGAAAGTGCAGTTCCCCAAGCCCCTCTTGGGCGTGATTTCCGCTGTCCTGGGCGTTGTCACCCTGTTTGCCGTCCTTTGGTTTTATGTGTACCACGGCTTTGGTTACCAGCCCAACATCTACCGGGTGGGCAACCGCGCCTCGAACAAAGTGGCCATCACCTTTGATGACGGCCCCAGCAGGGAGTTTACCCCAGCCATTTTAGATATCCTGCGGGAATACGATGTCCCGGCCACCTTTTTTATGGTGGGCAGCCATGTGGAAAAATACCCCGACATCGCCCGCCGCATCGTCGAAGAAGGGCATGCCGTGGGCAACCACACCCAAAACCACAGGAACCTGCCCACCCTCTCCACCATAGAGCTCCAGAAAGAGCTCATGGACGCCACTGCCGTGATTGCGGAAGTGACCGGGGAGTATCCCCTCTACGTGCGTCCGCCCCGGGGCATGTATGATGCCCGCTTTCGGCGTATGGCCAAGCTCTTGGGGCAGGAAATCGTGCTCTGGTCAATCTCTACGCGCGACTGGCGCTTTGGAGTGACCGCTTCTTATATAGAACGCCTGGTGGAAAGGCAGGTTAGGGGAGGGGATATCATCCTCTTCCACGACAGCGGCGCCCTGCTGCGCAACGAGGGCGGTGACCGCCGGGCCACGGTGATGGCCCTGCCCCGGGTAATCGAGATTATCCGGGCCAAGGGGTTGGAGATCGTACCCCTGGCAGAACTGCTCCACGATGCCCCAGCCGAGGCCTTCCCCCAGATCGACCGGCCTGAATAGGGAGGGAAAAAAATGCGCTTAACCCCCGCCTGCGCGCAGGACGCTAGGGCTATTGCGGAAATCTACCTCCAGGCCTTTCCCGAGAGTGTGGCCCTTTTCTTCCCGCGCAAATCCCCGGCCAAGCTCCTACGCCTGTTGGAGCTGAGCTTTAGCTTGCTGTTCAGCTGGAGCACCGGGGGAGTCCTGGCCCAGGATGAGCGGGGGGAGATCGCCGGTTACTGCCTGTATTCCCCTTCTGGGAGCACCCGGATACTCCCTAACATCCCCAAGTCGGCAGTGCTGCTCAGCCAGATCGCGGTGCGCCTCGGGCCTGTTGAGCTGCTGAAGCTAATGGCCAATCAGCTGCTCATGACCACCACTGTGCGCAGGAACAGAAAAGTACCCAGACCCCAGGCCTCCATCGTCTCTGTGGCCGTGCGCCCTGCTTACCAGGGACAGGGTCTGGGCACTCTGCTTTTGGGGCGTGTTCTCCAAGAGCTGGAAGGTAAGTCCGTGGGGCTCAACGTGCGGACAGGCAACCTTCCCGGAAGGCGCCTCTACAGCTCCGCAGGGTTTCAGGAATGCGGAACCCGCCGGGACCTGCTTGGCGAGTGGTTGATCATGTACCGCCCTGCTGGCGCTGACGCATGCGCTCCAAGAGCCGGGCGCGTTTGAGCTGAATCCTGGCCTTAACCTCCTCCGTTTTCACCAGGTCCAGCTCGGCCTCCGCCAGTTCCCCGTCCTTGAGGCGCACCGCGAGCCACATACCTTCCCGGCTTCCCTGGGGCAGTTTTCCCACGGGCACGGTGAGCTGCCGCTGTCCTTCCTCGAAAACCAGTACTGCCCAACTGCCATCTACGATACGGTCAATGACCGCCCACTGCTTGCCTTCAGTCATGGTTCACTTCCTTTACACAGGCCACCCCCTGGGCTTTAATGTCCGCCAGCCTTTTCGGCCCGATCCCGCTGATGCGGCTCTGCAGCTCATCTACGCTGCGGAAGGGCCGTGTTTCCCTCTGCTCCATAATCTGGCAGGCCCGATCCGGCCCAATGTGGATGATCAGCTGCAGTTCCTCCCAGGAAGCAGAATTTAGATCAACACAACCCTGGATCTCTGTTTCCCCCAAGCGCCCCTTTTGTTCCGCTGCCAAACTGTAGGTTTCGCCGTCGGTGCGCACTATGATGGTGCCGTACAAGTCGGTCCCGTACACGGGAATTCCCAGAATGGACAGTCTCGTCAGCACCTCTTCATGGGGATGTCCGTAGTCGTTGCACGCACCGGCGGAATAGATGGCAAGGTCTGGATCCACAGCCAGCAAAAACTCCAAAGCGGAAGAGGTCCGGGAGCCGTGGTGACCGAGCTGCAGGATATGGGCCTGCAGGGGCAGTCCCCAGCCCACCAGGGCCTTTTCTGTGCGCTGCTCCGCATCCCCGGTAAACAGGAAGGCGATCTGGCCGTACACAGCCCTGAGCATAAGGCAGGTCTCATGCATGTTCCTGCTTAGGTTACCTGTGGGTGGGTTGAGCACCTGCAGTTCCAACTCTCCGTAACTACGCTTATCACCTGCTCTGGGTTCGAAATAGTCAGCATCCGAGTCCAGAACAGCATCCAGGAGCTCTTCAAAGGTTCTGGTGTAGTGTTCGTAGCCGGACATCCACACTTCCCGTACGGGAAACCTGCGCAGCACCTCAGCAGCCTGGCCGATGTGGTCCGCGTGGGGATGGGTCACCACCAGCAGATCGATGGCTTCCACCTCCAGCCGCGTAAGATAATCCACAACCTCCCGGCCGCCTATGTTCCCCGCATCAATAAGAATGGTAAACCCGGGCCCCTGGAGCAGGACCGCTTCTCCTTGGCCCACATCGATGTAGTGTACAGCCAGTTCGCCCCGGGCCAGGGCGCTTCCGGCCGCGCTGGCCAGCACTAATAGGGCCAGCACCAGGGCCAGCAATCTTGTGCGCATGGCACTACCTCCGCATTCGCCTGATATTTTCATATTCTTCAGAACCCCAACAACTCCTGCCCTAAGCTGCCGGAACGGAAAAGGTAACTGAAGAGGTAACTCCACCGGGCAGGAGGCAAGCCTTGAAGGGGGTACTCTGCCACCTAGAAGGTGCTGGGAGCGCGGAGCGGCAGCAAAAACCCAAGGAGGAGAATGCGATGAAAGCGCGGCTGTGGCCGTTTCTGTTGGTGGTGATCTTAGCGACAGCGCTGCTCAGCGGCTGTCTGCCCAAGGACAGGCTTGCTGTGGAGAACACTTTGACCAAGTTGACCGAACGCTTCGTAGAGGGGCTAGAGGCGGGAAAGCTCGGGGAGCTGGAAGTGCTCTTTGCTGACAAGATTGTGCTGTACCCGGGTACGGATAGACTGCTCGGGCTCGCAGGGCAAATAGAGGACACAAAACTTTGGTTGACGTACCATCCAGAAGCCGATGGTCTAGCGGACGAGTATGAAATCTGGGCCAAGGCAGAACTGGCAGCGCTGCGGGAAAAGTACGAACAGGACCCCGATAGTCCCGAACTTGAAGAGCTGGCTGGAGCGGCCGCTGAAAAGATGGTCCTGGGCTACGTCTTCTGCGCCCTGACGATGGCCGATACAGAAACGGTCGCAGAATGGCTCAGCGAGGCGGGTTTCTCCCTGAAAGGAATCACCGCACCCCAAGCAGTCCTCTCCCGCTGGTTTGCCTCAAACCAAGGCTCGGGGTACAACTATGAGGTGCGTGGGAAGGGGAGTTTCCTCCAGGACGAGAGCCGCTGGTATATCCCCCTCATGGTGGTTGAAGATGCGCCTGACTATGTGGACAACCTAGAATTCGTCCTGGGCTTCAGCAAACAAGGAAGCAAGTGGCTGATTGACTACTTCCGGGTCATCTACAATTAAACACAAGGCCCATACCGGTAAAGACCCGGCATGGGCCCGGAGTATCTAACTGTCCGCCCTGCTCCGCCCTTCCGCTATGGAACGAGCCTGGAAAGGAACTCCCGCACCAGGGGTGCCGCGGCCTGCCCGCCCACCCCACCTTCCTCCACCAACAGTGCAAAGGCGATCTTCTCCCCTGAGGGCAGCTGGGTGTGCCCGGCAAACCAGGCATGGCTGGCCTCTCCCACTACTACCTCGGCGGTACCCGTCTTCCCGTACACAGTAAGGCCCCGAACCTGGGCCTGGGTGCCCGTTCCCTCCAGAACCACATCCCGCAGCATGGCATTGAGCATCTCCACGGTCTGAGGCTCCAGCACAGGCTCAGGGGCAGAAGCCTCTGCTTCTCCCTTAATGAGGTGGATCGGCGGCAGGGAGCCCCCGTTGGCCAGCACAGCGAAGATCTGGGCCAAGTGCAGGGGAGTGAGCAGCACCTGATCCTGGCCGATGGCGGACCAGGCCAGGGCCACCCGGCTGCGCCCCGGTGTACCGATTTGGCCCGCGGACATGGGCAGGCCCAGGCGGCGGCTTTCCTGCAGTTTGAACCTTGCGAAGTACTCTTCCAACTTGGGAGCGCCCAGATCCAAGCCCACCTGGGCAAGGGTGGTGTTAATGGAGTTGACCAGGGCCTCATGGAGCGTGTGCTCGCCGTACACTTGTCCCTGGTAGTTGCGGACGATATTGCCCTGCACAGAAAGTTCGCCGCGGTCCGTAAAGGTGCTGTCCGGGCCATATAGGCCTTCATTCAAGGCCGCGGCCACAGTCACCACCTTAAACACAGAGCCAGGTGGATACAGCCCCTGCAGAGCCCTGTTGAACAGGGGCCTTTGCGGATCGGAGCTGAGCTGCTGCCAGCGGCTGCGGCTGATCCCGCCAACGAACTCGTTAGGGTCATAACCGGGCGCGGAAGCCAGGGCCAGCACAGCTCCCGTTTCCGCGTTGAGCACCACTAAAGCCCCCGTGCGCCCTCCTAGAACCCCATAGGCCAGCTCCTGCAGGTTGCGGTTGATGGTCAGCTCCAGATCAGCGCCTTCCTGCACCTTCTTTTCCCGGAGCAGAATAGGGCTTCTGCCCTCTACCTCGACGTAAAGCCGATAGCCGGGGCGTCCCCTCAGTTGATCATCCCGACTGTTTTCCAAACCGGCACGTCCCACAATCTCTCCGCTCAAGTACTCCCGTTCCGGGTAAGCATCCAGCATCTCCCCGGTTACTTCCCCGACGTAGCCCGTGATGTGCCCTGTTAAGGCTCCTTCGGGATAGGCACGGGCCTCCACTCTGCGGAAAAAGACCCCCGGGATGGGGCGCAAAAGGGGATCCACCCGTTGATATTCTTCCTCTGTGACTGTGATTAAGGGCACAAACCAGTGGCCCTGCACGCCAGGGGCTTCGTACTGCCGGCGCACATACTCAGGATCCAGACCAAGCTCTGTCTGGAGCGCCTCCAACAGCCACTCGGGTGCCAAGATGCGGTCGGGCTGTACGCCAATGGTCACCCGGCTCCCTTCTCCGGCCAGGATCTGGCCGGAGCTGTCTAGGATCCTCCCCCGCCTAGGTTCCAGGCGCACCCGGGAGTAGTTAGCCTGCAGCCCATACTCGTGGAGGGGCAGGTTATCCTGCCACTGAACCTGCCAGGGCTGGAAGATATTCCCCCGCTTGACGATCAAGCTGCTTTCTGCGGCAAGGGGCTCAAAATCGCGGCTTTCATAGCGCAGAGTAAAGGTGAATACTGCTTCGTTGGTGTTTTTGGAAAGGAGGGCCAGATCAGTTAGGGTGATCTCACTGAGGGCAAAGGCCTGTCCGAACTCCCTGTAGGCTGCTGCCAACTCTTCCTCGTCAGGATGGGGATCAGCCGTAAAGAAGGTGTCCAAGCCCGCAAAATCCTGAGCCGCGATGCGCTCCAGAAAAGCCCTGGCTGTACCCTCGGGGTCGCGCTGCCAATACCACCACAGGGCAGCCCCTGCGGCAGCAAGCAGGACCACCACAACCAGCACCAGCGTTTTTTTCATAGACTCTCCCCTCCACCAGTTTGGGTAGTCAAAACAGCTCCCTACACTCTTCGCAAGCGGCACCGCGTTCCTGGGTCAGTCAGCTACTCCCGCCAGAAGTTTGGACTGAGCACGGCCAGCAGGGGAAAGAGCTCCAAGCGCCCCAACAGCATGAGAAAGGAAAGGAAAAGCTTGCTGGCAGAGCTCAAGCCAACAAAGCCTGCTGTGGGGCCCACCGCTCCAAAACCAACGCCCACATTGCCCAAGGTGGCGGCCACCGCGCTCATGGCGCTGAGCAGGTCCACCCCTTCCAGGGAGATCACCAGCGACCCGAGGGCAAAAACGGCGACATACAGCAGAAGAAAGCTCACCACACCCTGGACCACATCGGAAGACATGACCCTTCCATTGATGATCACCGGCCGCGCCGCCTGGGGATGCAAAACCCGGTTGATCTCCCTCTTCACCACTTTGGCCGTAACCAAAAGCCGCACTACTTTCACCGAACCCGAGGTGGATCCGGCACTGCCCCCCACAAACATGAGGGCAAAGAGAACAGCTTTGCTGAAGGATGGCCAGAGGTCGAAGTCCGCCGAGGTGTAACCGGTGGTGGTCATGATGGAGCTCACCTGAAACCAGGCCTGCCGGAGTGTTTCCCCTAAGGTGCCGTACACTCGGCCGTAGAGATTAAGGGAAAGGGCCAGTACCGCCGCGGCAGTGATGCCCAGGTAGAGGCGCAGCTCAGAATTGCTCCACACCTGTTTCCAGCGTCCCTTGAGCAGATCATAATACAAAGCGAAGTTGACGCCAGATAGGAACATTGAAGCGGCTAAAACCACCATCAGCACCCTGTTTGGGCTCAGCCCCATCAGGCTGTCACTGAAGGGAGCGAATCCCCCTGTACCCACCGCACCGAAGGCCAGGATGAAACTGTCCAGCCAGGAAACGCCTGCTGCCCGCACCGCGATCACCATCAGGGCTGTGAGGGCTGTGTAGATGGTGTACAGGATCTTGCTCGTCGCGGCAAGGCGCGGCGTGAACTTGTCCGGGGTGGGCCCGGGGCTTTCCGCCTTAAACACCTGAAAACCCACTACTCCTAGGGTGGGCAAAATTGCCAGAGTTAATACCAAAATGCCCATGCCCCCCAACCAGTGCAGCAGGGAGCGCCAAAGCAGGATGCCCTTGGGAAGCATCTCCACCTGGGTGATGACGGTGGCGCCCGTTGTAGTCAAACCGGAAACAGCCTCAAAAAGGGCATCCACAAAGGAAGGGACCGCGCCCGACAGCACCAGGGGCAAGGCAGCGAAAAAGGAGACGATCACCCAGCCCAAAGTGACGATGGCCACCGCTTCCCTGGCCTTCAGGCGTGGAGACCTAACGGGCACATTGGACAAAAACAGGCCCGTGAGGCCCAAGATCCCCATGGAGAGCAGGATACCGATCACCGCGCCCCGTTCCCTGAAGTACAGGCTGATGCCCAAGGGGATGGTCAAGGCCCCTCCTTCAATCAGCAGAATGTTTCCCAGAACCCTTGCGACCAAACCAAAGTTCATGCCCCAGCCCCCTTCGCTTGGGATAAAACAGCTTGTTCAGTTCAGGCAGCTGTCTGTGCAGGCAGAAAGCAATCACCCGGTCCTGGGCTTGAACGACAAAGTCGCCCTTGGGAATGAACACCTGCCCGCGCCGAACAATGGAGCCCAAGATCACCCCTGGGGGAATGCGGGCTTCAGCGAGCTTCACGCCGATAATGGGCGCATCAGGCGGCACCACAAACTCCATAACCTCTGCTTGTCCTCCAAAAATAAGAGACAGGGAAGCGATCTGCCCTCCTTGGATGAAGCGTACCAGCTCCCCGGCGGAGATGAGCACCGGGTTGACGGCCCGATCGATCCCCAGCTCTTCAATGATGGGCACAAAATTAGAGCGGCTCACCTTGGCCACCACCTTGCCTACCCCGTGCTGCTTGCCCAGCAGGGCCAGCATAAGGTTCTCTTCGTCGTGCCCAGTAAAGGACACCAGGGCATCCATTTCGGATAGGTTCTCGTCCTGGAGCAGATCTAGATCTGTCCCATCGCCGCAGATGACCAAGGCTCCAGGCAGCTGAGCTGCCAGGTAATTGCAGCGTTCCTCGTCCTGCTCAATGATCTTCACACTCAAACCGCTGGTCAAAAGGCGACTGGCCAGGTAAAAGGCCGCTTTGCCTCCCCCCAGGATCATCACCCGTTTAGCCACATGTCTCTGTCCCAAGGACGAATGCTCCCGAATCAGGGCAGTCACCGCCTCGCGGCGCCCGATCAGATGCAGTACATCTTCACTTTCGACTACAGTGGCCCCGGAAGGGATGATCACCTCGCCGCTGCGGTAGATGGCCCCCACCAACATGTCCTGGAAAGCATCGACTGCCGCCAAGGTCCTGCCCACCACTCCAGGCACGGCGGAAGCGGGAACTTCGAACAGTCCTACTCTACCTCCAGCAAAGGACTCCAAATGGGCGCTGTAACCCCGAAGCAGGTAGCGGGCCACCTCATTGGCCGTGTCCAGCTCGGGATTAGTGATGAAGTCCAACTGGAGCTGCTCTTTGTAAAAGTCGATCTGGCCTGCGTATTCCGGATTACGCACCCGGGCCGCCACCCGGGGGCAGCCCAGTTTCTTGGCGGTGAGGCAGATGAGAACATTGGTTTCATCACTGCTGGTCACCGCTACGACCAAATCCTTCTTGCGTACTCCCAGATCCTCCAAGAGCTGGAGCTGCGCGCCGTTACCCTTCACAGGCAGCACATCCAACCTGTTCACTGCTCTAGCCAAAGCCTGCTCGTCCAGATCAACTACGGTCACATCATGTTCCGGGCCCGCTAGAGTCTCGGCCAGTTTGTAACCCAACTTGCCCATGCCAACAATCAGAATGTCCATGCCATCACCCCCCAACCTTTTTACTAGCGTTTAACCCACTATTTACTTACTTCCTTGACAAATTTCTAAGTATTGTGCTATAGTATAGTTGCACAGTTTTGGATAGTTTACAACTGTATAAGCGGCGCTGATATCTCCGAATATCATTGTTCAATGACAGCGGGGGACCCGATTTCTTTGGGGTGAATCCTGGTTATTAGGAAGGGCAACTTGGGTGCCCTAACCCGTCAGCTAACCTCGTAGGAGTACTCCAAGCGTGTGGCGACTAATGGTCGTTCATGCGCTTTTTTTGACCGCACACTGCGGCGGGAGTGCTGCCCGCCTTTGGTTGACAGCACTCCAGAACTTCCTGAAAGGGGTTGAGAACATGGGTGTGCAAAAGCCGACCACCATCGAAGAGATCAGACAGCACCTGGAGTCCAATCTGGGTAAGAAGGTCTTCATCCGAGCTAACCAGGGACGCCGCCGCTACTTAGAGTCTGAGGGAGTGCTGGCGGAGACTTATCCAAAACTGTTTGTTGTGCATCTAGACCAATCCAATGCAGTGCGCCGCCGTTCTTACACCTATGCCGATGTACTTACTGATACAGTGCAGATTACCTTTGATCACGAGGGCACTACTTCCTGTTAACTTGCGGCAACGACGCTTTTTCCTCCCTCTCAAAGGGCCAAGGACTCAATCCTTGGCCTTTTTCTGATCCCAGACGATCTCGCCCCGGGCCTCCCGGCGCAGACGCTCCACAAAGGAGCGCACAAAGCAGACCTTCTCCTCGAAGATCTCCGCCGCCGCAGCAAAATTGATTAGGCTGCGCACGCTGGCCACCTCCCGCTCATACTCCTCCGCGTAGAACTGGAGAGCAGCATCTACACCTTGACTGTGGCTGGCACAGTGATAAAAGTTCAGCCACACCTCCAGGCTGCCGAAATGATCCAAGATGTCCGCATCCTGCAGGAGCTGCACGTAAGATGGGTATTCCCTCTGTTTGCGCAGGGTATGGCCGGCAATCATCTCCACAATCTTTTCTAGTTCATCTGGGGTGCAGAAATCCTTGAGCATCTCCCGGGCCACCAGGGCCCCGTACTCCCAGTGGGGCTCTATCCCTTTACCCACATCGTGAAACCAGCCCGCAACCAAGATCACCTCATCCAGGCTGTCCTCCCCGGGAAAGATCAGCTCCCTCAACTGCAGGGCAATTTGGGCCACACGCTGGCCGTGGTAGTACACAAAGCCCGGTTCCCGCCCTGGGTGGCTGATCCTTGTGCCCATGGCGCGCCAGGCTAAATCTTTGAGTACGGCTAGATCCATAGTTTCTGCTCCTTGCCAACATTATTCCCTTTGTATTCTACTTTCCAGAGCAAAACCCTGTTTCCTCCCGGGGCACCAAAGCCGCTCAAATTCATACCCTAATAAAGCGAGCCAAGGGAGGGAAGTGGTGCTGTGACTCTAGCAGATCTGAAACAGGGCCAGCGGGCGGTGGTGGAAAGGGTGCAGGCCCAGGGAATCCTGGGGCAGAGGCTGCTTGATCTGGGGCTAGTGCCGGGTACTCCCGTCCAGGCCCAGTTTGTGGGGCGGGGCGGCAGCCCAGTTGCCTACTATGTACGGGGATCGCTGTTGGCCCTGCGCCGCACCACGGCAGCCCAGGTTGTGGTAACTAAGGAGGAGGACTGGCAGTGAAGACAAGCGGTCTTGTGGTCCTGGCCGGGAATCCCAACACCGGCAAAAGCACCGTTTTCAATGCACTTACCGGTTTGAAGCAGCACACGGGAAACTGGCCCGGTAAGACGGTGGAGCTGAAAAAGGGCAGCTTCCGCCACCAAGGCTGCACCTGTCAGGTGGTGGACCTGCCTGGCACCTACTCCCTTCGGGCCGCCTCGCCAGAAGAGGAGACCACCAGGGATTTCCTCCGCTTGGAAAAGCCTGACCTGGTGGTAGTTGTGGCCGATGCCACCTGCCTGGAGCGCAGCCTGCACCTGGCCCTGCAGGTTCTCCAGCTCACGCCCCAGGTAATCCTCTGCCTCAATCTCATGGATGAAGCCCGGCGCCGGCGGCTGCGCTTAGATCCGGCCAAGCTCGAGCAGGAGCTGGGCATTCCGGTGGTACCCACCGCGGCCGTCCGGGGGGAGGGACTGGACATGCTCAAGGATGCCATAGTCCAGATGATCCAGGGCCAGCTGCACCCCCAGCCCCAGACGGTGTCGGTGCAGGAAGGGGAAGCCGCCCCTGTGCTGTACCGCCGGGCAGAAGAGATCGCGCAGCTGGTGGTGCAGGGGCCACGGGAGCCCACAGCTAGTTTCACTGCCCGTCTAGATGCCCTGATCCTATCTCCCCGCTGGGGCATACCCATCATGCTCACGCTGCTGGCGGCGGTGCTCTGGCTGACCATGGCCGGTGCCGGTTATCCCTCTCGCCTTTTGGCGGAGGCCTTCGGCTGCGGGGAAAGGGCGTTGTCCCGGCTGCTCACCACCCTGGGTTTCCCCCTCTGGCTCCATGACCCTTTGGTTTTCGGCCTCTACCGCGGCTTGACCTGGGTAGTGGCGGTGATGCTTCCCCCCATGGCCATCTTCTTTCCCCTCTTCACCCTGTTGGAAGACTTCGGACTTTTGCCCCGCATCGCCTTTAACCTGGACCGCATGTTCCAGCGGGCAGGCGCCCACGGCAAGCAAGCCCTGACTATGGCCATGGGCTTTGGCTGCAATGCTGCGGGAGTGGTGGCCGCGCGTATCATCGATTCGCCCCGGGAACGGTTGGTGGCCATTCTCACCAACAACCTGGTGCCCTGCAACGGGCGCTTTCCCCTTTTGATCATAGTGGGGGCCATGGCAGGCTCAGGCGCAGTGCCGCAGCTGCCCCGGGCACTGGCGGCCGTGTTGGTAGTGGGTGCCGCCTTGGTGGTGAGCGTTCTAGCCACCTTTTTGGTCTCGCGACTGCTCACTGCCACCATTCTGCGGGGCGAAACTTCATTCTTTGTTTTGGAGCTGCCCCCCTATCGCGTACCCCAAGTGGGAGCGGTGCTGGTGCGCTCATTTCTGGACCGCACCTTGGCCGTGCTGTGGCGGGCTGTGCTGGTGGCTGCCCCCTGCGGCCTACTCACCTGGATACTGACCAATGTGCACATGGGCGAAGCTTCCCTCCTGGCCTACTTGGCCCAGGCGCTGGCTCCTTTAGGTAGGGCGATGGGATTGGACGGCATGATCCTCTTGGCCTTCGTCCTGGGCCTGCCGGCCAACGAGACAGTCCTGCCCATTTTGCTCATGGGTTACCTCTCGGCCAATGCCCTGCTGGAGGTGCAGGATGCGGCTGCTCTGCAGGGGATCCTTCTCGCCAACGGTTGGACGTGGCTCACGGCCCTCAACTTCATCATTTTTGCCATGTTCCATTGGCCCTGCGCCACCACTCTGCTCACTGTCAAAAAGGAAGCGGGCGGCAGGTGGGCCCTGCTGGCCGCCCTGCTCCCCACCCTTTGGGGCATGGCACTGTGCCTACTGCTGACGAAAATCGTAAAATTGTGGGTAATGTGAATTTTTTCAGACCTCTTTCCTTTCCCCCTTCCTAATTTGACGCCTCCTTACATTAAGTATATAATCTGTGAAGGAATCCCAGGTCCAATGGAGAACTGTTTGCAGGGAAAAATACCTGACCTTGTGATCGCCATCACATTCCGTACCACGCCCTACGACGGCCAAGGACCGGCACTATGTGCCGCAGGCTTTATTTTTCAGAACTAAATCATAAGGGGGAATTATAGGCTTATGCGCAAGATGACCGTTAATGGGAACTTCGCAGCTGCCCACGTGGCCTACGCCTTCAGTGATGTAGCAGCGATCTATCCCATTACCCCATCCTCTGACATGGGCGAATTCTGTGATGAATGGGCCGCCCATGGCAAGAAAAACATCTTCGGACAGCCTGTACGTGTTGTAGAGATGCAGTCCGAAGCAGGAGCAGCCGGGGCTGTGCACGGGTCCCTCGTGGGCGGAGCGCTCACCTCGACCTTCACCGCTTCCCAGGGGCTTCTGCTCATGATCCCCAACATGTACAAGATCGCTGGTGAGCTGCTGCCCGCGGTTTTCCACGTATCCGCACGCACGGTGGCAACCCATGCCCTGTCCATTTTCGGCGACCATTCCGATGTGATGGCCGCTAGACAGACCGGTTTTGCCATGCTCTCCTCCGGTTCTGTTCAAGAGGTTATGGACCTGGCCCTGGTGGCCCACTTGGCTGCCATCAAGAGCCGTGTTCCTTTCCTCCATTTCTTTGATGGCTTTAGGACTTCCCACGAGTACCAGAAGATCGACGTCATCGATTATGAAGAGATGGCGAAACTGGTGGACATGGAAGCTGTGGCCGCCTTCCGGGCCCGGGGCATCAACTCTGAGCATCCAGAACTAAGGGGAACCGCTCAAAACCCCGATATCTTCTTCCAGAACAGGGAAGCTGCCAACCCCTACTACCTGGCCGTGCCCCAGTACGTAATTGAGGCTATGAACCAGGTAGCCGAGCTCACCGGACGCAGCTACAAGCCCTTCGACTACGTAGGCGCCGAAGATGCTGAACACATCATCGTCTCCATGGGCTCCAGCACCGAGACCATTGAAGAAACGGTGAAGTACCTCAATGCCCGCGGCGCTAAGTTGGGTGCCATTAAAGTGCGCCTATATAGGCCCTTCTCCACCGAGCACTTTGTGGCGGTTCTGCCCAAGACCGTCAAGCGCATTGCCGTCCTGGACCGCACCAAGGAACCCGGGGCCCTGGGCGAGCCCTTGTATTTGGATGTGGTGGGCGCCCTTAAGGAAGCCAGCCGCACCGACATTGAAGTGGTGGGCGGACGCTACGGCTTGAGCTCCAAGGAGTTTACACCCTCCATGGTTAAGGCTGTGTTCGACAATCTGGCCCTGCCCGAACCGAAAAATCACTTCACAGTGGGCATTGTGGACGATGTGACCTTCACTTCCCTGCCCATTACGGAAGAGCTGAACATTGCTCCTGAAGATCTGATCAGCTGCAAGTTCTACGGATTCGGTTCCGACGGTACGGTTGGCGCCAACCAGAACAGTATTAAGATTATCGGCGACCATACCGATATGTATGCCCAGGGCTATTACGAGTACGACTCCAAGAAGTCCGGCGGTTTGACCATTTCCCACCTGCGCTTCGGCAAGAGCCCCATTAAGGCTCCCTATTTGGTCAAACAGGCTGATTTCATCGCCTGCCACAAGCCTTCCTACGTGAAGGTGTACGATCTCTTGGATGGCATTAAGGAAGGCGGCGTGTTCCTGCTCAACTCCCCTTGGACTGTGGAGGAGATGGAGCACGAGCTGCCCGCATCCCTGCGGCGCACCATCGCCCAGAAGAAGCTCCGCTTCTACAACATTGATGCGGTCAAGATCGCCCAGGAAATCGGCTTGGGTGGCAGAATCAACACCATTTTGCAGACCGCCTTCTTCCAGATCGCCAATGTGATTCCGCCCGAAGACGCTATCAAGTATATTAAGGAAGCGATCTACAACACCTACGGCGACAAGGGCGAAAAGGTTGTCCAGATGAACTACGCGGCGGTAGACAATGCCGTGAAGCACCTGGTCAAGATCGACTACCCAGCCAGCTGGGCCGAGGCTGCAGAAGAAGCGGCGGCAGCGGCCGAGTCCGTGCCTGAGTTTGTGGAAAAGGTGGTCCGCCCGGTTCAGTCGCTCCATGGCAACGAACTGCCCGTGAGCGCCTTTACGCCAGATGGCATCATGCCCACAGGCACAACCGCCTATGAAAAGCGCGGCATTGCCATCAACGTGCCCAACTGGATTCCTGAAAACTGCATCCAGTGCAACCAGTGCGCCTTCGTGTGCCCGCACGCGGTTATTCGTCCCTTCCTGGCCACAGAGGAAGATTTGGCCTCTGCGCCCGAGTCATTCATCACCCTGAAGGCCACGGGCAAGGACATGGATGGACTGCGCTACCGCATCCAGATTTCTCCCCTGGACTGCACGGGCTGCGGCAACTGCGCACAGGTCTGCCCGGCTAAGCAGAAGGCCCTGGTTATGGAGCCCCTGCATGAGCATGCGGAGGTACAGCACGAGAACTGGACCTTTGCCATGACTCTGCCCAACCGCGGCGCCCATATCCCGGCCAACAATGTGAAAGGCAGCCAATTCAGGCAGCCCCTCTTCGAGTTCTCCGGAGCCTGCGCCGGCTGCGGCGAAACCGCCTACATCAAGCTGGCCACCCAGCTGTTTGGCGACAGAATGGTTATCGCCAACGCCACCGGCTGCTCCTCCATCTACGGCGGCAGCGCGCCAACCTGTCCCTACACCGTCAACGAGCACGGACAGGGGCCAAGTTGGGCCAACTCCCTGTTTGAAGACAATGCCGAGTTTGGCTACGGCATGAACCTGGCCATGGGAGCCCGCCGCAGTCAGCTGGCCAACATGATGGCAGACTTGCTGGAGCAGGATATTCCCGCGGAGCTGAAGGAAGCCTTCCAGATGTGGATGGACAACATCAACGATCCTGAGGTGACCAAGGAAACCGCGGCCAGAATCAGAGAGCTGCTCCCCGCGGCCATTGAGAAGGCCAGCGGCGATCTGAAGGAAGTGCTGGAAGCAATCGAGGCCAACTCCGATATCCTAGTGAAGAAGTCCATCTGGATCATCGGCGGTGACGGCTGGGCTTACGACATCGGCTACGGAGGCCTGGATCATGTGCTGGCCTCTGGAGAAGATGTGAACGTCCTGGTTCTGGATACGGAAGTGTACTCCAACACCGGCGGCCAGGCTTCCAAGGCTACACCCACCGCAGCCGTGGCCAAGTTTGCCACCGGCGGCAAGCGCACCCGGAAGAAGGATCTGGGCCTGATGGCCATGTCCTACGGTTACGTGTACGTGGCAACGGTAGCCATGGGCGCCAACCGCAACCAGCTGCTCCGGGCCATGATCGAGGCGGAAAGCTACGATGGGCCGTCCCTGATCATCGCCTACGCTCCCTGCATTAACCACGGCATCGATATGAGCCAGAGCGTGGAAGAGAGCAAGCGGGCTGTGGAGTGCGGCTACTGGAACCTCTACCGTTACGATCCACGGAGGGAGGCGGAAGGCCTCAATCCGTTCCAGCTCGATTCCAAGGAGCCTGACTACGAGCAGTTCCGGGCCTACCTGCAGAGCCAGGTCCGCTATGCCCGTCTGGCCCGCCAGTTCCCCGAACAGGCTGAACTCCTGTTCAAGCAGGCGGAAGAAGATGTACGCCGCCGCTACCAGCTGTACAAGCGGATGGCCGAGCAAAGCTAAAGCCATAACGGATCAAAGCAGCAGTCCTCGAGGGCTGCTGCTTTTTTACACAAATGCTTAGTAACTTACCAAGGATTTTCGCTGGGCTTGGAGAATTAACTGCATTAGTGCGCCGGAGCGGAGTGAATTCGCAAATCCAATGGGTAAAGGGTTGATGGCTATGAACACTAATGGCGTGTGTCGTGCTGAAATCGGTCTTTTAGGGCCCTTCTCACTGCGAATCGACGGCCGGCAGGTAGA
>JAKOTU010000046.1 GCA_029776155.1 Bacillota bacterium | reverse complement strand
TCTCTGCGCTTGCCCCCGGAGGAACATGAGGGGACCCCGCAGAAACCTACGGGGTCCCGAGAACCAGGTGCCTTGCTGTGGCTGCTGCTTTTTACATTCTCCGCCGAAGGCAAACCTAGTTGGCAGGATACTTCAGCTCAGCAGGTGTAATGGCAAGGTCCGGATCCAGGGAGATGATGACGAGCGTGACCTCGTCAATGCTTCCTGGGTCATCCGCATATCGAGCCAATCTTGGAACGGAGAGTTAGCGAACAAGATGGTTGCCTCACCATTCTTGAACGTGACCCACAAGCTTCACTTCTCCCTTGAGGTTCTTCAGCTCCACTTTGCCCTGGGCGTTGGTGGTGCCGAGGACTTTGCCACCTACCGAGCCTTCGTAGATCACAACACCGGCCATGCCTGTGTCAATTTCCACCGTCACCGTGTAGGTCTTCGTTCCTTGAACGCAGCCAGTGAGCAGCAGTGCCACGAGCAGCACTACTAAGGCTAAGTGTTTCTTTCTATACAACACTGTTCACCTCCGTAATTGTCTCCAGCGCATCCTGCGCTGAACGTATCCAACTTTACGCACTCCTGAGCACACTGTTCCGTTCAGTCAGATTCATCTGTGGACATCAACACTCCCTGTCGCTGTCCCTCTCCCCCCTTCATGCGGGTTCACCCCCGGCTGGATCTAGCTGCACGTACCCGTAGGATGTTCCCCTGTTGCCATCCCCCGGATACGGACGTGCCGCTGAACGTACCCGAATGCAAAGCAAAAAGGGACAACTCATGTCCGCTCTGTGTGTGCTGTGTCCTACAGCCCAGCACAAAGCTTGATGAATCGTCCCTGATGCTCGGCATTCTTCGGTTGTGGAGCAAAACCCACGGCGGTTCTGCTCAGCAGGTCACCGGTTGGGCGGAAAACCCTTCCGGCACTTTAGTGGCTGTTGGGGCCTTCCTCCTCAGCTGCGGGTACAACCTTGCCTGTCTGCCCTTCGTATACCTCTCCCCTCACTATCTTCACCGATTGCGGGGCCCTGATGGCCAGGCGCAGATCGCCTTTGCTGCCCCGCACCACCTTGACCATGATATCGTCACCGATCATCACATACTCTCCTGGTTTGCGGCCTAACACCAACACAGAACCGACACCCCCATGCAGAATCCACTCCAACGGGCGCAGTGAATTCTCCACGGTCACCGAATCAGTCTCCCCGCGCGGGAGTCAGCCTCTCCACCACCTCTCCATTCGCCAGCAGATTTCGCCATTGCGCGTGTTACTCCTGCTCTTCCCTTGTATCCAGGCGCCCAAATGGGCAAGAGGTAACTCTCAGTCACCCGGCCTGGGGCTGCATTGGCGGGCCGCCCCTGCGGTATAGGGTCAAGCCGGTGCGTGGCCGCTCCAGGCCTTCAGCCTGCTTTCCTCCAGTTCCAGGCGCTGCTGGGTGGCGGGGTCAAACAGATGCAGCTGCCCCGGCTGGGGTTCGATCCAAAACACCTCGCCCCTTTCCACGGGCAAAGTGGCAGGCACCAAAACCCTCAGGGCCTGGCTGCCGAACCGGAAATCCACCAGTTTGTCCCGTCCCAGCAGCTCCACCAAAAACACTTTACCCCGGAAACCCAGCTTGCTGCGCTCCCGGCTCAGGCTCAAATGCTCAGGCCTGATGCCCACAACCAGCTCCTGTCTGCCCTTCTGCTGGAGTTCCTGGGCCAGGTCAAAGGGCACGGGCAGGCGCAGGCTGGTGCCGCACTGGAAAAAGCTGCGCCCGTCTTGGAACACCAGCTGGGCCCGGAGCAAATTCATGGGCGGGTCACCGATGAAGGAGGCCACAAACAAATTGGCGGGCCTGTGCCAGAGCTCTGCCGGTGTACCGTACTGCTGCAGCACCCCTGCTTTGAGCACCGCCACCTGATCCGCCATGGTCACGGCCTCCACCTGGTCGTGGGTAACTAAAATGGTGGTAATGCCCAGCTCCTGCTGGATGCGCTTAATCTCGGCACGGGTTTCAATGCGCAGCCGGGCATCCAAATTACTCAGGGGTTCGTCCAAAAGCAGGAGGTCCGGGTTTTTCACCAAGGCCCGACACAAGGCCACCCTCTGCTGCTGGCCGCCGGACAGTTGGCCCGGTCTGCGCTGAAGGAGATCGCCAATCTGCACGATCTCGGCCATCTCCTCTACCCTGCGCTTGATCTCTTCCTTGGGGGTCTTCTGCAGGCGCAGAGGGAAGGCGATGTTGTCAAAGGCGGTCATGTGGGGGTAAAGGGCATAGCTTTGAAAGACCAAACCCACGTTGCGCAGCTGGGGCGGGATGCCGTTTACCTGCAGCTGATCAAAGAGGATTTCACCTTCCGTGGGCTTGTAGATTCCCGCCAACATCAAAAGCAGGGTGGTCTTGCCGCAGCCGCTGGGCCCCAAGACTGCGGTCACCTTTCCATGGGGAATATCTAAGGAAACGTTGTTAACGGCAACGACTGAGCCAAAGCGTTTGGTAACGTTCCTGAGCTTAACGTTGGCCAAATGGCATCATCCTCCCTTCGTGCCCCCGACGCTCACCCTCATCAGGTACTTCTGGGTAAACAGGAAGAAGATGAGTACAGGGGCGATGTAAAAGAGTGCTGTAGCCGCAAGCAGACCGTAATCCAGAAACTGAAAATCACCCACCACCGAGTTCACATAGCTGGCTAAGGTCCAGCTCTCCTTGTTCTGGATAAAGGTGATCACAAAGATGTATTCCGACCACCCATTGAGGAAGGAGAAAATGGCCAGGGCTGCCAGGCCCGGTTTGACCTGGGGCAGGATAATCTTCCAGAGCGTCTGCAGCCGGGATGCCCCGTCCACCAATCCCGACATCTCCAGATCCCAAGGTACACCATCGAAAAATCCCTTCATGATCCAAATTCCCAAGGGCAGCATCAGCCCCGTTTTCACCAGGAACACGCCAGCAATACTGTTGAGCAGATTCAGGCTGCGCAGTACGTAGTAAAGGGCTATGAGCAGCGTGATTCCCGGGAACGAATGCAGAATCAAGGTCAAGGGCAAGAGGAACCCCCGGGCTTTGAACTGCATGCGGGAGATCACATAGGCCGTGGGGGTGGCGATGAGCAGCATAAGCAGGGTCATCCCCGAGGCTAACAACACCGTGTTCCAGGTGGTGCGCCAAAGGTTGGGGTAATACCTACCCGGGAGCTCCCACAAAAAGCGGAAGTTGTTCAAGGTCCACTTCTGGGGAATCACCCCATAGACCAGCTTTTCACTGAATGAGTTGAGAACCAACCAGCCGTACCCCAACAGCAAGGGCAGAGAAGCCGCTATCAAAAAGGCATAGATGCCTGCAGTCAGCAGGCGTTCCCTGCGGCGCTGCCGCCGGGCGGCTTCCAGCAGTGTTTCCCCACTGAGCCCTCTTGGACGCTGCATCTACATCACCTCAATTTTGGGCTCCGCCATCATTTCGCGCAGGCGGAACACCCGCCAATAGATAATGGAAGCGATAAGACTGAAGAGCACCAGCACCATGGTCAGGGCGGTGGCGTAGCCGAAATTGTAAGCGGCGTAGTAACCGCCGAAGGCCTGGTTGTAAGCGTAGAGCGACCAGACTGTGGTGCGGTAAAAGGGCCCTCCCCCAGTAAGGATGAGGATGTATTCATAAGAGGTGAGCAGCGACAAGGTTTGATAGGCGGCGACAAACAGGAGCTGCCAGCGCAGAAGGGGCAGGGTGATGTGGCGTACCCGGCTCAGCCAGCCTGCCCCATCCACCGCCGCGGCCCAATTGTACTCAGGGGAGATGGAGCGGATCGCGGAATAGAACAGGATCATCCCAAAGGAAGCCCCAATCATCCCGTTGGTAATGATGATCACCGCCCGGGGAAACTGGCTGAGCCAGCTAACTGGGCTGTGTCCGAAATAATCCAACACCCCGTTGAGCAGCCCATTGCGGGTGGGGTCCAAGATCCACAGCCAGATCACCCCGTACACAATGGGCGGTGTAAACCGGGGCAGCAGCCAGAGGGCCCGAAAAAAGAGGCTCACCTGCTCACTGTGCCTTTCGGAGATGTACGCTGTGGCCAGGGCCAAAACCAACCCGAAGGTAACATTGAAGATGAGCAGGGTACCAAAAACGTAGACAACTGTGTTCCAAAAAACCCGATTAAGCAAGGTGTCCTTCAAGAGCTGCCCGTAGTTCTTCCAGCCCGCGAAGTTCCACACCAGGCGGTGGTTCATGTCTGTAAAGCTCATGGCCCCGGTGAGCAGCCCCGGGACCAGGTAGAAGGCGACGATAATCAACAGGGCTGGAAGGAGCAGCAGGAAAACACACAAGCGACCCTTCTTTCCTGTCACACCCAACACCTCCCCTGGCGTGCAGGAGGGGCTCCTAGGAGCCCCTCGCCAATACGTGTGGTCATGTGATCAGCGCACCAGCACATCAGCGCCGGCCACCTGCTGCATCCTCTGGACAATCAGCTCCACCCCCTCTTGGGGAGTGAGGGCCCCCACCTCCACGCCGCTGATGGCTTCATGGAGTACGGTGGCATACTGACCCGAGGCTGGATGGGCGGCCATGAAAATCTGCTCAGGTAAAAGCTCCGCTGCGGCTGCCAAGAATTCACTCTCGGCAAAGGGGGCAAAGGCGGTCTGGGAACGCCTAATGGCCAGTTTGGCAGCTTCCAAAGAGTGCCTGGTGTTCAGATCCACATCGGATGCTAGGGTGATCAAGAGGAACGCCAGGTCCTTCTTGCTGCTCAGCTCCGAAAGCATATAGGCTACGGGATGGCCCAGCTGGTTGGGCCTGCCCTCGGTGCTTCCTGCGGGAATCAGGCTCCAAGTGAGGGTGTCCCAGAGCTGCTCTTCGGAAAGCCCCAGATCCCGCTGCCACTCGGCCCAGTTCCACATGCCTCCTGTGATGTTGATTCCCGCACTGCCCTCTTCAGCGATGGCTCGGTGCACCGCAGGCCAGGGCCAGGTGGTCATGCCGCTGGGCGTGATCTTGTGTTCGTGCACGTTGGCCGCGAAGAACTGCAGCGTCTTTTCCAAAGCAGCCCGATCCACAATCAACTTGCCGCTGTCCGGATCGTAATACTCTCCACCGTAGGCTACCACGAACTGGAAGAAATCAGGCCCCTCCGTAGGCCGATGGATCAGGCCGTAATCCACCAAACCGGCTTCCTGCATCTGTTTGGCTAGCTCCTGAAGGTCGGCCAGGAGAAAATCCTTGGCTGCTACCCTCTCAGGGAGGCTGGCGATCTCTTCTTCGCTCCAGCCCAGGGCCCGGAGGTGATCCTTGCGGTAGAAGACCATGCGCACCTCAATATCCTGGGGCACCCCGTAGATCTGCCCATTGAAGGACACCGAATCCCACAGATGGGGATAGAAGTCCTGATAGGTGCCTTCCCAATACCGCTCGATATACTCGTCCAAGGGTGCGATCCAGCCGGCTTGGGCCCAGACGGGAATGTCCATGTGGCTGGAAAGGAGAATGTCCGGCATGAGCTCAGGATCCCCTTCTTCTGCTGTTAGGATGATCCTCCGGCGGAAACTATCCCACGACTCTGTCCAAAAATCCGCTTCCACTTCTACCCGCAGATCGGCCCCTGCAGCCTCCAGGATTTGGTTGAGGCGCTCCGCGGCGGCCAAGAGGTTGTCCGCGCGGTAAAAGGCGGGTGTGTCGGGACCAACGGTCCAAGCTTTGATGGTGATAACCTCGTTCGCCGCAACCCCTACGTTCAGTGCAATTAGGAAGGCGGCGACTAAGACCATGGCCAAAACGCCACGTTTCATCGTCATGCCCATTCCTCCTTGCAGCTTATTTCGGTTTGCCGTGCGACCCGAGTCACAGAAGCACAGGATCAGTCGAGAACGCGTCCTCTTTGTAAAATTATAATCAGGAATCCAGGGATTGTCAAATAAGGTCAGAACAAGAAACTTCCCTAATCCCCATCCCCTCTAGCTTTAGCAGCCCAGGGCGCGCGGGGGATCCTGTCCTTGGGAACCGAAAACGATTTTCGTGCTTTCCCATTCCAAACCCCCTGTTCAGCACATAACATAGTCCAAGCTGAGTTAAAGGAGGTGAAATGGATGCCCTTTACTATCCAACAGCTCAATGAAGACAACACTGTAGGCATTGCCCAGCTTACTCTGGTCGTCGACCCCACCACCGCCATCTTTACGGAAACGGATTGGTCCGGAGGATCCTCGGCCACGGGCGTCATTAACGTGGAGAACACCAGCACCTTGGATGTGAACTACTTCGTCTCGGCCGACTGGTATGCCGCCGCCGGCGGTACTCCCCAAGACGCCCGCATCCTGGCGGAGAAGCTGCAGATCACGGTGACTGCTGATCCCGGCGGCAACGAAGAAGAGCTTTACAGCGGACCGCTGGCGGGGTTGATCCAGCAGCCCCCAGCTGGTCGCACCCTGACCGCCGGTCAGGATGAGGACGTGGAGTTCGAACTCAGCCTGCCGCCCGCCGGGGCCACCGATCTCATCCAGGGTATGGCCATCGAGTTCGACCTGGTGTTTGTGGCGGTTGAGGTCTAACGCCCCAGAACAGCGGAAGGTGGCCGCGAATTTGCGGCCACCTCCCCTCCCCAGAAAGGATGCTGAGAAGTGTTGACGGCTCTTGCGACCAATGTGGGCAACACGGTGCGCATTGGGCAGATCCAGCCCGGCGAACCGGATGCGCTCTTTCTCCTGGCCGTCGCCTTGATTCTCCTGTTCATCCTGGCCGTAATCCTTTTACCCCAACTGGTACTTTGAAAGGAGCGGTAACGATGGCTCAGATCCGCTGCCCCCGCTGCGGTCAGATGGAGAACTGGGACCTGCGTGGGCGTTTCCTTGTAACCTGCGACCGCTGCGGGCAGCAGTTTACCGTGGTGATCGTGCCGGGTAAGCCGCCCAGCCAGGAGGAATAGCGAAGACCGCTGGAAAGCCATCCAGCGGTCTTGCCCCCATATGTACCTACTTACCTGCCGCCAGTTCTTCCTCCAGCATGTCCAGGAACACCCTGGCCAGCACCGGGTCGAACTGGGTGCCGGCCTTGCTGGCGATCTCCTGCCGCGCCTCCTCCAGGCTTAGGGCAGCCCTGTAAGGCCGGTCCGTGGTCATGGCATCAAAGGCGTCGGCCAGGGCAACAATCCTAGCCGCGATGGGTATCTCCTTACCCTGCAGCCCACTGGGATAACCTGTACCGTCCCAGCGTTCGTGGTGGTGGATGACGCCCACGGCCACATCCACCAGATCGGGGGAAGAGGCCACGATGCGGTGCCCGATCTCCGAGTGGCGCCTCATCACAGCCCACTCCTCTTCCGTCAAGGGGCCGGGTTTGTCTAAAATGGTCTCGGAGATGGCCAGTTTGCCAATATCGTGGAGGAGTGCCACCAGCGATGTTGTTTCCACCGTACTATCGGGCAGCCCCACCCGCTGGGCGAGGTTCACCGCCAGCCGCTGCAGGTTCCTGGCATGTTCTTCTGTCTCATGACTCTTTTCCGCTAGGGCCTGCTGCAGCGAGAGCACCAAAGCGCTCCTGCGGCTTTCGGCGCTGTTGAGCTTCTGCTGGTACATCCTGGTTTCAGCTTCCCGCAGCACCTGGGCCAAGCTCTCTTCTCGGTTGGTTTTGGTGGCGCAGCCCAGGGCAATGCTGAGCACTGGCGCGCCTTGGGACCCTTGGCAGAGCTGGCCGATGCGGGCACAAAGCCCATGGGCTTCCCCTTCCGAAGTGCGGGAACAGATCAGAACGAATTCATCGCCTCCCCAGCGGATAACCAGATCCCCAGGGCGGGCCACCTGGCGGAAGACCTGGGCTGCCCGCTGCAGGTATTCATCGCCCTTTTGGTGCCCCATGGAATCGTTGATAATCTTCAGCCCGTTCACATCACCGATCACTACGCTGAGGGGCAGATGCTCTTCCCCTTCCCAGTTTTCCTGCTGGCTTTCTAGATAGCGGCGGTTGTGCAGCCCCGTTAGAAAGTCCCGGTAGGCCATCTCCCGCAGGGTGTTTTCCATGTTCTTGCGCTCGGTAATGTCCTCGAACACAGTAACAAACTGTCCGGGCTTGGGACTGTAGGCCCGCACCCAGAAATACTTGCCCAGTTCACCGCTGAAGTCCTCCAGTTCAACGGGCTCCCCCGTTAAGGCCACCCGGCCGTAGGTTTCAATCCAGTAGGCTTCAGTTCCCGGCATCACCTCACGCACAGTGCGTCCTAAAAGTTCAGCTGCCTGAAAGCCCGTGAGCTCTTCAAAGGCTCTGTTTACTTCTAGAAAGCGGTAGTCCACGGGACGTCCCTGTTCATCGGTGATAATTTCATGCAGGGCGATGGCGTTGATGGAGGTCTGCCTCAGGGTGCGGAAACGTTCTTCGCTCCTCTGCAGCTCCTCCCGGCGCAGGTATTCTTCGCTGATATCCCGGAACACCAGAATAGCGCCGTGGATGTTCCCCTCCTGGTCTTTGACAGGAGCGGCACTGTCCGCGATATGGTACTCCGTTCCATCCCGGGAGATCAGACTGGTGTGGTTGGCAAGCCCCACGATACAGCCGCTGGCAAGTACCTTAGCAACGCGGTCTTCCACCTTAGCTCTGGTCTGGGTGTTGATGATCTGGAACACTTCGCCCAGTTTCCGGCCCACAGCACTCTCCCGGTCCCAACCCGTGAGTTTTTCCGCCTGGGGGTTCATCAGGGTGATGGTCCCACAGCGGTCAGTGGCAATGACAGCATCGCCAATGGATTGCAGGATCAAGCGGGAGTAGGCACCCTGCCGAAACCTGGAACTTTCGGTAACATCAAAGGAGATCTCCAGCCGGGCCAGGCGGCCCCCCGCCAGTTCGATTAACTGGAGGTGGCGTTCATACCAGCGCCCCGCCCGGGAGTTGTACCATTCATCGTGGATGATCTGCTCAGGACACGCCAGGAGCTGTTCGTTGCTGCGGCAGCCGCAGGCTTGTGGGAAAACATGCTGCTCCGGGCAGCAGAGCTGCCCTTCCCGCACGCCGAATTCTGCGCGGGCCCTACGGTTGGCAAACAGCACACGCCTTGTGCGCACATCACAGAGGAAGATAATGGCCTGGGCATGTTCCAAGACAAAGAAGAGCAGGCTGTCCCTTTCCCCCCTTGGGTCGATCATACCGTTCCCCCTTTGTACGAAAAATAACAAATTGGGCCCTCTTGATTGCAAATAAGTGTTCTTTTTCAGCCCAGGACTAACCATTTACGCATTTAATTGGGTATTGGGGGCCCAACTCCTCCTGCGGCCCTTCATTTTGTCTGCAAAAGTAAAAAAACGCGCCGGGTCCAGTGGAGAACCCAAGGCGCGCCAAACCTCCGCCCACACAGCGGAGGTTTGGCTTCTATTCCACCCGATCAAGATTCCGCGTAGCGATGAGGTTGACCCCCAGCCCTAAAAAGTTTTCCACCAGCACATCGCCCATCTTAACGGGGGCTTCCACCTCCAGCTCTGCCGTGGCCCGCATGGCCTCCCTAAGTTTGTCCTTGGGAATGGGCCGATCCGTGCGCACGGGCAGCAGGGGATGCACTCCTCCCCTGATTTTCACCGTGGTGGTGAGGGTCCGCTCGGGGGCAGTGTGCTCTTTGGTGGCATAGCTCTTCCCC
>JAKOTU010000094.1 GCA_029776155.1 Bacillota bacterium | reverse complement strand
GGCTATCTTCGACCGCTTCGAAGAGGTTCTAGCCCCGTTAAAAGTCACCCCCATAGCCCGCCTGGATTTCTATGAAGAATGCGCCACCAGCCAGGACTTGGTTCTGGCCATTGTCTCAGGGGAAACGACACCCTACGCGAACATTCTTCTAACCGTTGGTGTGACCAATTAAAAAGCATCAGCAGGCCAACCCCGGATTCCGGGGTTTTTTGCTGGCCGGGTAAAGATAGTTTCCTTTTTGTGAGGATTTATCTAAAACATAGAAGGAAGATCCGGGCAGGGGGGGAATAATAATACTGCGCCTTAAGAAAAGGATTACACGAAGAGAGAAAATACATGAGCGAAAACATCGATAAATAAGGCCTAGTAGCCTTGTAAACCATTGCTTGAGTAAGAGAAGCCCTATACAAGGCTGTGCAGTGGAACTGGAGAAGGCGTCAAGAGCGGATAACCGCGCTTCATGGCCAGGTGATAACTCAGCCTGGGGAGGTTCGCGGCCCCATCGCAAAGGGGAGTTTCTGCCCACTCAAGAAAACGGTATCTTACAATAAGATACTCGCATCCAAGGAGGTGCATGAATTCGGCATAAGGGGAGAGTAAACATTTTCACAGAAGTACACCTTGCTGGCGATTATGGGCAAAGCAAAGACAAGAAAGGAGTCAATGGGTATGCGTAGTGGCCGTAAACTGGTGGCGCTTTTGGTAGCGCTGACGGTTCTGTTGGGACTTTCCGTAAGTGTACTCGCTGCAGATGAAATCACCATCGGCTTTTCCAACTGGAGTAAGAGGTTTGTCTTCTATCAGGAACTGGAACGGGGTATTCTGGATGCCGCTGAGGAGTATGGGGTAAAGGTGCTCGTGGGTGATCCCAACGGCGACCAAGAAAAACAGCAATCCCTCGTGGAAAACTTCCTGGTACAGGGGGTAGATGCCCTCATCCTGATCCCCATCGACAGTAAAGCGGTAGTTCCCACCATTGAGACCGCCAATGCCCACAAGGTTCCAGTCGTCACTGTGGATATTTCGGCAGCAGGCGGCGATGTGGTAACCCACATTGCCTCTGACAACCGCCTCGGCGGGCGCTTGGCTGCTCAACTGCTCAATGAGCTGCTTGGCGGCAAAGGCAAAGTGGCCCTCATCAACTACCCTGTGATTACATCCACAATCGAACGGGAAGAGGCCTTTGTGGAAGAACTGAGCAAGTATCCGGGCCTTGAACTGGTGGCCAAGCAGACGGGTCAATCCCAGCGCGATCTGGCCATGTCCGTGACCGAGAACATCATGCAGAGACATCCCGATCTGGCTGGCATTTTCGCGGTAAACGATATGCAGGGCTTGGGAGCGCTGGCGGCAGTGGAAGCAGCCGGCAAGTCGGATCAGATCGTGATCATCGGTTTTGACGCCGAGCCCGAGGCTTTGGACGCCATTAAAGCGGGCCATGCCTATAAAGGTTCCGTGGCTCAGCAGCCTTACCTTTTGGGCAGAATGGCCGTGGAAAAGGTTTTGGAATACCTCTCCGGCGCAGAACTGCCAGCATCCATTCCTGTACCTGTAGAAATGATCACCGCCGAAAACGCGCAGTAACGACACCAGCTCGGATGCCTGGGCTTCCAGGCATCCGAGATTTTAGGATGCGAGGGAGGTACTGGTATGAGTGGCACCATCCTGGAGATGAAAGGCATCTGTAAATCCTTTCCAGGTGTCAAGGCCCTGCAAGACGTGGACTTCGATCTGCGGGCGGGTGAGGTCCACGCCCTCGTGGGGGAGAACGGTGCAGGAAAGTCTACGTTGATGAAAATCCTCAGCGGTGTGTACCGCCCTGATGCCGGTGAGATCAGGCTGCACTCTAAAGTGGTCTCCATCACCTCACCCCTGGTGGCCCAGGCCCATGGAATCAGCATCATTCACCAAGAACGCAGGCTGTTTCCCGCCCTCTCGGCAGCGGAAAACGTGTTCGCAGGGCGGCTTCCCCGAACCTCCGCCGGCCTGGTTGACTGGGAACGCCTCAATCGGCAGGCGAAGGAATACCTTGATCTGCTGGGCTTTCAACCGGACGTGAGAACACCGGTGGGAGAGTTGAGCGTGGCCAACCAGCAGCTGGTGGAGATCGCCAAGGCGCTCTCCATGAACCCCAAGATCATCATCATGGACGAACCGACGGCTCCCCTCACCGACAGCGAAACTGAGCAGTTGTTCGCCATTATCCGCCAGCTTAAGGCTCGCCATGTGGCCGTTGTGTACATTTCCCACCGTTTAGATGAGCTGCGCCAGATCTGTGATCGGGTGACCATCCTCCGGGACGGTCGCCGGGTTGGCCATCACCTGGTGGCCGAGGTGAGCAACAGCGAAATCGTACGGGCCATGGTTGGCCGGGAGATCGTGGAGCGATTTCCCAAAGTAGTGGCTCCCCGCGGGCCCCTTGTCCTGCGGGTCAAAGACCTAAGCCAGAAGAAGCGGCTGAAGAACATCAGCTTTGAGATCCATCGCGGCGAGGTGGTGGGCCTAGCGGGACTGGTGGGAGCGGGGCGAACGGAACTGGCCCGCTGCCTGTTCGGAGTAGACCCCTTTGATCAGGGCGAAATCGAAGTCGCGGGGGAACCCCGGCGCATCCGTTCCATCCAAGATGCCCTGAAAGCAGGCATTGCCCTGGCTGTGGAAGACCGAAAGAGGCAGGGATTGGTCCTTTCCATGTCCGTGCGGCACAACGTAACCTTGGCCAGTCTGGAAAAGATCTCGCGGCTGGGTTGGCTGCGCCTCGGCGCGGAACAAGAAATCGTGCAGAAACAGGTTAGGGATCTAGCCGTGAAAACACCCCACATCGACCAGCTGGTGGGCAACCTCAGCGGCGGTAATCAGCAGAAGGTTGTTCTGGCCAAATGGCTGGCCAAGCAGTTCGATGTCCTCATTCTTGATGAACCAACCATCGGCATTGATGTTGGTTCCCGGGTGGAACTCTATGAACTCATCAACGATTTGGCTAAATCTGGCGTGGGGATTCTGCTCATCTCCTCCGACCTGCCGGAAGTATTGGGCATGAGCGATCGGATCCTGGTAATGCGCGAGGGTTCCCTAGTGGCTGATTTAGAACGTGGTGAGGCGACTCAAGAGTTGATTATGCAGTATGCTACGGGCAGTGTGGATGCTCGCGTGGAGAGGTGTGGAAGATGACAATCTTGAAAAAACTGCAGAGCAGCTTTTTGGGGCGGAGCACGGGCATCTTTATTGGACTTGTTTGCTTGATGGTCGTCTTCTCCATCATGTCCAGCTCTTTCTTCACCCTGAACAATATCATGAACTTGACCCGCCAGGTATCTATTTCCGCAATCCTGGCTGTGGGGATGACCATTGCCATCATTGGTGGAGGAATTGACTTATCGGTAGGCTCCATCGTTGCCTTTGTCAGCGTGATTGTGGCCAGTGCTTTAGTGAACTGGCAGCTGAACATGTGGCTGGCCATCCTCCTGGGAATCGCGCTGGGGGCCCTGATTGGAGCAATTAACGGAGTGCTCATTTCCGTGTTCGGTATTCCCCCCTTCATTGCTACCCTGGGAACCATGACCGCTTTTAGGGGACTAACCTATCTGTACACGGGGGGGTATCCCATCTATGGCCTGCCCACCCAATTCGCCTGGTTTGGAGCCGGTTATGTGGCGGGCATTCCCGTTCCCTCCATCCTCATGTTCCTAATTGCTGTGGTTGTGCACTTTATACTCAACCGTACCACCTTTGGCCGAGCTGTCTATGCCATCGGCGGCAACGAAGAAGCGGCTAGACTCTCAGGGATTCGTGTCACCCGCAACAAGCTGTATATTTACGTCGCCAGCGGGGCCCTGGCGGCAGTGAGCGCTATTGTGCTCACCTCCCGCTTGCGTTCCGGTCTGCCCACAGCTGGTGTGGGCTACGAACTCAACGCCATTGCCGCCGTCGTTTTGGGAGGCACCAGCATGAGTGGGGGCGAAGGCGGGGTTGTGGGCACGCTCTTTGGTGCTCTGCTGATGGGTGTGTTAAGCAACGGGCTCAACCTCATGAACGTAGATCCGTACGTTCTGGAAGTGATCACAGGTACCATTATTGTGATAGCTGTTTTGTCTGACAGCCTGAAAAAGAAGAAGGCCCAGGGCAATTAAGGTGCAGAATCGCTGCGGTGAAGTGGAGGCATTCGATGAAGAAGAAGCATGAAATATTCCGAGCATTGAGGCTGAGTGAGCAGGAATTCCTGCATTTCGTTTCCGAATATGTACAAATACCCTCCGAGGCGCCCAAAGTGGGTGCAGCGTCGGTCTATGCAGGTCAAGCTTGGCTTAGGGACAAGCTGGTGGAGTGGGGGTGGGACCCCAATTGGCTGGAGTTCTGGGAGGAAAGCCCCGGGGAACCTAACCTGGCCATTAGGATACCAGGACGTTCAGGAAAACCGGGCCTCATGTTTAACGGGCACGCTGATGTGGTCCCCGTACCCGGGGAAGAGCTGGCCCGCTGGTGCTACCATCCGTATTCTGGCCGCATCGAGGATGGCGTTTTGTGGGGACGGGGAGCTAGTGATATGAAGGGGGGAGTGGCCTCCTTCCTCTGGGCTGCCAAGCTGCTTTTGGAGTTGGGCCATGAGTTCGAACATGATCTGATCTTGACGGTGAACATCGGCGAAGAGTCCGCCAAACCGGAAATAGGTGTGAACAGCGTCCTTAAGCGCGGTTATGGTGCTCCCCTCGTGGTCAACGCCGAACCCACTCATCTGAAAGTATGCCGGGCGGCCATGGGCTGGTTCTTCTTTGAGGTATCTGTCACCGGCAAGGGAACCCACCCCGCCAATCGCTATATGTGCGTCGATCCCGCGGTGCCCCTGGAGGAGCGGCCGGGAGTGGATGCCATTGAGAAAATGCAGATGGTCATGGGTAGTCTAGCCAGGTTGAACAAGGAGTGGTCTTTCCGGGTGTTTCCCTTGGCTCCTCCCTATTCCATGAACATGACTCCAGTGCATATTAGCGGCGGTGATCTGGCAGCTATTCTGCCAGCCCAGTGCAGCGCAACCTACGCGGTTGTTTTCCATCCGGGGCATACGTCCCAGGGTGTGATCGGTGAGATCGAGCAAGCGGTGGAGCAAGCAGCCCAGGGTGATGAGTGGCTGCAGAAGCATCGTCCTTCGATCCGAGTACCCGTTTTAGATCCCATCTGGGAACCCATGTTGACCCCAGAAAGCCATCCAGGGGTTACCCAACTGCTGCAGGCCTTTGCCGATGTCACGGGCCAAGAGGCGCAGGTGGCCTGTTTTCCCGGCCCCTGCGATGCCAATATGATTGCAGCGGCTGGGTATGATACCCTCATTTTTGGTCCTGGGGACTTAAGCTTTGGCTGCCACGGTGTTGATGAGTTTGTGCCCATTGCTCATCTGCTCACGGCAGTGCAGGTTTACGGACAACTGATGCTAATGAGGTGCTGATGTGATGGTTGCCAGTGAAGAACGAGCCATTCAACGGCAAGGAGCCACCCTCAAGGATGTCGCGGAACGGGCGGGTGTTTCTGTAGCTACAGTCTCCCGTGTCATCAACAACGTGGAAACGGTGCTCCCTGAAAACAGGGAAAAGGTGCTGCGCGCCATGGCCGAACTGCGCTACAGCCCTAATGACTTGGCCCGCAGTCTGCGTAAGATGACCTCGTTCACCGTAGGTATGCTGGCTCCAGAGATCTCCAACCCTTTCTCCAACGAGGTGGCTACGGGGGCACAAAGGGTGCTGCAGGAACACGGCTACCTGATGATGATCAGCGACAGCCAGAGTGACCTCGGGAAGGAAGAGAAGAACCTCCAGGCCTTTGTAGACAAACGGGTGGACGGCCTGTTGGTTACTTCGGTGGATAACGACGGGGCGCGCCTGGAGCGGATCAGCAGGCTCATCCCTGTGGTGCAGATCGACCATGTCAGCTCAGAAAAGCTTGATTCTGTGCGGGTTGATAACATCGAAGGGGCCTTTCACGCCGTATCACACCTGGTGACTCGGGGCTATCGCCGCATTGCCACCATCGCCGGCCGACAAAGCCAGACGGCTGGTTTGGAACGGTTAGAAGGTTATCGGCGGGCTTTGGCCTTTTACGGACTAGCGGTCCCCGAAGGTTATATCCGTTACGGAGATTTCGTAATGGAAGGGGGCTACCACCAATGCCATGCCCTCCTGCGGGAGCACCCCGATGTTGAAGCCCTGTTTGTGGCCAGCAACTTCATGGGTATTGGGGCCCTCAGGGCCATTAAGGAACTGGGGCTGCGCATACCGGAAGATGTGGCCATCTGCGTGTTCGACGATTTTCTGATGGCCGATATGATCAATCCCCCCATTACGGTGGTGGCCCAACCTGTGCGTGCCATTGGTGAAACCGCGGCGCGGCTGCTTCTGGAGCGGATGCAGGAACAGACAACCCTGGGGGCGCGGCAGATTCTGCTGAAGCCCAAGCTGATCGTCAGGGCCTCCACTTAAGCAAGGTCTCGCATTTCATAAGCAGGAAGGTGAAGTGGGGTGGGAAAACTAGCCCTTCTGCATGGCGTATGGACAGAACTGGTAGCCTGCGGTGCCCGGTTTATGGGCACACCCGGGGCGGAGCAGGCGGTGGAAGTGATAACTAGGTACCTGCAGCGGTGGGGCCTGCAGTACCATTGCCATGAGTATGAGTACACTAGTTGGCTGCCTGGGGATCCGCCTAGATTAGCCTGGGACGGCCGGGAGCGCGAGGCCTATGTGATGCTGGGCTCGCCAGGGGCGCAGGCCAAAGGACCCTTAAGCGGAACCATCGAGTATGTGGGGCCTTTGGGCATTTGGGGCCGCCATGATTGGGAGCGCTTTGCCCTAGTATCGCCCCAAGCTGAACTTTTGGCGTACATAGCGGGGAGGCAGGCGGGGCCAGCCATCCCCCAGACCCTGCCCCTGGGCTGTGACCAAGTACTGTATCTTGGGATCGGCAGTGCAGATGTTCAAGAACTGCTGCTCGCTCACCAAACAGGTCGAGTGGTAACGGCCACCCTGGAAGCAAACCCGTCCTTTGGCGCTGTGCAAATTGGCCGCAGCGTGGTGGCAGAGCTTCCCCGGCGCGGTGATCGGTTGGTCATCATCGGGGCGCATTATGACAGCTTCTGGAACACAGCTGGAGCCTACGACAATGCCAGCGGTGCAGCCTGTTTGCTGTCCCTGGCGCATCAACTTCGGGATGGAGTGCCCGGTCTTAATGTGCGGCTGGTGTGGTTTGGATCAGAAGAATGGCTTTTGGCAGGTTCCAATGCTTACGTGCAGATGCTCGAGGAGCGGGGTGAAGTGCCCAGCTTCATGCTCAACCTCGACGGGGTGGGGCGAGGCGATGTGCTGGAGGTTTGGTACGGTCCCGATCCGCTGCTGCCCTTCTTAAGGGAAACCATCGAACCCCAGGCTGCCGAGTTGGGTGTTGCGACGCGGTACATCTTCCCGCCCCCAGAAGGTAGTGATCATGCAGCCTTTTACCGGGCTGGCAGCAAGGTATGCATGCTGACCTTCAACGACCTGGAAATCCTGCACAGGGCTGAAGACAGCATTGATGAAGCGAAGCTGCGCAACATGCAGAAGACCCTGCAGATTGCCCAAGCCCTACTGGATCGACTGCCTCACCAGGAGCTGTAAGAGTCAATACGATAACACGTCTGTTCAGTGCGATGCCGTTTTTGGTTCCCTGGACAGGCGTGTTTTTTTAGCTGCTCTGTCTTCAGAAAAAAGGAGTTCAAACCGCTGCTGCCTGCCTCTGCCAGGGGTTCTAGTAACGACTCTCATTGACAGGGCAAGGGGTTTTATAATATCATAAAAAGTACACAATGAAACCTTTAAGCCTTTTTCTATACGTTGGGTTGTAAACGTTTTCAGCTTTTGGGAAAACCTGGCGCCTACGGGGTTATTGCCCTAGGGAGCCAAGACTGCAGCGGGGCCAAGAGGCCTTGCTGGCGGAACTTCAAGCACATCGGGGCCCCGGCTGGTGGTGTGCCGCGGTTCTCCCTTTTTGCCGATCACACTGAAGAAGAGATCCTTCATTTCTTGAATGCCCTGCAGAGCCCCATGCCCTCAGGCAGCCCAGCGCGGCGCAGCCGGGATGGTATAATGGCGCTAGAGTAAGCAGATGAGGTGCGTTGCCCATGGCCAAAAAGGAACGGAACAATGTCACCATCAAAGATGTGGCGGAGGATGCGGGAGTTTCCACCGCCACCGTATCCCGGGTTTTGAACAAGAGTCCCTTTGTCACCGATGATCTGAGAAAAAGGGTGAAAGCTTCCATCGCCAAGTTGGGCTACCGCCCCAACGCCGCGGCCCGGGCCCTGAAGACCAAAGAAACCAGGGCCATCGGTATCCTGGTGCCAGACATTGCCAACCCCTATTTCATGCACATCATCAAGGGGATTGAGGATGTGATCGCCCCTTTGGAATACAGCCTGCTCATGGCCAGCTCCGATGAGGATCCCATGAAGGAGCAGAAACTCATCAACGTCTTGGCCGAAGATCGCATCGACTGCCTGGTTTTGGCTACCGCGGGCAGTAACGAGGAAGTGATCGAGGCGGTGCACGAACGGGGCCTGCCCATTGTGCTGGTCGACCGCTTGCCTGAGGAGCTGGCGGAAGAGCTGGATGCGGTGGTGGAGGACAACTACGGGGCAGCCTATGAACTCACCCAAAGGGTGCTGGAGCAAGGGGTGCACTCTTTGGCCGTGATCCACGGCCCCCAAACGGCCAGCACCGCGCAGGAGCGGGCCGCGGGGGTGCGCGCCGCCATCCAAGATAAGGCCCCAGGGGTCTCGGTCACGGAATACTACGGCGACTTCTATTTCGACTCCGGGCTCAGGGCCGCCAGGCGTTTTCTGAAGAAGGGCTGCCCAGAGGCACTGCTGGCCATGAACAACCTCATGGCCATGGGCGCCCTCTCCGAACTGCTCAAGAGGGGCTGCAAGATCGGTACGGATTTGGTCTTTGGATCATACGGCGCGGTGGACACGCTCCTGCTGCCCGGGACTACCATCTACTACGTGAACCAGAGCCCCAGGGCGCTGGGCGCATCCGTGGGCAAGCTGGTCAAGCGCAGGCTCAACGATCCAGAGGCGGAAGCAGTATGCGATGTGGTGAAGCAGCCTGTTTTGGTGCAGCGCCTCTAGGAGAACCGATGCGGCGTAATCCATTGCGCGCAGCACCAGGCCCCGCACCATGGCCCCCTATCTGGTGGGTTCATAGGGAACTCGGTACCATCCCGAAGCTGGGTTGGTCCTGCAGCACAAGGTGCTCAGGGAAAGCCCGCCTTTTTATAGCAGGGACGAGGTTTTCCTTAAGTGGGGCAGATTAAGCCTTGGCAATGGGATGACGCAGTACCGTCTTAAGCTTTTTCGGAGCGGTCTTTCTCGGATCGCTGAGGTAGATTTCATGGTGCAGGCGCTGTGGGGAAAAGTCTATTCTGTAACCCTGCTCTGCGGCGAAGGCATGCATGCGCTGAACGCTCTGGGGTTCTGCGGCGTAAGGACCCACATGCAGTATCTGCACGCAGAGCCCTTCCGTCAAGGAGATGAGCCGGGCCTTGGTCAGATCGAGGCCTGGTTTCTTTTTGCCTAAGCTCTCCTTGGCCCAGGCCAAGACCTCGTCGGTTACAAAGGGAGGCTGCCTGAGGAGCATGGTCCAGAAAAGGCTCTGTTTGTTAGTCACCACCCAGGATTCGGCATCCACATCACCACCCCACCACAAACCCTCCAGGGGCGGGATGACGTAATCGAAGTAACCCGCGGGGGCCTGCCCGCTTTTGGGGCTCATCTTGATCGTATAAGAAAGGCCGTAGAGGAGTTCCACCGCTCCTTGATACTCTGGGGCAGTATTGGGATCGCCCTGCCCATCTACGGCGATAAAGAGCATTTCCGGCACATCCACAATATTAGGAGTGGTTTTGGGCTGGTAGAGGTGCTTTTCTTCTTTTTTGAAGTCAAATTTGTCCGCCATGTTCTTGCCTCCCCTGTTTTCTTGGGCATATTATACCACACAGCTCAGGTTCTTAGGAACTTACGTTCGCTTAAAGGCTGGACGATCTGGGCAACATGGGGTAGAATAAAACCAACATACTTACTCAAAGAGAGGGGAGCAGAGATGGACAGCTACCAAGTTGTACTGGAGTATTTCCAAAAGGTTACTGAACCCGCAAGGACGGGAGATATTGTGGAAGCCACCGGCCTGGACAAAAAAGAAGTGGAAAAGGCCATGAACCAGCTGAAAAAGGAAGGCAAGATCGTCTCTCCCAAAAGGTGTTACTGGGAACTGCAGAAGTAAGGCAATGGACTCCTTTGCTCTCGGGCAAGGGAGTCTTTGCTTCATGGGATCAGCCTCCGGCGTCCTCCTCGTGACCCATACCCTTCCGCTCGAAAGTCGTGAAATTCTAGGATGGGCTCTCGATAGATCGGGGCGAAGAAGCGAATTGGAGGAGAAGCTGCCGATATCTGATTGCAGGACGTTTGGCGATGGTGGCGTTCCAGAACCCAGCAGTAACCTCCTGGATACGGTGTATACGATGCAGCGTCGTCGGGCGTGGGTGAGGGAATACTTGCTTGAGGAAGGTTATGAGCCAAGGTCTTTTGTTGGCTTAGCCAACCTGATCGATGATCCCACCGCCATAGCGGCCTACATACGCACCACCCTCGGTTTGTCCGACAACTGGGCTGAAGACGTACGAACTTGGGAAGACGCCTTGACCAAGATTTTCCAATGCGCGGAGAATGCCGGGATCCTGTTTGTCAGGAATGGAGTTGTGGGCAACAGTTCCCAACGTGTGTGCTGCTTTCGATGTACCATCTGTGGATCCATTCGCCATGATGAGGGCGTTATCTGTGGCGATCTAGATAGTCCGCTGAATAAATATGACGAGAGGGTGCTCCCTTGCTGTACAGCAGGGGAGCTTGTTTTTATGCACTTGTGCAAGAATTAACGAACAGGCCTCGGGAACAGCGGCTGCTTCCCCTTGCTGCCGCGTACGTATTCCTGTCTACCGGTCTTAGAGGTTTTCGTCACTTGTTATGACGTTTTTGGACTGAAATTATAAATGCCAAGAAAAACAAAAATAAAGAAGGAAATACAGTGGAGGCGTAGAAACATAAATTCAAATATGAAATAAGAATTCCATATATGGAATTTTGATAGGGTGCAGAGAGATCTATGGCAAAATCCACAAATAACTCCAATAACAATCACGTTGTTGTTCCGGCTGTGAAAAACGCACTGGATATTTTTGAATTGCTCTCAACAAAGCCGGCTGGGCTTACCCTGAAGCAGATCTCGTCCACACTGGGCATTCCCCAGACATCCTGTTTTCGGGTTGTAAAATACCTTTTGAGTCGTGGTTACTTAACAATCATTTCTGAATCATCCCCTGACCGCTACACCCTAGGTTTTTCCCTATTGGACTTGGCCGACAAGATCGAACCTAAACTGCGGACGCTGGCCAAGGACGTCCTGCGCGAACTGGCTAACAGTAGTGAGATGACCGCCCAACTTGGTGTTCTGCATGGCAACGGGGTGATGTACATAGAACAGGCCTTGCCTGTGGAACCAGTGTCCATTATCGCCAAACTGCGCACCGTTCTGCCCATTAACGTGAGTGCTGCCGGTAAAGTGCTGTTGGCATATTTGCCGGAGGAAAAGAGGGCCGAAGCGCTGGCCAGCGCTGAACTACGCTGCCGGCCCGAGGAAAGGGCAGCAGTGGAAAGCAAGCTGTGGGAGGAATTCTCACAGATTCGACGCCAGGGTTATGGCACGGACTATGAGGAGTACGCCAGGGGTATCGGTTGTTTGGCCGCACCGGTGTTTGACAACACAGAGCGTGTTATTGCAGGTATAGGTGTCACGGGACACATCGCTTCCTTCAACGATGGGCACGTGTTCGCGAACCTGGTGCACTTGGTGAAGGCAGCAGCCGATAAACTGTCCGAGCTCATGAGCCAATAGGCCGATCATCAGCCTTCGACGGTCTTTGATTGCGGAGAAAAGATGTGCTTCTGGCAGTTGACACACGCTGCTCTGCTGCTGGGGGCTTAACCGAAACTACGAGGTGAGGGGGTTGATAGAAAGGGATACGGGGACAGTTTTTTGATGGTCGGAGTTGGGTGCCGCCGACCAGCACGCCTGCGGCAAGCGAGGTTCATTGTGGTAGTCTTCACAATGCCGCGCTGTTCAGCTGCCGTGCAGTGTGTGCGGTCAAGGCGCGGCAGAAGAGCATTGAGCGTGGCAGCAAGACTACTTCATTAAAGGAGGACGCACGATGTTGGGCAAGTTCAGATTGACTGCGTTGGCGGTTGTCCTGTTGGTTGTTTTCCTTTCCTGCTCTGTTTTTGCAGTAACGCCCAAGAAGGTCACTATCGGAGCTATCGTACCTACTCTGGAAGCACAGTTCTGGAATCGCTATGTGGAGTTTATGCAGGAAGGCGCCAAGGAACTGGGCGTAGAGCTGATCACGCTGAACGCGGAGAACAGCGCGGACCGCATGGTTCAGTACCTGGAAGACCTGGTTTCCCGGGGCGTGGATGGCATCATCTTCGTTCCCTATTGGGATACCGGCCGTAAGGGGATTATGGAAGCTGGACGCTACGGTATTCCTGTGATCTGCACTGACACCTATCCCGGCACCATCCAGCCCGGCGATTTTGACAACTACATCGCCTTTGTAGGCCCGAGCGACGAGAAGGCCGGCTATGCCATGGCGAAGGCCCTCTTTGCGGCAACGGAGCCCGCTGAGGATGGCAAGAAGTACATTGGCGTAGTGAACGGAACACCCGGCACGTCGGTAGCTATTAACCGCCGCAAGGGTCTGGGCAATGCTCTGGCAGAGCATCCAGAAGTAGTGGTGGTTGGTGAAGTTGTAGGTGACTTCGTACGGGATACCTCCCAAAAAGCCATGGAAGACCTGTATCAAGCCCATCCTTATCTGAAGGGTGTCTGGGCCGCTAACGGTGGTACCGCTACGGGTGTTATGGCCGCTTTGAAGGATGCAGGTGTCCAGCCCGGTAAAGATGTAATGGTTGTGGCCATGGACCTCAACCCAGAAAACGTTGATGCCGTAAGAAATGGCGAGCTTCTGTTTGACATTGGCGGCCACTGGCTGCAGGGCGGCTTTGCTCTGGTTATGATGTACGACTACCTGCATGGTTTTGAGATTCCCAAAGAGCTGGCCAGCGTAGAACTGGAACTGCTGCCTCTGACCCAAGAAACCTATGACCAATACATGGCCGACTATCCCGGCGGTATGCCTGAGTATGACTTCAGAGCCCATTCCCGGGTCTACAATCCTGATGCTCCGCCAGCCATCTTTGAGCTGAAGTATTCCAAGTAGTTTGCCAAGCACTGTAGTTAGGTCTTTCTCCAGGCAGGAACGCCCGTTTCTGCCTGGAGAATCCTATAACAGGAGGTATTATTGTGAAACTCGAGGCTCGAAATATCTTTAAATCATTTGGAGCGATTAAAGCAGTCCAGAACGTCTCTATTACCTTTGAAGGTGGAAAGGTTCGAGCCCTGGTGGGAGAAAACGGGGCAGGCAAATCAACCCTGCTCAAAGTGCTGGCCGGCGTGCACGCCCCGGACAGTGGCGAGGTTTTCCTAGATGGCGCGGCGTTCAAACCAACAAGCCTCACAGATGCGGCCAAGCATGGTGTGGCGCTGGTGATGCAGGAAACGAACATCAATCCCTGCTTAAGTATCGCGGAGAATATCTTCATCGACAGGCTCCGGGAGTTTCGCCGCAAATCCGGTCTGATTGATCGAAGGCGCATGCAGAAGGCGGCCCAAGGGTGGCTGGACTCCATTGGCGCAGATATCGACGCCCGGGAAGAGTTGAGGAAACTGAACGTGGGGCAGTGGAAAATGATTGAACTGGCCCGGGCCATGTCCACTGAGCCCAAGGTCTTGCTGCTCGATGAAGTAACAGCGTTCTTGAATCGTGATGAGATGGAATCATTCTATGCACTGATTGAAACCCTCAAAGGGCGGGGGATTGCCATCGGTTTTATTTCCCACCACCTTAATGAAGTATTCTCCCTGGCTGATAATGTCACGGTGCTCAAGGACGGTTGCAGCGTTGCCGATGTGGAACCCCAGAATGTGACCCAGCGGGAGCTGGAACGCCTGATGGTGGGCAGGGACATTGGAGAGAGCATGTATCCGCCCCGTCAACCTCGCCAGAGAACGGAAAAGGCCCTGTCCGTCCAGGAGCTCCATGTTCCAGGCCGTGTAGAGGGCGTATCGTTTGACTTGTACAGTGGAGAGGTTCTGGGGATTGGTGGTTTGAAGGGTTCTGGCGGGGAGAGTATCTTGAAGGCTTTATACGGTGATATGCCTTTCAGAACCGGTACTGTGCTGTTGCACGGTGCGCAGTATCATCCCCGGGCGCCTTTTGAGGCTATCGAACGTGGCGTGGCCATGGTGCCAGGCGAAAGAACCCTGGAAGGCCTCATTCTCCAGCTTTCGGTGCTGTTTAACCTCAACCTTATTTCCATGCCCACCAAGGGCCTGCTCGTTGACCGTAAGGAAGAACAGAGAATCGCCAACAGCCAAGTTGACCTCCTTTCCATTAGGACTTCCTCGGTCAACGTGGCCGTGGGGTCGTTGAGCGGCGGTAACGCTCAGAAAGTAGTCATCGGCAAGTGCTTAGCTAGTGAGCCCAAGGTCTTGTTGCTTAATAATCCTACTCGCGGTATTGATGTCGGTGCGCGCTATGAGATTTATCAGATCATCGATAAATTGAGAAACGATGGAATATCCATCATCATGGTCAGCGAAGACTTGCCGGAGCTGTTGGGCATGAGTGACCGGTTGATCATCATGAAGAGCGGCAAGATCAGCAAGCTCTTTACGAGCACCGATGGTTTGACGGAAGAGGAAGTAATCAGTTACATGATTTAGTCTCTTGACACATTCTGCTGAGGAGTGAAGCAAGTGAACACGAAGACACCCGCAAAAAGCATTGAGGATCGCCGCCATCTGGCTAATGCACTCGCTTACTTGCGCAAATACTTTGCCATCTTGGCCCTGCTGGTGCTGGTCATCGTCTTTTCCCAGCTCAACGAACGCTTCTTTACAGTCAGGAACTTCACCATTATTCTGCAGCAAGCGGTAATGCTGATGGTTGTGGGTATCGGCATGACCTTCGTGATCTTGGCCGGTTCCATCGACCTCTCGGTGGGTTCCATGGTGGGCCTCTCGGCACTTACTGCAGCAATTTATGCTAACAAAATCGGTGTCTGGGCCATCTTCCCTGCCATGCTGGTGGGTCTTATGTGCGGAACGGTTAACGGCTTGATCTTTGCCAAAGGTAAAGTACCTTCCTTTATGGCCACGTTAGGCGGCTTGGTGGCGTATCGCGGTCTGGTTCTGCTCATTACCCGGGGGGCGCCTGTGGAGATCATCAACATGAGATTCCTGAACGTCTACGGGGGCAGAACAGGGGACGTACCTCACTCGGTGATCTTTGCGTTTGTGGCAGGAGTGATCGGCTACATACTGCTTAACCACTTTCCTTTTGGCCGCGAAGTTATAGCCGTGGGGGGAGGGGAGAATGTAGCTAGGCTCAGCGGTATTAAAGTTGACCGTGTGAAGCTTTTGGTCTTCTCCTTGTCCGGACTGTGCTGCGGGCTGGCGGGAGTCTTGCAGGCGGGCCGGGTGATGGCAGCCACAGCAACACTGGGTGATGGCTTGGAGCTGGATGCCATTGCCGCCGTGGTTGTGGGCGGAACTCCACTTACTGGTGGTATCGGCAGCATCCAGGGAACCGCGCTGGGCGCTCTGATCATCATGACGCTCAGCAACGGACTGAACATGGCGGGCGTTTCCCCCTACATTCAGTACATCATCAAGGGTATCGTTCTGGTCACCGCTGTGTTCCTGACAATTGACCGCTCGAAGATTGGTATTATAAAATAATTCAGGAGGAGGAAAACAATGGGTAAGGAAAAAATTAGGATTGGTATCTTAGGCTTCTCCGATGGCGACCCTGGAGTACATGAGGAACTCAAGGGGATTGTACAGGAGCAGTTTGATAAGGTAGCCAATGCTTTGGAGCAGACCGGCGAAGTTGAAGTAATTCGCGGCACTACATTGATTAATTCCCCCCGTACGGCTAAGGAAGAAGCCCTGAAAATGGTGGCTGCCGGCGTACACGGCGTGATCTTCTCCTATGGCGTGTTTAGCTTCCCCAACTTTACAGCCATTGCGGCGCGCAATCTCACCGTGCCGGTGCTCTTAGTGGCCAATCTCAATCCCGACTGGCCAGGCATGGTAGCCATGCTAGCTGGCGGCGGGGCCTTGAACCATTTGGGTATCAAACACTTCCGGGTAGCCGGCGATGTGAACCAGCCTGAGGTCCTGGAACGGATCATGAAGTTCTGTCGTTGCGCCCGCGCCGTAACCAGCCTGAATGGCAAGACCTACGGCTTAGTGGGCGGACGCAGTCTGGGCATGTACAGCGCTACTGTGGATATGCAGACCTGGCAGAAGCTGTTTGGTGTGGATATTGAGCACATCGACCAGCTGGAGATCGTGCGCCTGGCCGAAGAGGTACCGGAGGAAAAAGTGGAGCAAGCCTTCCAGTGGCTCACGGACAATGTGGGACGCATTGAGTATGACGGTAAACAGCTCACCCCGGAAAAACTGAAGACCCAGATCCGCCACTATGAGGCCACCAAACGGTTGATCCGTGAACGGAATCTTGATTTCGTGGGCGTGAAGTGCCACTACGAAATGAGCAGGAACTACTGCACGCAGTGCCTGTCCGCGGCCTTCTGCAACGATCCCTACGACTGGGACGGTCCCAAAGAGCCGGTTATCTTCTCCTGCGAGGCTGACTCGGACGGCGCCTTGACCATGGAGATCCTGCGGGTGCTCACTGATCAGCCGGTGATCTTCATGGACGTGCGGCACTATGACCCCGAAGAAGATGTGATGGTCTTCTGCAACTGTGGTTCCCAGTCCACGTATTTCGCCAATAAGTCTTATGATCCCAAGGAGAACCTCAAAGACGTCACCCTCTATCCTGCGCTGAGCATCTACGCAGGCGGCGGCGCCCATGTGAACCTCCAGACGGCACCGGGCAAGGCGACCATCGCTAGATTGATGAGAACCGAGGGCAGATACAGAATGACTATTGCCTCTGCCGAGTTTGTGCAGCTGCCCAAGGAAAAGGAGGCCGAGACCACCAAAGAGTGGCCCCATGTTTTCGCCAGACTTCCCTTTGACCATCAATACTTCATCCAGCGGTTTGACGCCAACCACTGCCATGCAGTCTATGGCGATTGGGTGGAAGACCTGGTCATGATCGCTGAAATGCTGGGCATTGATGTGGAAATCCTGGGTGAATAGTCCAGGAACTAACGTGCATGCTCCGCTTTGGAGCGTGCACGCCATACTTCTAGGGAGGGATGCAGAGTGAAAAAGTTCATCAACGATCCGTTTGATGCAGTGGATGAGATGCTCGAAGGTTATTTACTAGTCAACGGCAAGTATCTCCGCAGACTGGAAAAGGCCAGAACAGTGGTGAGCACTGCTGCTCCCCGCCAAGGGAAAGTGGGCATCGTCACCGGTGGCGGTTCAGGCCATAAACCCGCGTTCTTGGGCTTTATCGGCAAAGGTATGCTTGATGCCGTAGCCATTGGAGATATTTTTACCAGCCCCCCGCCCACGGCCGTTTATGAAGGTGCCAAGGCGGTTAACGGTGGTAAAGGCGTGCTCTTCCTCCTGGGCAACTATTCCGGTGACGTTATGAACTTCGACATGGCGGCGGAAATGGCCCGGGCTGAAGGCATAGAAGTGGAGCAAGTGATTGCCACGGATGACGTGGGCTCAGCTCCCCCCACCGAGATTGAGAAGCGCCGGGGTGTGGTGGGCGAATTCTTGACTTGGAAGATGGCTGGTGCCAAAGCAGAAACCGGGGCCAGCTTGGCAGAAGTTGCCGAGATTGCTCGCCGCGTCAATGACAACACCCGTTCTCTAGGGGTAGCACTTACTGGCTGCACCATTCCGGCCAGTGGCAAGCCGACCTTTGTGCTGCCCGAAGATGAGATCGAGTTTGGTGTAGGGCACCACGGTGAGCCGGGCAACAAGCGCATGAAGATGCTGCCCGCCGATGAAGTGTCGGAGATTATGGTCAAGCAGATCCTGGAAGACCTTCCCTTCAAATCGGGCGACGAAGTGGCGGTGATCATCAACGGGCTGGGAGGCACTCCCGACCTGGAACTGTACATAATGTACAGGAAGGTGCACCAGCTCCTGCAGGATGCTGGGATCAAGATTTACCGCTCCTACGTGGGCGAGTTCTTCACCGCCTTGGATATGCAGGGTGCTTCCATCACCTTAACCAGATTGGATGAGGAAATGAAGCAGTTGCTGGATGCGCCTGCCGATACGCCCGCTTTCAAGCAGCTGTAATCCACTAAGTAGATACGGGGTGATTGTGTTCCATGACGGCACAACTAACTAGCGGCCAGCTGATTCAGGTCCTCAATGCTGTAGCAGATAAGGTTATCGCCTCCAAAGACTACCTGTGTGAATTGGACGGGGCCATCGGCGATGGCGACCACGGTATCGGCATGGCTAGGGCTTTTCAGTCCATCAAAGACAAGCTGCAGGGCATCGATCCCCAAACGGCGGAACCGAGCGATGTACTCAAAACCGCGGGGATGACCATCATCTCTGAGATCGGTGGTGCCATGGGGCCCTTGTTCGGTGGAGCGTTCCTCCGGGCGGGGACCGCGGTGGCCGGCAAAAAGGGACTAGATATCAACGATGCACTGACCATTTTGCAGGCGGCTGAGGCGGCCGTGCGAGAGCGGGGCAAAGTTGAAGTAGGGGACAAGACCATGCTTGATACCCTGTACCCTGCGAAAGAAGCGCTGGCTGAGGCACTCGCGGCTGGACTGGATCCCGCCGCCGCAGGCGAACAGTGTATCGCAGCGGCCAAGAAGGGAATGGAAGCTACTAAGGACATGCTCTCCCGCCGGGGGCGTTCCAGCAGATTGGGCGAGCGCACCCTAGGGCACCAAGATGCCGGGGCCACCTCTGTGTACCTTATTCTGGAGGCGGCTTACCAAGAGATCAAAAAGATCTGTGGTGCATAAAAACGTCTGCAGAAGCGTTCCGTGCCACTAGATGGCGCCTGCCAAGACCCTACCGAAAAAGATTGAAAGAACGAAAATGGAGCCTCGCCTTGGGCTCCATTTTTCTAACCCCATGTACACATCGCCTAGTTATCTGTGGGTGACTTAGGTTTAGGTGTCAGGGGCGGCCTGGTGATGGTCCTGGAACCACCGGTCACCGCATCCAGCTCATCGTTGGAAAGCGCGCCATCGCGGCCTTGACCCTTCTTCTCGAGCACCTTGTCATCTTTTTTACGAACAGAGGACTCTTGGCTCTTCACTACTTCGGCCTCCTTCCAGGTGTTTTGCAGGCTCAGTGTTGAGCCTGGGGTCCCGTCTGTTCCTTCCGCAGAGAATCACTGGTAGCAACGAAAAGACCTCTTACCAGGGAATACCAGGAAAGACTCGCAGTTCCTCCCGGTTTGGGGATACCCAGGGTTACCTCTTGGAGGAGTACTTGAAGAGCCGGCAGAGCAAAGAAAACAGAAGAGTGGCTCTGGGCTGCTTAGAGTAACTTAACACTTGCCTCGAGCTGCGCCTTTAGCCTGGTGAAGAACTGGATTTGGAAGCCGACCTTGTCTCGCCAGAGGTCCGTTGCTGTCTTGGTGGCAAACTCCAGTTGCTTATACTTCTCCAGCTTAGTTAAGAGCTCTGTTACGCTTTGTAACTGTTCTTCGTAGGACAGGGTAAGGAAGGACGAGTTGCTCAGGTGTTCGTGGATCCTATAGACATCAAAGCGGTCGATGTTGTCGGCATCGCCTATGCTTAAGGCCAAGGGAGTACGCTCACCGGGGAAGTCTGCTTGGTCATCAACGTGGATGGCAATGCCATAACAGATCTCTTCTATTTGCTCCGGGCTCAAATCTAGAGTTTCCAAAAAAGGTCTGGCCATTTTGGCAGCTTGGCGTCCATGGTTGCGCCAGTCGTTTTCGTGGAAAACCTCTGCGTAGCTGAGGTCATGCAAGAGGCAGCCAATAATCAGAGCTTCTTCGTCCAGGTTTTCTCCTTGGGCGATTTGCCTGCCAATGTTGGCCACCCGCAGGGTATGCTCCAGACGGTATTTCTTGTCTTGGGGACGGTCTGCAAGAAAGGCACTGCGGTCAAACTGGTCTTTGAGAAATGCTATCGTCCGCTCGATGTTTGTTCCCACGTATCTATAGCTCCTTTTTGGTTTTGAGGCCGCTTTTGGCGAAGTTCTCCATCGCCCCTGGGATTCCTACCATCAGGGGGTATTCCGTAAAACAGGGAGGGAAAAGGGTGGAGAGAAAAGCTGAAGTTCCCTTTACCGAGGAGTATTTCTTTGGTTACTCGGTGCGCATAATCCGGCTGGCTGAGAGGATGGGGGCGGATGGCTTGCGCAGGTGCCGGAGCTTCCAGGCTGGATGACCGATGGAGAGACTCCAGATGAGGCGTACAACAGGCTTAAGGAGCTTCTCGTTTTTGGCTACGGGTCGCCCAAGAAGCAGGCAGAAAATCCGCCCCCAACCGTCTACAAGGAGACATCTTAGGGGCGGAGGATGACCAAACCAGATAACGCTGCACTGCCGGGTCAGTCGTGGACCACACGCGAGGATGGCCCACGAATTTTTCATCTCAGGAGGCGCTTAAAGGCGTTGATCAGAAGCTCCCTGCGTTTGAGCACGAACTCCTCGAAGTTCTCCAAGCTCAGATCGATGTCGGGAATATAGTGGCGTTCCATATACGCCTTCCTATCCCCGGGATCAGGGTAGGTGTTTTCCAGCCAGGTCTTGAAGTCTTGGGCAGCCTTTTCTTGATTGTGCACGCCTTCAAGTAACTGCAGGTTCACGATGGTGTTGTAGTTCTCCAGGTAAAAGTCGATTTTATCCTCGGGAATGCCCAAGGCTGCCAGCCTTCTTCTGGTAAAGCCCCGTTTGGGGAAGATGTGGTCGAGGTGGAACTTGTTTCTGAAGTCCAGGGAGGGATACAGCAGAGCTAGGGCCGAGTATGTATAAGGCTGTCCGTATTGGTAGAACAGCAAATTGGCGATCTCATCCTCATCGAAGGTCATAGATTTGGGCGAGCCTTTTAGGCTTTCCACAATAGCGTCAAAAGGAAAGCGCCCGTTGCCCTGCTCGATGGCGCTGCGCATGGACCGGAGGACATCGTCGGCATGTCCGCCAAAGGTGCGCTTCAGTTGAGCGATCACCAGCCACTTAAAGATAGCACGCCTGTCGTCTTCATATTTGGCCGACAGGGCGAAGTTTTCTGGAGAGTTGATGGCCTGCAGATAACAGGCGATGGGGATCAGGGCGTTGTTGGACGTCAAGGTGTCTCGGCTGTAGCCGAAGCTCGCAGCGAGCACCACTGCTCCCCTCAGGGCTTCCTTAATACTGTCCCAACGCTCCTCAATTCTCTTCATATTAGTCCTGTTGAAGTTGTCCACTCTAAAGGCAATGTCCCGGAAGCCGCCCAATACAAGGCAGCTTTTGAGCACAAAGTCCTTGTTGAAGTTAAACCCGTTCCCGATGCGGTTCAGTTCATCCACAAGGGTGGTGATTTCCTCCCGGGCATCTTTGTCTGTCCACTGCGCGGTGGCGATGGAGAGGAGTAAGTCGGAGTAGCTGAGCTGCGTGCCTCCGCTGTTCACCCGGATGAAGATGTTGAGCACCCTATCCAGACTGTCGCCCGTTTCCAAGAAGGAGTTGATGATGCTGTCTATATGGATGACCCTGTGCAGCCTAAACAGCGTCTGATTGGCAAACCAAGCCTTCTCCTCTGGTTCCATTCTGAGCAGCCTATTTGTGATAAGGTAGTTGTTTACCTCCCACTGATCCTCTAAGTTGAGGATCTGGCCCACGGGAAACCAAAAGTGATCCTCATCCCTTTTGGCTGCTTCAGCTTCGGTTAAGAAGCGGAAATCATAGTCATCTGCACTTTCTTTTTGTCGGCCCAAGAGGTTGAGGTAGAGCTTCCGCTTGGGGAAGGCGTCAGGGTTATCCCAGCGCTTTCTAGGAAGCTTAAAAGCATAGGAACCTTTAAGGCCGATGTACAGAGCGGTCAGGCGCTGCTGGCCGTCCAAGACAGCTGTGATCTTCTTCTCGCCGTCAATGTTCGCTTTGGGATTACGCTTGCCCGTTTTCTCATGGTAGTCTCTGATGAACTCGTAGAATTGGTAGTCTTGAACGTTCTCCGCTTGAACCTCCCAAAACAGGAAAGAACCGATGGGATACCCCTTCATGAGCGAATCAAAGAGTTGGGTGATCTGATCCACGTCCCACACGAACTCCCGCTGGATGGCTGGAAGCAGGAACTCCTTGCGGTGGATCTTGTCTACTGCCGCGGCTACGGTAATTGGTTTGACGAAGGCCATAAGCACTCTCCTTCTTGCATACGGTATTCGGACACGCCGTCAGCTTGGGCTTTTGCCATAAGACCTGCTATCGATATTCAACGGAACCGATGTATGTCCTTCACGCAACCGCCTGTATCGCACCAACCAAGAACGGAGCAGGTTGGTCTTTAACCGTCACAACCGACTGTGCTCAGCTGAATCCAGAAAGGACACAACAGGAAGGACTTCGTTGGAACATAGAGAAGCTAAGAAAATACCCCCATGCGTTCTTTCCCGAAGGACTGAGTCTGGGTCTTAAGGATAACCCGAGGCACTGTCTGCTAGCTGGGTGCATCCTTGATGATGTGGGGTGCAGAAGTCGGTATTTGAAATTTTGGTAAACCCTAGGGAATTAAGGAAGTCAAGGACGAGGCAAAAAAGGACCCTTGATCCTCAGAAATACAACCTGGCTATTACTATCTGGAAAGAAATGGGAAAAGGTGCCTTCGAGGCAGCAGAAAGAACACGTTCGCACAAAGCTATGTTTTTGTGCCCATCGAGACGGCATTTGAGACAGGTAGAGTCGCACCCCGCAGGGGGGCGTGGATTGAAACTGGCCAAGTCTCTGAACGTCTTCACCAGCTCGATGTCGCACCCCGCAGGGGTGCGTGGATTGACACATGCGTAGTTGG
>JAKOTU010000075.1 GCA_029776155.1 Bacillota bacterium | reverse complement strand
AACTGAAGAGTGATGAAGAGGTTTTGATCAAGCAGGTGATGATCGAGGGGATTTTGTCCATCCAGGCAGGGGAGAATCCTCGGATTGTAGAAGAGAAGTTGAAGTCGTTCCTGGCCCCGGTGGACAGGGAAGCCACGGGCCGGGAGCGGGGACGGGCCCGGTCAACCTCAGAAGGAGTGACCGTCAATGCGTAGCCGGCGGCAGAGGGATGAATCTGGGCCAACTGGCTCTTGGTTAACCACCTATTCCGATATGATGTCGCTGTTGCTGGCCTTCTTTGTGCTTTTGTTTTCCTTTTCGGTGATCGATGAGCACAAGTTCGCCACCTTTATCACTGCCTTTCAGGAGTATATCGGGGTGATCGGGCAGGGGAGTGCGGCGTTAGAACAGCCAGGTCCCCTACCCCTTGACTATTCTGAGTTGGGTCAACGCCAGCTGTACGAGCTGTTTCAAGAGTTGACCGAACTGGTGGAAGCGGAGGGCCTCGGCGGCGTAGAGCTAGAGCTCCAGGAACGGGGACTGGTGATCCGCTTTGCCGAACAGGTTTTCTTCGACCTGGGGGAAGCGACCCTCAAGCCTGAAGCCATCGAGACCCTGCGGAAGCTAGCGCCCACCCTGAGGGATCTTCCCAATCCCCTGAGGGTGGAAGGGCATACCGATAACTGGCCCATTAGGACGCAGCGTTTCCCTTCCAACTGGGAGCTGAGCGTGCACCGGGCCACCAACGTGGTGCGCTTTCTTGTAGAGGAAGAATGGTTTGATCCCCAAAAGCTCTCGGCAGCCGGGTACTCTGAGTACCGCCCTATTCGGCCCAATGATACTGCCGAAAACCGGGCCATGAATCGCCGGGTAGACATTGTGATCCTCAACGTTGATCTCTGGGATTATGAACCCAATTAGGAGGAGGCCTGGGTTATGGCTAGGAAAGTGGAAGTAGATCTGAAATTACTCGTAGTTGCTGTGGCCTTCGTGATCCTTGCCACGGTGGGCAGTGCTTTCATCACCTATCTGATTTTCCGCGGCGATGGAGCTCAGAGTCCCAACAGTGCCGAGGCCACCACTACCCGGAAGGAACTGGGCCCAACCTTTGAGGTGGGAGAGTTCACCCTCAACCTCCTCTCCTCGCCCAACCAGAGGAGATACATCCGGACGGAGATTGTCTTGGAGGCCAGCAGCAAAAAGGTTATCAGCGAGCTGGAAAAACGCACACCACAAGTTCGGGATGCGATAATTACCATCGTAAGGTCCAGGACCGCCGAAGAACTCAGCACCCAAGCGGGGATGGAGTCATTGCGCCTGGATATTCTGCAGGCTATGAATGCCCTCGTATCCAAGGGCGAGGTAACCGATGTGTTTTTCATTGATCTGATTATCCAGTAGCTGAAGAAGGGGGGTTACTATGCCGCGATCCATCTTATCCCAGGGCGAGATTGATGCGCTGCTGCAGGGAAGCGCTGCAAAGCCTCGTTCAGACGCCTTTCTAAACGTGCTCAAACAGGCCTTCTTCAGTGCACTGGCTCATTTGGACCGACCTTTAGCGGAAGCAGCAGTGGACGGTCCCTATGTGGAGCGTCTGGAACACAGCCTGGCCCAGGTAGTGTCTTCGACCGCCTTTGTGGTTGCAGCCGAGTTGGGCAGCCACGAACTGCTGCTGTTAGTCCCTGCCCATGATCTGGACAAGCTCGCCCAGGAACTGGCGGACACCACCTTGGAGACGGTGGAGCACATGGCTCAAGCCTGGGTATCATATCTGGCTGGGACTTTAGGTGTGGCTTACACAGTGTACAAGGGGCAAAAGGTGCACTTGGCGGGGCTTCCTGTACCCGCGGGGGCCAACCACCTGGTGCGCTGCTTCCTCCAGTCAGACCAGGAACGACTGGAGTTCTGTGTGTTGATCCAGAATTTCTCAGCACTAGAGCTGCTGGCCGAACAACTCGGATCAACGCCTGGGCTGAGGCCGGCCAAGCAAGGGGCCAAAAAGGGTCAGTTGATCAAAGGTCCCGAGTTCGCGGTGAGCACCGCTGTGTTTACCCCCATTGGCGAACTGAGCGAGGTGCCAACGGAGCAGGGCTTGAGCCTTTTGGAAGACATCGATCTCACCATCACCGTGGAGCTGGGCCGCACCACCTTAACTCTCAGTGAGATCTTGGAACTCAAACCCCAGTCCGTGGTTAAATTGGAAAAAATAGCTGGAGAACCTGTGGATGTGTATGTGAACAACAACCGGGTAGCCAAGGGTGAAGTGGTCGTCCTCGATGAAAACTTTGGGGTGCGCATCCTGGAGATAATCCCCAAATCACAGCGGGTGCGGGAGTGACACCAGTAATGGATCTGCAGTTGGTTTGGGGTCTGGTGCGCGTTATTGTGGCCCTAGTGGTCCTCATCCCCCTCGCGATCTTCGCCACCCGTTGGTACGGAAAAAAACAGGGGGGAGGAGGGGAGCTGCGCGTTAAAGAAGTCCTTTCCCTAGGCGCCAACCGCGCCCTGTATGTTGTGGTCTGGGAAGACAAGCAGCTCCTAATCGGTGTAACCAATCAACAGATCACCGTACTCGGGGAAAAGCAGCTGGTTGAGCCAAAGGAGGTTCCAGAGTAGATGGGCTTTTTGCAGACACAAATTCCCTTTCCCAGTGTGGACATTGGCCTGGGAGTGGCCGAGGGCCCAGGGGATGTGGCCATAACTCTGCAGATCCTCCTGCTGTTGACCATTCTTACCCTAGCCCCAGCCATCTTGGTCCTACTCACTTCGTTCACCCGCACTGTGATCGTTTTATCCTTAATACGCAATGCCTTGGGTACCAACCAGGTTCCCCCAAACCAAGTATTGATCGGGCTGGCTCTTTTTTTGACCGCTTTTATAATGGCCCCAACCTTCAGCACCGTGTACACGGAGGCATTGCTGCCTTATTTCCATGGAGAACTGGCCTTTGAGGAAATGTGGGAGGTGGGCCTAGAGCCCATTCGTGCTTTTATGCTCCGCAATACGCGGGAAAAGGATCTGGAGATGCTCATCGCCCTGCGGGGGCTAGAACGTCCCCAGACTCCCGCGGATGTGGATACCTTGACCCTGATCCCAGCCTTTGTTATTTCCGAGCTGAAAACCGCCTTCCAGCTGGGTTTCGTCATTTTCGTACCGTTTTTGGTCATCGACATGGTGGTAGCCTCCACACTCATGGGCATGGGTATGATGATGCTGCCGCCCATTATGATTTCACTGCCCTTTAAGCTCCTGTTGTTTGTCCTGGTGGATGGCTGGCATCTCATTGTCCGCTCGCTCTTGGCGAGTTTCACATAAGAGGTGGTTAAATGACCGATCAAACCGTTGTGAGCATAGCCAGGGACGCCGTGCTGACCATCCTTTTGGTGGCGGGCCCAGCCCTGGGCATCGGTATGCTGGTGGGACTTGTGGTGAGCATTTTTCAAGCGACCACGCAGATCCAGGAACAGACCCTGACCTTTATTCCCAAAATTATCGCCGTGCTGGTTTCCATCGTGATCTTCGGTCCCTGGATGATCAGGCGCTTAGTGGATTTTGCCCAACGGCTGCTGGGTGACTTGCCATCATTCATTAGGTAGGGGAGGCCGCGAAGTTGATTTCTGTAGTTGATTTCGTCCGGTTCTCCCTAAGTTTTATCCGTCTGGCCACGTTTTTTGCGGCTGCCCCGCTGTTTGGCATGAGGAACGTGCCTATCCTGGTCAAACTGGGGTTTTCTGCGCTGTGTGCCTTGATCGTGCTGCCGCCCCTGGATACTAGCTGGGACGTGGAATCGCTGCCGGTTTTGGCCGGTTTGGCCCTCCATGAGGTAGCTGTGGGATTGCTGCTGGCCTTGGTGGTGATCTTGGTTTTTGCCATCCTGACCTTTGCAGGCCATTTTGTGGACGTACCTTTGGGCTTCGGTATGGCCTCTGTGTTTGACCCCGCGCTGGGGGGACAGGTGCCCGTGTTTTCCCAGTTTTACTTCGTGCTAGCAGCCCTCTTGTTTTTGGGCCTCGATGCCCATCTGTGGGTGATCCAGGCGGTTCAGCACTCCTTTAGGGTTATGCCCTTTGGCAGCGGCTTGCGGCTGGAGCCCACCTTTGACCTGTTTTCCCGCTTAACGGCCCAGATGTTTGTGGTGGGCCTGCAGCTTGCGCTACCCGTTATGGCCACCATACTGCTCACAGACCTTGCCCTGGCCATCGTGATCCGCGCCGTTCCCCAGATCAACGTTTTTGTTCTGGGCTTTCCCATCAAGATCGCGGTGGGGTTAGTGGTGGTGCTGTTTTCCATCCCTGCGGTAGTGCACATTATAACCCAGCTGTTCAGCACCGACGGACTTCTGTTCCGTTACCTGCAGGGTCTGCTGGCTCTAGGAGGGAGCTAGGTGCCTGAGTATCGCTTCAACCTGCAGCTTTTTGCCGGTGAGAAGACGGAGCCGGCCACGCCGCGGCGACGGGAAGAGGCGCGCAAAAAAGGACAGGTGGCCAAAAGTGCTGAAGTGTCCACCGCCTTGATGATCCTCACTGGATTCCTCCTGCTCCGGGCCCTGGGCCCCTATGCGGCTCGGCATCTGCGGGAGATGATCCACTTCTTCCTGGCCAATCTGGGCGAGTGGCAGGGCGATCTGCCCGGTTTGAACAGCCTGCTTCTGGTGGCTTTGCTCAAGTTGGGATTGGTTGTCGCGCCTATCATGTTAGTCTTTGTGGTCGTTTCTTTGGTTAGCCAGGTCATCCAGGTAGGTTTTATGGCTACTCCTGAGGTTCTGCAGCCCAAGTTCTCCCGGATCAATCCCCTGGAAGGACTAAAGCGCATCTTCTCCAAACGGGCCCTAGTGGAGTTTCTCAAATCGGTGGTTAAGATCGCCTTGGTCGGTTACCTGGTGTACCAGCAGGTGCGCGGCAATCTAGGTTGGTTGAGCCAGGTTGGACTGCTCGAGTTGGAGCAGAGTGTAGCTCTGCTGATCGACTCCCTTTACCGCATGGGTGTGCAGGTGGGTTTGTTCCTGCTGATCGTGGCCGCGGCTGACTACTGGTGGCAGCGGCGCGAGTTTGAAAGCAGCATCCGCATGTCCAAGGAGGAAATCAAAGAGGAGTTCAAACAGATGGAAGGCGACCCCTTGATCCGCTCCCGCATCCGCCAGCGCCAGCGCCAGATGGCAGCCCAGCGCATGATGCAGGCTATACCCACCGCCGATGTGATCGTGACCAACCCCACCCACTATGCGGTGGCCATTAAATACACACCCTGGGAGATGGCGGCGCCTAAGGTCGTGGCCAAAGGCCGGGGCCCTATTGCCCAGCGGATCAAGGAAGAAGCGCAGAAGTATCGTATTACTACTATTCAAAAGCCCGAATTAGCCAGGGCTTTATACGAGACAACCGAAGTGGGGCAGGAGATACCGGCGCATCTCTATGCTGCTGTGGCCGAAGTGTTGGCCTTTGTCTATCGCTTGCGCCGGAAGTCGGTTTAATAGTCAGGGATGAAGGATGGTGGACATGGCCAAGAGTGGAGTATCAGTTAACCAACCTGTGGGACGGCTGAGTGATCTGGTTGTGGTGGCGGCCGTGGTGCTTGTTGTGGTCATGATGGTGCTGCCTTTGCCGCCCTTTGTGCTTGACCTGCTCCTGGCTGTGAACATCAGTCTGTCCCTGCTCATTTTGCTCATCGCCATGAACGTGCGTCAAGCTCTGGAAATCTCAGTGTTTCCTTCACTACTGCTGATCACCACCTTGTTCCGGCTAGCCCTAAGCGTTTCTTCTACGCGCTTGATCCTCCTTACCGGCAATCCCGGCCGGATTATTATCGCCTTTGGAGATTTCGTGGTGGGCGGCAACTATGTGGTGGGCTTTGTCATCTTCTTAATCCTGGTGATCGTCCAGTTCATCGTAATTACCAAAGGCTCCGAACGCGTGGCAGAGGTTGCGGCCCGCTTCACCTTGGATGCCATGCCCGGAAAGCAGATGAGCATCGATGCCGACCTGAACTCGGGGTTGATCAGCGAGGCCGAGGCCCGGCACCGGCGCCAGCTCATTGCCAGGGAGGCCGACTTTTACGGGGCCATGGACGGCGCCGCCAAGTTTGTGAAGGGCGATGCCATAGCCGGTATTATAATTTTGATTATCGACCTGTTGGGCGGCCTGGCCATCGGAATGCTGCAAAAAGGGCTGGACCTTTCCACTGCCCTCAGCCGCTATGCCCTGTTGACGGTGGGTGATGGTTTGGTGAGCCAAATCCCGGCGCTGCTGATCTCCACGGCCACTGGTATTGTGGTGACCAGGGGCGCCTCGGAGAATAATCTGGGGTCGGATGTAACCCAACAGCTCTTTTCCCACTACCGGGTTCTGGTTACCGCGGCGGTGGTGGTAGCTGTTTTCGGATTTGTGGGCGGCCTGCCAAAACTGCCCTTCCTCGCTTTGGCCGCGGCCTTTGGCGGTCTGGCCGTTGCCGTCAAGCGGGCGGAACAGGGTCAAGAGCTCGAGGAAGAGACTGTATTGGAGCAGCAGCGGCTGGAGGAGGCCCGCAAACCAGAGAGCGTTGTCTCCCTGCTGCAGGTTGATCCCATTGAAATGGAGATCGGCTACAGCTTGATCCCCTTGGTGGATGAAGGGCAGGGAGGCGACCTTTTGGATCGCATCAGCATGATCCGCCGCCAGTGCGCCATTGAACTAGGTATCTTGGTACCTGTGATCAGGATCCGGGACAACCTCCAGCTCAACCCCGATGAGTATGTGGTGAAGATTAAAGGAATCCAAGTAGGCCGCGGAGAACTTATGGTTAACCACTATCTGGCCATGGACGCTGGAGGAGTCACGGAAGAAGTGAGCGGCATACCCACAACGGAGCCGGCTTTTGGGCTGAAGGCCCTCTGGGTGGATGCGGCCACCCGTGAACGCGCCGAATATGCTGGTTATACCGTGGTGGACCCGCCGGCTGTCTTGGCCACCCATCTGACTGAAATCATTCGCACCCACGCGCATGAACTGCTGGGGCGCCAAGAGGTCAAGACTCTCCTGGATGGTGCCCGGGAGAACTATTCCGCGGTAGTGGATGAACTGGTGCCCGACCTGCTGACAGTTGGTGAGGTGCAAAAAGTACTGCAAAACCTGCTGCGGGAAGGAGTACCCATCCGCAACTTGGTTACCATTTTGGAGACACTGGCGGACATGGCGCCGGTCACCCGCGATGTGGACTACCTGACCGAGTATGTGCGCGAAGCCCTCAGCAGACAGATCTGTCAGATGTACCAAGAAAGCGGGGTGCTCACAGTCCTCACCCTAAGTCCAGAATGGGAAGAGGTCATTGCTGACTCTGTGGAGCATACGGACCGCGGCTTGGCGGTGTCCTTGGATCCGCGGCTGCTGCAGGAACTGTATGGTGCTCTGGGACAAGCCCTGGAAGAGCACATTATGCCCTACCCGTTAATCCTAGTTTCGCCGCAGATTCGCATGGCGCTAAAGAGGCTTACTGAACGGGCCATCCCCCGTTTGATCGTGTTGTCCTACAACGAGATCAGCCCAGATGTTCAGGTGAATGCGGCAGGGATGGTGAAGTGGAAGCATGAGGGTTAAGAAGTTCACGGGAAGGACGATACAAGAAGCAGTAGAGCATTTACGCCAGGAGTTTGGGCCCGATGGGGTCATCCTCCACACTGCGCAGAAAAGGGCATGGTTGTGGGGGAGAGTGGGACCCAAGCGCTATGAGGTAGTGGGGGCCTTTGACCCCAACTACCGCTCATCGTCCGCCGCTGCGCGGGTCACTGTTCCCCGCAAGACAGTCCCCGATGGACCAGCGGCACCCTCCCCTGATCCCAAACCGGATCCAGCATGGTCGGAGGCGGTACAGAACCTTTACTCCCGTTTAACTAAGGCGGATATTCCCAAGGATTTGAGCGTCAAACTTCTCAAGGAAGTGTTGAGTCAACTGCCTAAGGAAGACTGGGAGAACGACGGCAAGCTGTGGAATCAGCTCATGGAGGTAATCGCCGGCCGCATTGTCACCGCCCAGCCGTGGGAGTTCAACGGAGAGCAGAAAACGGTGGTGTTGATCGGACCCACGGGAGTTGGCAAAACAACTACCATTGCTAAGCTCGCGGCCAACTTCTCCCTGGTGGCCGGCCGCAAGGTGGGGCTGATCACGGTGGATACGTACCGCATTGCCGCTGCGGAGCAGCTCAAGACCTACGCAGAGATCATCGGATTGCCCCTTCACGTTGCCTACAGTCCTAAAGAACTGAAGGAGGGCATCGCCAAACTTAAGGACAGAGAACTCATCTTAATTGATACCGCGGGAAGGAGTCAAAACAACCAGCTGCACATTGCTGAGCTGAAGCACTTCTTTGAGGGTATTGCAGCGGAAATTCATCTGGTGATCAGCGCCACAACTAAGCCTCGCGATGTGGATGAGATCATATCGGTTTTTGGGCAATTGCCGATTGATCGGGTGATCATTACCAAGCTAGATGAAACAAGTGCCTTTGGAGTTCTGCTCCACACTTGTGAGCGGGCCAGGGTGCCCATTGCCTTCGTCACAACTGGTCAGGGGGTACCAGAGGATATAGAAGTGGCGGACGGTAAGCGAATTGCCCAACTTATTTTGGGGGACGCATAGAGATGAGAGATCAAGCGGCAGAGTTGAGAAGACTGGTTGCACAAAGGGAACCCAGCTCTCGAATCATCGCTGTGACCAGTGGAAAAGGCGGGGTTGGGAAAACAAATCTAGCGGTCAACTTAGCGCTGGCCCTGTGTCAGATGAACTACAGGGTTGTCCTGATTGATGTGGACTTGGGCCTCGCTAACGTGGACATTGTCTTGGGCATAACTCCAAAGTACAACTTGGGACATGTCATGCAGGGCGATAAGACCCTCCAGGAGATTATTGTGGAAGGTCCCTTGGGACTAAAGATCATCTCCGGTGGTTCCGGGATCACTGAGCTGGCCAACCTGAACGGCTGGCGCCTAGAGGCTTTTGTGGCTTCCTTCGAGCAGCTCAATCAAGAGTTTGATTTCGTGATCTTAGATACCGGGGCCGGAGTGCACCGCACGGTAATCAGTTTTGTGCTGGCTGCCACAGATATTGTTGTGGTCACTACACCTGAGCCAACGGCGATCACCGATGCTTACGGCCTGCTGAAGATCATCCATCAGCGGGCGCCCCATGCCAAAGTGCGCTTGGTTGTAAACATGGCAAAAAGCCCTGCAGAGGCGGAGATGGTGGCGGAAAGGCTCAACTCGGTTCTGCGGGAGTTTGTGCACTGGGAAGTGGATTATGCGGGGTATATTCTCACCGAATCGCACGTGGGGCGGGCCATTGCTGAACAGCAGCCCATCTTGCTGTCCTTCCCCTCGTCCATGGCCAGTCGTTCCATCAAGCGCATAGCCGGGGTTTTGGCCGGCGCAGATGTCCCCAGCCAGCCCCTGGGCATTCGCGGCTTTTTTGCCAGAGTATCCGGTTTTCTGCATCTATAGAGAGGGAATGATATGCAGGTCTTACCAAATCAACTCGTAGAGCTGTACCTGGACGGACCGGCAGGTCCCCAGGTGTACCGCACTAGGGTCGAAGATGCCTATGATGACATCGTGATTGTGGGAGCCCCTTTGGAGCATGGAGCAGTTGTTCCCATCCGCATCGGCACGGAACTTAGGATCGAGTTCAAGCTCAAAGGCCCAAGTCAGGAAGGCCGTTTTAGCAACTGGGCTGTGGTTGAAAAGCGTTTTCGGACCAGCGTACCCCTGCTGCAGCTGCGGCTCAGGGGCGAGTGGGAGAAAACCCAAGAGCGTATGTTTGTCCGGGTGCCGGTCCACATCGATGCGGTGATTGTTCCCTTGACCGAAACCTCCGAGGAGCTTCCCGCCCAGCCTGCCCTGATTTTGAACCTAAGCGGGGGCGGTTATCTGCTCCGGTCAGCACATCCTTTCGAGCTAGATGATGAAATGCGCATCTCGTTCCGTGTCGGTTCAGAACAGATCGTGGCCAGAGCATACGTGGCCCGGGTTGTACCCACGGAAACAGGCCAGGATTACGGCTGTGCCTTTTTGGATATTTCGGAGCGCATGCGCAAAACCGTGATTCGGTTTGTCTTTAGACGCCAAATCGAACTGGCGGAGATTGCCCGGGAGGATCTCACTTAGTTCATTCCCCATGGGGTGAAAAATGTGTCTTGGCAAAAGGAGCAGAATCGCATCGCAGACTTGTGGCGCCGCTACAAACAGCACAACGACACTCAAGCACGAGAACAGCTTATAGAGGAGTACATACCTTTGGTGAAGTATGTCGCGGGGCGCCTGGCCATGAATCTGCCCAGCAGCGTGGACGTGGGTGACCTGGAAAGCTTCGGCTTTTTCGGTCTGCTGGACGCTCTGGAAAAGTACGACGCGGAGCGTAACACCAAATTTGAGACCTACGCCACCACCAGAATCAGGGGGGCCATTATTGATGGCCTGCGGTCTTTGGATTGGGTGCCCAGAAGCACCCGCTCCAAGGCCCGCTTGGTGGAAAGCCAGATTCATGAGCTCACCAACGAACTGGGGCGTACTCCCACCAACGAGGAAGTGGCCACCGCCCTGGGGCTCAGTCTAGATGAGTACTTCGGTCTTTTGTCAGAACTCAAGGGCGCTAATTTGTTTTCGCTGGATGAAGCCGCGGCCAGCGAACAGGCGGGGGAGAATCTGAAGATCTTAGATCTAGTTGTCGATCAGGAGCTGTTGCCGGACCAGCAGCTCATGGAAAAGGAAAGCGTGGAAGAACTAGCCGCGGCCATCGCACAGCTCCCAGAACGGGAACAGCTGGTTCTGGCCCTGTACTATCGTGAAGATCTCACCCTGAAGGAAATAGGCCATGTACTGCAGGTTTCTGAATCCAGGGTATCCCAGATCCACACCAAGGCCCTTATGACCCTCAGGAGCAAGCTCAGCTGAGAGCGGAGGGAAGAGCTATGTCCATTAGGTTTCCCGATTTCCAGGTGTTGATAGCCCGTTCGGACCAGGTGCCCAAGGTAAGCCGGGAAGGCGATCCCACAGGCGCTGCAGGCAGGATGGCTCCTCAAGTGAGCGAGGAGTTTGCCGCCCGCGAGCGGCGGGTAGAGCTGAACCGGGAGTTAGACCGCGTGCGCGAGGGCAAAGATGAGCGCAAGAGCCGGCAGCAGGGAAAGCAGGAATCCCGTCGGCAGCCGGGGGCCAGAAAGCGCATTGATCTGCGGGCCTAGGGAGTTGGTAGCGTGGAGTATTTCCTCGTATTTACACTGGGCATAATTGCGGCCGTACTGGTACTCTTCCTCCTCAGGCCCGGTCTTTTTGCGCGCCCAAACTTGGACTTTTCCGTTTTGGAGCTAATGGTGGAGGAAGCGATTGAGCAGTTGGAACAGAGGCAAGCGGAGATTCTAGCCGAGATTGAGCAGCAGCATCAAGCCCTTTTGGAACTGCAAAAGCAGATTATGAGCAGCTTCATCCCTGAGAGCAAGAAGTCTCCTAAAGTGCTGGCCGTACTGGAATTGGCTGCCCAGCGGCGCGATGTGGAAGATATTGCCAAGAAGCTGGGGCTGGGCGTGGGGGAAGTGGAGTTAATTTTGGAGCTCTACAAAGACAACGAACCCCTTGCTGAAAGCACTTGACTGTGTTATATTAGCAAGTGGTGTGATTACACACGCTTCTGGATGGAAGGTAAGTGTGCCGCTAGCGGTCTTATCTCCACATGAAGGAAGCGGAGGAAAAACAAAGGAAGGAGGTGGACGAAATGGCCGTAATTACCATGAAGCAACTGCTGGAGGCCGGCGTTCACTTCGGTCATCAGACCCGCAGATGGAATCCCAAAATGAAGCCTTACATCTTCACAGAGAGAAACGGGATTTACATCATTGACCTGCAGAAAACGGTCAAGAAAGTGGAGGAAGCCTATTCCTTCATCCGGGAGACTGTGGCCGCAGGTAAATCAGTGCTCTTTGTGGGCACCAAAAAGCAGGCCCAGGAGACCATCCGGGAGGAAGCGGAGCGGTGCGGCATGTTCTACGTCAACCAGCGCTGGCTGGGCGGTATGCTCACCAACTTCAAGACCATTTCTTCGCGGATCGGACGTCTAGAGCAGATCGAGAAGATGGAAGCCGACGGTCTGTTTGAGGTCCTGCCAAAGAAGGAAGTTACGCAGCTGCGCAAGGAAAAAGAGCGCTTAACCCGCTTTTTGGGCGGCATTCGGAACATGAAGACCCTGCCTGGCGCAGTGTTTGTAGTGGATCCCCGCAAGGAACGCATCGCCGTGGCAGAGGCGCGCAAGCTGGGTATCCCCATCGTTGCCATTGTAGATACTAACTGCGATCCCGATGAAATCGACTACGTCATCCCTGGTAACGATGATGCCATCCGTGCAGTGAGGCTCTTGACCTCCACCATCGCCGATGCTGTGGTGGAAGCCAAAGAGGGTGCTAGCTTTGGGGAAACCCAAGAGGAACCTGCAGCAGAAGCGGTAGTCGAGACTGTAACTGCTGAAGACGACGAGGACATGTACGACGAGGAAGCATAACAGAGGCCAAGAGGGTGGGAGGGTGACTCTCACCTCTCTTTTCAATCGAATCAAAAGGAGGGTTACTATGGCCGAAGTTACAACAGCCATGGTCAAGGAGCTGCGTGAGAAGACCGGAGCAGGCATGATGGATTGCAAAAAGGCTCTCCAGGCTACCAACGGCGACATGGACGCTGCAGTGGACTACCTCAGGGAAAAAGGCCTGGCTGCTGCGGCAAAGAAAGCCGGACGCATTGCGGCCGAAGGTTTGGTAACGTCCTACATACACATGGGCGGACGGATCGGAGTTCTCGTGGAAGTGAACTGTGAGACCGACTTCGTAGCCAAGACCGACGAGTTTGCGCAGCTAGCCAAGGACATCGCCATGCACATTGCTGCGTCCAAACCTGAGTATGTTTCCAGAGAAGAGATCCCCGAATCGGTCCTGGAGCATGAGCGCTCCATCTACCGGGCCATGGCAGAAAACGAAGGAAAGCCGGCGCATATCATCGACAAGATCGTAGAAGGTCGCTTGGAAAAATACTTCCAAGAGGTTTGCCTCCTGGAACAGCCCTTCGTTAAGGATCCAGACATGACCGTTGGTGAGCTTCTCAACGAGAAAATCGCGAAAATTGGCGAGAAAATCTCGGTTCGGCGTTTCGTCCGCTATGAGCGGGGCGAAGGTCTGGAAAAACGGCAGGATGATTTCGCCGCAGAGGTTATGGCACAAGCCCAGATGGGGCAGTAGGAGGACACCATTGGTGTTCTCCTTTTTTGCTGGAGGGATCTTCCGCTTTGAGCAGAATAATTAAGAGGTGGTGTCCATGGAAAAACCCAAATATAAGCGTGTGGTGTTGAAACTGAGCGGAGAAGCCTTGGGCGGAGGCGGTTTTGGCATCAACCCTGAAGTTGTCAGCTCCATCGCCCAGGAAATCGGCAGTGTGCTCAAACTAGGCGTGCAGGTGGCCATTGTGGTGGGTGGCGGCAACTTCTGGCGAGGTGCCACGGGCAGTGCTAAAGGCATGGACCGCAGTACCGCCGACTACATGGGTATGCTGGCCACGGTGATCAATGCTTTGGCTCTGCAGGATGCCCTGGAGCAGTTGGGCGTGCAGACCCGCGTCCAGACCGCCATAGAGATGCGGCAGATTGCGGAACCTTATATCAGGCGGCGGGCCATTCGGCACTTGGAAAAGGGACGGGTGGTGATTTTCGCCTCAGGTACTGGCAATCCCTACTTCTCCACCGATACCACCGCAGCCCTGCGGGCTTTGGAGATCGAGGCGGAGGTTATTCTCATGGCCAAACGGGGAGTAGATGGAGTATACAGCGCCGATCCCCGGACCGATCCCCAAGCCGTCCGCTATGATACAATCAGCTACCTAGAGATGATCAACCAAGGTCTTGGGGTCATGGATACCACTGCCACGTCGTTGTGTATGGACAACAATATTCCCATCATCGTGTTCAATTTCGACGAACCTGGCAGCATAGCCAAGGCTGTTTGCGGGTCAAGAATAGGTACTTACGTAGGAGGCGAATGAGATGATTGCTCAAATCTTGGAGGACGGAAAAGCCAGAATGGAGGAAGTGATCAACCGAACCAAAAAGGCCTTCGCTGGAGTGCGCACAGGCCGCGCCAATCCTGCACTTCTCGACCGGATCATTGTTTCCTATTACGGCACGCCTACACCCCTGCCCCAGATGGCAAGTGTTTCGGTGCCCGAACCCAGAATGTTGGTGATTACTCCGTGGGATAAAAACTCCATCAAAGATATCGAAAAAGCCATCCTAGCCTCTGATCTGGGCCTAGTCCCCAACAACGACGGCACAGTCATCCGTTTAGCCATTCCACCCTTGACAGAAGAGCGCCGTAAGGACCTGGTGCGCCTGGTACGGAAAGATGCGGAAGATTTCCGGGTTGCGGTGCGGAACATCAGGCGGGACCTTAACGAAGCCGCGAAAAAGCTGGAGAAGGACGGAGAAATCTCCGAAGATGAACTGCGGCGAACGCAGGACGAGATTCAAAAACTCACCGACCGTTACATCGAGCAGATCGATGAACTGCTCAAAGTGAAAGAAAAGGAGATCCTGGAAGTTTGAGCAGATCAGCGGAGTTTTCAGAGTGGGAGTTTCTGATCGGCTATCCCCTGGAGCAGGCGGAGGACCTTCTCAAGGAGGAAAACGTGGCCTTCCAAGTGATCTGGACCGCAGCTCCCAAGCACCAGGGATCCGGCCCTCCTGCTAGTGGTTCTGCTGAGGATGATGCCTACGTAATTGCGGTGCGCAGCGGCCACCCCGTGAGCCTGATCTGCGCGGTCCCAGATTGGAATGTGGACTAGGAGGCAGCAACTTGAAACGAGAAGCGAACGGCCTACCGGCACATGTGGCCATTATTATGGACGGCAATGGGCGCTGGGCCAGGCGCCGAGCCCTGCCCCGCTATTTTGGACACCGAGAGGGAGTCAAAGCCCTGAAGACGGTGGTGCGCTATGCCGCGCAGCGGGGCATCCCCATCCTCACTGTCTACGCCTTCAGCACGGAAAACTGGCGGAGACCCCGGGAAGAGGTGGAGTTCCTTCTCGATTTGATGTTCAAAACCTTTGTGCAGGAAATTGAGGAGCTGCAAAAGGAGGGTGTGCGGGTCCGCCTGGTGGGAGATCGGACGAGCCTTTCTGAGCAAGTCAAAGAGGTCTGGATCAAAGCGGAGGAGTTCACCGCCCACAACACCAGGCTCGTCCTCAATGTGGCCTTCAACTACGGGGGCCGGGCGGAGCTCACCAGCGCAGTGCGGGCCCTAGCCAGGCAGGTGGCCCAGGGCGAACTGAAACCTGAAGACATTACGGAAGAGGCTATAGCCCGCGAGCTCTACACCTGGCCCAGTCCGGATCCAGATCTGATCATCCGCACCGGGGGCGAGCAGCGTCTAAGCAACTTCCTGCTTTGGCAGGCCGCGTACAGTGAGCTTTATGTCACCGATGTACTCTGGCCCGATTTTGGAGAGCAGGAATTTGAACAGGCCCTCCAGGATTATCTGAAGAGGGAACGCCGCTTTGGTCAAGTATCCGTAAAGGAGCAGAATGGTTAGCCATGTTAACACAGCGAATCCTCACTGCAGTGGTGGGCCTGCCCATCTTGCTGGGCGCCTTGTTTTATGGCGGCGCTGCCTGGCGGTTGCTGGTGGCGCTGATCATTGTACTGGGCCTCTGGGAGTTTGCCTCCATGGGCGGCCCCGGTGTGTACCTAGATTATCTTGCTGTTTCCGGACTATCGTTTCTGGCGGTTACATATAGTGGTGTAGATGGAACGAAGCTGCTCCTTTGGCTGGCCCTCCAGCTCATTTATTATCTGCTGCGAGCCTCCTTCAGTGGCATGCACAACTTCGCTGCAGCCGCCAACTTGCTGGGAGTTGTGTATGTCTCTGGGCTCTACAGCTTCTTGATTCTCGTGCGGGAGCAATTTGGAGTGAGTTGGGCCCTGTTCGGCTTTTTGGTCACCTGGGCAACCGACACGGGCGCTTATTTTGGCGGTGTGAAATACGGACGGCTCAAACTCTGCCCGCAGATCAGCCCCAACAAGTCGGTGGAAGGCGCCCTCTTTGGCCTGCTAGGTGGAGTCGTGGGGGGAGTGGTCTATGCCCTCGTTACTGGGAAGCCCCTGCTGCAGCTGGCAGCCTTTGCTTTGGTGCTCTCCCTCTGCGGACAGCTGGGCGATCTAGTGGAGTCTGCCTTTAAGCGGGAGCGGGCCGTAAAGGACAGCGGTTCCATACTGCCAGGTCACGGAGGTATCCTGGATCGGTTCGACTCCCTCGCCTTTGTTTTCCCCGTGCTCTATGCCATGCTCGTTTGGTTAGCCTAAACCTGCGTGACCCTGAAAAGGGGTGGGGTGGTGTTGCCCCCTGCTGCAGCTGCCGCTGTTGGCTTCTGCCTGATCTTGCTCCTGCTGCGACTGGTCTTTCCGTACCTGGCCCCGTTTTTGCTGGGACTGGCTCTAGCTTTAATCTTGGACGTGCCGGTGAGTTTTTTGGCTTCCCGGCGGTGGCCCAGGTCCATGGCGGCTTTCGTGTTCACTGCCGCGGCGTTCCTGGCCCTGCCTGGGCTTTTGGGTCTCTTTTTGGTCAAACTGTGGCAGGAGCTGCAGGGTCTTGTGGCCTGGGGGCTTGTGGGCAGGCTGACCAGTGAGTTTGCAGAGCATATCCTCACACTGCTAGAGAAGCTCCCCTTTAGTGAACAGTGGGATTTTGCAGGGTTTTTTTCCCTGCCCCAGGTTCTCTTGGGCTGGGCCCTGGCTATTCCCGATCTTTTTTTGATCTGGATCCTCTCTGCCTTCAGCGCCTATTTCTTCCTGCGCGACAAGCGGGAACTGGTGCAGTGGACCGTGAAACAGCTGCCCAGGGGCCTGCGGACCAACATACGCCAACTGTATCGGCGTGCCTCTGGGGCCTTCTGGCACAGGCTGCGGGTACAACTCCTGCTGGTATTCTTATCCACCGTCCTGAGCATGCTCTTTTTCTCCCTGCTCCAACTGCCGTTTCCTCTGCTCTCCGGGTTTCTGGTGGGCTTTTTTGACCTCTGCCCGGTGTTGGGCCCAGGATTGGTCTACCTGGCCCTGGCCTTAATCCAATTTTCCCTAGGAAATTCCCAAACAGCCCTGGCTTTAGGCCTAGGTTATCTGGTAGTATTACTGTTAAGACAATGGGGTGAGCCCAAGCTTGTGGGAGACAGATTGGGCCTGCACCCTGTGGTTGCCCTTATGGGCGTCTATGTTGGTTATCGCATCTGGGGTGCCCTGGGAGCGGTGGTGGGTCCAATTGTGTTGGTCTTTTTCCAAGCCTATTTCCGTCAAACAAATGTGCAGAGCTGAAGAAAGGGTTTGATCATGCCGAATGTAGTTATCCTCGGTTCCACTGGTTCCATAGGTACCCAGACGCTGGAAGTCATGCGCACTTTGCCCGATTTTAAGGTGCTGGGCCTGGCTGCTGGAACCAACCACGAACTGCTGAGAAAGCAGATAGCCGAGTTCCGCCCTGAGTTCGCCAGCATTCTCCGGCCAGCAGAGGCCAAGGCCCTGGCCCGAGAGTTTTCCATACCGGTATACAGCGATCCCTCTGCTGTGGAGGAAATGGTAACCGATCCCCGCTGCGATGTGGTAGTGGTCGCGGTGGTGGGGGCCGCGGGGCTCAAGCCTACTTTAGCAGCCCTCGGGGCCGGAAAGAGGGTGGCCTTAGCCAACAAAGAGACCCTGGTCACGGGTGGGCATTTGGTTATGCAGTACCGGGAGCAGATTGTGCCCGTCGATTCGGAGCACAGCGCTCTGTGGCAGCTCTTCTACGGTCGGGAACGCGGCCACATTGCCGAGATTATTCTGACCGCTTCTGGAGGTCCCTTCCGGACGTATACCGGCGATCTGGCCACTGTCACTGTAGAACAAGCCCTGGCCCATCCCCGCTGGCAGATGGGCTGGAAGATCAGCATAGACTCTGCCACCTTGATGAATAAGGGGTTTGAGGTAATTGAGGCCCACCACCTGTTTGGCTTCCCCTATGAGTCCATCCAGGTGGTGATACACCCAGAAAGCATCGTGCATTCGCTGATTCGACTCCAAGACGGCTCCCTTTTGGCCCATCTGGGCACAACAGACATGCGCCTACCCATTCAGTACGCCCTAACATATCCGCAGGTACAGCCCTCCCGGGTGAAACCTTTGGACCTGGTGGCCTTAGGATCCCTCACTTTTGCCGAAGTGGACCATGAGCGGTTCCCCAGTCTCAGGCTGGCTTACGAAGCAGGGCAGGCCGGAGGTGCGAAACCGGTAGCTTTAAACGCGGCCAACGAAGAAGCGGTGCGGGCGTTCGTGGAGGGGAGAATCGGCTTTACCCAGATTCCTGAGGTTGTACGCAGCGTGGTGGAGCAGTTCCCCGGGCAATCATTTCTTGCCTTGGAGGAGATACTAGCCGTAGATGCTGAAGCCCGTGCTAGAGCTAGGGCCTGCATGGGACAGAGAGGATGAGAATATGATCACCTTAATTGCCTTTGTGGTTATTTTCGGCACCATCGTCCTGTTTCACGAACTGGGGCATTTCCTGATGGCCAAGGCCGCGGGCATCCGCGTTTACGAGTTTTCCATCGGCTTTGGGCCGGCCCTGGCCAGCGCAACAAGGAAGGGAACCAAGTATTCCCTACGCATCATACCCTTGGGCGGTTTTGTGAAAATGGCGGGGATGGACGAGCCCGTGGAAGGGGCCGAGGATGTGCCCGATGATGATCCCGCCAGCTTCCAAAAGAAGAGTCTCCCCTGGAGGCTGGGCACCATTGCCGCTGGTCCGCTCATGAACTTCGTCTTAGCCATCGCCCTGTTCGTCCTCTATTTTATGCTTGTGGCTGTGCCGCCCATGGTGACCACTGTGGAACCTAACTCACCTGCCGCTCTGGCCGGTTTGCAGCCAGGCGATGTGTTCATCAGTGTTGACGGACAGAAAGTGGCCGAAGCGGATCAGGTGGTGCACTTGATCCAACGGGCAGCGGGCCGGGAAATGGAGATCGTGGTCCGCAGGCAGGGCAGCCTGATCACCCTCACCGCAGTGCCGGAAGAGGCAGAGGGGCAGGGCCGGATCGGCATTGCCCTCAGCGAAGCCAAGCCGCGTTATCCCTTTCTTACCAGTGTAAGGGCAGGCGTGGTGCAGACTTACCGGCTCACAGCCCAGCTCATCGGTGATCTGGGACGGATGATCACCGGCCGACAAAAGGTGGAGATTTCAGGACCCATAGGTATAGTGCAGATCGTGGGCGAGACCGCGCGCCACGGCATCCCGCAGCTGATCATCTTGGCAGTGATACTCAATGTCAACTTGGGGCTGTTGAACCTGCTGCCGGTACCTGTTTTGGATGGCGGGTGGCTGCTCATTCTGATTCTGGAGGCCCTGCGGGGCAAGCCCTTGGCCCCTGAGACCAGAGGCATCGCCCAGTTCATTGGTCTGGCCCTCCTCGTTATGCTGATGCTCTTTGCTACCTTTAAGGATCTGGCTCGCATCAACTTGTTTTCCTAGACGGCCTATATGGAGTGTTGTCCTATGCGTGAAAAGACCCGCCAAGTGGTGGTAGGCAGTGTTCCAATTGGGGGAGGAGCGCCTGTCTCGGTGCAGTCCATGACCAACACAGACACTAGAGACGTACAAGCCACCCTGGAACAGATCGAAGCACTGGCCGCGGCGGGGTGTGAAATTGTGCGCCTCGCTGTGCCCGATGAACAGGCGGCCCAAGCACTGTTCACTATAGTGAAACACAGCCCGGTGCCCCTGGTGGCCGATATCCATTTCAACCACCGCTTAGCCCTGCGGGCGCTGGAAGCGGGAGTGGCCAAGCTGCGCCTCAATCCCGGGAATATCGGGGATGAACGCAAGGTGCAGGAGGTTGTAAGGGCCGCTAAAGAACGTTCCGTGCCCATCCGCATCGGCGTGAACTCCGGTTCCATAGCGCGCTCCCTAGTGGAAAAGTACGGGCGGACGGCTGCTGCCATGGTGGAAAGCGCCCTGGAGCATGTGGCCATTTTTGAACGCCTGGGCTTCTATGATATTGTGCTGTCGGTAAAGGCCACGGATATCAGCCTTACCGTTGAGGCGTACACGCAGCTCAGCCAGAGGGTGCCCTATCCCCTGCATCTGGGGATCACGGAAGCGGGCACCAAGTGGTTTGGCACCATCAAGTCCGCGGCGGGCCTAGGGGCGCTGCTCTCCAGGGGGATCGGAGATACCTTGAGGGTATCCCTGACTGGCGATCCGGTGGAGGAAGTAAAAGTGGGCTGGGCCATCCTCTCGGCCTTGGACCTGCGCCGCCGGGGGCCCGTGTTCATCTCCTGCCCTACCTGCGGCAGAACAGAGATCGATTTGGAAGGAATAGCGCAGGAAGTGGAGAACCGTTTAAGTGACTTTCCTCTGCCCATCACCATCGCGGTTATGGGCTGCGTAGTGAACGGGCCTGGGGAGGCCAGCCATGCCGATTTAGGTATCTGTGGCGGCAAAGGGGTAGGTCTGGTCTTCCGCCGGGGGCAGATCGTACGGAAAGTCCGGGAAGAAGAGTTAGTGGACGCCCTGGTGGCTGAAGCTAATAAACTGCTGGAAAAGGATAGGGGATAGAGACTATGCTCATGTCGCAATTGTATGCGCCAACACTGCGGGAAACACCCGCCGAGGCTGAACTGGTCAGCCATCAGCTCATGCTCCGGGCTGGGCTCATGCGTCGGGCAGCTTCGGGAATGTACACCTTTCTACCCTTGGGCCTGCGGGTCATCCGCAAGGTGGAGCAGATTATCCGGGAAGAGATGGACGCCATTATGGGCCAGGAAGTGCTCATGCCCATTGTCCAGCCGGCAGAGATTTGGCAGGAGTCGGGACGCTGGGATGAATATGGCGCTGAGATGTTCCGTCTGCAGGACCGCAACGGACGCCAGTTCTGCCTGGGGCCCACCCATGAGGAGCTGATTACCGCTCTCGTGCGCTCTGAAGTGCGCTCCTATCGACAACTCCCACTGCGCTTGTACCAGATTCAAAACAAGTACCGGGATGAGATCAGGCCCCGCTTTGGGTTAATGCGCGGCCGAGAGTTTATTATGAAAGACATGTACTCCTTTGATAAGGATGAGCGCGGCTTGGACGAGAGCTATTGGGCTGCCTTCCACGCCTACGAACGCATCTTCCAGCGCTGTGGTCTGGAGGTGAGGCCGGTGGAGGCTGACTCGGGGGCCATAGGCGGAGATGTGACCCATGAGTTTATGGTTCTAGCCGAAGCTGGGGAAGATTTTGTCCTGCACTGTTCCAAGTGCAGCTACGCCGCGAACGTGGAGCGGGCTGAGGGTGTAGATCTCCCGGAGCAGGCACCCGGCGGCGAGCTCAAAGCCCTAGAAGAAGTGGCCACACCCCAGATCAGCACAATTGCTCAAGTATGTGCCTTTTTGGGTACACAGCCTGAGGACTGCATCAAGACTTTGATCTACATAGCTGATGGACGGCCCGTGGCCGCGTTGATCCGGGGCGACCACAATCTAAATGAAATCAAACTGCGTAAGTTCCTCCAGTGCCAGAGCCTGGAGCTTGCCGATGAAGCGACCATCAGCCGCATTACCGGTGCCCCAGTTGGGTTTGCCGGCCCTGTGGGGTTGGATATACCCCTGTACGCGGATTACGCCGTGAAAGGTGTACAGAACGCGGTGGTGGGGGCCAACAAACAGGATGCCCACCTGCGCAATGCCAACTTGAATCGCGATTTCACGGTAACCGCCTTTGCCGATCTGCGGGAAGTCCAGCCTGGAGATCCCTGCCCCCGCTGCGGCGGAGTACTCCTGGGAGCCAGGGGCATCGAAGTGGGGCAGGTCTTTAAGCTGGGAACTAAGTATTCTAAGGCCCTGGGGGCCACCTTCCTCCAGGAAAACGGGGTGGAAACTCCCCTGATCATGGGCTGTTACGGCATTGGCGTAGGCCGAACGGTTGCCGCGGTCATCGAGACTAACCACGATGAAGACGGCATCATCTGGCCCCTGAGTATCGCACCCTACCACGTGATTGTAGTGCCCGTGAGTATGAAAGATCCCGCCCAGGCCCAGGCCGCGCACAAGTTATACCAGGAACTGCTGGCTCAAGGCATCGAGGTAGTTTTTGATGACCGGGATGAACGGCCTGGAGTTAAGTTCAAAGATGCAGATCTGATCGGGTTTCCCATCAGGGTGACCATTGGGCCGAAATCGTTGGAAAAAGGCGAAGTGGAAATTGTCATCCGGCGGACCAAAGAGGTAAAGAGCCTGCCGGCCGACCAAGTTGTCCCGGCAATTCGAGGGATCCTGGAGGGCGAGATATAGGTGAAGGTAGCCGCCATTGTTCCGGCTTACAACGAAGAACACACCATAGGGCCAGTTATTGAGGCTTTACTAGAATGCCCTCTGCTGCACGAGATCATCGTGGTGAGCGATGGTTCTGAGGATCGCACCGCAGAAGTGGCACGCAGGTATCCAGTAAAGGTGATCGAACTGACTGAGAATGTGGGTAAAGGCGGGGCAATGAAGGCTGGTGCCCAACAGACCACCTGTGAGGTGCTGCTCTTTGTGGACGCCGACCTGGTGGGTTTGCACAAGGAGCATATTGAGGCCCTGCTGGCCCCGGTGCTCTCGGGGAAAACTGCCATGAGTATTGGCGTTTTCTCAGAAGGCAGGCGCACTACCGATCTGGCCCAGAAACTCGCGCCGCACCTTTCTGGACAGAGGGCCGTGCTCAAGGATCTATTCGATCAAGTGCCCAACCTGGAGCGCAGCGGTTACGGCGTGGAAGTCGCCCTGACCCAGTTTGCCGAACGGCACAATGTGGATATAGTGCGGGTGCACCTGCCCACAGTCTCCCAGATCATGAAGGAGGAGAAGCGGGGCCTGGTTAAGGGGTTGGGCTCACGATTGAAGATGTACTGGGAGATAGTCCGCTCTCTGCGCATCTAACCCGCGGTTGTTTGTTGAAGCCCCCTGGAGGGCTGTGCGCCGGCGAGGGCGCGCGGTCTTGCGGGGGACTTTTTTCAGGAGGTGTCTTGGTGACCGCCTTTTACATAGAACCGGAAAACAAGTTTTTCTTGGCTTCGTTAAGCGCCCACCCTGTGGTGCAGGAGCTGGAGATCGAACGAATCGGCGTTGACCCCAGCACTAGAACGTGGACTTTCGTGCTCAAGGGAGCTCCCCGGGGGGACGAGACCTTGTGGAAAGAGCTGGCTGAAGCAGTGCAGAGCCAACACCCTGAGGTGGCCCAGGTTCGTTTTGCATGGACAAGCACTGGGCCAGATCCCCAAGGGGAAGGGATAGAACCGGAAGCGGTTTACCTGGAAAATGCCATCAAACAGGTAAACGGCCGGCCCGTCGACTACAGCTCCGCACCCAGTAACGGCAACGGGGGAAACGGCAGGGGCAACGGACGCGGCCGCAGCCTGCTGAGAAATTCTTTGCCCGGCGAACCGGTGCCCATCAGCCAGCTCCAGGAACCAGAAAACGATGTGCTCATCTGCGGGGAAGTGGTTGCGCTGGAATCACGCCCCACCCGTACAGGCAAGATACTAATCACCTTCGATGTCTATGATGGCACCGATACCCTGAGCTGCAAAGCCTTCCTCGATGAGCCGCAGGACCTGGGTTTGAAAAAGGGCCAGTGGATCAGGGCCCGGGGAAATCTGCAGTTCCAGCTCTACGACAACGAGCTCTCCCTGATGGTCAACGCGCTGGCTTTGGCGGAGGCGCCGCCGTGCCTCAGCGACAGTGCAGAGGTGAAGCGGGTAGAGCTGCACCTGCACACCAAGATGAGCGGGTTGGACGGCACCGTGGATGTGGACCAGCTCATGAAGCTCGCCGCTTCCTTGGGCCATGATGCCGTGGCCATCACCGATCACGGGGTGGTTCAAGCCTTTCCTGAGGCCCACAAGGCTGGGAAGAAATACGGCATTAAGGTGCTCTATGGTGTGGAGGGTTACCTGGTGGATGATCCGGCAGCCAAGTCCAGGCCGTTTCATATTGTGCTGCTGGCCAAAAACAGAGTGGGTCTGAAAAACCTCTATAAACTCATCTCCTACTCCCACCTGGATCACTTCTACAGGGTGCCCCGCATTCCCCGTGCCCTTTTGCAGCAGCACCGGGAAGGCCTGATCGTAGGTTCAGCCTGCGAGGCGGGGGAAGTGTTCCGAGCTGTTGTACAGCAGCAGCCTAATGTCCTGGAAGTGGCCAGCTTCTACGACTATCTGGAGATTCAACCTCTGCAGAATAATGAGTTTCTCATCGGCACCACCCACGTGCATTCCCGGGACGATCTAATCCGCATTAACCAGCAGATTATCGCCTTGGGCGAGAGGTTGAGCATTCCTGTGGTGGCCACGGGTGATGTGCACTTCTTAAGGCCTGAAGACGCTTTTGTGCGCACTATCCTCCTGGCGGGCAAAGGCATGGGCGATGCGGAGCATCCCGCGCCCCTCTATTACCGTACCACGGAGGAGATGCTCAACGAGTTCACCTACCTCAGCCCCGAAAAAGCCTACGAAGTAGTGGTCACCAATCCCCGCCGTATCGCCGATGCCATCGAAGAAATGAGTCCTGTGCCCTCGGGGTTTTACCCGCCGCACCTGCCCGAAGCCGACAAGAAGCTGGAAGAGATGACCTACGCCAAGGCCCGGGAGATCTACGGCGAGCCCCTGCCGGAAATTGTCCAGGCCAGACTGGAGCGGGAACTGAAGGCCATTATCAACCACGGGTATGCGTCGCTCTACCTCATCGCGCACAAACTGGTGAAAAAATCCCTCGATGATGGCTATCTGGTAGGTTCCCGGGGCTCGGTGGGCTCCTCTTTGGTGGCCACCATGTGCGAGATCACCGAGGTAAATCCCCTCCCGCCCCATTATGTCTGTCCCCAGTGCCACTGGAGTGAGTTCTTCACCGCTGGGGAGGTGGGTTCAGGGGCGGATCTGCCGGATCGGGACTGCCCCCATTGCGGTACAGCACTGCAGAAGATGGGCTTTGACATTCCCTTCGAAGTGTTCATGGGCTTTCACGGGGATAAGGTGCCTGATATTGACCTCAACTTCAGCGGCGAGTATCAAGCCCACATCCACAGCTATACCGAGGAACTTTTCGGGAGGGAACGGGTCTTCCGGGCGGGCACCATCGGTACACTGGCCGATAAGACGGCCTACGGGTTTATCATGAAGTATCTTGAGCAGATCAACGAGACTAGGCGCGCCGCGGAGGTGAACCGCCTGGTAACAAAGCTTTCAGGGGTACGCCGCACCACGGGACAGCATCCCGGCGGTATGGTGGTTATCCCTGAAGGGATGGAGGTGTTTGATTTTACCCCCATCCAGTATCCAGCAAATGATCCCAACAGCGGCACCATTACTACTCATTTTGAATACCATGCCCTGGACGACTGCCTAGTTAAGCTGGATATCTTAGGCCACGATGATCCCACCATGCTGCGCATGCTGGAAGACCTTACAGGGGTAAAGGTGGCGGATATTCCCCTCAATGACCCGCAGACCATGGCCATTTTCTCGTCCACCGAAAGCCTGGGGGTTACTCCAGAGCAGATCGGAACCCCCGTTGGTACGCTGGGTGTTCCCGAGTTCGGTACGCGCTTTGTCCGCCAGATGCTGGAGGATACCTCGCCCAAAACGTTCAGCGATTTGGTGCGCATCAGCGGTCTGTCCCACGGCACCAATGTCTGGACCAGCAATGCCGAAGAGCTGATTAAGGCGGGCATTACCGATATCAGCGGAGTGATTGCCACCAGGGACGACATTATGACCTACCTCATGCTCCGGGGCGTGGAGGCGCGGGACGCCTTCCGCATCATGGAACAGGTGCGCAAAGGTAAAGGGCTTACTGAGGCTGATGAGGCCTTGCTGAAGCAGTTCGATATCCCCCAATGGTATATTGACTCGTGCAACAAAATCAGCTACATGTTCCCTAAGGCCCACGCGGTGGCCTATGTGATGATGGCCTTCCGCATCGCCTATTTTAAAGTGCACTACCCCCTGGCCTTCTACGCCGCGCTCTTCTCCCTGCAGGCAGGTGACTTCGATGCCCAACTGGTGAAAGGGGGAGAGCAGGCGGTACGGGCGGAGCTGGCCCGGATCACCAACAAGGCCTACGAGGCCACGCCCAAGGAGCGCAGCCTAGTCACACTGCTGGAGATCATCTTGGAGGCCATGGTGCGCGGGGTGCGGTTCCTTCCTGTGGACCTGTATCGTTCGGCGGCCCAGACGTTCTTGATCGAAGGAGATGCCCTGCGCCCGCCCTTTGCTTCCCTGCAGGGAGTGGGAGCCAGCGCGGCCAACAGCATCGTGCAAGCCAGGGCAGAGGGGGAGTTTATCTCCGTTGAGGACCTGCGCCAAAGATCCGGCGTAACCAAAGCGGTCATCGAAGCCCTGCGCCTCCACGGTTGCCTGGAAGGCCTGCCCGAAACGAATCAATTGACACTTTTTTAGTTCTTGTGTTATAATGCCTCTGTAAACTGATGAGGTGCCGGGAGAGTGGGAGATCAAGCCCACTCTTTTGACGTATGCGCGCAGAAAGCGGGTATAATGTGGAGCAGAAGGGGGCGATGTGCGCTGTGAGCCGCCGCGTACACATCGAAAAGCTGGTCACAGAGTGGACCCAAGAGATTGTAGAAGGAACTGAACTGGAACTGGTGGATGTGGAGTATGTAAAAGAGCCCAGCGGCTGGATTCTCAGGGTGTTCATCGACAAACCTGAGGGCGTGGACCTGGAAGACTGCCGCCAGGTGAGCGAAGCCCTAGACCAAAGACTAGATGAAGCAGATCCCATTCCAGGACCCTATTTCCTAGAGGTATCTTCTCCCGGCCTGGAGCGGCCTTTGAAAAAGCGGTCTGACTTTGAGCGCTTTGCCGGGCGCAAGGTAAAGATTCGCACTTACAGCGCCTTTAACGGTCGCAAGCGCTTCGAGGCGGTTTTGGCTGGTCTGCAGGGAGATAACGTTGTACTAGAATGGGAAGGGGAGACCATAGAAATTCCCCTAGAGCTAATTGCCAAGGCCAATCTGGCTTTGGAGCTCTAAAATGGGAGGCCAACAGGGATGAATTTGGAACTGATCGGTGCATTAACTGAACTGGAAAAGGAGCGGGGCATCTCCAAAGAACTGCTCTTGGATGCCATTGAAACGGCCATTATCTCCGCGTACAAGAAAAACTACGGCGCCACTTCGTCCTCCAGTGTGCGGGTGGAGCTTAACCACAATACCGGGGAGATCCACGTCTATTCCCGCCGGGTGGTAGTGGATGAAGTAGTGGATGAGACCACCGAGATTTCTCTGGAAGAGGCGCGTGAACTGGACGCCAACTACGAACTGGGCGATGTGGTGGAGCGGGAAGTGACCCCTGCAGAGTTTGGCCGCATTGCGGCCCAGACAGCCAAGCAGGTGGTGATCCAGAAGATTAGGGAAGCAGAGCGCTCCATCGTTTATGATGTGTACTCCAACCGGGAAGGCGATGTGGTAACCGGTACTGTACAGCGGGCTGACCAGCGGCAGGTTCTGGTGGACTTAGGTGATGTTGAGGCGGTACTGCCCGCCAGCGAGATGATCCCCGGTGAAGCGTACATCCCCCACAGCAAAATGCGTTTCTACATAAACGAAGTGCGCCAAACCAGCAAAGGCCCCCAGATTTTCCTGTCCAGAACCCATCCGGGACTGCTGAGGGCCCTGTTTGAACTGGAAGTTCCAGAAATCCAGAGCGGCGAAGTGGAGATCAAATCGGTGGCGCGGGAGGCGGGTAACCGCTCCAAAATCGCCGTCTACAGCCGCGATCCCAACATCGATCCTGTGGGTGCCTGTGTGGGTGCCCGGGGCAGCCGGGTCCAGGCCGTAGTTGCTGAACTGGGCAACGAGCGCATCGACGTGGTGCAGTGGGAAAAGGATATCGCCGAGTTCGTGAAAAACGCCCTGAGTCCGGCGAAGGTGCTTTACGTGGTTACCGATCCAGATGAGAAAGTGGCCCATACAGTGGTGCCTGATGATCAGCTGTCCCTGGCCATTGGCAAAGAAGGCCAAAACGCCCGCTTGGCCGCGCGCCTGACTGGTTGGCGGATTGACATTAAGAGCGCATCCCAAGCGGCTGAACTGGGCCTGGAGCCCCAGCCCGTAGTGGCAGAGCTGCCAGAGGAATCTTTCCCGGAGGCAGTGGAGGAACCGGAAGAGATGGTTCTAGAGGAAATGGAACCGGAGGTTCAGGTGGAAGAGCCGATGGCGGAGCCGCTGGAAGAGCAGCCTGAAGAGGCAGGGGAGGAAGCACCACCAGCGGCGGTGGTGGAGGAGCCCAAGGTGCCCACCATCAGTGTGGAAGAGCTGGCTAATCTCACCAACGTGACCAAGCGCAAGAGCTGGCAGGAACGGTTTGGCAGTGTGGATGCGGCCCCCACGCCTGCAGCTCCAGAAAAGCCCGAGGCTCCTAAGAAGCAGGAAACCGCGAAGCCTAAAAAGAAGAAAGAGAAAGTCATCACAGACTTGTCTCAGCTAGACATCGCTTTTAAGTTCGATGAGGAAAAGTAGGTGGTAGAGGATGCGCAAAAAGCACGTCCCCATGCGCACCTGCGTGGGCTGCCGCACCTCAGCGCCCAAGCGGGACCTGATCCGCATCGTGCGCAGCCCAGAAGGGGAAGTGACCCTGGATTTAAAAGGGAAAAGTCCAGGGCGGGGAGTATACATCCATCCCCAAGATAGCTGCCTGGAAAAGGCATTAAAAGGGCGCCAAATCCAAAGGGCCCTGGAAGTGACGATCCCGGAGGAAATCCTAGCAGACTTAAAACGGGTGCTCCATGAACAAGAGAACGAGTAGTCAGGACAAGTTTTACGGTTATCTGGGCTTGGCCACTCGGGCAGGTAAAGCCGTCTCGGGGGAAGATGCGGTGGAAAGCGCGGCAAGGCGAGGAAGGGTTTTGCTTTTGGTAATCGCCGAAGATGCCGCCGCGAATACGGTCCGCAAATTCAGCTCACTGGCTCGCCAGTACCGCATTCCCGTGGAAGTTGTGGGCAGAAAAGATCGGCTTGGTCAGGCAATGGGCAAAGCGCTGCGGGCTGTGGTGGGAATCACAGACCACCGTTTTGCCAGGGTGATTCGGGAAAGCGCGAGGGAGTTAGTGCAGGAGAATGATGAGGAGTGATGCCGATGACGAATAAGATTAGAATCTACGAGCTGGCAAAGGAGCTTGACCTGAAGAGCAAATTTGTGGTTGAGTTTCTCAACGATCTGGGAGCGGATGTGTCCAATCACATGAGCTCCATCGATGAAGAGATTGCCAACATGCTCAGGGAGCACTTTGCCCCGGAAGAAGAGGAATCGCTGGTACTCGATGAGGCCAAACCGGTGAAAAAGAAGCGGCGCTCCTTTAAGGAAGAGGAAGACCGGGACGCTGCCCCAAAGCTGCGCCGGAAAAAGCGCGGTCCCAAAAAGGGTGGAGCCCAGGAACAGCCTGCGGCTGAGCCGCAGCCCAAACGCATTACGCTCGGTGAAAGCGTATCCGTCAATGAGCTGGCTCAGAAAATAGGGGTACCAGGTGCCGAACTAATTAAACAGCTCATGAAAGTCGGCGTCATGGCTTCCCTCACGCAGCGCATAGACTATGAGATCGCGGCCCTGGCGGCATCCCGTTTTGGAGTGGAAACAGAACCTGAGCGGGACTTGGCTGAAGAAGTGTTTGCCCCAGTTCAGCAGGATCCGGCCAAGCTAGTACCCAGACCTCCCGTGGTCACCATCATGGGACACGTTGACCACGGCAAAACTACCCTTTTGGATTTCATCCGCAAGACGAAGGTAACGGCCACAGAAGCCGGAGGGATCACCCAGCATATCGGAGCTTACCAGATCGAGTACAACGGCAAGCGGATCACCTTCCTGGATACCCCAGGCCACGAAGCCTTCACGGCCATCCGTGCCCGCGGCGCCAAGGTGACTGATATTGCGGTCTTGGTAGTGGCAGCCAACGATGGCGTCATGCCCCAAACGGTGGAGGCGATCAACCATGCCAAAGCCGCCGGTGTACCCATCATCGTGGCCATCAACAAAATGGATCTGGCCGCGGCCAATCCGGACCGCGTGAAGCAAGAACTGACTGAACATGGCTTGATTGTGGAAGAATGGGGCGGAGATACCATCGCCGTACCCATCTCGGCCCTGCGGGGCGAAGGTGTTGAGGATCTCCTGGAGATGATCCTCTTGGTGGCTGAAGTGGAAGATCTAAAAGCGGATCCAGACTGCCCAGCCCGGGGCACCGTGATTGACGCTAAGCTTGACCGGGGAAGGGGTCCGGTGGCAACCGTGCTCATCTCCCAAGGCACTTTGCGCGTCGGCGATGCCTTTGTAGTGGGCAATTACTGCGGTAAGGTCAGGGCCTTGATCAACGATCGGGGCGAGCAGATCAAAGAAGCCACGCCTTCCATGCCCGTGGAGGTGTTGGGCATTACCGACGTGCCCCAAGCCGGTGATCCCTTTGTTGTGGTGAAGGATGAGCAGACCGCCCGCGAGGTGGCGGAAATCCAACAGGAGAAGCAGCGGGAAAGGGAGCTGAGCAGAACCAGCAAAGTTACCTTGGATGATCTTTACCGCAGAATCCAGGAAGGCGAAGTCAAGGAGCTGAACCTGGTAATTAAAGCCGATGTTCAGGGATCCGCAGAAGCGGTGCGGGCTTCTTTGGAGAAGCTGTCCACAGACGAAGTGCGGGTGAATGTTATCCACCAAGGAGTAGGAGCCATTTCTGAATCGGATGTGCTTTTGGCTACCGCTTCCAATGCAGTGATTATCGGCTTTAACGTGCGGCCCGACTCCAACGCCCGCAAAGCCGCGGAACGTGATGGGATTGATATCCGCATCTACCGGGTGATCTATGATCTGCTGGATGATGTGAAAGCGGCCATGGCAGGGCTGTTGGATCCTGAGTTTAAGGAACAGTTCCTCGGCCGGGCCGAAGTACGCCAGACCTTCAAAGTGCCCGGAGGGGTTGTGGCAGGCTGTTATGTACAAGAGGGCAAGATTACCCGGGCCGCGGAAGTGCGCGTCCTGCGTGACAATGTGATTGTTCACGAAGGTAAGATCGCTTCCCTGCGGCGTTTCAAGGATGATGTACGCGAAGTGCTGCACGGTTACGAATGCGGCATTGGCCTTGAGCGCTTCAATGACATTAAAGAAGGGGACGTAATTGAAGCCTTTACCATGGTTAAGGTGGAACGTACCCTGTAGGACGGTGATGAAAAGTGTCAGAGCGGCTGGCAAGGTTAGCTCAAGAAATAAAGCGGGAAGTGAGCAGTATTCTCACCACAGAGGTCAAGGATCCCCGCCTCGGGATGATCAGCATTACCGATGTGGAAGTGAGCCGGGACCTGTCTTTGGCCAAGGTGTATTTCAGCCAGCTGGGCGATGAGGAAGAGCGGGCGCGCACCATGGAAGGTTTGGAGCGGGCCAAGGGTTTTATCCGTTCCGAGCTGGCTAAGCGCATCCGGGTGCGGCATATCCCTGAAATCGCTTTTGTGTTTGACCCATCGCTGGAACACGGTGCCAAGATGGATGCACTGCTCAGGTCGCTGCAGATCGCGAAGGAAGATGAAACCACTGATGAACAGTCTTAAGGAAATCGCCGGATTTCTGCAGGAAGAGGATAACTTCATTGTAGTGGGCCACGAAGGTCCCGATCCAGACAGCCTCGGTTCCATGCTCGGCCTCTACTTCGGTTTGACCAAATTGGGCAAGCGCTGTCGCGTGGTGAGCGCCGACCCCCTGCCTCCCTATCTCACCTGGCCGGGCCTGGAGCGCGTGGAGCACTGGGGAGCGGAGTTTGATCCGGGGGAGAGCATAGTGATCGTGGTGGACTGCGAGCCCCAGCGCACTGGCGCCATTGCCCCGGGAGTACTCCAGGCCAAATCCTTGGTGAACATTGATCACCACCAACGGGGCAGGGGTGTGGGCCAACTTGTCTATGTGGAGCCCCAAGAAGCGGCCACCAGTGTCATTGTGTACCGCCTCCTCAAGGAGCTGCGCGTGCCCTTTGATCGGGAAATAGCTACCGCGTTGTACGGCGGTATCGTTGGCGATACTGGGGGATTCCGCCACGCCAACACCAGCAGTGAAGTGCTGCGCATCGCCGGAGAGTTGCTGGAGTACGGCTTGGACCCAGCCAAAATAGCCCGGGAGATCTTCTCCATGCAGCCCCTTGGTTTTCTCCAGCTCCTGGGATTTGCCCTCAGCAACTTACAGACGGCCCAAAACGGACGACTGGTTTGGATGGCGGTGAGCTACGAGGATTTCCGCCGATTTGATGTAGATCCCGAGTTCACCGACCATTTGGTTAGTTATGCCCGCAGCCTGGACAGTGCCGAAATTGCCCTGGTGCTGCGGGAGGTCAGCCCTGGTCTGGTTCGCCTGGGACTGCGTTCCAACGCAGTGGATGTGGCGCGCCTGGCCCGCCATTTCGGGGGAGGCGGTCATAAATTGGCCTCAGGAGCCACAATCCAAGGGGATTTCCAGCAGATCGTGGCCCAAGTTACCAGTACTGCGGAACGCTACCTTGTGACAGGTGAGATCAATGGACGGGATCATTAACGTGCTTAAGCCGCCGGGTATGAGCTCCCATCAAGTGGTGACGTACCTGCGCAGGCTTTTGAAAATTAGGCGCATTGGACACGGCGGCACCTTGGACCCAGGCGCCAGCGGTGTACTGCCCATTTTGGTGGGCAGCGCGACGCGCCTTTCCGGTTTTCTTTTGGATTACGACAAAACCTATGTGACGGAACTTACCTTAGGTATTGCCACCAGCAGCCAGGATGCCAGCGGACAGACCACTCTCCTGAACACAGACTTCACCCTTACCCCCCGCGAACTCGCGGACGTGCTGGCCACCTTCCAGGGCCCCCTTTGGCAGACGCCACCAATGGCCTCAGCGGTGCGGGTGGGGGGCAAGCGTCTGTACGAACTTGAGCGGCAGGGTAAGACTGTGGCCAGGCCGCGCCGGCAGGTTCACGTCCATTCCATCAACATCATGGCCATTTGGCATGAAGGGGAAACTCTGGGTTTCGGGACGAGGGTGCTGCTTAGGATCTCCTGTTCCAAAGGAACTTACATCCGCACCCTCTGCCATGATATCGGAGAAAAGCTGGGCGTAGGCGCCCATATGTCGTTTTTGTCGCGGGTAAAAAGCGGGCCCTTCCACAGTGAACAGGCCTATACCCTTGAGGAACTCACCGCACTTGTGGAACAGGAGAACTTCGAGTTTCTTTTACCCATGCAGCAGGCGCTGCCCAATTGGGTGCAGGTAAAAGTACATCCCCTAGTGGAAGAGCGGATCAAGAACGGCAACTACATACTTCCTGAACATCTCCTGGATGTTCCCAGTACCCTTACTGTGGGCGAGGATGTGGTGCTGCTCAGTCTGGATGGTCAGCTGTTGGCCTTAGCAGAAATCAAAAAGACGGACCGCCTGATCTGCCAGCCTTTCCGAGTATTTATGAAATAGGTGCAGGATATGGAACTCAGATGGATTCAGCGAACAGAGGCATCGGCCCGCAGTGTGGCCTTGGGGACTTTCGACGGTGTTCACAGGGGACATCAACAGCTGTTGAAAATGGCAGTAGACTGCCTGCCTCCTGGGGGAAGCAGCGCCGTTTTCACCTTCGATTATCCCCCGGAACAGTACTTCCGGGGGCAGTTTAGGCTGCTCAGCACCTTCGAGCAAAAGGTACAGCTGATTCGCGATTGCGGAATTGGCGAAGTGGCCTGGCTCCCCTTTGGCCCAGAGATAGCCTCCCTCGAGGCGGGGGAATTTGTGCGGCGCATTCTGGTGGACGAGCTCAAGGCAGTGCACGTCGTGTGCGGGTTCAACTACCACTTCGGCAAGGGGCGCGCCGGCGATGTGGAGTTCCTGAGACAGCAGGGACTCCTCCACGGGTTTGAGGTAACCGTGGTACCCTCGGTGCACAGCAGCGGAGGTGAGCTGATCAGCAGTACCGCCATTCGCAACCTGCTTGCCGCTGGGCGCCTAGCACAGGCCATTGAGTTTCTGGGCCGTTTTCCAGCCTATCGCGGCAGGGTGGTGCCTGGGGAGGGGCGGGGGCGGAAGCTTGGCTTTCCCACGGCCAATCTAGAAATCGATCCCCTGCTTGTCCTGCCAGGGGAAGGGGTATATTTGACTTGGTGCCTGCTCCCTCAAGGACAAGGTGTACCCGCGGTAACCTCCATTGGCCGCAATCCCACCTTCGCCGGGCAAGTGCAGACAGTGGAAGTTTATCTCTTGGACTTCGACGCCGATCTGTACGGCCAGGTCCTGGAAGTCCAGTTCCTGGAAAGGATGCGGGAGATTATCCGCTACCCTTCCCCAGAGGCCCTGCAGGATCAGATCCGCGCCGATGTACAGAAAGCCCGTCAACTCCTGGGCAACTTGTAGAATTAAGTGAAAGAAAAGCTCATGGCTCTCTGATACAATGTAAGGGTGCAAAACCAAATCATTGTTCAGGGAGGAGCCATGAGCTACGTTCATTGTACCAGAAGAAGAAGAAAAGGAAAACACCTGGATTACGCGGAACGGCAAGAGTTGGAATGGTTGGTTAGGGAGAACCATGAAGCGGCCAAGAGT
>JAKOTU010000070.1 GCA_029776155.1 Bacillota bacterium | reverse complement strand
CCAACCGCCGGGCTATCTCCCGTTGAGAAAGCCCTTCTACTGCATAGAGTCTTCTGATAAGCTGGTACTGATCCACTTTGATCATCTCCTTACCTCCTGTACACGAAGTGGTGGTACCTTCAATGTACAGGAATTTGATCAGAGTGGATCACTTTTACGTCAGCGCTTTCCCCAAAAATGGATCAGTTTTATGTTAGCGTTTACAGCCATCACCTTTCCCGTTACTTCTCTTAACCCCCACCAACACTCCACCTCTCTCCTTTCCTTTGTTTACACTTTTTACACACAAGGAAGGATTTCCGAAACAAACGCAGAACAATAAGGTACCTCTTACTTTCTGTCTGTTTGAAAGTAAGGGGAGAGATATAAGGGGAACAAGGAGGCAGCCATGGGCTCCGAACTCAGAATAATCGACTTCCATGCCCACTTCCCCTTCGGGGAAGATGAGTGGACCCGGCGCATCAAAGACAACTACATCCAGCGTTTCGGGGCGGCAAAATGGGAAATTGTGGCCCAGCGCAGCCAAGCCGCTCAGGAAAAATGGTGGGACCGCTGGCGTTTCGGGCGACCAGAAACTACGGAGTCTTCTTTGGGAGAAGTGGCAGATCGCTGGTACGAGGAAGTCCAAAAGAACAACATCGGAAGAATCGTTTTCGTTACTGGCCAAGACAACACCACGTTACGGGAAGTGATCGCCCGCCACCCCGATAGGTTTATCGCCTTTGCCCACCACGACCCCTTTGCCCCAGATGCTGTGCAGCAGCTGGAACAAGCCGTCGTGGAATGGGGTTTTAAAGGCCTCAAAATCCTAGCACCAGTTGTGGAGCGTCCCTTAAACGACCCAGCCCTAGATCCCCTCTGGGCTAAAGCTGAGGAGCTAGGCATACCTGTCCTCATTCACTTTGGAGTGCTGGGAGGCGGAGGTGGTGTAGCCAGCCACATCAACATTAACCCCCTCATCCTCCACGATGTGGCCAAGGGCTTTCCCAATTTAACCTTTGTCATCCCCCACTTCGGCTGCGGTTATGTCCGGGAGACACTGCACCTCTGCTGGGTATGTGACAATGTCATGGTCGACACATCGGGAAACAACGAGTGGATGCGGTGGATGCCGGAAAAGTGGACCCTGAACGAGCTCTTCCAAAGATACTACGAGACCATTGGGCCTGATCGCATTATCTTCGGTTCCGACTCCAGCTGGTTCCCCAGGGGCTTTGCCAAACGCTACCTGGATGACCAACTGCGGGCAGTGGGTGAACTGAACTGGCATCCTAAAGATGTGCACAAAGTGTTCTACGGCAACGCCGCAAGACTGCTCAAAATCGGTGACACTGAGGAATAGGGAACAAGGAGGTGAGCTTTTCCTTTTCATCCTGTTGTCCCTAGCAAAACCTTTTGAAAGGAGATTGTGAGCATGTTGAAAGGCAAGCTAACTCTAGTATTAGCCCTGGCCCTAATCTGTGTTCTGGCAAGTGCAGCAAGCGCCCAGACCATTGTGCACTGGCAGCATCACCACGAAGCACGCACCCCGGCACTGGAGAGCCTGGCCAGGCAGTTTGAGGCGGAGAACCCCGGAGTCCAGGTGAAAATCGAAGCCATTCCCTTCGACTCGTATTTCGACAAGCTGCTCACCGCCTTGGCGGCGGGAACAGGCCCCGATGTGTTCCAGGTACCCATGGCCTTCGGTACTGAACTGACCCGTTCGGGCATGATTTCGCCCGTACCAGAGACTGTCTACACCACTGAAGAAATTGAAGAACTCTTTTTGGACTGGACCATCAGTCAGTTCAAATACAACGGCAAGTACTATGCTCTGCCCACGGACGTGCAGACCCTGGTTATGTTCGTGAACAACAAGATGCTGCGGGAAGCTGGCCTCGATCCTGAACAGCCTCCCCGCACCTGGTCCGAGCTTTTGGAACAGGCGCGCAAGGTCACCATCCGCGATGAACAGGGCCGCATCATCCAGGGCGGCTTGGACACCCGCTACAAATGGGCTGTGCACAACCTATTCATCCACCAGAACATCGAAGGACCCATTCTGGACCTGGAGAACAAAAGGGTTACCTACGACCAACCTGCCGGCCTCGAAGCTTGGAAGTTCGTGGCCGAGCTGATCACCGGCCCCGAAGCGGTGGACTCCCCCACCTTCCTCACTGGCCAGATGAAATTCGAGCAGGAAAAGGCAGCTTTCTATATCAACCATCCAGTAACCCGAGGCAGGTTGGAGCTCAACCACCCCGACATAGACTGGTCGGTACATGTAGTGCCTATGCCCGATGGCAGCGATGAGCTGATCACCGTGGGTCACCACTGGGCATATGTGGCCAATGCTAAGTCAGCAGACTCTGAGCTAGCCTGGAAGTGGATCAAATACCTCGCCTCTGAAGAAGCTCAACGCCTGTGGGTACTGGAAGCAAGAGACCTACCGTCCATGATCAAACTGGTGAACGATCCTGACCTCACTCCTGATGAGGCGGCCCGGGTGGCCATGGAGTCCCTGAAGTATGCACGCCCCTATGAAGCCGTTGGCCGCAACGACGTTGACGAGATCCGCAACAACATCTGGGACAACATTGCCATTGGCGGTATGGATGTGGAAGAAGCAGTGAAGGCTGGGGCTGCCCAAGAAAACCAGCTGATCCAGCGCAAATTGCGGTAACAAAGAAGGGGCTGGCTGTGCTGGCCCCTTCTCATCACCCGACCAATCCCCCGAGGGGCTTTAACCCTTAGTGCAGGAGGTTTTAGCATGCGCCTGAAACCACGGCAGCGCCAAGCGATCTGGGCCTATGTTTTCCTCACCCCAACGTTGATTCTCTTTGCACTCATCGTCATCTACCCCTTCTTGTACGCCTTTTATCTTAGCCTGCAGGAATGGGGCGTGTTTGGCGATACCTACTTCGTAGGTCTCCAAAACTACCGCGACATGCTCAATGACCCGCTGTTTTGGAAATCACTGGGCAACACCTTTAAGTGGACGGTGGGAGTTGTGCCCGCCACCATCATCATCGCCCTGCTCGTTGCGCTTATCCTCAACTCGCAGAGAGTCAAGGCCCGCGGCGCTTTTCGGACCATCTATTTTGTACCGGTTGTGACCAATATGGTCGCTGCCGCCTTCGTGTGGCGTTGGCTGTTTGAACCCACTTTTGGCGTCGTGAACTACATCCTAGAACGGTTGGGACTTCCCGGCCCAGGTTGGCTGGCGTCCACTAAGTGGGCCCTCCCCGCCATGATGGTGGTAGGAATCTGGAAGCAGATCGGCTTCGCCATGGTTATCTTCCTAGCAGGCCTGCAGACCATTCCTCGGGACATCGTTGAAGCAGCTAGAATCGACGGGGCCACGGGCTGGCAGGTTTTCTCCCGCATTACCCTGCCCCTGCTCAACCCCACTGTGGTGTTTGTGGCGGTAATGATGGTGATCAACGCCCTGCGGGTGTTCACTATCCCCTACGTCATGAGTGCCGGAGGCTTTACCTACGGCGTGCCCGGCGGGCCCTTAGACAGCACCAGGGTGTTCGTAATTCACATCTACGACCTGGGTTTTAGGCGCTTCCAACTGGGTTATGCTTCGGCCAATGCCTTCGCGCTGCTGATATTGATTATGGCGGCAACCCTCTTCCAGATGAAGGTACTGGAACGGCCATTTGAGTACTAAGGGGGCGAATCTGTTGACCACAAGTTCCAGACGTGTCCTTGACATACTGACAACCAGCTTGCTCTACCTGGCCTTGATCGCGGGGGCGGTGATCATGCTACTGCCGCTCATTTGGATGTTCTCTTCCGCCTCTAAGCCTTTAGGGGAAGTGATGAGGATCCCCCCGACCTGGATTCCAGAACAGCCCACTTTTGATAACTTCAAGGCCGTGTTCAACCAGGTGCCCTTTGCCCGGTATTATTTGAACAGCATCGTCGTAGCCCTCATTGTCATCTTCAGCGTGCTCCTCTCCAGCTCCCTCGCGGGCTACGTTTTCGCCAAGTTCGAGTTCCCAGGCAAAAACCTAATCTTCATGATGATCTTGGCCAGCCTGATGGTACCCTTCCAGGTGCGCATGATCCCACTCTACCGGATTTCCTTGCGTTTGGGGCTCAACGATAAACTGCTTGGGGTAGCCTTTCCTTGGTTGGTGGACGCCTTTGGGATCTTCCTGCTTCGCCAGTTCATGCTCACCATCCCCGGGGAACTCATTGAGGCAGCCCGCATCGATGGCACTTCAGAATTCGGCATCTTCTGGCGTATAGTGCTGCCCAACTGCAAGCAGGCCCTTTCAGCCCTGGCCATCTTCACCTTCTCCTGGAACTGGGAGGAGTTTCTCTGGCCCCTCATTATCTCCAGTTCCAACGCCTCCCGTACCATTCCCATTGGGCTGCAGAGCTTTGCGGAGCAGTACGGCAGCAATGTGCACTGGCAGATGGCCGGTGCAGTGGTTGCCATCGTACCACTCTTGATCGTCTTTGTGGCTCTCCAGAAGCAGTTTGTCGAAGGAATTGCCATGACTGGCCTCAAAGGTTAGTAGGAAAGGATGGAACGCATGACCGGAAAGATCCTAACGGTACCGGAAACAGTTCGCGATGAAATCAAATACTACCCCGTGGGCAATGAATGGGTGGCCCTGCCAGAACTCAACGAGTTCGGCGCGGTAGAGAGCTTTAACGTGATTAGCGAACACCACAAGGGCATGATCGAATTCCGGGGCGGCGCGGAAAAGCTCCTTATACCATTCTTAAAAGTGGGCAGTCAACCCGTGGAACTGAATGGACTTCTTTGGACTAGGTTGGAAGACTGGGTCCCCTCCTTTACAGCGGAAGGAACAGGCTGGAAGCTGCAAGGAACAGTTTTCTGTCCCAATGGTTTCCGCGGCTTTGTGTACCTCTTAGAAGCGACCAATGAAAGCGAGGAACCCCAAAGCATCAGCTTAGGCTGGCGGGGTAACTGGCAGCTCACCGAGTTCACTGCCTTTAGTGCAAGGAAGTCTCTGGGGAACAACGTCAGCTGGTACAACAGATGGACCAGAACCCTCACCTTTGAACACCGGGCCGGTCTGCCCATAGTGGCCTGGGCCTTGGGGCTCTCTGTGCCCTTGGCTGAATGCCAGTGGGAAATTGATGGGCGTCAAGGGGAAGGGGAAAAGGCCTGCAGTCCAGGGGAACCGCTCCAGTTTTCTGTGGAGAAAGGGGCCCTAGTTCAACCCAGAGAAAGCCTCCAGCTCGCCCTTTATGTGGCTGTAAACAGAGAGGCAGATGGAGCCAGCACCTCCGTTGTGGACCTCCAGCGGCACGGCTGGCGGAGCCTTTTGGCCAAACACACCAACTGGCTCAAGGAGCACAAACCCATTAAGGAAGATAAGGGGCGAGCCGGGTACCTGTGCAACCTCAACGGCTTTTACAACTACTTCTTCGCCCAAGCTAAGTGCTACGACACGGAAAACACCGTTTTGATGACAACACGCAGCCCCCGCTACTACGTGAGCGCGGCCTTTTGGGCTAGGGACGCTTACCTATGGAGCTTCCCCGGGGTGCTGCACATGGACCATGGAACGGCAAGGAAGTATTTGGAACTTGGATTCACCCGCTACTGGCTGCACCGGGGCAACCACGCCCTGTATATCGACGGCACGGACCTTTATCCAGGCTTTGAGCTGGATGAGTTCGGCGCGGTTTTCATTGCCCTAGACTCCTACTTGAAGGAAACAAACGACTGGGAGTTCGTGGACGACACAGTCCTCAAAGCCTGCGAGGACTTCTTGACCGAGCTTGCAGAGTGGAAGGGCGAAAACGGTCTTTACAAAACCTTCCTCTCCCCCACCGATGATCCGGCGCAGGACTATCCTTACCTGACTTACAATAACGCCCTGGTGCATAGAACCCTGCAGGTGATTGCCCAGCTCTTCGAGCGTCAAGGCAAGCACCAGTGGGCCCAAAAGCTTTTGACCCAGAGTCAAGAGCTAAAAAACCGTATACAGAAGCTGTGTATCACCACTGGCCCTACCGGACCCATGTATGCCTGGGCCGTAGATGATCAGGGCGCAGCCCAGCTGCTGGACCAGCCCCCAGGCAGCCTGCAGCTCCTCGCCTATTACGGCTTCTGCGCCGCAGATGATCCTGTATTTAGGAACACGGTAGCGTGGATCCACTCCCAGCACAACCCCGATTACATCACGGGCCGCTTTAGCGCTCCAGCCTGCGAACACTCGCCCTTCCCTTGGGTTATGAGCCACTGTTATGAACTGATCAACGGCAATAGGCAAAGGGCTTTAGCACAGCTTCTAGAAGCTAACTTGGATAACGACATTGCTTGTGAGACAATAGATGCAGAGACAGGCGTTGTAAGAACCGGGGCAGCCTTTGCCACCTGTGCGGGCTTTCTATGCCACAGCCTGTTCTTAACACTGCAGAAATGAACGAAGGAGAATAGACTGTATGTCCACTACCCAACCAAAGGGCACCCCCGACTTACGCAAAAACAATAGTGTGCGCATTATGCGGGAACTCATCTCCGGAGAAGCCATCTCCCGCGCCGAGCTCGCCAGGAGGCTGGAACTCTCCGCCTCCACTGTAGGCCGGGTGGTTCGGGATTTGGAAAAACTGGGCCTAGTCCAAGAGGTGGGTAATGGAGCACCCACCGGGGGCAGGACGCCCAAGCTAGTGCGCTTCTGCTCCGAAACCGGCTTTGTGCTGGGCATCGACATTTCCCCCTCATCTTTGGGCATTGACATTCTGGACCTGAGCGGGAGGATTATTGTCAGTCAGCGCACCCCCTTCACAAGCCGCGATGAAGAGGTGATCCCAAGTGTTGTCGAAGCACTCACAGACCTCCTGAAACAGACGGGAATCAGCCTGCAGAAAGTGCTCTGTGTTGGCGTTGCTGTGCCGGGAGTGGCAGACCAAGAGCGGGGTACCGTAAGCCTTGCCCCTAACCTGGGCTGGATAGAAGAACGGCCCTTCCTGGCCGAGCTGACCCGGCAGTTAGGCGATGGTGTGGATGTTGTCTTGGAAAACGACGTGAACGCGGGAGCTTATGCAGAGTACAAGGAGCGGGGCGGTACCTGCCAGAGCATAGTCTTTATCCGCTTGGACTCGGGGCTCGGCGCTGGAATTATCATGAATGACAGGATCTGGAGGGGTAAGTCCAATCTCGCGGGAGAGCTGGGCTTTTGCATCATAGGCCCAGAGTATTTTGGCGGAGATTACGGCCACCGGGGCTGTCTGGAGTGGCACTGCGCGGGACAGGAGATCGTGCGCGCCGCCAGGGAAGCCTACGCTAAAAGAGGGGTGGTGCCCACCCAGCAGATGTCTGCCGCTTCTGTGCATGAAGCGCTGCGGGAGATCTATCACCTCGCTGAACAGGGTGATCAAATCGCCTGGCAGGTGGTTGATGAAACGGCTAAGTTCCTGGCCACAGCCATTGTGAGTACCTGCTGCCTTCTAGATCCGGACCTGGTGGTCATAGGAGGCTGGGCGGTAACTAACGGCGGGCTTCTGCTCAAGCTCATCCGCGAATACGTGAACAGCGTCATGCCCAGGCCCCAGGCCATTGAACAGACGCAGTTTGAAGAACACACGGTCACCAGAGGCATCAGCCTCATGGCATTGGAAAGGGCCCAAAGCAAACTACTTGCTCGACTGCACGATGCGGTCTAATGCCGTGGAACTAGGAGGAACGGGTTTGGCAGACAAATACATTCTTGGCGTGGATGTGGGAGGTACCAAGATCATCAGCGCCCTGGCTCGCCTGAAGGATAACGCCTACGAAGAACTAGCATCTGAGCAGTTCGCCACAGGTGCCCATGCCGGCGGAGCAGAGGTGCTGGAGCGCCTGGTGCAGAAAACCAAGTCGTTGCTCGCTACGTATGGGGTCAGTCTGAAGGAATTAAGCAGTGTGGCTGTGGGTGTACCCGGCGTGGTCCATCCCACCACCATGACCACCACGGCCACGGAAAACATCCCGGGTTGGGACGAGCTGGAGGTGCAGAAGACCCTCAGCGCAGCCCTGGGTGCAAAGGTAGTCTTGGACAACGATGTGAACCTCGCGGCTTTGGCCGAACTGAAGAATGGCGCAGGCCAGGGACTAAGGCATTTTATCCTTATCGCGGTGGGCACGGGCATCGGCTGCGGTGTGGTGATCGACGGGAAGGTGCACCATGGTTTCCAGGGCTTTGCCGGCGAAATCGGCGAGATGCTCATCCCCTCTCCAGATGATGGGCGAAGGCTGACCGATTTAGAATCCGTGGTTTCGGGATCCGCACTTAATAGGAGGCTGCCCGCAGGTATAACCGTTGAGGAAGCCTTTAAGGACTACCTCAAAGGGTTGGGCCCGGGGAAAGCCGTGATCGCCACCATCCTCCAACAGCTAAAGATAGCAGTCTTCAACTCTACCGTGCTGTTGGCACCAGAAGCTGTAATCTTAAGCGGCGGCTTTATCCTGAAGAACCCTTGGATAAAAAATGAAGTCCAGGCGTTTCTGGAAGGAACATGCCGCTTCACTCCCCAGGTCTGCCTGGCACATCATGGAGAAAGGGCCGCGGTGGTGGGCGCCTTAGAGCTGGCTCTGGCCCACAGCTGAGACGGCAAAGTGCGAGTGATACCCCACCACATAATGGCGCCACCAAAAGGTGGGATAACAGCAGACCCGCCTTATGTGAGATACATTACTGGGTTCCAGCAGACTGAACGACATCGCCAATCACCAACTCCCCTCTACCATCCTAAGGTAGAGGTTTCTTCTTCTCTCCACCGCTACCACGCAGCTAGCGGTCCGTCTTCATGTCAGTCGCCACCAAAGGCTTATTGCCCTTTCTACTGAAGTCTTAAGCGGGAGAGCAGCAAACGTATGCCCTGTTCCAAAAAGGTGTTGGTTAACAAGCCCGCTAACCGCTGCAGCGCCCGGATTACCGGCTTTCTCCGTGGTCGCTCAGACTGGAGTTCGGACTCGATGACCCGGATGGCGGAAGCCACTAGGCGTTCCTTAAAGGGGTCCCCATTAAGCGCTGGGGCCTCTTCCTTGAGACGTTTCAGCAGATTGACCAAATCGTCAATGGGCAAACCGAGCTGCTGGTCGTCAGAAGGGGAAGCTTCCGCCACTTTGCTTTTCTGGTGCATCCCTTTCAGCGCAGCAGAGGGAAAATAGCCGTTCGCCTGTGGCCGGCCGATCAAGGCTAGTTCACACATCTTGACTCCCTTGTGGGTTAGGCTGACTTTGCCCCTCGCAGAATGGAGTTCAACCATTCCCTCGTTAAGCAGATAGTGAAAGGCGTCTTCACCACTGTCAAAACTGAGTCCTGCTGCGAAAACTACAAGGTAGTGGTCAACCGCCTGGCGCGGCGAACCTCCACTTAAGTTATACAGACTGGTCAAATATTTCAACCTCTCAGCCCGCTTTATGCGTGGTTCCAGCATACATACACCTCCCCAGCGGATTACGGAGTGCTTGCACCCTGTTGTGCTTTCGTTTCCAGGGCAGAATCAGACTGCCAGTTGCGTTCCCCAATGTGTCACCGTCAACAAGCGAGGTCCAACTCCA
>JAKOTU010000053.1 GCA_029776155.1 Bacillota bacterium | reverse complement strand
CGGGGTTTTTGTAGTTGAGGTCGATCTGGTCTGCGCTGAAGGTGGTCCAGAGATGCTTTTCCCCCTGGCTGGTGACAAACGGCGTGAGCAGGGGCAGCGCCCGGGGCCGGATGACCTGGGAGAGGTCTGCCCCTGGATCGCAGGTGATGAAGAAATCCTGGAAGGCGGGATCCCCCGCCAGGTATTTTTGAAACCACTGGCTTTGGGCGGAGATGTGGTTGACCACCGCATCGAACATCAAATCGAAATCCTGGGCCAGGTCGGAGATGTCCGCCCAGCTCCCCAGCTGATCACTGACCTGCCAGTAGTCGATGACCGCAAAACCATCGTCGGAGGAATAGGGGTAAAAGGGCAGAATGTGGATGGCGGAAACAAGTCCGGTCAAAAAGGAGCGGGCAAAGCGCGCCAAGGACCGCAGGGGCGCTAGGCCCTCTTCCACAATGGAATCCCCGTAGGTGATGAGCACCACATCCCGTTCCCGCAGCCAGTCTGGGCCGGGGGTGCGGGGTTCTCTTTGGAACTCCTCCACCAGGCGCACAAGGCGCCGGTGGGCTTTTCGGCCCTCCTCTTCTCCGTAGAGTAAACGCAGTTTTTCTGCTACAGCAAATAGGTCCATAGACTCCTCCAGATTTCCCTAGTTGTGGTTTTCATCCTTCCCGTGCAGCTTCAGAAGTTCCAGTGCTAGGGCGGCACCGGGCCAGGAGAACCAGTGCCTGCTCGCCACCTGGCCCGTTGCGGCGCTCACCGCTTCAGGCAGCAGGCCATCGGCCTGCAGAAGCACCAGGAGCTTGTGCAGGACCCTCTGCCGCAGGGCGGCATCGCCTGTGGCTCTGGCCAGGATCAGAAGCTGCACATCCCCTAAGGGCCAGGGGTGGGGCGTATGGATGGAACCCAGCCCGCCAAACTTGCCCGGGTAAAAGCCCCCTTGGTTAGCCGGGGAAAAGGCGAATTCCATGGTGTTTTGCCACAGCTCGTCTTGGGGGTGGCAGAAGCCCCATTCCGGACCGAGCACAGTGGGCAGATCGTTGGCGTCGTGGTAAAAGAGCTTCTCTCCCCGCCGGTCCACCGCATAGGCAAACAGGCGGCGGTTGTGCAGCTCCGCGGCGAAAGTGCGCCGGATCTCCGCCTGCAGCCGCCGGCGGAGGGCGGCAAACTTCGGCTTCGGTCCGCAGCAGGCCTCCCGTAGGTAGTCAAGGGCCTCCAGGGCCCGCAGCCAGAGGATCTGGGAAGAAAAGTGGTAGGGAAGGTCCAGGGCGTCATCTGCCGGCGTTTCCTCCGTGGGCAGCAGCAGACTACCAGGCTCGGCCAGCTTCAGCAGTTCCCCCACCAGTTTTTCCGCCTGGGGGGTTAGCTCTCGGACCAGGGCGGCATCGCCAAAGCTTTGATGGTGCTCCGCCAGCTCCAGCAGGGGATAGCACTGCTGATCAAGCTGGAAGCTGGCATCCTTGCGGGCCCCGGTGGCCAGGTGGGAGCGGGCCCAAAAGGGGGTGCGCTCTGCCCTGCCAAACAGCCAGCGCAGGTGCCCCCGGCAGATGGTGCGGATCCGGCGGCGCTGGGCTGGAGTGAGCTCAGCCTGGTACGCCGTGTAGTACTCCCTAAGGAGGCGGAGCTGGTAATAGGCGTCGCGGTTCCAGGAGAGGGGCAGGAGCTGATGGTCCGTGAGCACACAGGCCCAGTCATCCAGCTGCACGGTGCAGCAGGAGAGGATGTAGTCAAGATTGCGCATGATCACATAGGCCCAGGGATCCTCCTTGGCCCGCTGCACAAGACTTGCTGGGAAGCTGTCCAGTTTGGCCCGGAGAGAAGCTAAAAGGTGTTCAGGCCCCAGTTCCAGTGGTTGAACAGCCTCCGCGAGCTGGTAGCAGGCCACCGCGATCTTGTTTTCGCCCGGTTGGAGGGTGGCCCGGTAGACCTCCCGCCGGTCAGCCCTTTCCACCAGCTGCTGGGGGGCATCGCCCCAGAGCCGGCCCCGCAGCTCGCCGGGGAGTGCCCGGTCCTGGAGGAGGAAGGTGCCCGCTGCCTCCCAGCAAAAGCGCGGTTCTGGAGCGGGGAGGGGGATGGGGCCGCCCTCCGTGAGCTGGCCGTAGGCGGCGCGGCTCAGGCCCGCCGCCGCGCTGAAGTGGAAGGCAACACTCTTCACCTCATCCGTGGCGTTTTCCCACAGCAGCACCTGGAACAACGCGGGTGCCTCCGGGCCCTGGGCCCAGCTCCCCGCGGTCAGGCGCACGCCATCCACTTCGCCCTGCACCAGGG
>JAKOTU010000039.1 GCA_029776155.1 Bacillota bacterium | reverse complement strand
AATACTACAGGTAAAATGCAGGATTGTCAAAAAAAACCTGTTTTCCTTTTCCTTGGTAGGCGTTAATTATGTTTTTGTTAATAGCAAGGGCAATACCCAGCAAAACGATCGGTTGGCAAACGCGGAAGTTAATATTATTCATGTTCTGAGTAAAACCAGTAGGTAAGAGCGAAGTCAAAAAAAGCACCGCAGCCCGCTGAGGCTGCCGCGCCAAAGAATAGGTAATATCACTAATCATATCAGTGCCCTTCTTCTCTAAGCTCCTACAAATAAGCCGAGGGCGGATTGCACACCAGCACTTCCAGATCCCCATCTTCCTGGGAGTCTGCCGTGAAGAGGCAGTTGCCCAATACTGCAGGTAAAAACAGCACATCTCCCCGCTTGATCCTTTTCTGCTGGCCGCTCCACTCCACTGCGCCTTGGCCCCTGGTTACCACCGCAATGCGGTAGGTATGGAAACTCACGGTCAGCTGCGTTTTGATCAAGAGCTTACTTACCCCAAAGCGCGGCTGGGCAGGGCCGCCCATGGGCACTTCCTCAACCTTACCGCCGGGAACATGGGGCCCCGGCTGGGGAGTGAGTCTGCACTTAGCTATGTTGACTTCCCAAGACTGGCCGTGGTAGGAGAAGAGCTCCAAAGCCCTGGACCAGCCCAAACCCAGGTTATTAGCAGAGCTGTTGATGGTGCCGGGCTCAGTTGGTTCCACGTACACCGTTAAGTCCGAGGGTTCTTGAATCTCCAGCATAAATACGCCTGGTCCAATGGCATGGGGCACCCCCGGCTCCACCATAAACAGATCCCCTGGCTTAACGGCAATGCGGTGCAGCATGCCAACCAGCGCTTCCCTATCTTCACTGAGCACGGCACGCCCGAAGTCACCACGCCCGATTCCCTCCTTAAACCCGAGGAGGATATACGGATCTTCACCACCGATTGTTCGGGTCTCCAGGATGTACCAAGCCTCAGCCTTGCCGTGGGCTGTTCCGAACAAGGACTGGGCCTGCTCTGCCGTGGGATGCACTTGGATGCGCAGCCGCTCGCAGGAATCCAAGAGTTTGACCAGCAGATAGGGATCTGCGCCGAACTGTTTAACATGCTTTTCTCCCAGCAGCTCCCGGGGGAACTGCTGCACCAGATCCCGCAAAAAGACGGGCTTTCCCCCCAGCTCTACCTGGCTGAGTCCCTCCCGGCCCTGGGCATCCAACCGGGAGGCGGTGGTGGAGGCCAGCCAGTCTTCGGGCTGCCAGCCATCACGGGGAGAAGGCGATCCCCGAAAGGATTCCAGCAGTGCTCCGCCCCGGTAGGTCCGGGTAACCCTATTGGGAGCCATAAGCAAAGGCTGCCGCAGCTCCGTGAGGAGCGCAGAATGCTTTACGTCCACCCTCTCGCCACCTTTCGCGCTAAAGGGCACTGAAGAGCATCCTTCAGCGCCCGCGATATTCCTACACCTGGTCAACCTGCAGCGCAGGAGACTACTCCGCCTTCCTTAAAGCCAGGATCCGCTCCGCGTTGCCGGCCAAGATCATCTGGATCTCTTCGTCCTTGATACCCAGGGCCCGGCAGTCTCGAATCAGATCTTTCAGGTACTGCACCGAGAACCCCCTGGGGAACCAGCTGGAATCGGAACCGAAGATCACCCGCTCCAGGCCTATGGTCTCCATGGCCCTGCGCAGCAGATGCTTCAAAGACAGATCATAGGGCATCCACCTGGTCCACCCCATGCTCCCAGCCGTATCAGTATAGACATTGGGGCAGGCCCGGGCTAACTGGAAGAACTCCTGGGGATACCCGGCTCCGAAATGGGGTACGATGAAGGGAACATTGGGAAAAGCCTTGGCGATATCGTGGAGCAGCAAAGGATTGCTGTTATGCAGACCAGCTAGACCTCCGTTGCCGCCGAAAACGCCAATGTGGATCAAGACGGGAATGCGCAGTTCTTCCGCGACTTCCCAAACGGGGTAGGCCTGTTCATCATCTAAGCTTTTCGGCAAAAGGGGAGCGATCACCTTGTAGCCCACCAACCCCTGCTGCTCAATGGCTTTCCGCAACTGATCAGCCGCATCGGGCGCAAAGGGACTGTGGTGGGCAAAGCCCAGGAAACGGCTGTCCTTTTTCACCACCGCGGCCAAAACGTCATTACCGCCCCCGGTTAGGAACACGCCCCGCTCAATCCCGTACTTGTCCAGCTCCTGCGACCAGCGTGCCGCCAGCTCATCGGGATCATCAACGGCCACTGGTGCGTCAAATACGTTGTCTTTGCGCCACTTTGCCTTTTCTTCCGCTTCGTTTTTCCGAAGCTGCTCCACCTTCTTTGGCCCATGCTTGGCCGCAAAGTTTTCATACCATTGATCCATCAGATCCGGACCGTAGGGAAAATGCAGGTGAAAGTCGATCACGCGAAACCCGGCATACATGGTCATCAGCCTCCTTTGCCTCAATCGCGCTGCCTAGGCAGCACCCTGCACCTGTCAAAGAGCAGGTAAATCTCCTCATCCTCGGGAATCTGGGCCGCCTTCTGCACCGGCAGCTCCACATTGAGTACCGCATCTCCCGCTGCAAACACCAAGAGGGTGCATGAACCGGAGAACACCCGGTGCTTCAGGCGGCAGGGAATGCTGTTTTGCTTCGGGTCTCCAGTCAAACTGGGTTCCAGATCTTCGGGCCTAATCACCAGCACTACCGGAGTTTGGGCTGCGGCTGTGCGCGGGTCGGCAAAGGACTCCAGGCCGATCTGGAAGGTGCTTTCCCCTACCCTGAGCAGCGCCGTGTCTCCCTGGGCCTGCTCCACTACCCCGTTCAGGAAGTTGTTTGTCCCGATGAAGTTGGCCGCAAACACCGATTTGGGCTTGCTGTAAAGCTCTTCGGGTGTACCTTCCTGGACGATCTGCCCCCTATCCATAAGGATGATCCGATCCGACAAGGTGAGGGCTTCGATCTGATCATGGGTTACGAAAATGGTGGTCTTTTTGGCCTTCTTGATCAGGTCCCTCAGCTCCAGCCTCACCGCCTCACGCAGTTTGGCATCGAGGTTGGAGAGGGGCTCATCCAGGAGCAGTACATCGGGATCAACCGCTAAGGCCCGGGCTACGGCGATGCGCTGCTGCTGGCCGCCGCTCAGCTGTGAGGGCTTGCGGTTGGCATACTCGCCCATCTGCACCAGCTCCAGCATGGCCATAACCCGCTCCCGGATCTGTTTTTGGTTCAGCTTGCGGAGGTGCAGGCCAAAAGCGACGTTGTTGAACACAGTCATGTGGGGAAACAAGGCGTAGTTTTGAAAAACCATACCGATGTTGCGGGCATTGGGCGGCATGTGGTCCACGCGTTCTTCACCAAAATAGATCCTGCCCTCATCTGGCTTGGCCAAGCCGGCAATCATGCGCAGCGTGGTGGTTTTACCGCAGCCGCTTGGCCCCAACAGAGTAACTAACTCACCTTCATTAACGGTAAAACTGACCTTGGAAACGGCAACTGTGCTGCCGAACTTCTTGACTAATCCTTCTACCTTAACCTTTGCCATATCTGCACCCCCACCGGCTACTTACTGTTGCGCATCTTGCTGCTTGCTGAAAAAGACGATGGTCCTAGGAACAAAGTAACCAGGATATAAAACCCCACGGCAACGTAGATGAGAATGGCTGCCATGGCCACGGACTGGGGGAGAATCCCCCGTTCCCCAATATCTGTAAACAAGCGAACCGAAATGGGCATGGTAAAGGGCCCCGCTAAGAAGTAAACCAAGAGCATGGTCATTAAGGTGGACATGAACACAAACACCGAGGAAAAGAGCACACCAACCGCGATGAGGGGCAGGGTAATCTTGCGCAGAACGGTCATTCTACTGGCCCCCAGCGTCAAAGCAGCCTCTTCCAAGGAAGGATCCACGCCCTGAATTACGGCCTCAGCATAGCGTAAGGACATGGAGAGCCCCAGGGCACCCGTTAAGGCCAGCACAAGGCCGTAAAAGGTGTTGGTTAACCCCAAGGGACGGAAAAACTGCAGCAGGGCAATGCCCAAGATAAGCTCAGGTAGCGTTGTGGGAATGAGCACCAAGTTGGTGATGGCCGCCCTCAGGCGCTTACCCATGCTGCCCCTTACCAGCGCCCAAGCACAGGGCACGGCAATGAGCATGGACAAAGCTGTAGCCACAACGCCCATTCTTAAGCTCAAACCCAGGGAATTCCAATAGGCCGGCGTGATCTTTCTATAGGCATCCAGCGAAAAGGCCTTAGGTGGCCAGGTCAAGTTGATGCTGCCCTGGAAGGAAGTGTACACCACCAGCAGCATGGGAAAGGCCAGGGCCAGCAGAAAGAGGAACACATAGGCATAGTACAGTACTGTGAGCAGACGGCTGAGCAACTGATTGGCCGCAGTCCATTTTCTCCTCATTTCCCTTGATACCTCACTAGAACGTATTGGGAGAGCCAGGTACAAAACAGCGCCAGGATAGTAACCACCACAGCCTGGGCAAAGGCCAGGTTCCAGTTCCCCAACTGGAGCAGGTTGGAACCGATCAAAACGGAAACCATGTACATGCCCCTTCCCGCTAGCATGTTGGGAATCACGTAGGCGGTGATGGTCATGGCGAAGATCAGGCCGCTGGCCCCGATCAAGCCTGGAATAGTCAAGGGAAAGACCACTTTGAAGAATGTGGCCAGTTTGGAATACCCCAGGGTTGTGCTGGCTTCTTCTAAGGAGACATCAATTTTATCAATCACCCCAGTGAGGATGCCGATGGCCACCACTGCCCGGGAATACACCAAGGCAATAATCAGGCCGGGAAGGTCGAAGAGAATGTTGAGGGGCTTAGACAGAATCCCCAGCTGCTTGACGAGCAGCACATTAAGCAGCCCAGTGTACGGGGCTAGAATCAGGATAAAGGCGTAGCCAACCACCACAAAGGGCAGCATCCGCGGCACCATGACAATACACATGAGGATGTTCCGGGCCCTGGTGTTGCGGGCGAAATAGTAGGCCACGGGATAGGCCATGACCAAAGAGATCACGGTGACCACGATCCCAATTGTGAAAGTGGACAGCACCAGTTTCCAGAAAAACCGGCTGGTGAAAATGTCTGCGTAATTGGCCAAGGTAAAGCCGTCCACGCCCCGCGCTTTGAAGCTCTGAACTAGGAGCAGCATCAAGGGGATGATGCAGATGAGCAAAGTAACAATGATTGCGGGAACAGTTAGTGCCACGTAGAGTTGTCCATCGGAGAACTGGAATTTGCGCGCCTTTAGCGGCTGAGTCCGCGGGTCCATGAGCAAAACCTCCCGGTAGGCATGACCAGCTCCCCCAAGGAGCTGGTCATGCTCCACTCTTTTTTATCTTCCTTCAATCACGATGCTGATGAACAGCTCGTTGATTTTCTCCTGTACTTCCGGATTGCCAACCCAGATCAAGAACTCAGGAACGTCGGTTCTCAGCTTCGAGCCGTCTTCAGGCATGTTCTCGGCAAATACGGAAGGCAGAGACATATCCAGGCGAGGAATGATGCTGTAGTGGTCAACTTCAAAGGCAGTGCTCAAGCCTTCCTCACTCAAGAGGAACCTGACCCATTCCCGAGCGGCAACGGGATGGGCAGCCTTGCTCACAATGGCATAACCCGAACCGCCGGAGACAAAGACGCCTTCTTCAGGAACAACAAAGCGTACGGGTTGACCTGCGGCCTTCTCGGTAATGGCGTGGGACCACCACCAGAAGGACACGTAAGCCTCGCCCCGCTGCATGAGGGGCCTAATAGAGCCAGAACCGGAAGTGATGGTCAGGCAGGCATCCGCCCACTCTTTCACCTTCCGCATCACGGGGATCACAACTTCTTCGTTCACCAGGCCATTGGCATCCTGCCAATCTGTCCAGTCATAGCCCAAAGTTAAGGACGCGGCCCACAGCGGATACAGTCCAAGACTCACGGCCACAGGCGAACTGAAGGTGAAGCGCTGGTAAAGGTCGGGATGGAGGAGATCATTGTAGGACTTGATCTCCACGGGGCAGTCCTCCCGCACAACAAGGCCAGCAATGTTTTGGTCCACCGGAACCATATAGCCCTCGGCCAGGTCCAGCCAGTAGGACTCAAAGGCATCCAGTTCCTCTGGGGTTAGATAATCGGCTACGGGTACGAAGTAACCTTGGGCAATACCTTCCTGCAGCCTGGCTATGTCCACAAAATAGACGTCACCAGAGGGTGCGGGCCACTCGGCCTGGAGCTTCGTCCAGTTCACACCCACATCGCCGGGCATAACCGCAACTTCGATGTTCTTCCCGTACTTCTCCCTGATCAGCTTCTGGAACTTGGGGATCAAAGCTTCCATCCAGTTTGCGTTTCCACCGGTAGTGCTGTAGACGACGAGCTGCGATTCAATCTCCTGGGCTGCGGCTGTCACCGAGAAGAGCAAAAGCACACAGCAAAGCACAGTAAGCAGCCAACTTCTTTTCACAGTCTTTCCTCCTAACTTTTCTAAGTGCATTACGGGATTCCAGAAAACGAGATGGTCGCACCTAAATCCTCAGGTCTGCCAAGCGTTGTCCTTTGGTTCCTTCACCCCCTGCTGCCGAGAATTCTATCCACAAACTCGCGGGCCAGACCGATCCCCTGGGCGGGATCGAGCGACATATCGATCTCCTCCGCGGATAAATAGCGCTGAACCTCTGGGTCTGCCTTGACCACTTGGTGGAAGGGTGTCTGGGTCTGATAGGCCTGCATGGCCAATTCAAACACCTTGTGGTGAGCCTGCCCGCGGCCGATCTTCTCACTGAGGGCCTTCATCAAAGTCTCCGATGAGATCATGCCGTGGGTTAACTCTAAGTTGCGTTTCATGTGCTCCGGTTTGATCACCAAATCACTGAGCACGTTTTCCATCAAATTAAGTGAGCCGCCCAACAGCACGCAGGTTTCGGGGATAAAGGCAGCCGCGGTTTCGGATACGGTTCCCTCACCCTCATGTTCCTGGCTCATAAACTCCAGGGCGAGGGGAACATTGGCTGCCATCAACCTGCCGTTGCGCATAATGTTCATGCACATGGACGGGTTGCGTTTGTGGGGCATGGAGCTGCTGCCGACGCGCCCTTTTCTAAACGGCTCTTGGACCTCATCGATCTCCGAACGCTGCAGGTTGTAGATTTCTCGGGCGATTTTGTGTAAGGTCATGCCGATCATGCCCAACACGAAAGTGAACTCGGCAATGTGATCCCCCACGGTGCGCACAGGGATTTCCGGCACGGCAAGGCCCAGATCCTCCATCATCAGTTCCATCACTTTCAGGCCGATCTCGCCGTTGAACGCCAGTGTCCCGATGGGGCCACCGGCCAAACCCACACAGGCGTGGCTTGCCAGATCATCGATCCTGGCTATGTGCCTGCGAATCTCGCTCACCCAGGCTGCGACTTTGAAGCCAAAGGTGATGGGAGTTCCGTGCTGGCCATGGGTCCGTCCCGCCATCACCGTGTCGCGGTGTTCCGCGGCGATGCGCACCAGGTGTCCTTGGATACTCTCCAGTTTGGCCCGGATTACCCCCAGGGCTTGTTTCATCTGCAGAGCCAGGGCCGTATCTTCAATGTTCTGGGTAGCAAACCCAACGTGGATGAACTCCCGGGCTTCTGGCGAACAGGCCTCTTGGAAGGTCTGGATAAAGGGAACGCCGGGGTTGAAGATGCGGTCAAACCGTTCCTTGTATTTATCCAAGTCCAGGTATTCCACTTTTGCTTTCGCACTGATCTCCTGGGCTGCCCATTCTGGGATGATCCCGAGTTTGGCCTGGGCCTTGGCCAAGGCGGCTTCCACATCCAGCCATCTCTGGATGGTGCTGATCTCATCAAAGATCTCCCGCATTTCCTTCGAGCCCTGCCGATCTCTCGTGAGTAAGGCATCGATTACATGTACTGCCATAAAATCGCCTCCAAAGTCTATCTGTTAACTTGCACCGTATACCGCACCTAGGCCGATTCACGCACCACCAGTTCACAAGGGAGCACTACGGTCTTGGGAGAGTCATCGCGGTTTTCCATGATGTTGATCAGTTTCTCTGCCGCCATGGCCCCCGCTTCATACATGGGAATCCGAATCGTGGTCAAGCGGGGAATGGTATGGGAAGCCAAGAGGGAATCGTCAAAACCCACCACCGCCACGTCCGTGGGTACCCGCAGGCCCGCTTCAAACAGGGCCCTGAGGCAGCCGATGGCCAAAGTATCTTCTGCGCAAAAGACGGCATCAAAGTCCACCTTCTGCGCCAGGAGATCTTTGGTGGCCTCATATCCCCCCTCTTGGCCCATATAGCCCCGGCGGACCAGCTCGGCACTGCCTTCCAGACCCAAGTAGGCCAGTGCGGCCTGGTAACCTTCGTAGCGTTCCACCAGAGCTTTTCGGGCCGTGGAGGCGGCGATCTCCCCGGTGATGTGGGCGATTTTCCTTTTTCCCACTTTGAACAGGTGTTCCACTGCCAAGCAGGCCCCGTGATAGTGGTCAAACAGGATCTTGTTGAACTCCGCCGAATCGCTGTAACGGTTGATCAGCACCACGGGAAAGGCGCTGTTCCACTTACAGACATGGTCATCTTTCACCTGGCCAGAAGCGGAGATGACAATCACGCCGTCCAGCTGTTTTCGGGCGTAGATCTGAAACAGTGCCGCTTCCCTTTCCATCTGGGCATCGGTGTTACCCACAATGACCCCGTAGCCGTGCTGGGCACAGGCGTCCTCCACACCGCGCACTCCTAGGGAGTACAGGGGCGAAGAGATGTCACGCATGATCACGCCAATGGTGTTGGTCCTCTGCAGGACCAGGCTGCGGGCTACAAAATTGGGTTCGAAGCCCAGTTCCTTGATAGCAGTCCACACCTTCTGCACCGTCTCTGGACTGGCTTTACCCTGCTTTCCATTGAGCACATTAGAGATGGTACTGGGAGAAAGCTTGGTGTATTCGGCAACCTCCCGGATGGTGACCCGCTTCAAGGTCCTCCCCCCTTACAAGTAAAACGTTTTACCTCTGCGCAAAAAGTAAAAGGTTTTACCACCTCTTCTGCTCTTATGATTCTAGGCCTTCAGCAAAATTCCTCTCTAGAAAATCAACTTTTTTTACACAGAATGAGTATACTTTGCCGCGAAACAGCTTCCTGGGCGTTAGGATTAAGTTCTTAAGATTTATGCTTGGAGCAAGATCAACCAGGGGTACAAAAAAGTCCAGACCAAGTGATCTGGACAATTTACTTGCCTCCCTGCACACCCTGGTTAACTCCTTCGAGGCGAAAATGGGCCATGGGTATTTCCAGGGGGCAGAGGCTTATGAACAATACATAGCGGGGCTGCGCAAGGATCAGCTCTGGCCTAGGCGCATGTACCCACCTGCTGGAGGCTTCCCAAGCAGAACTACTAGCCGTAATGGCTGCACTCTACCGCAGCACAGCACAAGAACTAGCTGCCTTCCGCCGCCAGAGAAAGGGAGAAAGGTCCATCCGGGCCTGGCCCGCAGATCCTGGCCTAATCCACAGTCTCTAGCTGTGGGTGGCTCTCCATTTCTGGACATCAACAACCTGCTGCTTCTGCCTGGACTCTTCGGCGGCGAAGGCCATAATGTGGCTTTCCAGGGAGTCTTCCAGGTAAGTTAGATCATCCTGGAGCTCTTCTCCCCTCAACAAGCGCACAAAGTCACGCATTAAACCAAAATCTCCCCCACCGTGCCCTCCAGCGGGCTGCAGGACGCGAATTACCTGGCGCGATTCACCAAACCGGTGGATTTCGATGGTCCCAGCCTCGAAATCTGCGGTCAGTTCCCCATGGGTGCCAAAGATGCGGGTGATGCGGGTGATCTTGTTGGCAAAGGCCGTGAGGGCCATGTTCACTTCCAAACTGCTGCCGAGCCGCAGACTCACCGTCTGCACATCGGGCACGTTGTTATCGCAGCTGTACACGCAGCGGCCATAGGGGCCTTCCAGCAGAGCTTGGTATCTGCCCGCGAAGGAAAGGTCTTCTGTTATGACCGAGACGGGCCAGCCTTGGTTCTCGCTGATATACAGCTTGCGGGCAGAATAGGGGCACTGGGGCTCAATCCGGCAGTCAATGCACCTTTCCCCCGCCCCCGCAGGCTTAGCCGCCTCGGTAAAGTGCACCAGGGATGCGTTGGAGAAGATGGTTTGACACTGGGCCCCAAAAAGCCAGTACAAAAGGTCAAAGTCATGGCAGGTTTTGGCTAGGATAATGGGCGCAGCCACCTCCGTATTGCGCCAGTTGCCCCGCACATAGCTGTGGGCGAAATGCCAATAGCCGATATTCTCCAGGTGATCCACCAACCGGGGCTCACCGATTACCCCGCTGTCCAAGAGCCTTTTGAGCTGGCGGTAGAAGTTGGTGTAGCGCAGTACATGGGCCACCAAAACCCTGGCCTTGGTTTCCCGGGCTTTCTCTGCAATCAGCCGCGTACCTGCCCAAGTGTGGGCGATGGGCTTTTCCAAAAGGATGGTGTAACCCCGCTCCATAGCCTGCAGGGCAGGCTCCACATGGAGATCATCTAAAGTGGCAATGATGATACCATCGGCCAGCCGCGGCTTAGCTAACAGTTCTTCCCAGCACCCAAATTGGTTCTCCTCAGGAATGTGCTGCTCCTGGGCATATTTCCGGCGGCGGACCGGGTGGGGCTCAGCCACGGCCACGATCTCCACTGCACCGGGGTACTGGGTCACAAACCTCCCATAAGCCTGCCCCCGGTTGCCCGCGCCGATCACTGCGATGGTGACTTTCCTGCTCATGATCTGTCCCCTTCCCTGAAAAGGATCTCACTCCAAACTGTCAGTTCCAAACCTCTGTCTATAATTATGGATAAAGCTCTCCACACAGCCCTCTGTTAAGGGATGGTCAACTAAAGCGGGCAAAAGTTCCGGGTTGATGGTTATGCTCGGTGCCCCCGCAAGCAGCACCTGCAGAATCTGGCGGGAGTTTCTAAAGCTCGCTGCCAGAACCTTCGTGGGCAGACCGTGGAGCTGGAACAGCTTAACCAAATCGGCCACAACCTGTATCCCATCCCCGGACGTGCTCTCAATTCGGTTGACATAGGGGGCTACATAATCTGCCCCGGCCTTGGCCGCAAGCAGTCCTTGGGGCGCGGTGACGATCCCCGTTGCCGTTGTTCTGATTCCACTGGCCCGCAAAGCTTTAATGGCCTGCAGACCTTCGAGCGTAAGGGGTATTTTCACCACCACCTGCTCGTGCCAGCTCCTAAGCTGATACGCTTCCTTAATCATACCCGCAGAATCCTGGGCCAGAACCTGGACATGAACCAGTTTATCCTGGCCGATAATCTCAAAGATTTTCGGCACCACTTCCCCTGGCCTGATCCCTTCCCGGGCAATCAAGGTGGGATTGGTGGTCACCCCGTCAATGGACAGCCTTTCCGACCAGAATCTAATCTCCTCTAGATTGGCAGAATCTAGGAACAGCTCCATATCTATTTCTTCCCTTCTGTGTGCGCCTTCTCCTTACTGATTTTACACGCGCCTGCCAAAATCCTATCAAAGCTCCCAATTAGCGGCCCTCTGTTCAGACATACTCCTCCCACAGAAATGAAGCCCTGCCCGGCAGCTGCACAGCTCAATCAGCCCAGGGCAAGGCTTTTAGTTCTCGAACCTTATTAATCCCGCTCGGTCCTGCTCTTCCCGGCGCGTCCATCCCCTGCCAGGTATTCAGCCAAACCGGCCAGGTTGCGCTTGTTGTACAATAGATGGCGGTAAGCTGCCTCCCGTGCCGCCTGCGGATCCCGGGCGGCAATGGCGTCAATAATCTCATGGTGAACTGCCAGGGCCGCTTGGCGTTCATATTTGGGGAATTTGTTGTACAGCGAGATCCCTGTGGTGATGATGGGGATCAGGTTGGGCATCACCAGATTGCCGGTGCTCTTGGCTATGCAGGTGTGAAGTTCAATATCAAAGGCCACAAAGTCTTCGTCGTTTTGCGCCAAACGGTCAATGGTGAGGCACAACTCCTTCATGCGCCGAATCTCCCGCTCGTCCGCATTCGCTGCCGCCAGGGCAGCAATGGCCGGCTCCAGGATCAAACGCACTTCGATTGTATCGGTGAGCAGTTTGTACTTGTCGCGGAAAAAAGCAAATCCCAAGGGATCATCCAAGACCCCCGGCCTGTTGGTGACAAAGGTACCTTTGCCCCTGCGGATTTCCAGGATGTTGCGGGCCACGAGCTGTTTTACCGCTTCGCGCACCGTACCCCGGCCCACGTTCAAGCGTTCAGCAAGCTCATACTCGTTGGGCAGCTTGTCCCCTGCCTCCAGATCCTGCTCAATCACAAGCTGGGTGATCTGCTCCACCACCCTGTCTACCAGCAGCTTTCTGCTGCCCTTCATCGCTTCAAACATGGACTCACCTCAAGACTGTGCGTTTCGCTGTTGTGCTGATGCCGGCAGGACCTAGGACACAGGCAGGAGCCTCAGCTCCGCCTGTGTCCTTCCTCTTCTAGCCGGCAGCCACCTCAAGCACGGCCTTCATCACCTGTTCAGGGTGTTCGTTCAGCTGCTTAAAGGCGGCGTGGAAATCTGCCAGCCCATAGCGCTGGGTAATAAAGCCTTCTGTTCTGATCTTGCCTTCAGCCAGCAGCTTGATGGCTTCCGCGTAGTCTTCCCTTACATACATCATATGGCCGATGAGCGCCACCTCCCGCCGCTGGATGCGGGGCACCTCTAGTTCCACGGGGTTTTTATAGTTCCCGGTAATCACAATCTCCGAACTGGGCCTGCTGGCCTCCAAAGCTGCGGCAAAGGTGGCACTGGTCGCGGCTGCATCAATGATGACATCCGCTTTCCGAGACCCGAAGGTTTGCTCTATGGCCTCTTGCAGACTCATTTCCGCCGTGTTCAGACAGTTTTGGATGCCGCACTGGCGGGCGAAGTCCAATCTGCTGTCCAGGATATCTGTGAGCAGAGCCTGTTCAGCGCCCATGGCCTGAGCTGCCTGGGCCACAAGGTTGCCGATGGGCCCAGCTCCGATCACAGCGATGGTGGCACCCTTGTACTGCGCCCTTTTGACGGCACCTACCGCCACCGCCGCGGGCTCCACCAGGACGATGCGGTCAAAGTCCATGTCCGGCGGGCAGAGGTGCAGATAGCTAGGTTCGATGGCCACATATTCCGCGGCAAAACCGTCGGCATGGACGCCCTTCACCTTGAGCTGTTCACAGACGTTAAACCGGCCAATGGTGCAGGGGTAGCACTTTCCACAGAAGATCTGGGGCTGAACCGTAACCCGGTCCCCCGGCTGAAAATCTGCAACCTTGCTGCCCACTTGCTCCACGACCGCACTCACTTCGTGTCCAGGCACCACAGGATAGGTCATGTAGCGGTGTTTTCCGTTATACATCTGCACGTCCGAGCCGCACACGCCAATGGACATTACTTTCAGCAGCACCTGATCAGCTGCTATCTCTGGAACCGGGCATTCTACGAAATCGATAGTACCAGGAGCAGTGAAGACGGCCTTTTTCATGGCTCTAGCCTCGCTTCTGCGCCAGTGCTTCTTTAACTGCCTGCACCACGGAGTCCACACCTAAGCCGTAGCGCTGGAGCAGCTCATCATAGGGCCCACTTTCGGCGTGTACGTCCTGCACACCCACGAACTTTTGGATGGCCTTGACGCCGCTGGCAGCGAGCACTTCCGCTACGGCACCGCCCAAACCGCCGTAGATGTTGTGCTCTTCGGCGGAAATGATCACTCCCGTCTGCTCAGCAGATTCTATGATCAGCTCCCGGTCAATGGGCTTAATGGTGAACATGTCTACCACCCGCACGCTGATCCCGTCCTGAGCCAGCTCTTCGGCTGCGAGGACAGCTTGGCCCACCATAACGCCACAGGCTATGATGGTGGCATCGCTGCCTTCCCGCACAATCATGCCCTTGCCGGTCTGGAACTCGGTCCCCGGCTCATAGAGATTCAGAGTGGAGTCCCGGGATAATCTGATGTACATGGGACCTTCCGTTTCGATGGCGTTTTTCACCAGCCAATCGGTGAGCACTTCGTCGGAGGCTACAAAGACCTGGAAATGGGGCAGTGCGCGCATAATGGCCACATCTTCCAAGGAATGGTGGCTGGGACCATCAAAGGCATCGGAAAGACCGCCATAGCCCCCCATTAGTTTCAGGTTTAGCTGGGAATAGGAGCCGAAAGCCCGAGCCCCGATTAAGCCAATGGAGGTGAGGAATACGGCGAATGTGTTTACAAAGGGAATCTTACCCGTGGTGGCCAGCCCGGCCGCCATATGGACCATGTTGGCTTCAGCGATCCCCACGTTGAAGAACCGTTCTGGAAATGCCTCCGCGAAAATGGACGATTTTGTAGAGCTGGATACGTCCGCATCCAAAACCACAACATTCTCATTCTGCGCCCCGTACTTCTTCAGCGCTTCTCCGTAGACATCTCTCAAAGCCCGACCTTTACGCATGCTCTCCACCCCTTAATTCGGACATTGCCAGCTCGTATTCTTGATCATTGATGGGTCTACCGTGCCAGATGTTCTTACCTTCCATGAAGGAAACACCTTTGCCCTTAACAGTATGGGCGAGGATGACCGCGGGCTTGCCCTGCACGGCCTTGGCTTGGTCAATAGCATCAGATAGGGCCGCCACATCGTGGCCATCGCACTCCAGCACTTCCCAGCCAAAGGCAGCAAACTTGGCTGCCAAATCGCCCAGGGGCATAATCTCGTCGGTGGTTCCATCCAGCTGAACGCGGTTGTAATCCACAATCGCGATGAGGTTGTCGGCCTTGAACTTAGCGGCGGCCATGGCTGCTTCCCAGACGGGCCCTTCGTTGAGCTCTCCATCGCCCATCACCGCGTACACGGTGCTCTCAATCTTAGAAAGTCTCAGGCCCAAAGCCATGCCTAAGGATGCCGATAAACCAAGCCCCAACGGACCGGTGGACAGTTCCACACCTGGGGTGGAAAGGGCACAGGGGTGGCCCTGGAGGCGCGAATCCATCTGCCGCAGCGTACCCATTTCTTCCACTGGGAAAAAGCCCTGTTCTGCAAGCACCCTGTACAGCATGGGCGCGGCATGTCCCTTGGTAAGCACAATGCGGTCCCGCTCCGGCCACTGTGGATTGGCGGGGTCTACTTTGGCCTTTTCAAAGTACAAAACGGTTAGAATCTCACACACGGACAGGGAACCACCGGGGTGGCCTGTCTGTCTGGCGTGTAGCGTTTCGATCACATCAATGCGGAACTTTCGGCATAGCTTCTTCAATTCCTCTTGTCTGAATGCACTTAGGCTCATGGAAAGCCCCCCTTGTTATTCCAATGTGGGATCAAAGAGGATCTTGCATCCCTCTTTGTTCTCGAACTTGCGAAATGCTTCTTGCCACTGGGAGAGCGGCACAATCGTATCTGCCAACGGTTCCAGATCCACTTTGCCCTCGCGCAGAAGCTGCAGGGCCTTGCGCCAGCTGTGGTTGCGGGATCCTAAAGAACCGCTGAAATGAAGTTCTTTGTAGCAAACTTTCTCCAGGTCGAAGGTGATCTTCTTGCCGGGCAGCCCAATCTGCACAAAATAACCCCGCTTTTTGATCAGGTTCAGGCCAGCATCCACGGCAGGGGCAGCCCCGGAACACTCTAGGACCACATCTACGCAGCCGTTGGCAGAAAGGCCCGCAACCAGCCCGTGCAGATCTTCCTCTTCAATGTTCACCGTATAGTCCGCGCCTAACTTTTTAGCCAACTCCAAACGGGCCGTATCCACGCCCGTTCCGCTCACGATAACCCGAGCTCCGTGGGCTTTGGCTACCTGCAGAGCCATGAGACCAATGGAACCGGGCCCAGAAACCAGCACTAAATCACCGGGTACGATCCGGCACAGATCATAGATGGCATGGCACACACAAGCCAGGGGTTCGGTCATGGCCGCCGCGGTATCGGAAACATGATCCGGGATCCTGTGCACCCGGGCCGCGGGCACTACAGTGAACGGTGCAAAAACGCCATTGAACCAGTAACCCAAGGTTCTACGCTCATTGCAGAGGTTATAAAAACCTTCGCGACAGTATTCACAAGTTCCACAATAATGATAGGCGGTTTCGCTCACTACCCGTTCCCCTACGGAGAAACCGGTCACTCCTTCCCCTAACTCAGCGATTACTCCCGAGAACTCGTGACCCACCACAACCGGAGGACGCACTGGTATCGCGATGTCGCTGTGGTAGATGTGCAGATCCGAGCCGCAGATCCCCGCTTTGGAGACTTTGATTTTAACCTGTCCCGGCCCAGGCGCCGGTTCAGGAACCTCCCGGATTTCCATGTTCCCTGGGCCCGCCTCATACTTCACCAGAGCTTTCATATGCTTACCCCACCTCTCCTTTCAGCGCTGCAAAGGTGACATCCACACCGGTCCCTTGGGCCAGGGGATGCCACCTCTGCGGTTCTCCGCTCTAGACTCTAGCCCAAGCCAGATTCAGTGTACGTTTTGCATTGGCCACTACGATGTCCGGATCCTCATCACCCCAAGGTTTCACCTCGAAGCTGACGATAGGACGCCTTTCGGGGTTCAGGAAGCCGATTTCCAGCAGTTTGCGCAGGTACTCCACCAGCTCATCTACGTCGTTTTCACTGTTGGGGAAACCAAATCTTGGATGCATGTCCCCGTACGCTTCATAGCTGGGATCCTTGATCACGGTGTTACCCATGTGGGCGTGGATAATGTAATCCTTAATGGGCTCTAGGTTTTCCTCAATGGTCTCGTGGATCATGGGGATATGGGAAAGATCCACCATGAGCCCGAAGTTGGCATGATCCTTTCTGATTTCCTCGGCAAAGCGCTTGGCCAAGTGTACCGGACCGATCAAAGACCTTTTATCAATGTCGTAGTCAAACACTTCCAAGGCAATTTTCATGTCGCCCTTCGCTGCGGCATAGGCGCACAACTCCTTGGTGGACTTAACCAAGGCTTGGTAGGACTCTTCCTTGGTAACCTCCTCATAGCGCCCCGAGAGGAAACCAAAGCCAACGGCCCCCATTTCGTAGGCTTGATCGATGCCCTTTTTGAGATGATCCACGGCATCCATGCGCCTTGCTTCATCCAGGTCGTTAATGTTGCGGCCGGTAGTTAAGAGCATGGGCTGCCCGCCGAAGGCCACGGTCATGTGAGAACTGTCCAGCATCTTCTTTACCCTAGCCCTTACTTGCGGATCCTCAATCCACGTGATTTCGATGGCCTCAAAGTAGTCATCAACTAAGGTCTTCCGGATCGCCTCTTCTACGCCAATACCCTTGCCCGTTTCGGGATAGGCCATAAAATGGACCAGACCAACCTTCATGAACTTGGTGATGGGTTCGTGCATTTCCATCGCTCCTTATCTTGATAATTGGGGGCTAACAAGACTTACCTGTTCACAACGTTAATCGGATTCCCGGCCATGAACTGGCGGAGGTTTTCCACGGTAATATCCATCAAGCGCTGGCGGGACTCCTTGGGTGCCCAGGCAATGTGCGGTGTGAGGAATACGTTTTTACAGGTGAGCAGTACGTTGTCTTTCCTGATGGGCTCCACAGAGACTACATCCAGCCCAGCAGCGTAAACTTTACCCGAGTCCAAAGCCGCTTTGAGATCCTCCTCCACGATCAGGGGACCTCTAGCTGTGTTGATGATAATCACTCCATCTTTCATCTTAGCTATGGTCTCTTTGTTGATCAGTCCCTTGGTCTCAGGAGTCAGAGGTACGTGGAGAGATATGACATCGGATGTTGCCAGCAACTCATCAAGCTCCACCAGCCTGAATCCATCGGTATCCCCAGCCGCGTAGTTGTCGTGGGCAACCACCTCCATACCGAAAGCCCGGGCAATCCTAGCTGTTGCCCGCCCAATACGCCCAAAGCCGATAATACCCATGGTCTTGCCGGCTAGTTCAATTAAGGGATAATCCCAGAAACACCAATCTTGGTTAGTGGTCCACCGGCCTTCGAATACGGCCTGGGAATGGTGCCCCACATGGTGGCAGATCTCCAGAAGCAGGGCGAACACGAACTGGGCCACAGAATCGGTCCCGTAGGTGGGCACATTGCTCACAATAATCCCCTTTTCCTTGGCCGCCTCCACATCCACGATGTTGTAACCCGTGGCCAGAACACCAATGAACTTCACATTAGGGCACGCATCCAAGGTCGCCCTGGTAATGGGCACCTTGTTGACAAAGACATACTCGGCATCCCCAATTCTGGAGACAATCTGGTCCTCCGACGTACGGTCATAAACCGTGAGGTCCCCCAACTGCTCCAGCCCCTCCCAGCTCAAGTCGCCTGGGTTGAGGGTGTAGCCGTCCAGTACGACAATTTTGCTCATGGCAACACACTCCTTACTGCTTTAATGTTTTTGGGCAAACTTGCCAAAGTAGGCATCGATGACGCGGGGATCGTGTTTCAGCTCCGCCGAAGGACCGCTGAGGATGATCCGGCCGCCATCGATGACGTAAGCGTAGTCAGAAATCTCCAGGGCCAGTCTCGCATTCTGCTCCACCAGCAAGATGGGAATGCCCTGCTCAGTATTGATCTCTTTGATTTTCTCAAAAAGTTCGGCGATGATCAGGGGAGCAAGTCCCATAGACGGTTCATCCAGCATGAGCAGCTTGGGCCTGGCCATGAGCGCTCTGCCCATGGCGAGCATCTGCTGCTCTCCCCCGGAAAGACTCCAGCCCAGCTGGTTTTGCCTTTCTTTAAGGCGCGGGAAGAGCGCGTACACTTCCTCCAGCTCTCGATCATAGGGTTTGCGGCCGAAAAAGCCGTGCCAGTTGATGGTCCCCGTCTCCAAATTCTCTTTCACGGTCAGCCCGGGGAAAATGTGGCGTCCCTCAGGCACATGGATGATCCCTTGGCGGGCAACAAAGCGGGGAGGTTTGTTCACCAGTTCCACCTGTCCATCTAGAACAATGGAGCCTTCCCTGCGCAGCATCCCCGAAATAGCTTTTAGCAGCGTGGTTTTCCCAGCTCCATTGCAGCCAATCAGGCAGGTGATCTTACCCTTCTCCACCTCCAGGTCGATGCCTTTGAGGGCTTGTATGGGTCCGTAATAGGCCTTTAGGTTCTTAATTTGCAGCATCGAAACCCCTCCCCAAGTAAGCCTCAATCACCACAGGATCGCTGGACACCTCATCGGGCGTGCCTTCGGCAATCACTTTTCCGAAGTTGATCACGGTGATCAGTTCGCAGATGTTCATGACCATGTCCATGGAGTGCTCGATGAGCAGGATACCGATGCCCTTCTCCTGGGCGTAGCGCAGAAGCCGCATCACGTTATCGATCTCACTGCTGATCAGACCAGCTGCCGGTTCATCCACCAGCATGATCTTGGGCTGCGCGAGCATGGCCCGGATAATCTCGAGCTGTTTTCTCTGTCCGTACACCAAAGAATTGATGTCATCATCTAGATCGAAGGTGAAATCCACCATGCTCATCAAGTCAGCCAGTTCGTTTTCAAAGTTGGTATGCTTTCTGCCAAAGAAGCTGCGCAGGTAACCGAACTGTTCCTTCAGATCAGCGCCGAGCAGGAGGTTGTCGCGAATGGTAGCCCTCTGCAAGAAGCGGGGTGATTGGAACGTCCGGCCGATACCCAGGCGCGCCCTGGTGTGGGAAGGGGTAGTGGTGACCTCTTTATCCTCAAGGTAGATGGAACCACTGTCCACCGCGTAAATTCCACTGATCAGGTTCATCAGTGTGGTCTTCCCCGCACCGTTGGGACCAATCAGTCCGTGGATCTCACCGGGGAGCACCGCAAAGGAGACATTGTCTGCTGCTACAACACCGCCGAAACGCTTACAAACCCTATCAAGCCTCAATACAGGTTTCATTTGCTAACCCCCTTCGCCACCGCTGGCTTCGCGTGCAGCCTTTTCTTGAGCGACCTGCTCAAACTGGAGGCCAAACCGGCAAGCCCCATGGGCATGAACACCATGAGCAGGATCACGCCCACACCGTAGATGAGCTGCAGGTACTGCTGCATACCCCTGAGCCACTCAGGTAGCATGGTTACCAGCACTGAACCTAGAAAGACTCCCACGGTGTTGTTCACTCCGCCGAGCATGACCATGATGATGTAGATGGTAGCCCGTTCGAAAGTAAACATATCCGAAGAGACGAATTGACTGTGCATGGCGTAGAGGGAACCGCTGAGACCGGCCATGGCACCCGCGATGGTAAAGGCAATCACCTTAGTCATGAACACATTGACTCCCAGGGTCTGGGCGGCGATCTCATCATC
>JAKOTU010000036.1 GCA_029776155.1 Bacillota bacterium | reverse complement strand
CCAACGATCACTCCTGCGCCGATACCGCTCCCGATTTTCACAAAGAGCTGGTTTTCAACTCCTGCTCCGGCGCCATACTTGGCCTCACCCACCGCCATCATGTTCACATCATTATCGATGTAGACCAAACAGCCATAACGCTCTGACAAGACCTGTTTAATGGGGTACTTGTGCCAGCCAGGCATGATGGGGGGGTGGATGGGATAGCCGGTGGAAAACTCCACTGGGCCCGGAACACCCATGCCGATTCCGTATAAGCTTTCCAGGTCAATGGCGTTAGCGGTTAAGATCTCATCAACCGCGTCCATAATTCTGGCCATGACCTTCTGGGGCCCATCACTTACCCTAACATCAGGGAGCTCCCGGTGTTCTAAAATGGAGGCCCCCAGGTCACAGAGGGCAATATCCACGCTGGTGACTCCCAAATCGATGGCCACAACGTAGCCTGCCTGTTCATTAAAGACCAACTGCTTGCGTTTGCGGCCAGAGGGATAGCGAGCATCTGGCTCTTCGGTCACCAGGCCGATCCTTAAGAGCCGTTCCACGTGTTGGGATACGGTGGACTTAGATAGTCCAGTGAGGCGGCCGATATCCGCCCGGGCTAATGGACCCGATTCTCTAATAAGTTGGAAGATTGCTGAGCCCGCTGCTGCTCCAAAGAGACCAAAAGGGGCTGGTTTACGAACCATATTGTTTCACGTCCCGCACTTAATAGTTCGACTTTCGTACTTTACAGTCCAATATTCGCCGGCGATTTACCACTTCCTTCTGGGGTCTTAAAAGATATTAAGATAAAGTTTTTTAAATGAAGGGAGGTATCGAAGTGTAAATACGAAGACCACGGAGTTTTCCGTGGTCTTGCAGGCTAGTTCTTATTGTCGTCTTTACAAACAGCTGAGGAAAAAACTGTGGATCTCATCCATGAGCCCTCGGTTGATGTCGTTGGCGAGCCTTCGATCCACTCTGGCATAAAACTCTCTCCTCACCTCTTCTGGAACCTTCCCTTCATACTGGTCAAAGACGGCTCTGTACTCTTGATTGAGGGGGGTGATATAAGCCAGTGCTTCTTTGGAGCGGAAGATGTTATTGTGGTCGTTCTGTCCTTCTTCTTCTAAAGCTAGGAACCGTACCTTGGGGTTGGTGATCTCCATTCTTTTATTGATGATCGCGCTGCCGTAATAGTCCACCACCGTATCAGCCGTACCGTGGACGATGAGAACAGGTACACTAGTCTTATTTAGAGCCTCCACCGCAGTCAAGGAGGCTGTTTTGCCGTATAAAAGCCATTGATAGAACCAGAGGAAGGGGCGCTGGGCATAGATTACCGGCCCCAGCATGTGGCTGCCCTGCTCCAAAATCATTTCCAGGGCGGAGTTGGGAGCGGAGATAGAAACCACCCCAGCCAGCTCATGATCAAAGTGGAGGATGTTGGCCGCGGCATAGCCTCCCCAACTGTGGCCAAAGACCAAGAGCGGCAGGTTGTTTAGATCCTTCCGGCTCTTTATAAAACTAAGGGCAGCATCTAAATCTACTAAAGCTTGGGGAAAGCCCCTGGTACCTTCGCCTTCACTGTTGTAAGAACCGGTGGCATCATAGGCAAATACGCTCCAGCCCTGATCTAAAAAATACTTAATCTGCGGCAGATAGCTATCTGCACCTCCCCCTAAGCCGTGGACAACCACCACCAGTCCTAGGCTGCCTTTTTTAGGGTATAAATAGCCCTGGAGCTTGTTCTTGCCTGAGTAGAAACTTACCAACTCCCGGGGATACCCAGATTCAAGGTCCTGGTAGTGGAGGGCAGAGGTGAGGGACGGATCGGGCGGCTCAAAGCGGCCAAATTGGCTGTCGTAGATAAACTTGGTGCCCAGGAGGGAAAGGCCAGCCAAAAGCACAATCACCAGCCCCAGCAGGATCAGAGTTCGCCGCCAGATTTTCCGCCTTTTTGGGTTCTCCATTGTTTTCACACCGCTCAGCTCCTGTCTCAAGTTTGTGATTTCCCGCTGTGTTCCCACCGCATTACTTCCTTTTTCGCCGCTTGTGTTAATTTCCTTGGTGATAAATTTGTAAAAATGGTAACCCAGAAGAAGGATTCTAGTCAAAAGAGGAGTATATTTATTAACACCAACTTATTTAAGCTAAATAAGAAAGTATGGGTGGAGCATGACAACGATACGAAAAGGCAGTCCCCAATTAATGCAGCAGCTCAATACGTCCCTCATCCTTGATGTGATCAAGCGTGAAGGACCCATCTCCCGATCGCAAATTGCCGAACGGACTAAGCTCAGTAATCCGGCTGTTTCTGCCATCATTGCTTCTCTTTTAGAAGAAGGCTTGGTGGATGAAGTGGGTGTTGCCGCCTCAACGGGCGGGCGCAGAGCGCGCCTTTTGCAGTTTAACCCATCAGCCGGTTTTTTGATCGGCATAGACGTGGGAGGCACCAAGATGCACGGGGGAGCAGTGGATCTGGCTGGCAACATCATTGCCCGTCAATCCATCTTTTCCAAGGGCGGCGAGTCCACAGAAGATTCCATTCAGCGGCTGATGGGACTCATTTACGACTTAATAGAAAAAGTGGATCTGCCGGTGCAGAGCTTCAAAGGCATTGGGCTGGGTATTCCCGGCGTAACCGACTCCCAGGGACAGCGGGTGCGTTTAGCCCCAGGTATTGGCTGGGAAAACGTGGACGTGGGCCAAGTGCTCACTGGGGAGTTCGGTGTCCCGCTCTTTGCCGATAACGACGCCAACTGTTTTGCCCGGGGTGAGCTCTGGCGCGGCAAGCTCCAGGGAGCGCAGAATGCAATTGCCATGACCATCGGTACCGGTATCGGGGTGGGCTTGGTACTAAACGGCCATGTCTACCACGGTTCCCATCGAGCCTCAGGTGAAGTTGGCTATTGGCTATTAGGCAGCCTCGGTCCCATTGAACGGAGGGATACCCAGTTTGGGCCCTTAGAATCCCTAGCTTCGGGAACGGGGATTGCCGCAGCGGCCCGGCGCGACTTAGAGGATCCCAGCATTCAAACCAGCTTGCGCGAAGCGGTGGGAGGAGATCTGAGCAAAATCACCGCAGTCCAGGTATTCCAAGGCGCCAAGGAGGGCGATGAGTACTGCCAACGCCTGGTGGAGAAGACCACCACCCTACTGGGTATTCTATGCGCCAATATGGCTTCGCTTCTAGACGTAGAGAAAATTGTAATTGGCGGAGGCGTTTCCCGGGTAGGCCAGCAGATCCTTGCACCCATTCAAGATATTGTGGGCAAACTTACGCCTTACCCGCCGGAAATCTTCCTTTCCGAGCAGCAGGAAGACGCTGCCATCTTAGGGGCAGTTGCTGGAGTTCTGGATCAACGGGCAAGCATGATCAGCTTTTCACAGCTGCCTTAAAGGAGGTGAAGGGACCGCTTTCTGCAAACAGGGATGATCGTTCGCAAGTGAGCTCATTTTAGAACTTAACTAAAGGAGGATTAGCATGAGAAAGTTCAAGGTGTTTGTTGTGCTTACCCTGGTTGCTTTATTATTGGTGGCTCCAGCTGTTTCAGCAAAGAATCCACCCTACACGGTAGCACTGAGCAACGGCTTTGTGGGCAGTGAGTGGCGCATTCAAATGGTGGAAGCTGCTCAGGTAGTATTTGACGAGTACAAAGAAAAGGGTCTGGTAACTGGTGAACTCTACGTCAACCATGCGGGCCCCGACGTAACCGCACAGATCGCTGCCATCCGCAATATGATCAACCGCGGTTTTGATGTTATTATCATCAACCCCAACTCCCAGACTGCCCTGAACCCAGTAATCGAAGAGGCAGTTGAGCAGGGCATCATCGTAATCGTTGTGGACCAGGAAGTAACCGCTCCCAACGCCATTAACGTTGTAATTGACCAAGCTCAATGGGCTCGCTTCTCCGCACAATGGCTCGCAAACCAGCTGGGCGGCGAAGGAAACGTGGTAGTCCTCAACGGCTTAGCTGGCCACCCAGCCAGTGAAGACCGCTTCCGCGGTGTGCAGGACGTATTCGGCCAGTATCCTGGAATCAACGTTTTGACTGTGGCTTATGCTGATTGGGATCAGGCAACTGGACAGCAGGTCATGTCCAACCTCCTGGCAACCTATCCTTCCATTGACGGTGTCTGGTCGCAAGACGGTTCCTGCGAAGGCGCTCTCCGGGCAGTCCTGGCAGCAGGCGGCGAAATGCCCATTATGGTTGGTGAGGCTCGGGTAGGCTTTATGAGACAATGGGCCGAGCTCAAGGAGAAGACCGGCTTCTCTTCCATCGGCGTTGCTAACCCTCCTGGAGTTGCAGCAAGCGGCTTGCGCATTGCCATGAACCTGCTCCAGGGCAAAGAGTTTAAGGACGGCATTTTGGCACGGGGCAACACCTTGTATGTACCCATTCCGGTAATCGTCACCAACGACAACTTCGACGCAATTTGGGAGCAGTACAAAGATCTTCCCGATGCCTACTCCATCGACGGTTGGCTCAGCGAAGAAGAAGCACTTGCCTTCTTCAAATAAGGAATTGGATTTGCGCGGCAGGGGAAACCCTGCCGCGCCCTGGGGGTGTTGAGTTGGCACATTTAAGAACTGAAGGAATCTGTAAGAACTTCGGCGGCGTCCGCGCCCTGCACAATGTGGACTTCTCCTGTGCGCGGGGGGAAATTCACGCTCTCCTTGGAGCAAATGGTTCCGGTAAGAGCACCCTTTCCAAGATCATCACTGGTGTGGTAGCAGCGGATCGCGGCACTGTTTACATCAACAATCGAGCGGCAGCCATTCACGGACCCAATGACATGTTTGCCCAAGGTATCAGCGCGGTCTACCAAGAGCTAAGTTTAATCCCCCAGCTGACCGTAGCGGAAAACATCCTCTTGGGTCAAGAACCCACCAGACTAGGCGGTATTAACAGTAAAGCTGCGTGGAAGAGGGCTGCAGAGGTTCTGCAAACTATTGCAGCTAAGCTTGATAGCGAAATTCCCCTCCATGTACCTGTTCGCAGTCTCTCTTCAGCTGAACAGCAGTTGGTGGAAATAGCTAAGGCCCTGGCCAGGGAACCGGAGATTCTCATTCTGGACGAGGCCACTGCTTCTCTGCGGGAGAAGGAAGTGCAGGTTGTTTTTGAAGAAGTGCGCCGCCTGCGTGAGCAGGGCTGCACCGTGATTTTCATTTCCCACCGTTTAGAAGAGGTCTTTGATCTCTGCGAGCGGGCAACTGTACTGCGCAATGGTGAGGTAGTGGCCACTGTGAATTTGGCGGAAACCACCGAGCAGGACTTACTCCGGCATATGCTGGGTGAAGTGGCTAGTGTCGATTCACTCTCGGTGCCTGCTCCTCAGGACAGGGTAGTCTTGGAGGTTAAAGAGTTAAGTTCAGCCAGCAGCTTCCAGAGAATCAACTTCCAGCTGAGGGCCGGAGAGATTCTGGGGTTAGGCGGTCTGCAGGGGCAGGGACAGTCTGAAGTAATCCAGGCCATCTACGGCGCCAGGCCCTATACCGGCAGAATTCTGTTTGAAGGGCAGGAAGTGCAGATTCACAAACCGGCTGCTGCTATCAACTCCGGAATCGTTTTAGTTCCAGGCGACCGCCATGTGGAAGGCTTGGCTCTGCAGCGATCCGTTTTGGAAAATGTAACGTTACCCAGCGTGGCCCACCGTTCCCGGTTTGGGCTGTTGAAGATGGGCCGGGAAGAGGAAGTGACTGCTGGTGTGGTGGAGCGGCTGCAGGTGAAGGTTGCCGACGTCCATCTGCCGGTAAATACCCTAAGCGGCGGCAATCAGCAGAAGGCGGTCATCGGCAAGTGGCTCTTGACCCAGTCCAAAGTAATGCTCCTGGACGACCCCACTAAGGGCGTTGATGTTCAGGCCCGCCTTGAAATCTACCGTTCAGTGGAAGAGCTGTGTTCCCAGGGTGTTTCTTTCCTGCTCAGCTCCAGTGATAATAAAGAACTTATAGCGTTGTGTCACCGGGTTTTGGTGATGTATGAGGGTCAGATTGTGGCGGAGTTAGCCGGCGAAGAACTCACGGAAGAAAACCTTGTGGCTGCATCCATGCGGATCACACCTGGCGTGAAGGGGGTGTCTTAATGGAGGAGAGAAGAGCGCTTGAACCAACTTTTAAGGAAAGGGCGGAAAGGCATGCCCCGCTGCTCATGAGTGTGGTTGTTTTTGTGCTCATTGTCGCGGTCAATCGTTTTCTGCAGCCCAACTTCTTTAACCGCTTCGTGATCCGTTCCAATATTACCACTTTCCTCCCCCTGATTATGGCAGCCATAGGGCAGACCATGGTGGTTCTCACTGGCAACATTGATCTGTCCCTGGGCAGCATTATCACTGTAGTAAATGTGGTGATCATCACCCTCTTTGGGAAAATGCCTGAGGCCACAGGCCTCCAGCTGGCGATTCCCATTTTAGTTGGTGTGCTGGTGGGCTTGCTTGCAGGTACAGTAAATGGGTTCTTAATTGCCAAACTGCGTCTGCAGGCGGTAATCGCCACCTTTGCCAGCAACCTATTTTGGATGGGCTTGGCCTTAGCAGTTCTGCCTGTGCCTGGCGGCAGTGTTCCCTGGGATTTGAGCTCCTTTTACCGCAGTTGGTTTTTGGGCCTGCCCATGTCAGTCTGGTTTCTCCTGCTAGTCATGGTCTTCTGGGCCTTGCTGCGCAGAACTAGGCTGATCCGCTATTTCTACGCGGTGGGAGGGAACGCGTCCAATGCCTATCGCTCTGGGATCAGGGTGGAATGGATCCTTATTGGCGCCTATGCCCTCTGCGGCTTCTTTGCAGGTCTATCGGGTTTAGCGTTAACCTTGGATATTTCCTCAGGCGATCCCTTGGTGGGCCATCCCCTGACCTTGTCTTCAATCACTGCAGTTGTGATTGGAGGAACCCTCCTCAGCGGCGGTTCAGGCAGCCCCATTGGCTCCATTTTGGGAGCCTGTATCCTGGGCTTGGTAAGGAACATCATCTTTTTCGCTAATGTTCCTCCCTTCTATCAAGACTTTATCTTTGGAGTAGTGGTGATCATCGCGTTGATCGTTTCGTCGCTGGGGGCAAGGAGGAGGACAGCATGATCAGCAAATCATCTGAAGTTCAGTTGGGCCACAACCTGCTGAGGTGGCTAAAGGCCAATCCCTTGGCCATTGCTTACATCTTGATTGTGGTGCTGTTTGTCATCGGCCAGATCCTGTCCCCAGGATTCCTCAGCTACTCCCAGATCATCAACGTGCTGCGCATTTCTTCCTTTTTAGGTTTAGTGGCAGCAGGTCAAACCCTGGTTATTATCAGCGGCGGGAGCGGCATCGATTTATCTGTGGGAGCAATTATGAGCTTGGCGGCGGTGATGACCGCGCATATTACCCTGGGTGAAAACAGCAGTCTGCTCCTGGCTTTTCTGGTAATTGCCGCAGTAGGTCTGGCCTTGGGAGCAGTGAACGGACTGGGCATTTCACTCCTCAGAATTCCGCCCTTGGTCATGACTTTAGGAATGTCCGCGGTAGTGCAGGGGCTGATTTTGGTTTACACCCAAGGATCCCCAAAGGGGCGAGCTGCACCCATTCTCCGTGACCTGGTTACTAAGCCCTTTGTCTTTGGCATCCCAGGCATCCTGTTTATTTGGCTTGTGGTAACAGTGATCATGTACATTCTGCTCAGCCACACTTCCTTTGGCCGCCGCTTGTACGCGGTGGGGAGCAACAGGGTATCCGCCCACCTTTCCGGGATTAGTGTGAACGGGATGCTGGTTTTAACCTATGCCCTTTGTGGCTTCTTTTCCGCCCTGGCCGGCTTCTTCTTTGTGGGTTACACCAGCACAGTGTTTATGAACATTGGCGGCGATTATGTAATGCGCTCGGTGGCGGCAGTGGTGATCGGCGGAACTTCCTTGGCTGGCGGCGTGGGAAGCTACTTTGGTTCGGTGGCAGGCGCGATTGTGCTTACCGTTTTGGAAGCAATCTTGACAACTGTGCGCATCGGTCAAGCGGGCCGCTATATGATCCACGGCCTGGTGCTCATTGCTTTACTCATCTCTTATGGACGTCAACGGCAGTTAAGGCAATAAATTGGCCTAAAGGAGGAAAGCATTATGGCAAAACGTGTCGGAGTGGGCTTTGTTGGTGATGGCTTTATCGCCCATTTCCATGCTAGAAGCTGGGTTAGTGTACGGGATGGAGATATTGTGGCTGTAACCAGCCGCAGGGAAGAGAAGGGGCAGGAATTTGCCGCAGTTTGCCGGGAACTGAATGTGGGCGACCCCGCAGTTTACACCGATGTGCGGGAAATGGTGCGGCAGAGTGATGTGGATGTTGTTTATATCCTTGCCCCCAACTACCTTAGAGTTTCTGTGGTGGAAGCAATTATTGAAGAAATCAAGGCGGGCCGCTCTAAAGTACGGGCCATTGCCCTGGAGAAGCCCTTAGCCAGGAATGTGCAGGAAGCAAAGAGGATTATAGAGCTCATTGAAGGGCAGGGCCTGCTCCACGGCTACTTGGAAAACCAGGTCTTTATGCCCTCTGTAACCCGGGGTAAAGATCTCATTTGGCGGCGAGGAGTACCTATTGCGGGCACACCCTACCTGGCCCGGGCTGCGGAAGAACACAGCGGTCCCCATCGTCCCTGGTTCTGGAAGGGCTCCATGCAGGGAGGCGGCGCTTTAAGCGACCTAATGTGCCATTCGGTGGAGGCCAACCGCTACCTCTTGACTCCTCCAGGCGAAAAGGACTTCCTGCGGCCAGTGGCAGTTAATGCCTCCATCGCCAACTTGAAGTGGACTCTGCCCAAATATGCGGAACTCCTCAAGAAGACTACCGATGGGGAAGTGGATTATACCAAATTCCCCGCTGAGGACTATGCCACCGCCGAAGTGGTCTACGAAACCAAGGATGGAAACTTGGTGGTCAGCCAAGTGAACACTTCCTGGAGTTACATTGGGCCGGGACTGCGCATTACCTTTGAACTCCTAGGCCCCGAATACTCCCTGGCCATCAACTCTTTAGAGCCAGAGTCTAAGATCTTCTTCAGCCGGGAAGTTTCTGGTCCAGCAGGCGAAGACTTGGTGGAAAAGCAGACTGCTGAGCAGGGGCAGATGCCCTACTTAGGAGACGAAGCCCATGTTTACGGCTACACTGCCGAAAACCAGCATATGATCAGTGCCTTCGCCAGGGGAATCATGCCCAGAGAAACGCTCCATGACGGGCTCCTGGTTATGAAGCTTCTCATGGCCGCCTACAAATCTGCTGAACTAGGCCAGGTAGTCCGCTTTGTGGACGATGCCTTTGATGAGTTTATCCCCTTAGTGCAGCAGGATAAGTGGCATCCTAAACGGCTGATTGAACGGGCAAAATAAACCGAGTAGGAAGAAAAAACAGCCTGACACTTGCCTTAGTGTCGGGCTGTTTTCTGCTTGCCTGCCTAGGAGCGCTTAGCTTTCCAGTTCAATTAGAATCTGAGCCATGGATTCGGCGCTCAGCCCACCATCGAGCCATTTAAACGCGGTAACCCAGACTTCATAGGTCCCCGGGCTGAGCTCCTCGTCCAGCGTGTAAGAAGCAGCTTTCGTAACTCGCTCTGAGGGTGGAAAATCAGTTCCGTACTCAAAGACAGTCACCGTATAATTGTCCGCACCAGGAACTGGCTCCCAAGTAATGGTGAAGGGGCTGGATACTGCAGCTCCGTTTTGGGGGCTGGCAATCACAGGCTGCTCTAAAAAGAAAACGGGAACATAAAGGTCAGGACGATCCGAGTGGAACTGGATCTTGAGAAAACTTTCCCCGCCAATAACGGGCTTGTTAGGGACAACCCTCCAGCTTTTAGTCAGCTCTTCTGGAGTCAGTTCTTCCCGCAGATTGTTCAATGAAGGACCGTAAAGGGCAGTAAACTCTTCCCCAAGTTTAGAGAGGTAAAACTCAGCTGTCCCCGGAGCGTGATGAGTGTAAAACAGGTCGAACTCGGTGAGATTTTCTGGGCTGATCTCCAGGTCCACTACCGTGTCCTTATGAGCCTGAACCTGGATGGGGGCCACCGCGCCCGTCCCCGTTTTCCAAGCCCAAAGTTCATAGCTTCCGGCAGGAACGGTGAAACTAAAGGCAGCTTGGCCACCGCTTAAACTGACCCTCTTTCCAGTATCATCAAGATACAGATCAATAAAGGGCAGGGAGTTGGTTTCATCTATAATCGTCCCAGAGATGGTTACCTTGCTTCCCGTGTTTTCAGTCACGATAATTGTCCGGGTTCTGCTCAGGGTGTTTGACCGAATAACAGGGTTGAACCCGGTTCAAGTAGAATCCTCCTCTAGTTCAATTAGGGGAGGAAAGGGAGAAGCCTTGCCTGGTGGTCAAAGAGCTGCAATTCTGCACCAAGACAAGGCTTCCATCCCTAACACAACACACTATGATCGTAGTATG
>JAKOTU010000029.1 GCA_029776155.1 Bacillota bacterium | reverse complement strand
CGCGGGAGGCGCGCCCTTGAAGGAAACCCTGGCTGCGGCTCTCGTCATCCTCGCCCGCTGGTATCCAGGTATTCCCCTGATCGATCCCTTCTGCGGCTCGGGCACTATCCCCATTGAAGCCGCGCTGTTGGGGCACAACATCGCTCCTGGGCTGAACCGCTCCTTCGCCGCAGAGGATTGGCCTTGGATCGACCCGAAACTCTGGCAGGAGGTGCGGGACGAAGCTCGCGATCTGATCAACCATGAGGAACCAGATTACCTCATCGGCACGGACATCGATGACAACACTTTGAGGATCGCCCGCCGCAATGCGGAACTCGCGGGAGTGGGAGATTCCATCCACTTCCAGAGGCAGGAAGTGAAGGATCTGCAGACCAGTAAAAAGTACGGGAAGCTGATTACCAATCCACCCTACGGCGAGCGGTTAGGCGAAGAAAAACAGATCCGCCAGCTCTACCGGGAACTAGCCCAGATAAAAAAGAACCTGGATACCTGGTCCTTCTACATCCTGACCGCTTACCCCCATTTGGAAAGGGTGTTTGGCGAACGGGCCACCAAGCGCCGCAAGCTGTATAACGGCAATATCGAATGCCAGTACTACCAGTACTACGGCCCCCGTCCCCCCAAAAGACAAAGCTAGCGCAAAGGCCGCCCCTTGCGGAGCGGCCTTTTTGCTGTCTTTTGAGCTGCCTAGACAAAGATGAAGTAGAGGATGCTGATCACGACAATGCCCACGAGCCCGCACACCAGGGAAGCCAAGGTCTGCAGCCTGTAGGCCTGGCTGACCTCCATGTCGGAGAACTGGGCCACTACCCAGAAGTAGCTGTCGTTGGCGTGGGAGACGGTCATGGAACCAGCACCAATGGCCAGAACGGTCAAGGTTGGCCCCAGCCCGGAAGCAAGCCCCAAGGCTTCCAGCAGAGGAGCGATAATGCCCGCCGTGGTGATAATGGCCACGGTGGAAGAACCCTGCGCCGTCTTCAACGCTGCGGAGAGCAGGAAAGGCACGAAAATGCCGAACTGCAGCCCGCTTAAGGAGCTGGAGAGATAGCTGGCGATGGGTGTATCCCGGATCACTTGGCCCAGGGCACCGCCCGCTCCTGTGATCAGGATAATCGATCCCGCACTGGCTAAGCCTACCCCTACCCAATCGCCCAGCACTTCCTTGGTGATCTTGGGCACGGTGAGGAAGGCCAGGAACACGCCGATGAGCAGGGCAATATTCGGGTTACCGATAAAGCTGAAGAACGCCTGCAGTGCGCCCGTACCCAGCGGCCTGCTGGGATAATCCGCCAGGGACTTGAGGGCGATGAGCACCACCGGCACCACAATGGGGGCGAAGGACTTAACCACCGATGGATACTGCTTGATCTCCCGTTTCTCTTTGCTCTCCTCCACCACGTGGGGAGCCGGGTCTATGTAGATCTTGGAACCATAGCGTTTGGCGAACCAGTACCCGGCCAAGATGGTGGGTATGGAGACAATCAGACCCCAGAGGATCACGGAGCCCAAGTCAGCCCCGATAGTGCCTGCACCGGCAATGGGGCCAGGTGTGGGCGGCACAAACACGTGCGTCGAATACAGGCCCATACTCAAGGCAATGGCGAACACTGAAAGGGACTGCTTGCTGCGGGCCGCCATGGTGCGGTTCAGGGGCGAGAGGATCACGAACCCCGAGTCGCAGAACACGGGCACCGACACTACGCCGCCGGTAAAGGCCATGGCCAGGGCGGAACGGTCTTCCCCGACCAGTTTCAAGATGGAGTTGGCCATCACCATCGCGGCGCCGCTTTTTTCCATAATAAACCCGATGATGGTGCCCGCGGCAATGACAATGCCGATGCTGGAGAGGGTGCTGCCAAAGCCTCCGGTCATGGAGCTGATCACCTGCTGGGCCGGCAGGCCCGAGATCAGCCCGACACCCAAAGATGCCAAGAGCAGAACGATGAAAGGATGCAGTCTTACCCGCGCCGTCATCACCACGATAAAGGCGATGGCCGCCAGGAGCAGTACTAGTAAACCTGGTCCTTGCATTCAGATCACTCCTTGTCTTTGCTGATGAACAAGCGGATTACTTCAGCCGTCTGATTCTCCAAAAGCTCAGCGGCGCCCTCCATGGCCTCCTGCAGGCTCATGGGCCGGTTGATGATGGAAAAGTAGGCGCTGACCCCCTCCCTATGCAGAATCTCAGCACTAGGCAGAACGGTGCCGGCGATGACCACCACGGGCACGCCCAATGCCTTGCCGCGCCGGGCCACGCCCATGGGCACCTTCCCGTAGGCCGACTGGGCATCGAACTTGCCTTCCCCGGTGAGCACCAGATCTGCCCCGCTGGCTTTACCCTCGAAATCTAAAGCGGTAAGCACCAGTTCAATCCCGGAAACGAGCCTTCCTCCCAGCAGGGCCATGAGGCCTGCACCTAAGCCCCCCGCGGCACCTGCTCCTGGTACCTTACCCACATTCTTCCCCACATCGCGCTGTAAGATGAGATCGTACCTTTCCAGGGCCCGATCTAAAAACTCCACCATTTCGGGAGTGGCTCCCTTCTGGGGCCCGTACACATGGGCCGCTCCCTGGGGCCCAGTGAGCGGATTGGCCACATCGCAGGCCACCTCAATAGTCACATCGCCAAGGCGCGGATCTAAGCGGCTCACGTCTATGGCCGCAAGCCGCGCCAGCTCACCGCCGCCGGAACCTAAAAGCTCGCCGTCCTCATCGTAGAAACGCACGCCTAAGGCTTGGGCCATGCCCATGCCTCCGTCGTTCGTGGCACTGCCTCCAATGCCGATAATCAGATGCCTGCAGCCCAGATCCAAAGCCTTAGCGATCAGCTCGCCTGTACCGAAGGTGGTGGTGACCAGGGGATTGCGCTGATTTTCCGGCACCAAAACCAACCCCGAGGCCTGGGCCATCTCGATCACCGCTGTTTCGCCTCCGCCCATGAGGCCCATGGTAGCCCGCACCGGTGTTCCCAGGGGGCCGGTCACCTCATACTGCAGCAGCTCACCGCCGCTGGCGACCACCAGCGCCTCCACCAGACCTTCCCCGCCGTCGGACAGGGGCAGCAGGGTCACCTGCGCTTCCGACAGCACCTTCTGCACGCCCCGGGCCATGGCCTGGGCAGCCTCTGTCGAACTGAGACTTCCTTTAAACGAATCTGGTGCTACGACAATTTTCTTCCTGCTAGCCACTGCGCACTCCCTCCAGCCGCTGTTTGGATAAAGCGGTCAATGCGCTCTAAAGCCTGCCTGATGCTTTCAATGGAATAGGCGTAGGAGACGCGCACAAACCCTTCACCGCAGTCCCCGAAGGCCGAACCAGGAACCACTGCCACCCTTTCCGCTTCCAAAAGGGCCGTACAGAACTCATCGGAGCTGAGGCCCAGATCACTGATTCGCGGGAAGCAGTAAAAGGCGCCGCGCGGCTCAAAGCAGGACAGGCCCATAGAGCGAAAGCCCTGGACTATAAACTGTCTCCGCTGGTCATATTCTACCCGCATCTTCTCCACTTCCGGCATCCCGTTCTCCAGAGCCTCAATGGCCGCCCATTGGGCTGTGGTGGGTGCACTCATAATGCCGTACTGGTGGATTTTTTTCATGGCGTCAATTAACTCCGCCGGCCCGCAGGCATAGCCCAGACGCCAGCCCGTCATGGAAAAGGCCTTGGAAAAGCCGCTGATCAAAATGGTGCGCTCATACATGCCCGGCAGCCCCGCAATGGAGGTGTGCTCCACCCCATACACCAGC
>JAKOTU010000017.1 GCA_029776155.1 Bacillota bacterium | reverse complement strand
TATACTTCTACAACATCTCCCCCGGTATGCGGGCCCAGGGGGACTATGGGGCCCACCACCCCCATGTGTACCCCGACGGCAAGCCCTGCCTGGGTGACTTTGGAAGGCCCATCACAGAAGCGCTGGCATCGCTTCACTTGGATGTGGCCCTCCAGTTGGCCTGGCAATTCCTTAGCCAGTACAACCCCCAGAGTCCAGTGCAGTATATTACTCCCTGGATATTCAGGGCAGGGCTTCCTGCCGAAGTTGAAGAGGAATTCTGTGAGGATGAGGATGAGTGAGGACTAGGATAACAAAAGGAAAAAGGAGGTGAAAGAGATGTTATACAGCTTTTACAGCGGCAGCAAATCGGGCAGCTCGGACGGTGCCACAAGGCTCCCCAGAGTCTACATCCTGCCCGCAGCCAAGGCAAGGCTGGATGCTTACATCCAGTACGCCCCGGGCGAGGTGTCAGGTCTCGGGGAAGTAGAGCTAAATGAGCAGGGCTGCCCCGTAATCACCAACATAATGCTGTTCGAGCAAGAGTGCTCGACAGCAACTACGGACATCGAACCGGAGGACTTGGCCCGGTTCTTTGTCGAGGCGGTGAACCAGGGAGCAGACCCTGAGAAGATCCGCCTATGGTGGCACTCTCACGGTAACGGCTCCTGCTTCTGGAGTGGCACCGACAACGACACCATTACCGACCTTTGCCAGTCGGCAGGGTGGGTTGTGTCTGTTGTCGGGAATAAGCAGGGCCAGTACCGGGTGCGTATCGACATGACCCGGCCATTCGAGGCTACCCTTGACTTTATCGAGTTCGGGATAGCTCCCTACAGGGATCCCGATCTCGATAAAGAGATAAAGGCCGAGGTCGAGGCCAAAGTAAAGCAGAAAGTTTTTGGTGCCACCATCTGGAAGGGTTCCACCAGTGGCAATGGGAAAGGGACAAAATACCCTGCCACCTACCCTTACGGGTACCTTGGTGATGACGACGACGAGCTTTACGAGCTCGAAGGGTTCGGAATCGATGATGACACCAGGCGGCTTGTCCTGGCCGGCCCGGCAACCTTAGCAGGGCTTGCCCCTGCTAAAGGTAAGAGTAAGAACAAGAACAAAAAGGCCAAAAGGAGGGGAAAGTAAGTGACCAGCGCTGCTGATTATCTCAGGCAGCAGGACATAGTAAGACCAGACCAGCTTTCCACTCCCATCCTGGTAATAGGTGCCGGAGGGATAGGTTCGCCTACCGTCCTGGCACTGGCCAAGATGGGGTGTAGCAATATCCGGGTCTATGACCCGGATACTGTAGAGCGGCACAACATTCCCAATCAGCTATACAGGGTCGGGGACGTGGGAGAATATAAAGTCAACGCTCTACAGGACATAGTAAGAAGCTACACCGGGACGACTATCTACCCGGTGGTAGCCCGCTACGAGTCTCAGCCCCTGGCCGAGATTGTAATCTCGGCTGTAGACTCGATGGAGACACGGAGGCGGATCTGGGATACGGTAAAGGAGTCTCTCATAACCCGCCTCTACATCGAGGC
>JAKOTU010000096.1 GCA_029776155.1 Bacillota bacterium | reverse complement strand
CGCCGGCTCCAGCTTTGAAACCCTGGGTAACATTCCGGCCGTCAGCAGAGGAACGAAGGGCTGGGGACCTTTGCTGCGACGGATCGCGAACGCTACTTTCACTTTCTAATCCGAACAAAAGAACACATTCAACTCGTCGCAACAGGGTGGCATTGGGTCTTCGATCCTACAGTAGCTTGACGCTATCAGGGGGGCCTGTTGCTATTGACACGCTTTTCGGGAATAAGATATAATCGCTTTGAATGTCATGTTATGAGGGTGTTGAGAAGGGAGGACATACGGTGAAACGGACTTTTCAGCCGAAGACGCTCAGAAGGAAGCGCGTGCATGGCTTTCGTGCTAGGATGAAGACCGCCGGAGGCCGTAGGGTATTGGCTCGTCGGCGCAGGAAGGGGCGCAAAGTATTAAGTGCCTAACTAGCAGGTGCCCAGGAGGTTTCAGAGTGGAAAGACTGAGGAATCCCCGGGAGTTTTCTTTTGTGTACAACAAGGGGACCCCCTGCTTTGGCAGGCACGTGGTGGTGTCTGCCCTGCCCACCGGAAAAGAGGTAAGCCGTGTGGGCTTTGCTGTGAGCAAAAAGTTAGGCACTGCAGTGACCCGAAATAAAGTTAGGAGAAGACTGAAGGCAATAGTTCAGGAATTAACGGACCAGTTCTCGCCTGGCTATGATGTGGTGATTGGGGCGAAACGCAGCGCCGTGGGCGCCAGTTTCGCAGAGTTGAGGGAGGATCTCCGCAGCACCTTACGGAAAAGCGGCCTGTTGGCCGCGGGTGCAGCGGATACAGCCGGAAGCGGTGACGGGCATGCTTAAGCTGGTTACTTTGCTCATTAGGGGATATCAGAGATTTATCTCGCCGCTCTTGCCCAGGAGCTGCAGGTTTTACCCGACATGTTCCGAGTATGCCCGCCTGGCCATTGAGCGACATGGCTGGCGGGGGCTGTGGTTAGCCATGAAGAGAATTGGCAGATGCCATCCCTGGCATCCGGGAGGATTTGATCCCGTTCCTTAAGTGATTGGAGGATTTGGCGTTGGGTGCGATTATGGATTGGCTAGCCGGGGGGCTGGGATGGGTACTCGACCAGCTGGTACAGTTAACGGGGAGTTATGGGCTTAGTATTATCCTTTCTACAGTGATTGTCCGCCTGCTGCTCTACCCCCTGATGTTGAGTCAGACGAAAAGCATGGTTGCCATGCGCAAGCTGCAGCCAGAGTTGGAGAAGCTGCAGAAGAAGTATGGGAATGATAAGGAAAAGTATCAGCAGAAGATGATGGAGCTCTACCAGGAGCACAAGATCAACCCCCTGGGCGGCTGTTTACCCATGCTTGTTCAGCTTCCCATTTTATTCGCGTTTTTGCGGGTGCTGAATAACAGCAACTTCGGGGAAGGGGCTAAGTTTTTAGGCCTTTGGGTGCTGAATCAGCCCGATCCCTACTACATCTTGCCCATCTTGGCTGCCGTAACCACTTACATCCAGTCTAGGATGACCATGACTGACCAATCGCAGAAAGCCATGCTGGTGATCATGCCCATCATGATCGGGATTTTCAGTCTGAGTTTCCCTGCAGGGATGGTGCTGTACTGGGTTACCAGCAACGTCTTTGGTATTGTGCAGCAAGCCTGGATGAACAAGCTGTATCCCGTGGAGTGACTAAGAGGAGGCCGGGGTAATGGAATTTGTTGAAGTTGAAGCTCGTTCCGTAGACGAGGCCATCAGTGAAGCCCTCGCCAAGCTGCAGGCCGAGAGGGATGAAGTGGAAATCACCATCCTGGAGGAAGGCACAAAAGGGTTTCTAGGCATATTAGGCAGTAAACTCGCCCGGGTGCGGGTGGAGAAGAAAAAACCCCCCCATGAGCTGAAGTTGGAACGAGCCATTGAGTACACCTCAGAACTGTTGCGCCACATGGAAATTTCCGCAAGGGTTGTGGGCGAAGCCAGCGAAGAAGTTGTCAATCTGCGCATTGAAGGGGACGATCTGGGGATTCTCATCGGCCGGAAGGGTCAGACTCTGCAGAGTCTGCAGTATCTGATCAGCTTGGCGGTGAACCGCCAGGACGGCGAATGGATGCGCATCAACCTCGATATTGGCGATTACCGGGCGCGGCGGGAAGAATCCCTGCGCGCCTTGGCCCTGAGGGCTGCCCGCAGAGTGCAGGAGACGGGTCGCCGGGTGGCGTTGAGCGCCATGAGCGCGGCGGAGCGCCGCATCGTCCATCAGGCGGTGAATGAGGTTTCCGGCGTAACTACCCAAAGCGAAGGCCAGGAACCTTACCGGCGGGTGGTCATTCTTCCTGCTAAATAGCTGTAAGCAACACATGGGGTGCACTGCACTAGTGCGCCCTTTTTTTGTTTTGTGGTAGAATAACTTGGGAGGTGATGGGCATGGGAGAGGACACCATTGCTGCCGTGGCAACTCCATTGGGCGAAGGGGGCATCGGCATCATCCGCTTAAGCGGGCCGCAGGCCCTGGCCATCGCTGATGAAATGTTCCGGCGTAAAGACGGACAGAACCTACTTGCACAGCCCACCTACACCCTCCGTTATGGTAAAGTGGTCGACCCTAAGACCGGGCGCCAGCTTGATGAAGCCATTGTTCTAGTCATGCGCGCCCCCCACTCCTATACTGCAGAAGATGTGGTGGAAATCCAGTGCCACGGCGGGGTTGTGGTGATCCGGGAGGTTTTGAACTTGGCCTTGGAACTGGGCGCCCGCCTCGCCGAGCCGGGAGAGTTTACCAAAAGGGCTTTCCTCAACGGCCGGTTGGACTTGGCCCAGGCCGAAGCGGTTTTGGATCTGATCCAAGCCCAGACGCGCCAGGGGCTGGAGGTGGCCGTGGATCAACTGGAAGGAAGTCTCAGCCGGCGGATAGGCCAAATCCGGGAACGGCTGTACGATCTGGCGGTGCGCATTGAGGCCAGTATCGATTTTCCCGAAGATGATCTACCCGATGTGGAGTTGGCTTGGGTGGAGAGGGGGCTGCGGGACGCTGTAGCCCACACTGAAGAGCTGCTGGCCACCGCCGATGAGGGGAAAATCCTGCGAGAAGGCCTTAAGACCGTAATTACGGGCAAGCCCAACGTGGGCAAGTCCAGTCTGCTCAACACTCTGCTCAATGAAAACCGGGCACTGGTTACGGATATCCCCGGCACTACCCGGGACACCATTGAAGAGGTGGTGAATCTGCGGGGGGTGGCCTTGCGGTTGATTGACACTGCAGGCATCCGGGAAAGCAGCGACCTTGTGGAAAGGCTTGGTGTGGAGCGCAGTCTGCAGCTGCTGCAAGAAGCAGATCTGGTGCTCCATGTGCTGGATCGCAGCGAAGGCTTAAGCCCGGAAGACTTCCAGATCCTGGAGTTGACTAGGGATATGCGGCGCATCGTGCTCGTCAATAAGACGGATCTGCCCCCGGCCTGGGACTTGGCGGAGCTGGGGGAGCTGGATGCTCCCCTGCTGGAGATGTCGCTGCTCAAAGAGCCAGGGCGGGTTGTGACCGCACTCAGCGAAACTATCCTCGGGCTGTTAGGCGAAAGGGTGCACAGCTCGGCGGGTTCCCGGGCCTTGGTCACCCGGGCGCGGCACAAACAGGCCCTGCAGCAAGCCAAAAAGGGCCTGGAGGAAGCGTTGAATACTCTCCTTGCAGGTCTGCCCTTGGACTTGGTGGCCGTGGATCTCTACCACGCGCTAGAAGCCTTAGGGGAAATTACCGGAGAGACTGTGCGGGAAAACGTGCTGGACCGCATTTTTGCCGAGTTCTGCATTGGTAAGTAGGAAGGGATAAGCTATGCCTGAACGTTACGATGCCATAGTGGTTGGCGCCGGACATGCCGGATCGGAGGCGGGTCTGGCCTTGGCGCGCCTTGGCCATAAGGTGTTGGTTCTGACTTTGAATTTGGATAATGTGGCCCTACTGCCCTGCAACCCCAGTATCGGGGGTTCGGGTAAGGCGACCTTAGTCCGGGAAGTAGATGCCCTGGGCGGGGAGATGGGCAGAAATTGCGATGCCACTTTAATGCAGATGCGCCTGTTGAACACCAGGCGGGGGCCAGCGGTGCAATCCCTCCGCTGCCAGCTGGACCGCAAGCTCTATCAAAGGCGGATGAAATACGTGTTGGAGACCACCCCAGGGCTGTACCTGCGGGAAGGGTTGGTTACGGACCTGATCATCGAAAACCAGGCGGTCAAGGGTGTAGTCCTGCGCGGCGGATTCAAGATCTTTGCACCCGTGGTCATCCTCACGACGGGGACTTATCTCCGTTCCGTCATCCACATCGGGGAACTCCAGTATGCATCGGGGCCCCAGGGCCAGCATCCCGCGGTGGAACTCGCGGAGGCCTTGAAGCGGTGGCTGCCTTTGGTGCGCTTCAAGACCGGAACTCCCCCCCGGGTCAATCTGCGCTCCATTGATCTGGAGCGGCTGGAAAAACTGCCTGGGGATCCAACCCTGCCTGGGTTTTCCTTTGAAACGGAAGGGCTTACCGTGGAGCAGGTGCCCTGCTGGGTGACCCACACTACCCCCGAAACCCACCGGATTATCCGGGAGAACCTGCACCGCACAGCCCTCTACAGCGGAGCCATTACTGGCACGGGGCCCAGGTACTGTCCTTCCATTGAAACCAAGATCGTGGAGTTTCCCGATCGGGACAGCCATCATGTGTTTATTGAACCGGAAGGGTGGCAGACCAACGAAGGGTACTTGAGCGGCTGCTCCACTTCCCTGCCCTGGGATGTGCAGGAGGAGATGCTGCGCACCATTCCCGGTTTGGAGCAGGTGGAGATCATGCGCCCGGCCTATGCCATTGAGTATGACTGCTTGGACCCGCTGGCCCTGTATCCTTCCCTGGAAACCAAGGAAATCAAGGGGCTGTTCTGCGCCGGGCAGATCAACGGTACCTCGGGCTATGAGGAGGCGGCAGCCCAGGGAATCATGGCGGGGATTAACGCGGCCCGTTTCCTCCAGGGCCAAAAGCCCGTGATAATTCCCCGTTCCCAAGCCTATATCGGGGTGCTCATTGACGATCTGGTTACTAAAGGGGTAACCGAGCCTTACCGCATGATGACATCCCGGGCGGAGTACCGCTTGTCGCTGCGCATGGATAACGCCGACGCCCGGCTGACCCCCTTGGGCTACTCTTTGGGTTTGATCAGTCCCGAACGCTATGCGTCCTTCCAGGCCAAGTATGAGCTGGTGGAAGCTGAAGTACGCAGGCTGGAAGAAACGAGGGTGCCCAGTACACCGGAGATCAACGCTAGATTGGAGGAGCTGGGTACCAGCCCCCTCAAGCAGTCCGCCACCTTGGCGGATCTGCTCAGACGTCCCGAGCTCCAGTATGCAGACCTGGGCCGCTTTACAGAGCTGCCCGATCTCCCCCCTGCCGTACGGGAACAGGTGGAGATTCAGGTAAAATACGAAGGGTACTTGGCCAGGCAGGAAGCGGCCATTGAACGTTTTGAGCGTATGGAGAGCAAGGTCTTGCCCAAAGACCTTGATTACGCCCAGATCAAGGGCCTGTCCAAAGAAGCGGTGGAGCGGTTAAGTGCTGTGCGGCCTCTTTCGGTGGGTCAAGCCTCCCGGGTCTCAGGGGTGACGCCGGCAGACATTAGTGTGCTGCTCATCTACTTGGAGCAGTGCAAGCGGAGGGCCCAAGATGAATTTTGAGCGAGCTCTTTTTGAACAAGTTCTGTCGGAAGGTCTGCAGGCCCTGGGCCTAGCCCAACTGGAAGAGAAGGTCCCGGCCATGGGCCGCTTTGCCGAGCTGGTCGTGGAAAGGAATCGCCAGCTCAACTTAACTCGCCTAGTGGAACCGCGGGAGATGGCGGTGAAAAATTTCCTGGACAGTCTGAGCATTCTGCTGCTGGACTGGCCCCAAAGGCTTCAGTGTTTGGATTTGGGAACCGGCGCCGGTTTCCCCGGGGTGCCCCTAGCTTTAGCCCAAGAAGGCTGGGAATTAGTGCTCCTGGACTCTCTGCGCAAGAGGCTGGCTTTTCTTGAAGAGGCCGCGGCCGAGCTGAGCCTGGGCAATGTGCGCACTTTTCATGCCCGGGCTGAAGAGGCTGGCCGGCAGCCAGACTGGAGGGAGCAGTGCGATTTGGTGGTGAGTCGGGCTGTGGCTGCCCTGCCTGTGCTTTTGGAGCTGAGCACTCCCCTAGTGAAGGTGGGCGGAGTGTTCGCGGCTTACAAGGGCGGCGCGGTGGAGCCCGAGTTAAAGAGCGCGGCCAGGGCCATGGAGGCCCTCAGTGTGCAATTAGAACGGGTGTTCCCTTTAGAGCTGCCCTTAGGTATGGGTAAAAGAAACATTCTCCTGTTTCGCAAAACAGGGCCTACCCCCGCTGCCTATCCCCGGCGGCCTGGTCTTCCCGCCAAGCGTCCTTTGGAATAAGTCCCCCCAATGGGGGGTTTTTTGTTTGTCCTGGTGTGCTGGAAGGAACTTACCCCTCCATACAGAAGTAACTACTAACCGTCGAAGGGGTGAGCATATGAAGCTGACAGAACTCCTACTGAAACGGAAGAACAGCGCAGAAGGACAGCAGGAGGACCCTGGGAGCTGGTCCGAGGAAGTGCAGGCCGTTCCTGTGCACCTTATTGTGCCCGGTAAGTATCAGCCCCGACAGGAGTTTGACGAGGAATCCTTGGCGGAACTGGCCGAGTCCATCCGCGTCCACGGCCTGCTGCAGCCCATTATGCTGCGCCGGGCGCCCATAGGCTACGAGTTGATTGTGGGTGAACGGCGGCTGCGGGCCTGCAAACAGCTGGGCTGGGAAATGATCCCTGCGATTGTACGGGATGTGGATGACAAAGAAGCCGCTGAACTGGCCCTGATTGAGAATCTCCAGCGCTCCGATCTCCATGTGTTGGAAGTGGCCGAAGGCTACCAGCGCCTCCTCACTGAGTTCAACCTCACCCAGGAGGAGTTAGCCCAGCGGCTGGGGATCAGCCAGGCCAGTGTGGCCAACAAAATTAGACTGCTGAAGTTGCCTGAGGAAATCAGGGAGATTATTTCCCGGGAAATGTTGAGTGAGCGCCACGGCAGGGCGCTGCTGCGCCTGGAGACAACCGAACAACAGTTCGAGGTACTGCAGCGCATAATCGATGAAGGACTCAGCGTGAAGCAGACGGAAGAGTTGGTGGACTCCCTTTTGGCCCGCGGGCCTCGAAGGGCGCGCAAGAAAAAGCAGGATCCGCCGGCGGGAAGGCAGAAATTAGTGATTAAGGACTTGCGCATTTTCTCCAACAGTGTGCATCAGCTGGCCAAGACTCTGCAGTCCAGCGGCCTTGAGGTGGCAGTGGATGAGCAGGAGGACGATGCTGTTTACCAGGTTGTGATTACGGTGCAGAAAGGCCAAGGGAGTGAAGTGAATGGCTAAGGTGATTGCCATCGTCAATCAAAAGGGCGGAGTGGGCAAAAGCACCACTGCGGTGAACCTAGGCGCCTATTTAGCTTTAGCCGGGAAAAGGGTATTGCTGGTGGACATTGATCCCCAGGGGAATGCCTCCAGCGGAGTGGGTATCGATAAGCGCCAGGTGACCCGCTGTATGTACTCTGTGCTCATTGACGGCGATAAGATTGAACGGATCATTACTCCCACGGAAATAGAGAATTTCCATGTGGCCCCCGCCACCATTGACCTGGCCGGCGCCGAGATTGAGCTGGTGTCCACCCTGTCCCGGGAATTTCGGCTGAAGAAGGCCTTAGACTCGGTGCGGGATCGCTACGATTTTATCATCATTGATGCTCCACCTTCCCTCGGCCTGCTGACCGTGAACGGCCTGACCGCGGCTGACTCGGTGCTCGTTCCCATTCAATGCGAGTACTATGCCCTCGAGGGGCTGAGCCAGCTGGTAAGCACTATTGCCATGGTCCAGGAGCACCTCAATCCCACTTTGGAATGGGAAGGTGTGGTAATGACCATGTATGATGTGCGCACTAATCTTTCCCAACAGGTCATCGAGGATGTGAAGACCTATTTCCAGAATACGGTGAGGGTGTATAAGTCCATTATTCCCCGTAACGTGCGCCTGGGAGAGGCGCCCAGTTTTGGCAAGCCCATAGCGCTGTACGACCCCAAGAGCAAAGGGGCGGAGGCCTATGCGAGCTTAGCTCAGGAGGTCTTGAACTCATGAGTACCCAAAGACTAGGAAGAGGCTTACGCGCGTTGATACCCGAGCCCGAACCGGAGCGCCCCCGGGCCGAAGTGCAGTATATCGAGGTGGGGCTTATTGAGCCCAACCCCTATCAGCCGCGGCAGCAGTTTGACCAGGAAAAGCTGGAAGAGTTGGCCCAATCCATAGCCGAGCTCGGCCTCCTGGAACCTGTCTTGGTAAGGCGGACGGGGGAGACCTATCAGCTGGTAGCCGGGGAAAGGCGGGTAAGGGCGGCCCGCATGGCCGGCCTTACGGAGGTGCCGGCACTGGTTCGGGAATTTGGGGATCTGGAAATGATGCAGGTGGCCCTCATTGAAAACCTGCAGCGGGAGGATCTGAACCCCATTGAAGAAGCGGAAGGTTATCAGCGCCTGATTGATGAGTTCGGCTTTACCCAAAGCGAAGCGGCGGAAGCTGTGGGCAAAAAGCGGTCCAGCATTGCCAATGCCCTGCGCCTGCTTAACTTAGACGAGGAAGAAAAGGAGCTGGTGCGGCGGGGGCTGCTCTCGGTGGGGCATGCCAAAGTGCTTTTGGGTGTGGCCAATAAGAAGAAACGGGCAGAACTGGCCAAAAAGGTAGTTGCCGAGGACTTGAGCGTGCGCCAACTGGAGGAGTTGGTTCGCAGGCCGCAGCGTGTTCCACGTGGAACAACGCGGCTGAAGAGTCCAGAGTTGGTACAGTTAGAGGAAGATCTGCAGCGTCGGTTTGGGACTAAAGTCACGGTGTCGTACCGTAAGGGTGCAGGAAAGATTTCCATAGAGTATTACTCCGATGAGGAGTTGGAACGGCTGTTAGACCTGATCAGCAAGATCTAAAGGGCCGAGTGTTCCACGTGGAACACTCGGCTGTTATCATTTCCGTAAATGTCAAAGGGGGGCTGCCCTTTTGGGGTGTTCCACGTGGAACAATTCCCAGGGCCTGTCCAACAAAGGGAAAAGGAAAAAGGAACGCACTACTGGTGCCCAAGGTATGTTCCACGTGGAACACTATCCTAGAACCTGGAGAGGGGTCCCAGGGCCACCTCGGCCTTGGAAGGCTGGCCGCTCAAGAAAAGAATGAGGGCTTCCGCGACAACCTCGGCCATGCTCAGAACCAAGCTCAACCTGGTGTTCTGCAGCACAGCATGCTCCATGAATCCCGCGGCATTTACCACTCCAATAATATGATAGTCGCCCACGGCAGGCAGCTGTTTGTTCACGCCAGTGCCGGGCAGCAGGGGCCCCCGCTTTACAGAAATGTAGCCAATGCTCTTCACTCTGCCCAGACAGGCATCGATGGCGATGATGGTACTCATTCTACGCTGCCCTTGAATCTCTTCCAGAGTCTCAGCCAAATTGAGGGCATGAACGGGTTGGTGAATAGTACCGTAAATGCACACGCTGGGCGGAAGCAAGCCACGATCCTGGTGTCGGGTTAAGGCTGAGCCGATAAAGGGCCCTAAGGAATCTCCGGTGGATCGGTCTGTGCCCACGCAGACAATATCTACAAACGGGCGAATAGGCAGTGAAGCTAAGCCTACCGCCAGATGGGCCGCTGCCAAGGGATCGCTCCAGTGTACGCGCCTGACCACATCTTCCTCGCTAAACATAGCCCACCTCCAGCCGCAGGTACTTATGCTAGTATATGCCGCTTGTCGTTGTTTATGCATACTTGTCCAAAGCATGGAAGCGTTTTGGAGCGAATAGGCTGAAGCGGGGGTGATGCGGTGGCACTGTGGGCGGTTGCTGGCTTGTACGTGGCCGGAGTGGTGGGCGCCGGCTTTGCTTCGGGACAGGAGCTGGTGGTGTTTTTCGTCCGCTACGGCCAAGCGGGTTTAGCTGGCGTGATCTGGTCGAGCCTGCTGCTGTGTGCAGGCACGGGCCTCATTCTAGAGGCCTGCGCCCGCCATGGCGTAGGGTCCTACAATGGGCTCCTGCGCGCCGTGGATCCGAAGTGGAGCGCGCTCTGGGACAGTCTGTACGGCATCTTTCTGTTGGTGGGAACCGCGGTCATGTTTGCGGGCATGGCTGCGGCTAGTGAATCGATCCTGTGCAGGGAAGCCCTGCGCTTTGGCTCGGCGGCTTTGGTCCTTTTTCTGCTTGGGCGTGGCGCCAGGGCCCTGCTGCGGGTGAGTGCTTGGATCGCTCCGCTGCTGGTATTGTCCCTAACTGCCCTTACCCTTGGCCATTTAGGAAAGGGCGTGACGCTTTTCACAGCCCGCCAAGTGGGCGCGCCTGCCCTGGGCTCCGCCTTGGAAGCGGGAACCCTCTATGCCTGCTACAACTTGGGCTTTGCCATGACCTTTTTGGCCACCAGTCATCATTACCTAAAGACCAGGAAAGAGCGCTGGCTCCTCGCCCTGCTGGGCCCTGGGATTCTGGGAGGGAGCATGCTCCTACTCTGTTTGGCCTTAGGTACGCTGGAGCCGGCCCAACTTGCCCAGCCCTACCCCCTGGCTGGCCTTTTACCGGGCTGGCGCCCTTGGGCGCGGGGGCTTTACACCGTATTCCTCTGGAGCGCGATGCTAACCACTGCAGCCGCCAACACTTTGGCCTTGACCAGCAGGTTCGCCCAGCTGCCCAAGATGCAGTGGGGGACGGCGGTGCTAACGGCCGTACTCCTCAGCTTGGCCCTTTCCCATTTGGGCTTTAGTCAACTGGTCAGTGTGGCCTATCCCATCCTGGGCCTGGTTGGGCTGTGGCTCTTGGCTCATCTGCTCTGGGATGCGCTGCGCTGAGGTGGCTTTTGCTTCCCTTTTTCGGTATAATGAAGCAAACAAACTGTGCCTAAGGGGAGGTGGTCAGCTCTGACCGCTCGCAGTGAAGAACTCTACAGCCAAGCGCTTTATTATATGGAAAAATGGGAACTGGATAAAGCCGAGGAGCTGCTCAGGCAGGTCCTGGAAGAAGATCCCAAACACGCCCAGGCCATGAACAAGCTGGGGGTGGTGTTTGCCCGGCGCAAAGACCTCCGCCAAGCGGAAGTCTGTTTCCAAGAAGCCCTATCCCTGGATCCCAACTTAGCTAGTGCCCACACCAATTTGGGCAACATTTACGCCGAACGGGGTTGGCATGATCGGGCCAAGGAAGCCTACGAGCGCGCCTTGCTTCTGGACCCGGGGAATCCCACCGCAACCCACAACCTGGGTGTCTTGTATCGAAAAAGTGGAGATCTGGCCAAGGGAATCAGCCTGCTCAAGGAGGCCAATCGGGCAGAGCGGCGTCGCCTGCGCAGCGAAGTGCGGGCCAATCCAGAGACCAAGAGGGTGATGACCGTTGGCTGGATCATCATCGCGGTGATCGCTTTTGTCCTGATCTACCTAGCCAACAGGTAGAATCCACACAGTTGTCCACAGGCCCTGTGGATAATGTGCATAACTTTGGATAAACACCCAGCTAGCGCCGTTTGCGGCGCCAAATGAGGATCACCGTCTTTCGGCGCGCTTTGAGAATGGGGTCCACAACCCGTTTGAGCAGAGACACGTCCCGTTCCCCCCTCGCCGTTGGGTAATAGCCCTTTATATTATCCATCAGTTCGGAATTGGTGACAGGAGGAAACTAGTTTCTAGTGGAGAAGAACTTGGTAAGCTCTAGGCGCAGAGCTGGGACAGAGGAAAGGAGAGGGGAGTAGTGAAGCAGACGCCGCTTACTGCGAAGCACCGCGCTCTAGGTGCTAAGATGATTGATTATGCGGGCTTTGAAATGCCTGTGCAGTACACGGGGTTGGTGGAAGAGCACCTTACCGTCCGTTCCGCAGTGGGCATTTTCGACCTAACGCACATGGGGGAACTGGAACTGACCGGTCCGGGGGCTTTGGACACAGTAAACAGGCTGTGTTCCAACGATGCCAGCGCCCTGGAGGTAGGCGAGATCCAATATACCTGTATCACCAATGAGCAGGGAGGTATCATCGACGATATTCTGGTCTACCGCACCAAGCAGGGCTTTCTTCTGGTGGTGAACGCGGCCAATACCGCGAAGGACTACGCCTGGATTAAGCAGCATCTCCAGCCCGACACGGAGCTGGTGGACCGCAGCGGAGAACTCACCCTCATCGCGATCCAAGGGCCCAAATCGGCACCCTTAGTCGAAGAGGTACTGGGCCTGTCCACTGCTGAGCTGAAGAATTACACCTTTGTGGAACCTGAGTACAAGGGCGTGCCGGTGCTCCTATCCCGCACGGGCTATACCGGCGAAGACGGCTTTGAGCTCTATTTTCCCAACCAGTTCGCGGAAGAGATGTGGGATGCCTTTTTGACCCACGGAGAAAAGTACGGTGTAAAGCCCGTGGGACTGGGGGCCCGTGATACCCTGCGCCTTGAGGCGCGCATGCCCCTATACGGTAACGATATTAATGAAGAAACCACTCCCCTGGAAGCGGGCCTAGGGCGGTTTGTGAAACTGCACAAGGAGTTCACCGGCAGCGCTGTGCTCAAGCAGCAGAAGGAAGAGGGTGTGCAGCGCAAGCTGGTGGCCTTCACCATGCTCGATAAGGGCATTCCCAGGCAGGGTTATCCCCTGCTCAGCCTGGAAGGCGAAGAGATCGGCGCGGTGACCAGCGGCACCCACTCCCCAAGTCTCGATCACCCTATTGGTATGGGTTATGTGCGGGTGGATCTGGCTGTGCCGGGAACCGAAATCCAAGTTCAGATTCGGAAAAGGCTAGCTCGAGCCAAGATTATCAAGGGCCGTTTCCTGCCCTAAAGGCGGCTGGGCTAGAGTGAGAAAACAATGAGGAGGTTTCATCATGAGCGAGAAACTGCTTTATACCAAGGAGCATGAGTGGGTTCTGGTTAAGGGCAGCGTTGTGCGGGTGGGTATCAGCGAATATGCCCAGAACGAGCTTGGAGATATTGTCTTCGTGGATCTTCCTTCCGTAGGCGACTGGGTAGAAGAAGGGGAAGGGTTCTGCGTGTTGGAGTCGGTTAAGGCCGTGTCCGACGTTTATGCCCCCGTGAGCGGCAAAGTGGTGGCTGTCAATACAGAGCTGGAGGACAGCCCCGAACTGATCAACGAATCCCCTCTGGAAAAAGGCTGGATTGCAGAAATTGAAGTCGAGGGCGAGCCTCAGGTTGGCGATCTTATGAATGAACAGGAGTACACGGAATACCTGAAGGGGGTCTAACCAAGTGCGGTATATCCCTCTAACGAAGGACGAACAGCAAGAAATGCTTGCCAGCTTGGGACTGGAGAGGATCGACGACCTTTTCCAGGATATCCCAGCTGAGGCCATGTTCCGGGGAGAGCTGGATGTCCCCGGCCCCTTAAGCGAAGCGGAGCTGATCCGCCATTTTAGAACGCTGGCTGAAAAGAACAAAGATGCCACCAAACTAGTCTCCTTCTTGGGCGCCGGTGTGTACGATCACCTTGTCCCCAGCATTGTCAAACACCTCATTGGAAGGGGTGAGTTCCTCACCGCCTACACGCCCTATCAGCCCGAGATCACCCAGGGTGTGCTCCAGAGCATCTTCGAGTACCAGACCATGATCTGCGAGCTCACGGGCATGGAGTCTTCCAATGCGTCCATGTACGATGGGGCCAGTGCCCTGGCTGAAGCTTGCCTGATGGCTTGCGCCGCCACGAGAAGGGAGCAGGTGATCATTCCTGCCACTCTGCACCCCGAATGGAAAGAAGTAGTCCGCACGTACCTGGAAAACCAGAATGTGGCCATCCATTTCCTCCCCCAAGATCCCCAGACAGGTACAGTGAACCTGGAAGAAGCGGAAGATCTGCCCTGGGCGGAAGCGGCCTGCGTTGTGGTGCAGCAGCCTAACTTCTTCGGGCTCTTGGAAAACGTGGCCGCCCTGGAAAGCCGGATCCATGGACACGGCGGGCTTTTGGTCATGGCTGTGGATCCCATCAGCTTGAGCCTGCTCAAATCCCCTGGGGAGCTGGGCGCCGACATTGTGGTGGGTGATGGGCAGAGCCTGGGGCAGGCCATGGGCTTTGGTGGGCCGGCCTTCGGCTTTTTTGCCACCACCGACAAGCTGATCCGGCGTATGCCGGGGCGAGTGGTGGGTGAGACGGTGGATGCAGAAGGCAAACGGGCCTTCGTGCTCACCCTGCAGACCAGGGAACAGCATATCCGCCGGGAAAAGGCCACCTCGAATATTTGCTCCAACCAAGCCCTTAACGCCCTGGCAGCCACCATCTACCTGAGCGTCCTGGGCAAACAGGGCTTTAGGGATGTGGGTTACCAGTGCCTGCAGAAGGCCAACTACTTGAAGCAGCGCTTGCTGGAGATTCCTGGGCTTTCCCTTGCCTTTTCTGCACCTTCGTTCCGGGAGTTTGCCCTGCGCGGCGCGGTGGATTGGGTGGAGCTGAACAAGGGCCTCGTGGACCACGGCTTTTTGGGCGGTTTGCCTTTAGCCCGCTTTGGCCATCCCGACTTGGCCCTGTTCTCCGTAACGGAAGCCCGGACCAAGCAGGAAATGGACGACTTTGTGAACATCCTAAGGGGGTTGATCCAATGACAGTGCGTATCCATGTCCCCTTGATCTTTGAACGTTCTACACCTGGGCGCCGCGGTTATCGCCTGCCTGAACTGGATGTTCCCGAAACGCCCATTGAGGAACTGATTCCCCAAGAGTATCTGCGCACCGAGCCGCCAGCTCTGCCGGAAGTAAGCGAGTTGGAGGTTGTGCGCCATTATACCCAGCTTTCTAGGCTGAACCACGGCGTGGATGTGGGCTTTTACCCCCTAGGTTCCTGCACCATGAAGTACAACCCCAGGGTGCACGAGGATCTGGCCAGTATGCCCGGGTTAAGCGCCATCCATCCTTACCAGCCGGAGGAGACGGTCCAGGGAGCGCTGGAGCTCATCTACAACCTGAGTGAACACCTGGCAGCAATTGCCGGACTGGCCAAAGCTTCGCTGCAGCCAGCTGCGGGAGCCCATGGTGAGCTCGCGGGACTGATGGTGATCAAAGCCTATCACCAGCACCGCGGTGAAGGGCACCGCAATGAGATGCTCGTTCCCGATTCAGCCCACGGTACCAATCCAGCCAGCTGTGCCATGGTAGGCTACAAAGTGGTGGAAGTGCCCTCCGATGAACGGGGCTGCGTGGATGTGGAAGCCCTGAAGAAGCTGGTGGGGCCCAACACCGCTGGGTTGATGCTGACCAACCCCAACACTTTGGGGCTGTTCGATGAGAACATCTGCCAGATCGCGGACATAGTGCACCAAGCGGGCGGTTTGCTCTATTACGATGGAGCCAATGCCAACGCCATCATGGGCATTGTGCGTCCCGGAGACACGGGCTTTGACGTGGTCCATTTCAACTTGCATAAAACCTTCTCCACCCCCCACGGGGGCGGTGGGCCAGGGGCGGGGCCCATTGTGGTTTCTAAGCAGCTCGCTCCTTTCCTGCCGGGACCTGTAGTGGAAAAGGACGGCGACAAGTATCGTTTGGTCATGCCCGAGCATTCCGTGGGACGCATCCGTTCCTTTTACGGCAACTTCCTGGTCTACGCCAAGGCCTACGCCTACATTCTTTCCCATGGGCCCAAAGGTCTGCGGGAAGTAAGCGAGGCAGCGGTGTTGAACGCCAATTATGTCATGAACAAGCTGAAGGATATCTTTGCCCTGCCCTATGACCGCATCTGCATGCACGAGTTCGTGCTTTCCGGTTCCAACCTGAAGAAGTACGGTGTGCGCACCTTGGATCTGGCTAAGCGGCTTTCCGACTATGGGTTCCATGCTCCAACAGTCTACTTCCCCCTTATTGTGGAGGAAGCCATCATGATCGAGCCCACGGAAACTGAGGCCAAGTCCACTTTGGATGAGTTTATTGAGGTGATGCGCCAAATCGCCCAAGAGGCCAAGGAGAATCCTGAGATGCTCACCTCCGCACCCCATAACACTCCAGTGAAGCGGGTGAATGAAGCCCGGGCGGCGCGCCATCCTGTGCTGCGCTGGAAGCGGGATCAGTAGCGGGGAGAAAACCAAAAAGGTGCCCCTTCCCTGTAGGGAAAGGGCACCTTTTTCCTGCGTCGCGCAGGGTACGTAACTTGACAGCGAAAGTCGCCCACCACTAGCCAAGCACAAGGGTCCACCGTGGGTCACTATTGTCCAAGGAGGTTTTTCCATGGTCAACGTCCAATACCCCTTAGATTGGAAGTTTTTGTTCAAGGGGACACAGCCGCGGGCGTGCTGCCTGGTCTAGAGATCAAAAGTCCCGAACTCGCCCATCTGAAACAGACTGAAACATACTCAAGGAGCTGGAGATTTCCATGCACAAGTGGTCGTTGCTCTGCATCGCGGCAATTCTTGCCATCAGCAGTGTGGGTGCCTGCGCAGCCCATCCGTATCTGATCTTTCACCTGGACGGCGTCAGTTCCCAGGACTTTTTCCACGAATTGGATGCTGGCCATCTGCCCAATATCCAGCGCTTGTTTGGGGAAGGCGGGCAGATCAGGCATGCTCTGTCCCTCTATCCAGGGGGCACAGAGATCATCTACCCCCGCCTGAAGACCGGCACCAGTAACGGGGAAGGTTACAGCGTTGGTTGGGGCGTACTGGACCGGGAGAAGGGCCGGGTCATCTCCGGTGCCCAGATTGTCCTGGGGATGCTTGACCATCTGCCCGAGAGGTCCCGGGGCTTTTTCCTCTACGGCGTGCCGGGCCTGCAGACTCTGGCCGCCCTGTCCCTGCTGAATGTGCCGGATATTCTGGACACCTACGGCTATGCTGAGGTGCTGTGGTACGGCACCGATGTACAGGGCCACCTTTTCGGCCCCAAAGCCCCCCGGCGCTTACTCCACCGCTTTGATGAGGCCATAGGCCGCTATCTGCCCCAGGATGCCCTAGAAGATGTTAACGTGATCCTCTATGCTGATCACGGAATGTCTTTCGGCGAGATCGAGCTGGTGGACCTCTTGGCCATAGTGGACAAAACGCTGGGCCCTGAGGTGGAATACTACAGTTATCCCAATATCTACCTGTCCTGCCCAGAGGGGCTGGATGCCAAGGCCCAGGCCCTTGTGGCTGCCGGCGTGGATTTCGTATTCTACCGAGATGGCTCCAGAGTGGTGGGCCGCCATCCCGGCGGGACAGTGTACCTGGCAGCAGAGGACCGGCTGGTGCGCTACACCTTCTCCGGGAGCGATCCCTTCGGGTATTACGCGGCGGGCTATACCGGTGAGGCGTGGAGCAAAGAGGAGTGGCTCGAGTTCAGCAAGGAGCTCAAGTTCCCTGCGCTGCCGCCCAATGTGTACAGCTATCTGCAGAACCCCCACGTGGGCGATCTGGTGATCAGCCTGACTCTCCCCAAGCTGCTTAAGTCTTTGGCGGCCAACCGCGGCAACCACGCCGGGCTGACCGCCACGGATCTTCTGGTCCCCGTGCTGTTCAAGGGCCCCGATCTGGGGCACCTGCAGGGCAGGGATACTATGTGGCTGCACGAGCTGTACACCAAGTATGTTTCCGTGGACTTTGCTTTCGTCCCGGCCCGGGACCAAAACAGCATGAAACTCCTGGTCACATCCCAGGGACTGCAGCTGGGGCTCAAACTCTCTCCCGCACACGGGGTGAGGGGCAGCCTCGAGATCCAAGGACGGCACAGCGCCGCGCTGGCCGCGGAGTTTGACCTCTATTCCAGCTTCCTCTCCCGCCTCTGGCTGGGCGCAGGCGCCCGCTTGGCGGGCGAGGGAACGTCCATCTTCCTGCAGGGAACCTATGAGCTCACCCTGGGCCGTTTGGCGGCCGTCAGCCGCTTCAGCTATCATCTCGGCCCCCCGAAAGCATCTCGGTGTCAGCGAGGAACGGGCATGGATCCGGGCCAACACAAGGAAGGGCCGTTGGCGCAGCGCCAACAGCCCAATCCTGAAAACTTCACTCTTCAGAACGCTTTCGTTTCTGACTATTACTCTTCGGTCAAGGCTAAAGGTGTCACCTTTGGAACCGCCGGATACCGCACGGTTTGTCCGGTGTTGTGGGAGGTCGGCTGCTCAACTAATGCAGCATCCCATCCGATTTCTGGCCGTTATCTCGGCTCCCAGAGCACTTCCAAGTCAGCCTCTTGTTCCAGCTTGTACATATAGCTCTGGAAATCCAGGGCCTTGGAGCGGCGGAAATCTGCTTCCACCTGCTGGGCAATGGCGGCGAAATCAGCGGCCTTGGCCTCCTGTTTGGAGTGGACCGTAATCACGTGCCAGCCGTAGGTGCTTTCCGCAAGCCCGAAGCCACCGATATCCAGGGAGAAGGCTGCCTCTTCAAATTCCGGCACAGTCAAGCCTTCGGTAATCAACCCCAGGTAACCGCCTTGGGGCGCGGTGCCTGGATCCAGGGAATGCTCTTGGGCCAGCGCAGCCAGGTCGGCGCCGTTCTCCAATTGGGCCAAAAGCTCCCGGGCCAGTTCTTCGGTTTCGACGAGAATATGGCTTACTTCCACCGCGAAGGGCTGGTCGTAAAAGCGGCGGTTCTCCTCAAACCATCTGAGCAGCTCCTCTTCGCTCACCTGTACTTCGGCTTTGGTCAGGGCAGTCACCAGCATGCTGAAGCGGATCTGGTCCTGGAACTGGGCTTCACTGAGGCCGTTTTGCGCGAGCATGAGTTGGAGATTGGCGGGCCCACCAAATTGGGCGGTGATCAGCTCATAGGTTTCGGCAAATTCCTGTTCATCCACGGTAACCTGGAGTTCTTCAGCCTTCTGCCGCACCAGTTCGCGCTGGATCAGTTCCTGCAGGGCGAAAAAGCCGTATTCTGCTTCCAAAAGCTCCAAAAACCGCTCCCTGGTGATGGCCACCCCGTTCACCTTGGCCACTATCTCGGCCGGCTCCCCGCCCTGGGCCAGCGCAGCTAGGGGAGCTGCGAAGATGGAAAGGGCAAAAATAGCAACTAAGAGCAGTGCATTAATTCTTCTCAACTAGGTCATCCTTTCGTCCTTACTTTGTTTTCTCTATAGTTCTGCGCACTCCGGCAATACCCTCTAAATATTTGCCGGGAACCTATGCTATAATAATCGCAGTAGAGGGAAATCTTGGGGGGGATCTCCATGCATGAAGTGGGCCAAATTCTCACCCTGCGCAAAAAGCATCCCTGCGGCGGCCAGACCTGGGAAGTGATCAAACCGGGAGTGGATACGCGCCTGAAGTGCACCACCTGCGGACGGGTGATCTTGATTCCCAGGGATAAATTGGTACGCCAGATCAAAGGGCAGAGCACAGCTCCCCGGTGAAGAATATACTGGAAAGAATTCTATCCTAGGTTAAGGGGGGTCTGTGCAGTGCAGGTGCGCAGGCTGTTTGCCGGCAGCAACGGCGCTAACGGCTTCCATTCTTTCTTCCAATATATCATCGGCGAGGATGCCCGCCGGGTGTATCTTCTCAAGGGAGGCCCGGGTACTGGGAAGTCCCGCTTGATGAAGGATGTGGCTTCAGCGCTCCAAGCGGAGGGTTTGGCCTTGGAGCTCTTTTTCTGCAGCTCCGACTCCCATTCCCTCGATGCCTTTGCCTGTCCAGAATTGGGTGTGGCGGTGATGGATGCCACCTCTCCCCACGCTCAAGAACCTGAGCTGCCCGGGTGCCGCGATGAACTGATCGCGCTGGGCGACTTCTGGGATGGGGAAAAGCTGGCCCAAGACAGGGACGAGATCGCCGCAGTGGGAAGGGTCAAAGCCCGGCATTTTGCCTCGGCTTTTCGCTATTTTGCCGCGGCCCTGGCCCTAGAAGAGAATCTTGCCGCCCGGGCTGCCGGGGGTAGGCGGGAGATCAGTGGGGAACTCACAGCAATTCTGGAACAGATCCAGAGCGCCGAAAGGAACGGATGCCCAGTCGGCAGGGCCCGCCATCTGTTCGCCTCTGCCCTCACCCCCGAAGGATATGTGAGCGAAATCGCTTCCCTCAGCGCCGGGATGCATACTTACGTTCTAACGGGCCCGCCAGGCAGCGGCCAGAGTGAATACCTGGAGCTGATGCTGCGCCACGGAGAACTGGCGGGGCTCAATGTGGAGGTTTTTCACTATCCTCTCCAGCCGGAAAGGCTTCTGCACCTGCTCTTTCCTGAACTGAACTTAGCGGTGCTCACCGCCACGGAGCTGGAGCCCTTACACTCTGTGCAGGGGGAGCGCATCTGCTGCGGCCTGGAGAGGGAAAGCACCCCAGATGCCCGGGATAGGCAGCTGTTTAGGGAACTAGTGGATCTGGGGGTCGGCGAGTTAAGGCAGGCCCAGCATGCCCATGCCGCGGTGGAAGAGCTGTACGCCGCGGCCATGGACTTTGGCGCCGTGGAGCAGCTGCGGGAACGGCTTAAAGCCGAGATCCTCGCTTACAAGAACCGGTCTTGATACTTACGCACAAAACGCAGCAGAGGCACGCCCAGGCCCAGAACCACCACGGCCTGGCCGAAACCGATGCTCAGCACCAAGAGCCAATACGAGGGTACCTGGAAGATAAAGCGCAGGTACAAGCTGACCAAAAAGGCGTTGAGCAGGATGGGCGAGGCGTAGGGCACCACGGGGTGGTGTCTGTAGCGGTAGGTGAGGTAAGCCGCCAGCAGGCTGATCAGGCTGCCTCCGAAGATGTCCCAGGGCCCATAGCCTCCGAGGATATTGGCGAGGAGGGTGCCCACATAGATCCCGGCTACCGCCTCGGGATAGATCATGGGCAGTAGAGTCAAAGCTTCGGCCACCCGAAACTGGATGGGCCCGAAACTGGCAAATTGAAAGGCAAACACTAAGGCGATATAGGCGGCGGCGATAATCGCTGCCCTGGTCAGTCGCCGCATGGCAGAGTCCTCCTTCAGCAGTGCTGGGTTCGTCCTTTAGTGTAGCTTTTTTCGGAGGTGAAATCAATGGCGCTGCGCATCGGCATCATTGGCCTGCCCAATGTGGGCAAGTCCACGGTTTTCAACGCGCTCACCGGTTTGGATGTGCCGGCCCTGAACTATCCCTTTTGTACCATCGATCCCAACCAGGGGGTGGTACCCGTTCCCGATGAACGCCTGCTGGCCATTGCCCAGGTGAGCCAGCCCAAAATACTCACTGGTGCCACCATTGAGTTTGTGGACATTGCCGGGCTGGTGGAGGGGGCCAGCAAGGGAGAAGGATTGGGGAATCAGTTCTTGGGCCACATCCGGGAAGTGGATGCCCTGGCCCACGTGGTGCGCCTCTTCTCCAACGACGATGTGGCCCACAGCACAGGAACGGTGGATCCCCTGCGGGACGTGGAGATTGTGGATTTGGAGCTGATCCTGGCGGATCTGGAAACGATCCGTAAACGCCGGGAGCGCACGGAACGCATGCTGAAGACGGGGGAGGCCAAGTACCGAGAAGAGCTGGAGCTTCTCGACCAGTATGCCGCGGCGCTGGAACAGGGCATTCCCCTGCGCCGCACAAATCTGCCTGCGCTGCCGGATCTTCCCCTCCTTTCTGCTAAACCGGTGATGTATGTGCTCAATGCCGATGAAGGGCACCTGGAAGCGCCCGGGGAGTTTCGGGCCTGGGCTGCCGCCGAGGGGGCTGAGGTGATCACCATGGCTGCGCAGTTTGAACGGGAGCTGACCCGCTTAGACCCCGCAGAGGCCCGGCTGTTTTTGGAGGATGCGGGCATGGACAAGCCTGCCCTGCACAGGCTGGTGGAGGCGGGGGTGCGCCTGTTAAACTTGATTACCTTTTATACCATCAAGGGGGAAGAGACCAGAGCTTGGATTATTTCCCGGGGAATGCTTGCACCCCAAGCCGCGGGACGCATTCACTCCGATATGGAGCGGGGCTTTATCCGGGCGGAGGTGATCCCTTGGGACATTTTGGTAAAGGAGGGGTCCGTCCAGGCCTGCCGGGACAAGGGGCTGCAGCGCCTGGAGGGTAAGGATTATGTGGTGCAGGATGGGGATGTCATTTTCTTCCGCTTCAACGTTTGACTTCGATTTAGGACGGTGATATAATAAACCTGCCCTGCTCTAAGTGTAACGCTTAGGGCCATTTGTCCAGAGGGGAGGTGAAGCTGCGGTGCGCGCTTATGAGCTGATGGTTATCTATTCCCCACAGCTTGATGAAGAAGGTTTGGCTGCTCAGATCGAGAAGACGAAGGATCTGATCGTTGGAGTTGGCGGCGAAATCGAGAAAGTTGATCAGTGGGGAAAGCGCCGGTTCGCTTACGAGATTAAGGACTACACCGAAGGCTTCTATGTGGTGATCGATTTTCAAGCAGAAAGCGGAGCGACTTCCGAGGTCGAACGTATTCTTAAGATCACCGATGAAGTCGTGCGTTATCTGCTCGTTCGAAGAAATGTAGAATGAGCAAAGGAGTGAACACGGGTGCTGAATAGGGTAATTCTCATCGGGCGACTGGTGGCTGACCCACAACTGCGTTACACCCAAACGGGGATCGCGGTGACCAACTTTACGCTGGCAGTAGACCGCCCCTTTGTGGGCCAAAGCGGCGAGCGGGAGACCGACTTTATCGACATCGTTACCTGGCGGAAGCAGGCCGAGATCTGTGCCAACCACCTGACTAAAGGCCGGCTTGTCGCCGTAGAAGGCCGCTTGCAGATCCGCTCCTATGATGATCAAAATGGGATCAGGAGAAAAGCCGCGGAAGTGGTGGCTGACCAAGTGCGCTTCCTCGACCGCGCCAGAGACTTTGCAGCCGCAGAGCCCATGGATGATGGACCGCCCGAACCCGAATTTGATGATGTTCCGTTTTAATCAAAGTGGTTTGGAGGCGAAGAAATGGCTAGAGAGAGAGGTCGTCGAGGCAGAAGAAAGATTTGCTCTTTTTGCGTCGACAAGATCGATGTGATCGATTATAAAGAAGTTGGCCGTTTGCGTCGCTACGTGACAGAACGGGGTAAGATTTTACCACGACGCATTTCTGGCAACTGTGCGCGGCATCAGAGACAGCTGACGACGGCGATCAAAAGAGCTCGGTTTATGGCCTTGATGCCTTATACGGTTGACTAAGGAAAAGGAGCAGCGCAGCTGCTCCTTTTTAGAATGCTGAATAGAGGGTGAACTCATGAAGACGCGCTCATTGACAGAAGGTGCTATTCTGGGAGCCCTCACCGTGCTTTTGACCCTGCTCGGTGAGTACTTGGGTCTCCCCGCGGTGATCGTGCCCGTGCCCCTCATCCTCATGGTGTACCGCCAGGGCTTCCGCTGGGGCGTGATCACAGCTTTTGTGGCCGCGCTGATTACGGGCTTGGCGGCTGGGCATGTGTTTGCGGGCCTGTCCATTATCATCTGGGGTTTTGTGGGCGTAGCCCTGGGCATGGCTCTGCGGGAGCGGTTTTCCTTTGTTAAGCTCATGGCCACTGGTGTCTTCGCCAACCTGGTGGTAATCGGGTTGAACGCCCTCCTCTATGCCCTGATCATCGGCGGCAACCAGTACCGGGAATTAATGAACGTCCTCTTAGAAAGCATTGAACAGGCCATGGCCACCGCCAGGGGCTTGGGAGTACCTGAAGAGGCTCTGGGCAACTACCAGATGATGCAGCAGCTAGTCCCCTTTATCTTCCAAAACGCCCTCCCGGCCATCCTTTTCCTCTCGTCCCTGGGCATGTCCTTTGTCCATCTAGCCGTGGCCCGGCTGGTACTGAAGCGTATGGGCGATGTGGTGCCTTGGGCCAAGCCCTTTAGGCAGTGGCGCCTGCCCGGGTACTGTGCCATCTTTTTGGTGTTCGGCTGGGTAGTGACGCAGCTGGCCCTTTTCTTTGAGCTGCCGCGCTGGCTGGAGTTTGTGGGCGTGAACGTATTTTATATCACCTCTGCTGCATATCTGGTTACCGGACTGAGCCTGGCCTGGTACTATTTCAATCAGCGCAAAACCCCTACCTTCCTGCGGATCCTATTTGTTTTCCTGCTCTATGCAATACCCCTAGCCCTCATCGCCCTGATTCTACTCACCATAGTGGATGGGTTTGTGGATCTGCGCAGGTTATTGGACGCTAAAGCAGAAGTAGTAAGGGCCGAGGATCAAGACCTGGATGCAGTGGCAGAAGCAGAAAGGGACCATGCTGAAGACTAGAAAGGCGGTGTGGTGATGAAAGTAATCCTACAGGTAGATGTGAAAAGCCTGGGTAAAAAGGGTGATGTGGTGGAGGTTGCGGAAGGTTACGGCCGCAACTACCTGCTGCCCCGGGGGCTGGCCGTGGAAGCCAGCGAAGGGAATTTACGCCATGTGGCCCAGCAGAAGCAGCTTGAATCCGCGAAGGCGGAGCGGGAGCTGAAAGAGGCCCAGAAAATTGGCGAGAAAATTAAGGATCAGAAGCTGGAAGTGCAGGCCAAGGTGGGCGAAGGGGGCAGGCTGTTTGGTTCGGTCACGCCCCAGGAAATCGCCGATCAGCTGCGCAGGCAGTTCGCGGTAGAAATTGACAAGAGGAAGATAGATATTAAGGAGCCAATAAAGAGCGTGGGCACGCACCCGGTGGTGGTGAAGGTCCATCCCAAGGTGCATGTGACCGTGCTGGTGAATGTGGTGGCTGCCCAGCAGCAGTAGTACTTATTGGAGGGTAATCCCCATTGGATACAAAACAGTCGCAGAACAAGGATCTTTCCTTGGAAAAACACGTTGCCGCGCTCATGACCATTTTGGCTGAGGTGCATGGCGAGGATCAGCTGGTCCTGAAGGCGGGCAAGTTAGATTCTTTGGAACTACTGGAGTCGGAAAAAATTGAAGATCGGATTTTAGCCCTGGAGCGCTTGGTCCACGACGATCCCACCATTGCGGACCAGCGCACGCCGGAGGAAGCACTGCAAGTTCTCCAGGAACTGGAGGACTATTTGGCCGATCTTTTGGCTAAGCGCACTGTGGAAGAGGAACTGGAGCAGAAAGTAAGTGCCAAGCTGCAGGAGCGCCATTTGGAATACATTAAAGAGGTCCGCATGCAGGTGCTCAAGGAGGTGGCGGGCCCCGATAACGCGCAGACCCTCAAAAAGTACGCTGAACTGGAGATGCTGGAAAAGCGCAGCCTCTCCAAGTCCACCGCGGATCTGATGCGCCCCCAGAGCCTAGAAGAGGTGGTGGGGCAGGAGGAAGCGGTGAAGGCGCTGCTTACTAAGCTCAGTTCGCCCTTCCCCCAGCATGTGCTGCTCTACGGTCCTCCGGGGGTGGGCAAGACCACTGTGGCCCGCTTGGCGCTGCAGTACGCGAAGCAGAAGGAGTATACTCCCTTCAGCGAGGACGCCCCTTTTGTGGAAGTAGATGGCACCACATTGCGCTGGGATCCCCGGGAAGTGACCAATCCCCTCTTGGGCTCGGTGCATGATCCCATCTATCAAGGTGCGAAAAGGGATCTCGCCGATGGTGCAGTGCCAGAGCCCAAGCTGGGTCTGGTTACCGAAGCCCATGGCGGAGTGCTTTTTATCGACGAGATCGGGGAAATGGATCCCATTTTGCAGAATAAACTGCTCAAGGTGCTGGAAGATAAACGGGTCATTTTCGAATCGTCCTACTACGATCCCCATGATCCCCAGACTCCCAAGTACATTCACCAGCTGTTCACCCAGGGCGCTCCCGCCGATTTTGTGCTTATTGGGGCCACCACCAGAGATCCTTCCGAGATCAGCCCCGCTTTAAGGTCCCGCTGTGCGGAAGTGTTTTTCAACCCCCTGACGCCCCAGGACATTGTGGAGATCGTGCGCTCGGCAGCCCAGCGCCTGGGCGTGAAGCTCGCCCCTGGGGTGGCGGAACTGGCCGCGGAGTATACCATTGAGGGGCGCAGGGCGACCAGGCTTTTGGCCGATGCCTTGGGCGTTGCCCTTTACCGCGCCGGGCGCGGGGAGGATGGGCTGGTAATCACCAAAGAAGACATGCAGGAAGTGATTCAAGCAGCCCGGCTCAGTTCTTATATCTCCACCAAGGCCTCGCCCACAAAGGAAGTTGGGCGCATTCTCGGCTTAGGGGTAAGCGGTTATGTGGGCTCCATCCTGGAAATTGAGGCAGTGGCCTTTCCCAGCAGGGAACCGGGCAAGGGCCAGGTGCGCTTCAACGACACCGCGGGCAGTATGGCTAAAGACAGTGTGTTTAACGCGGCCTCGGTGTTTAGAGCCTTGACCGGTGAAGAGTTGAGCAACTTTGATCTCCATGTGAATGTGGTGGGGGGCGGCAACATTGATGGACCATCCGCTGGGGTGGCCATTTTGGCAGCCATTATCAGCGCGGTGAAGGGTCTGCCCGTCCCGCAGGATATCGCGGTGACGGGGGAGATCTCCCTGCGGGGTAAAGTGAAGCCCGTTGGCGGGCTGCATGCCAAGATCTACGGGGCCAAACAGGGCGGGGTGAAAAAGGTGTTTGTACCCAAAGAAAACCTGGATAACCTGCCCGCCCACGTGGAGGGTGTGGAGATTGTACCCATGGAACACGTTTTGGACTTGTTGACCCAGATCTTCCCTCAAGATTTCCGTGTCCAATCCGCCTGGCCCCTGGCCAATTAAAGCGAAGCAACCCGGCTCCGGAGAAGTTTTGACAAGGAGCCGGGTTTTCTTTTGCGGCGAATTGCAGGTAAGGCCGTGTTGGTGTAGACTAGGTAA
>JAKOTU010000067.1 GCA_029776155.1 Bacillota bacterium | reverse complement strand
ACAAGTATTGGGAACGCCGCATCACCTTGGTGCTTCGTCTTGTGCGGCCAGCCGATCTCTTTTCAGTTTTTGCTGTTGCCTCTTTTGCCTTCTTGTGTTGGTAGGGCTTCTTGCCCTTGCACTGACGTCGCTGTTGATTTCGTACCTGGTAAATGGCTTCTCGGATAACACAGTCAATAGCCGGGGCTAGCAAGGCTTCTTTCAGTTCCGGCATGGAGTCAATTTTTCGGAACATCCATTTCTTGGCCTTGTCGATTGCGGAGTGCCGTCTTACGGCCTCCATTGCGAGTTCTCTGAGCTGTTCGGGCGTTTTCACTGTTGGTCTCCTTTTCTAAAAGTGATGGGTACCAATCTTCTGGGTATTGGCACGCACGTCATGGCCCATCTATCGTTCAAAAGTATGTGGGGCACCCTCTGTCAGGGTATTAGCAGCGGAATAGTGGCCCCACTAATTTTCAATACCTTGCCTTACGATTGGGGTTTGCTGCCTCTTCAATCTGATTCCAAACGTCTTGAGCAAGGTCCCGGAGATCCATCTCCAGGTTGTGTTTCTCGATGTGCCGAATCAGCCCAGCCTCCGAGCCAGTGTAATCAAATTCGGGTGCCACCAGTTTCCCACCCTTGGTCGTCCAGTGGCCCTCATCCTGTAGCCAAGCCACGAGGCTACCGACATCGTCAATTCCCAACTCGTACAGGATGGGCACTGTCACCTTGCGATCCCGGCCAGTCACCCGGTTCTTCTTGATATGCAAGATGCTGTTGATGCCAATGCTGCGGGGCTTGCCCAGCACGGTCTTCTTGATCTTTTCCCCGCAGGTCGACCATATCTCAAGTGTAGCGTAGAACCTGAGTGCCCGACCACCCGAACGGGTCTTTTTATCCCCGTAGCCCATGGCACCAATGTTATCACGGGTTTGGGAGATAACAATTAGGATGCTGTTTGTTGCCCTCAGCCCAGGCAGTACTTGTCGGATGCCAGCGCTGTTGATTTTTGCCTTGCCGTCACCATAGCTACCGGCAGCGTCCTTGCCCTTGCGGTGTGCTTTCTTCTGTTCTTGGAACTTGTTCGCCTCGGCATCGCTAGACAATGCGTCCATGGAGTCTAGTATGTAAATAAACGGCTTGCCTTCCTTGATAGCATCGTCAAGGTTGTAGTACAGCTCCTCGATGCTCTGGCTGTAGGCAGGCTCGCCATCAACGTACCTAGGCGGCTCGAGCCGCTGGGCTACACCAGCACCGAAGAACTTCTGGATGTCCATAAGGGCACCGTCTTCGGCGTTGTCGTAGATGAAGCGGTACTCGTTGAATGCTTTTTTGATGCTGGCCTCAGCAAGGCACGTAAGGGCGAGGAACGTTTTGCCCGAACTGCTGTCCCCAACCAGATAGTAGTAGTGCCCGGTAAGGAACGCAGCATTAACATCCCCGGTGCATGCAAGATTGAGAAGGGAGCTACCACTACTCAGTCGCAGGGGTTTGCGTTCCGGTGCCTTGGGTTTGGTCAGTGCTTTCTTGATTGGGTCCGTGCTCATGTTCTTCCTCTAAATACTTTTCGTACTTGGCCAAACAGTGCAGGCACTCAAGCGAAAAAGAACCTGCCTGGGAGTCGAACCCAGCCCTCCAGTTGTGCACCACTGGCGTGCGCTTTTCTAGTGCAAAGGTAATTGGCGCGGCCCTTGCACTAGAAAAGCATAAGCCCACCGAACACCCTCAGGTTTCAACTGTTGGCTCATAAAATGCGAGGGGTGGGATTCGAACCCACCTTGGGGAGCGGCTGAATCCCCTTGCCAGTCGCCTCAAGCAACCCCGCTGCGGTTCCAGGATTACGAGACCATCGCACCATGCCGCCGGTTAATTTTTCCACTCGCTAACCGGCAAACGAGCTGGGTTCACAGATTTATGTGGTCCAAAGGCAGGGGCAGAGCCTCAAGGGTCATCCCCTTACACAGATCTGTGATTGGCGGTTTTGTTTACTTCTTCGGCGGGTACTTGGCATTATCGCACTCGTCCCAAAGCTCACACCCCGCGCACTCCTCCAGCTCGTCGGTGTCCTTGCCAAACGTGCCCCCGGCAGGGCATTTCTTGCCCCCTGTGGGTTTGGCGGGCTTGCTTGCCTTTACAACAGTCAGCCGAGCCTTTTCCACGTTCCACCGTTTGCCATCATCAGTAGTCACTTGCACCTTAGTAGTGTTTGGCGGGGTGGAGGTAACCTCGCCCTCAGCCGGCTTGCCGCCAAGCTTGAAGGAAACCCTCATGCCCTTAGTGATCTGAGGAGTTTCCTCCTCTTCCAGATCGGGTTCGGGTTCGGGCTCTTCTTCCTCAGGCTCGGGTTCCACCTCTTCCGGCTCCGGCTCGGGCTGCTTGCGGGCAGGCTTGGCAGGGGCCTTTGCTGTCGGCTTCTTTGGAGTGGGCTCTTCTTCCTCTTCCTCAAAAGGGATGTCGTCGTCCTCAGCTACCGGCTCTTCCTCTTCCGGTTCGGCTTCTTCCTCAACAACAGCCTTTTTGGCCGGTGCCTTGGGGGGCAGCCTGCGCCCGGTAGGCTTGGCCGGTGCATCGTCGTCGCTTTCCAGCTCTTCCTCGTCAACGTCTGCCGTTTGCAGGAAGATTTTGCGCAAGCTGTCATAGTCCAACACTTTTACAATATCATCCAGGCAGTAGCAGGCGTCTAACCACTCCTCTGTGTAGTCGTCTTTGCGGGGCTTGAAGTCGATGCTGGTCACATCGCAGAACTTGTTCTTGCCCATGCTCTTCTCTTCGGCCGTCAGCTTGAGGGTAAGCCCACCCTCCAACTCACAGAACCGAGCGAAGTCTTCGTCGTCGTCGGCGTTCCTGATGCGGCTGTCCAACAGCTTGCCGAACAAGTGGTAACTGTTGTCCCAGATCTGCACGCCCCGGTCCTGGGCTGCAAGGTCCACCACGTTGAAAAGCTGCCGCTCCTTGGGGGCCAATGCCCTAATGAGTTCTTCGTCGGCATTAGGGTCCCGTTCCAGTTTTGCCCGGTACTCGCAAATGGGGCAAGGCTTTTTGGCCGTCTTGGCTGGGCACACATAGGTGTCCTCATCGGCCCCAACGCCCCGGTGTACCCAGTAGGTACGCTCGTAGTGCAGCGTCCCCTCATCGGCATAGGGGTTGCCCTTACCAACCTTGTAGGGCAGGATGTCGATGCGGTAGGAGCCCGGCTTCTTGATCGAAAACATGTTCGCCCCACTGGGTATTTCCAGTGAAGTTCTTGCAAATTCACTGGTGTGCTCCAGTGCCCTACGCCGTGCAGCTTCAGCCGCCGAGCTTCTACGTTTGTCTCTCGCCATCTTGTTTCTTCTTCCTTTCTTTGAATAACTCAGCGGCCTTTAATGCAGCCGCCACTACCATAAAAGTGTTGATGTGTAGGGCAAGCGGGAGGGCCACGTAGACCCCAAACAAAATTCCCACACCGTACACAAAGTGATCTAGGTTAATCATCTTGATCCTCGAACCGCCGCCTCCGCACTTGGTTCTTGGTCTCCTCACTCATGCGTTCCCGGTTTGCACTGGAAACCACAGGCACTGAGAAGTACTCTTGCCCGTGAAGTTGGATCAGCCCTTCAATGGAACGCTTGCGGTTGTCCAGTGCTGTCATCACTGCTTGCAGCAGGTCAACCTTGTGCTTGGCCCTTTGCAAACGTTCCACAGCCACCTGAACGTCTTCGTGCCGGGCCACGGCAGATTTGATTGCATCCACTGTGGGTTTAGCCAGATCGAACTGTTCAGGGTTGGCAGCGATCTCTTGATGGGCCTCGGCTTGAGCTACGTCAAGGGCAGCCTTGGCCCGGTCGTAAAAGTCCTTTGCCTCGGCCAGCTTAATACCCCACTCTAGCACAAGCTTGGGCTGATCCAGGCAGTGCTTGTCAAGCTTGTTAGGATCCAGGTCGAATAAGTGCACCGGGATCTCGTCTTTGATACTGCCGGGCCTACGCTGCTGTTTGGTGTCAATGCCCATCTACTGCTCCAGTGTTATGTATGGTGAGTTGTATTAGGGGCTACTTTTCAATAAGTACCTAGTGCCCTGAGGAACACTGCCGGGCCTCTCTGCCGCGCCAGTGCACCATCCGTGCCCTAGGGCACCGGGCTTAATACAATACATTATACGACCGCTCAGCGGCCCACTCCCGTGCATAATTCGTAACATTGTGCGGCAAGCCCCGCAGCCCCGGTGTCGTACAGGTTGTCCCTAAACGTGTCAATCACGAGATAGGCGCGAGCGGCGTACTTACTGCCCGGTTTTAAAAGGGAGGCCCTGGCACAGGCAAGTATCAATCGCCGTACACCTTCAGGATCGTCCTTCAATTCCCGCAGCACCGCAGCCACGTTTGCCCACTGTGGTTTTGGTGCACAGAATTCCTTCCACAGGTCGAAGGCAGCCGCAGCCATGCTTGATGGAGTGATAGCGTTGAGCTGCTCTTCTTCGTCCTCCAGCCCCATCACTTGGTCAAGATATACCAGTGCCTTGCGGGCTGAGCCCTCGCAGCACTTCACAATCTTGTCCAGCACTTCTTCTGATATCTTAAGCTTCTCCTTTTTGCACACGTAGGCAAGAATATCTTCGATGTGCTTGGTGCTTAGGGGCTTAAGTGCTACCTCGGTGCACCGGGTCTGAATGGTATTGAGCAGCTTAGTGGGGTCGGTGGTGGCGAGGATGAAGTACACATGCTTGGGTGTGTCCTCCAGTGCCTTAAGCAGGCAGTTTTGCGCGTTCTTCGTGAGCGCATGGCACTCGTCGATCATGTAGATGCGGCAGCTACCCTTAAACGGGGCAGCCATCATTTTATCACGAATGCCACGCACCATGTCAATGCCGGTGTCGTCGGCCCCATTTACCTCAACGTAGTCAATATTGGAGCAGTTGAGTAGGGTTTTCAAGATGCGGGCAATGGTGGTCTTGCCCACACCGGACGGGCCGGTTAACAGGATGGCGTGTGGCACGGCATTCCTTGCCACCCAGTTTTTCACCATGGCAACAGCCGCGTCCTGCCCGCGTACCTGCTCCAGTACGGTCGGTCGATACTTCTTATACATTTCCTCTGCCATGCACTCCCTTTCCTAAAATGGTACTTTTGGTCCGCTTGAAAACCAGGGCGTATTCGTGCATCCGTACAAGCAGATGGTCACCCCGGTCAAAATTCCCTACTCGCCGCAAAGCTCCGTTGCCGCTGTGGGCTAGGATTATCTCCTCTTGCAGTTTGAAGTATCCGGTTTGGGTATGTAGCCGGGCAATGTCGTGATTGAGTGGAAGCAGTGCATTATCCTTGTCACGATGCAAGCCAACCACCCATACCGCAATA
>JAKOTU010000082.1 GCA_029776155.1 Bacillota bacterium | reverse complement strand
ACACTGGAGGAATTGGGTATAGGCTACGAAAAGAAGGTGCTCTCCGGCCACCGCACCCCTGATGAGGTATTCGAGTACGCAGCCTCGGCCCGGGGGCGTGGCCTGAAGGTGATCATCGCTGGCGCCGGTGGTGCAGCCCACCTAGCAGGGATGATCGCCGCTAAGACAACTCTACCGGTAATTGGTGTACCCATGCAGACCAAAAGCCTGGGCGGCCTAGATTCTCTCCTCTCCATCGTGCAGATGCCAGGAGGAGTGCCCGTGGCCACCATGGCCATCGGCAGGGCAGGCGCGGTGAATGCAGCCCTGTTTGCCGCCCAAATCTTAAGTGTTTCTGACGAACGCATCGCTGCTTTGCTCGCCGAAAGAAAAGAAACCATGCGCCAGACAGTCTTGAGAAGCAGAGCAGAACTGGAGGGTCTAAGTTGATCGAACGCTACACCCGCCCAGAAATGGGCGCCATCTGGACAGAAGAGAACAAGTACCGGGCCTGGCTGGAAGTGGAGATCCTGGCCTGCGAAGCCTGGGCTAAACTGGGCGAAATCCCCTGGGAAGATGTGCGGAAAATCCGGGAAAAGGCTTCCTTTGACATGCGGCGCATCAAGGAAATCGAAGCCGAAACCAGGCATGATGTGGTCGCCTTTACCCGCGCCGTATCTGAAAGCCTGGGCGAAGAGCGCAAATGGGTGCACTACGGCCTGACTTCCACCGATGTTGTGGACACGGCCCTCTCTTACTTAATCAAACAAGCCAACTCCATCCTGTTCCAGAATTTGCAGCACTTCCTCAGCGCGCTCAAGGAAAAAGCCAAGGAGCACAAATACACAGTGATGATGGGGCGCACCCACGGTGTGCATGCCGAACCTACCACCTTCGGGTTGAAGCTGGCTTTGTGGTACGCGGAGATGCAGCGCAACCTGGAACGCTTTCAGCTAGCCCGGGAGCAGATCGAGGTGGGCAAGATCTCCGGTGCCGTGGGCACCTACGCCAACGTGCATCCCTTTGTAGAGGAGTACGTGTGCGGCAAATTGGGGCTGAAACCTGCCCCCATCTCCACCCAAACCCTGCAGCGGGACCGCCATGCCTTTTACCTCTCCACCCTGGCCC
>JAKOTU010000045.1 GCA_029776155.1 Bacillota bacterium | reverse complement strand
CGTACTTGTACGCAGGATCACACCGGTCTTTACCGGGTCATCCGACGGCCGGTTGATTTTCTTTTTAGTACCCAGCTGATTGTTGATACGCTCCAAACGGGCAAGACCGCGATTCAAGTTCAGCAGCAGGGTGTTGTTCATCATTCGGTTAGTAACACGCATAAGCGGATGCCTCCTAGCGTCCCACTATGCCTAAGCGGTTTATGATCGTATCTAAAGTCTCATCCACAGCCGTCATCATCCTGGCTGCGGCGTTGTAAGCGTGCTGGAAGCGGATCATGTTTGCCATCTCTTCGTCAAGACTCACACCTGAGATGGACTCCTTGAGATTTTGGAGATGGTTTTCCAAAACGACCTGGTTCTCGGTCATGCGGATGGCTTCTTGGGCCTTTACTCCGACACTGGAGATCAGGGCGGTGTACTGATCTCCAAGGGATGGTTTTTCAATAACATCAGGGTTATCCGGGTGTCTTGTTCCGAAACGCAGTTGAGCAAGCCAAAGAGCTATCGCGCCATTACCGGCGACCCCTTCTTTGTCGCTAGCCCTGATTAACGATGCACCTGGGACAAACTCCCCATCTGTGTCTGTGAACCCCTCCAGCAACAGCGGATTCACACTGATATTGGCGGCAGACTTATTGCCCACCACCACAAAGAAATCACCCACGGTCTCGTCGGCGTTGTTATCAAACAGATCATACCCCATCCCATGAATCTTGTTAAACACGTCCACAAACTGCTGGGTCCAGGCGTCTAGGCTGTCAATGATCTGGTCAAGTTCCCGATCGCGAAGATCGAGCATACCGCCGATCTCCCCATATTGGACCTGTGCCGGACTGCCTGTCGCGGCCCAGATGATATCGTGCCTTGTGTAATCAGCATCACTGTCGGGCACTTCAGAGATACCAAGAGCATAGGCCGTCCCCCGGTGCACCAGGCTCGCCCCTCCGATGGTTACACTCACCATATTGGCATGATCTTGAATTACTTCAATATCTACGAGCTTAGATAATTCTTCCAGTAATGCATCCCTTTGATCTAGAAGATCATTGGGCATACTGCCGGTGGCGCTCACTTTCCCTATTTCAACGTTTAGAGCAGCAAGTCTTTGGCCCAGGATATTGACTTCATTAACTTTAACTGGGATATTGTCATTGAGGTTCTCCCTCAGCCTCTGCAGCTGACCTCTCGTTCCTCTGATGGCCTCCACTAAAACTTGAGCCCTCTGCACCACCACTTCCCGTACAGCCAGAAGCTCAGGATCCCGGCTTAGATCCTGCAGGGAATCCCACAGCTGGTCCAGGGCGTAGTGGATGCTGTTTTCACTGGGCTCATTAAAGAACAGCTCCACCTGCCTGAGGCCTTCTTCTAAGGTGGCCCAGTAGTTCCGGCTCTGGAGCTGCTGGCGCAGGCGCAAATCCACAAAGCTGTCCCGCATGCGCACAATCTGGCTGATCTCCACGCCTGTGCCCACCTGGCCGTTGGAGGGCGTGTAGCCCATCATCGGCGTGGGAAACGGCCTGGTAGCCGAATGCAGCGCCACCTGGCGCGAATAATGCGGGTTGTTGGCATTGGCCACATTGTGCCCAGTTATATCCAACGATGTCTGCTGCGCCTGCAAAGCCCGGAGCGCAATGTATATGCCGCTAAAAGTTGTCCTCATGGCCTACACCTTCCGGTCAAAAAATGATCGGCCCGGCGCACCG
>JAKOTU010000043.1 GCA_029776155.1 Bacillota bacterium | reverse complement strand
GAACCTGCTGGAACGCGACTTTCATGCAGACAAGCCCAATCAAAAATGGGTGACTGACATCTCGGAGTTTCAGATACCTGCTGGGAAGGTCTATCTATCGCCGATCATCGATTGCTTTGATGGCCTGGTTGTAAGCTGGGCGATAGGAACAAGTCCGAACGCCGAGTTAACTAACACCATGTTAGACGGTGGTATAGCCTGCCTGAACTCTGGAGAACGCCCAATTGTGCATACTGACCGCGGGGGTCACTATCGTTGGCCGGGCTGGATTTCGCGAATGGATGCCGCAGGTTTGATCCGTTCGATGTCGAAAAAGGGATGCTCTCCTGACAATGCCGCTTGCGAAGGGTTTTTCGGTACCGTGAGATGTTCTACACCAGATCCTGGGACGGTGTGTCTGTCGATGAGTTTATTGCAGAACTGGACGCGTACATCCGGTGGTCTAACGAAGAACGAATCAAGTTGTCGTTGGGCAGGCTGAGTCCTATACGCTACAGACAATGTCTTGGTCTGCTACAATAGTCAAGTCCAAAAAAATGTCCGCACCCCCAAATGGGGATTCTCAAGTGGCCATTGACACTTCTACGGGGTGGATTGGCGTGCGCAACGTAATCACCAACCGGGAAGTTTCCCTTCTCAGCAGCCTCAAGGAATCCTTTGCCCGGGCCCAGGAGATCAAAATAGTGGTTTCCTTTATCTTGGAATCTGGGGTGCACTTGCTGCTCCCAGATCCTAAGCGCGCCGTGGAGCGGGGGGTTCCCGTGCAGATCCTCACCAGCCGCTACCTGGGCATCACCGAACCTTCCGCCCTGTACCTTTTGAAGGATGGTCTGGGGAGTAAAGCGGAGATCCGGGTGTATGAGTCGGGAAGCGTGGCCTTCCATCCCAAAACCTATATCTTCCTCACCCGGGGCCAGGGCGAAGTGTACGTGGGTTCATCGAACATTTCCCGGAGCGGTTTGGTGGAAGGGATCGAATGGAGCTACCGCCTCCTGGAGCAGGTGGAGCCCGAGGATTACCGGGCGTTTGTTTTCAATTTCGACCGCCTCTTTGCCCAGGCGCGGCCTGTGGACGATGAGTGGCTGAAGGAATACAGCTTGTCTTGGAAAAGGCCCCGCTGGTTGGGGAAGGCAGCGCCCCAAGGGGAAGGGGCCAAGCCCCAGCCCCGGGGCGCGCAGATCGAAGCCCTGCACTACCCGCAGCGCTCCCGGGCCGAGGGATTTCGGCGGGGACTTGTGGTCATGGCCACGGAAGTGGGGAAAACGTATCTGGCCGCCTTTGACAGCGCCAAGTTCCGCCGGGTCTTGTTTGTGGCCCACAGGGAAGAAATCCTGCGCCAGGCCTGGGAAACCTTCGGAGCAGTTACTCCCGGCAGAAGCCGAGGGTGGTTCAATGCGGAGGAGAAGAACCGTCATGCCGATCTTGTTTTCGCCTCCGTACAGACCCTATCCCAGGAGCAGTACCTCCAGCCCGACTACTTCCCCCCAGACTACTTCGACTACATCATCATCGACGAGTTCCACCATGTGGCCGCCCAGAGCTGCCAGCGGGTTGTGAACTACTTCAAGCCCCGCTTCCTCCTGGGCTTGACCGCAACGCCTTTCCGCATGGACAATCAGGACATCTTCGCCTTTTGTGAAGATAACGTGGTCTATGAGATCAATCTGCAGGAAGCCATCAATAAGGACTACCTGGTTCCCTTCCACTACTACGGCATCTACGACTACACAACCGACTACAGCCAAATCCCCCTGACCAACGGGCGCTACGCCCCAGAGCCCCTCGAGAGGGCCCTGTCCATCACTGCCCGGGCGGATCTGGTGCTCAAGCATTACCTCAAGCACAGGGGACAGCGGGCCCTGGGCTTCTGCAGTGGGATCAGGCACGCCAACTTCATGAGCGCCTTTTTCCGCCGGCAAGGCATTCCTGCGGCTGCGGTGCACAGCGGTACAGGTCCCTTTGTTCTGGAGAGGAAGGCCGCGGTGGAGGCCCTGCGTACTGGCAGGATCGAAGTGATCTTCTCGGTGGATCAGTTTAACGAAGGTGTGGATATACCTGAAGTCGACCTGGTGATGTTCCTCCGACCCACCGAATCCTACACCATTTTCCTGCAGCAGTTAGGGCGCGGGCTGTGCAAGGCAGAGGGCAAGGAGTTTCTAACGGTTTTAGACTTCATCGGCAACTACAAGCGCGCCCATTTGATCCCCTTGATCCCAACCGGGAGAAACCCCCAAGGCGACAGGGAGCAGTTCAACCGGATCCGGGATCTATCCCTTTCCCTGGCGGAAGGGTGTCTGGTCAACTTCGATCTGCGCCTTTTGGATCTGTTTGAAGAGCTGCGCAGGTACGATCCCCTGCCTGAACGCTTGCGCAGCGAATACTTCCGCCTCAAAGCCGATCTGGGGCGCCGGCCCCTGCGCTTAGATGTGCATGTAGGCAGTGACCTCAGCTCCCAAGAGTTTCTCCGGTCCCGCCACCTCCAGCCCCAGAAGGGGTACCTCCGCTTTCTGGCGGACCTTGGCGAGCTCACCGCCGAGGAGGAAGGCTGGCTGGGCACGGAAGTGGAGGAGTTCCTCTTGGATCTGGAGACAACCTCCATGAGCAAACTCTACAAGATCCCCACCATGGGAGCGTTTATCCAGGAGGGAAGGCTCGTGGATTCCGTTTCCAGCACCGAGATCGGCCGGGCCCTGCAGCTCTACTACCAGGATCCCCGCTTCCATGGGGACATGCAGGATCGGTCCAGCCGCGGCTTTCAAGATTGGCCCCTGGAAAAATGGACCCGCCTGGCGGGAGTTAACCCCATCCACTTTTTGGACCGCAGCTCCCCCTTTTTCCAGTACGACCAGATCAACAAGCGTCTTAGGCTCGCCCCGGGGGTTATAGCCAGGCAGTCACCGGCCCTTGTGGAGCACATGCGGGACATTCTGCGCTACAGGGAGCGGCGCATGGTGGCCCGGCTCTATAAACGCCTGGGGTGAAGGGACGATTAAGAGATGTGCAAAGGAGGATAATTTCCATACCTATCTACGACAAAATTGTACGCGACCGTATTCCCGAGATCATTGAGGGCAGAGGGAAAAAGTGCCGCTGGAGCACAGCCCGGGGTGAAGATCTGCTGAAGGGTTTGGAAAAGAAACTCTGGGAGGAAGTGGAAGAGTTCAGCGCCAGCGGGCGCAGTCTGGAAGAACTGGCCGATGTGCTGGAGGTGGTGGACGCCTTGGCCTGCTCCTTGGGCTCCTCCTTTCAGGAAGTGCTCAAACTCAAAGCTGCAAAGCGGGCCCAGCGGGGCGGTTTTCAAGAAGGCATTCTACTGGAGTGGGTGGAGGATTAGGAGCCATAGAAGCGATTATGGATTCTGCCCTCAAAACTTGGTCTAGTGGAGACTTCTTTCGCTATCATCTGTGCTGCTGGAAGTGGCCACGCCCAACTACGATGGCAAGAGGATGCCCCACTTCAGTGTCAGGGCACCGTCCAGGCGGTGCCCTGCCTCATCTGCAGAGCCTTGCTAACTCTGTCTTTTTTCCAGCAGGAGATCCCCTAAATTTCCAGAATTATTTGCCATACCCCTTTACCTGCGCAGAGGAGGAGAGCCGTTGGGTAAGTTCATTCACGCTGCCGATATCCACCTTGACAGCCCCCTGCGGGGTTTGGAACGCTACGAGGGCGCTCCGGACCAGATCAAAAACGCCACCCGCCAAGCTTTTGAAAACCTGATCCACCTGGCCTTAGACGAAGAAGTAGATTTCCTGCTCATCGCCGGCGATCTCTATGACAGCGACTGGCGGGACTACAATACCGGCCTGTATTTCGCTGCCCGTATGAATGTGCTGCGGGAAGCGGGTATCCCTGTGTTCATTGTCCGGGGCAACCACGATGCCCAGAGCGTGATCACCCGCAGCCTTATACTCCCCGATAACGTGCACATTTTCGATCACCGCGTTCCCGGGACTGTTTTCTTGGAACACTTGGGCATCGCCATCCACGGCCAGAGCTTTGCGGCCCGCAGAGTAACTGAGAACCTGGCCCGGGCCTACCCCGATCCCGAACCGGGACTTATCAACATCGGGCTGCTGCATACCGCCTTAGACGGGCGGGAAGGCCATGAGCCCTATGCACCCTGTTCCCTGGGGGAACTTGTCAACAGGGGCTACGACTACTGGGCTTTGGGCCATGTGCATCGGCGGGAAGAAGTCAGGCAGGGCAGCCCCTGGATTGTCTTCCCCGGTAACTTGCAGGGCAGGCACATCAACGAGGGGGGGCCTAAAGGCTGTACCTTGGTGAGTTTCAGCCAGGGCCGGATCGTGGCCGTGGAGGAATACTCCCTGGATGTGCTGCGCTGGTCCCCCTTGGCAGTGGACTGCACGGGCGCGCGCAGCCCAGAGGAGGTGCTGGAGAGGATTCACGAACTGGTCCTCCAAGAGCTGGAACTGGCCGAGGGGCGGCCTGTAGTCTTCCGCTTTGAGCTTGTGGGAAGTACCCCGGCCCACGGGGAACTCGTGGAGAGAAGGGAGCACTGGGTGAACCAGATCCGCGCCGTGGTGCTCGATGCTTCCTTCCGCCAGGGCTGGCTGGAGAAGGTAAAACTGCACACAACCAGCCCCAGACTAGCCCCGGGCCCCTTGCCTGAGGAGCTACCCCGGGGCTTTCTGGAAAAATACTTTAGGGAGCTGGAAGAAGACGCCGAGCTTCTGGACGAACTCAAGCAGGAGCTGGCCGACCTTAAGGCTAAGCTGCCCCATGATCTTTTTGTCAACCATCCCGATCTAAATTGGGATAACCCGCAGGTGTTCGCAGAGCTTCTAGCTGCGGCTAAGGATCTGGCGCAAGTGAAGCTGACCTCCCGGGAGGTGGGCACCCATGAGGATTAAGTATCTGCGCCTGCCCGCCTTTGGCATCTTCACGGAGCAGGCCATCAACTTCGCCCCTGAGCGGGGACTGCACCTGATCTACGGACCCAATGAGGCGGGGAAGAGCACCCTGCTCAGCGCCATCGGTGATGCCCTCTTTGGTATCCCCAGGGTGTCATCCCACGCTTTCCTCCACAAACCCGCGGCCCTGCGCATTGTCTTGGGCCTGGAGCTGGCCGATGGGCGGGAGCTGGGTTTTATCCGCCGCAGGGGCACCAAAAACACCATCTTGGATCTGCACGAAAACGCCCTGCCCGAGGATGTGCTTGCGCCGTACCTGGCGGGCCTTACCCGCGAGGAATTTGAAGAGATGTTCGGCCTGGACCACCTGCGCCTGCGGGAAGGGGGCCAGCGCCTTTTGGCAGCGGGCGGCGAGTTCAGCCAGAGCTTGTTTGAGGCCGCTTCGGGTCTGCGGCACCTGCGGGAGATCTTCCAGGATCTAGAAGACAGAGCCAGGGCCTTGTACCTACCCCAGGGCCAAAAGCCGCCGGTGAACCGCTTGGTGAAGGAGTACGGCGAGCAGAGACAAAAGGCCGCCAACGCGGGCCTTTCCCCGCAGGCCTTTCAGGAACTAGAGGCCAGGTACCAGCGGGAAAGGGAGGAGCTGCAGGAACTTGCCCGCAGGATCAAAGAGTTGAGAAGCAGGCAGAGCAGGCTGCAGCGCATCCAGCGCACCAAGCCCCTGCTCACCCAAAGGGATGCCCTGGAAAGGCGCCGTGAGGAACTGGGCACACTGCCCCTGCTGCCCCCGGGGAGCTTACAAATCTACCAGGATGTTACTGCCCAGCTGCAAAGTGCGGCACAGCAGGGGGAAACCCTGCGGCGCCAGATTAAGGAACTCCAGGCCCAGCTGGAGGGCTTGGAGGTTTCGGCAGAGCTCTTAGCCCACGCCGAAACGGTCAGTGAGCTGTTCAGCGGACTGGGGAAGTACCAGGAGTGGGTGGAAAACCTGCCCCAAGTAGAACTGGAAATAGCGGCAGCCGCCCAGCGGGCCCTTTCTCGGCTGAAGGATCTGCAGCCCAGTGCCGAAAGCTTGGAGGAGGCGGAACAGTACCGCCGGCCACTTACGGCCGTGGCCTTGGTTGAGGACCTGGCTGCAGAATACGCCGCGATCCAAACGGAGCTCACCAAAGCCCGGGAAGCGGTGGCGCTGCGCAGCGCGGAGTTGGAGCGGACCAGGCAGAAACTGGCCGCCCTCGGGCCCCTGCAGGATACCACTGCACTGCAGGGCCTGGCCAGAAGGATTCAGGCCAAAGGGGATCTGGAACAGCACTACCAAAACCAGCTGCTTGCCCTCAAGCAGCAGGAAGAACTGCTCCAAGGTCAGCTGTCCAGGCTGGCCCTGTGGTCGGGGAGCGTGGCAGAACTGGCCCAGGCCAAGCTGCCCGCGGCCAGCACCGTGGAGAGCTTCCGCCAAGAGCAGGAGGGGCTGAAGGCGGAACGCAGCACCCTAGGCAGGGAAATCAAGGAGCTGCAGGGGAAGCTGGCCTCCCTGGAGCTGGAGATCAAGCTCCAGGGCGTGGGAGGAGCAGTGCCCGCGGAAGGGGATCTCCTGGCTGCCCGCAAGCGCAGAGACTGGGGCTGGCAGCTGGTGCGCCGGGCTTGGCTGGAGGGCGAGCTTGATCAGGAGCAGGAAAAGCAGTTTTCTGCAGGCAAGCCCTTAGCGGAAGCCTATGAGGAAAGCGTAAGAGAAGCGGACCAGGTTGCGGATAGACTGCGGCGGGAAGCGGATCGGGTGGCCCAGCTGCAGAACCTGGAATTAGAACTGGCGAGAACCCGGGAAACCCTGGAGGGCAAAAAGCGGGCAGAAGAGGAGCTCTCGGCCCGGGAAGAGGACTTTGAGCGGCGCTGGCTGGCGCTTTGGGCGGGACTTCCCCTGGAGCCATTGGACCCTGCGGCCATGAAAGACTGGCTGCAGGAGGTTGGCAAGCTCGTGGAGGGCTTTACCCAGCTGCAGCAGGCCAGACTCGCGGCGCAGCAGCTGAAGGAGGATGTGGAAAGCCTGCGCGCCCAATTGGGAGCGGCACTCCAGAAGGTGGGGGCAGCTGCCGAGGGCAGCCTAGCAGAACTCTTGGAGCGGGCCGGCGTCCTTCATGATCAGGCCACTAAGCGCTTGGGAGAGCAGGCCAGTTTACAGCAGGCCCTCAGCGACCAACAGGCTGCCTTAAGCAGGGATCAGGGGAACCTTAAGGCTGCCCTGGAAAAGGAACAGGCCTGGTCCAGCCGCTGGGCCGAAGCCCTGGGGCAGCTGGGCCTTCCCGCTAGCACCACCGTTCACGTGGCCCAGCGCTATGCCGCGGCCCTGCAGCAGCTCTTCGCGCTTTTGGATCAACTGAGGAAAGATGAACAGCTCCGGGATCAGCAGCGCCAGTTCAAGGCAGCATACGAAGGGCAAGTGGCCCAGGTAGTGGAGGAGTGCGCTTTAGATCTCACCTTGGAGAACACTGTCCTCACGGTCCGGGAGCTCATGGGGCGGGTGCAGGCGGCCCAGCAGAACCAGTCCGCCCGGGAAGAAATCCTCAAACAGCTGGAGCGGGCGGAAAAGAGCCTAAAGGAGCTTGCGGCGCAGGCGGCCTTGAGCCGGGAGAAGCTCGGGGAGCTGATGGATTTAGCCCACTGCAGCAGCCAAGGGGAGCTGGAGCAGCTGCTCAAGCGGCACGCCGCAGCAGAAGAGCTGCGCGAGAAGATCAAAGGCCTGGAAGAACAGCTGCTCAGCACAGGTGATGGCCTCTCCCTCCAGGACTTACAAGCGGAAGGGGAAGGGGTGGATGTGGATAGCCTCCCTGGGGAGCTTGCCCAGCTCGCCAAGGAGCTGGAGGAGCTGGAAGCACAGCAAGGGGCTTTAAACCGGGCCTTTGGAGTTACGGAGAAGGAGTACAAGGAACAGGTGCAGGGCACCAGCCTGGCCGCGCTGGAGGCGGCGGAGCAGGCCCAGGCCACCCTGGCCCGCCTAGCCGGGGAAGTGGAGCAGTATGTTCAGTACAAACTGGCTGCAGCCATTTTGCACCGGGCCGTGGACCGCTATGCCCAGGAGCACCAAAACCCGGTTTTGAAGCGGGCCGGCGAGATCTTCAGGGAGCTTACCGCAGGCAGTTTCACCAGCCTTGTTGCGGACTATGATGAGCGGGATAACCTGGTGATCAAGGGTGAGCGCGCCGGCGAACTCGTGGGTGTGCAGGGGATGAGCGATGGTACCCAGGATCAGCTCTACCTGGCCCTGCGCCTGGCCAGCATTGAACGCTACCTGGAGGCCAGGGAGCCCCTACCTGTGATCTTGGATGATGTGCTGATCAACTTTGACGACCGCCGTGCCGCCGCGGCCCTGCGCACCTTGGCCGATCTGGGGCGCAGAACCCAGGTGATCATGTTCACCCACCACCTGAGTATGGTGGAACTGGCCCAAAAAGAGCTGGCGGCGGAGGATTTTGCCCTGTACTTTTTGGATAGAGCAGGGAAGCTGGAGCCTGGTGGCCGTGGGGTAGAGGCCGCAGCCTACAGGTAAGTCAACCACACGAAGGGGCGAGGTTAGGTTATGACCAGCAAGATTTACTTAACGGGCTTGGAGCCCGCAGAATACGTCCATCCTTTGGATCGGGATGCGCTGAAAGCTCTAGAAAACGTGCCCGGGTTAGCCCGCTTGGTGAGGAAGCTCAATGAAGTGGGCCTGGACCGCATTCTGCTCCTGGAGAGTATGGCCAACAAGATCCGGGTCACCCCCAGGCAGTTCCCCGATCTTTACCAGCTCTTTCAGGAAACCAAAGAGATTTTGGGCATCTCCAGGCCAGTGGAGCTTTACATCCAGCAGGACTTTTCCCTCAATGCCTACGCAGCGGGGGTGGAGTATCCCCATGTGACGGTGACCACAGAACTGGTGAACCACTTGACAGGGGCTGAACTGCAGTTTGTGCTCGGCCACGAGCTGGGGCACATCCACTGTGAGCACCTTTTGTACCATCAGATCGGCCGCTACCTGCCCCGGATCATGGCCCTGGTGGGCAGTGCCACCTTGGGGCTGGGAGCATTGGTGGGCGCCGGCTTTGAGGTGGCCCTCTACGATTGGATCCGCAAATCCGAGTTCAGCGCCGATCGGGCGGGGCTTTTGGCCTGCCAGGATCCGGAAGCGAGCAAGCGGGCCTTCTGCAAGCTGGCCGGCGTGCCCAGCAGCTGGGTGGGCCGCCTTAATGTGGCAGAGATTCACCGCCAGGCCCAGGATTTCCAGAGCCTGGTCACGGGCGATTCCATCAACCGGCTCTACCGTTTCCTCGGTCAGATGTGGAGTACCCATCCCTGGATTATCATCCGCTTCAGTGATCTGCTGCAGTGGGTGGACGGAGGGGCCTACCAGGGGATCCTGCGCCGCCGGGGAGTGCCCCAGGTATCTTGGGGAAGGTAACTTAGATGCAGATCCGCACAGTGCCCAGCCCCAGTCTCCAGGACTTCATCTGTCTTTGGTCCCACCGAGGAGGCTGTGCTGGCCTTGTTGAGCTGATTGATGCGGGCAGGGGGCTAAGGTTAAAGGCCAGTCCTGCCGATAAAAGGAGTGGAAAACTTTCGCCAGGGAGCGTTGAAGGCCATGAGGATCTCCGGGAAGCTAGGCTACGAGCAGCTGCTTACGGGTGAGATACCCAAACTTGCCGTGAAGCAGGTTGACCAGCTGAAGGATCTGCAGGCCGCGGCAGTGCGGGAAAACCACCGGGTCAGCTTTAAGTACCACAAGGACCTGGGGCGGAATGTGGCGGAGATCGTGGATAACGCCACAGGGAAGACGGTAAGGCAGCTGCCCTCCCCAACGCAAGTGGATCATCTGCTGCGCATGAAAAAGCTCATGGGCCTGTTTGTGGATATCAGGGTCTAGAGGCAGGGCGCCGCACCTCTACCGGTACACGGTAGGGGTTTTCTTTATGGGCACACCGCGCTGGTTATCGTGAAAAAGTTGACACTCCCTCTGCCCTTTGCTATCCTTAAGGCAGCTCACCTGGGGCCTTGGCGCTGCCCGGTGAACCCGTCCAAGGAAGGGAGGAGGACAGCAGGTGGCTGATCAGCAAAAAGAGATTAGGGAGGCCCGAGCTGCTGCCCAGGAAGCCCTGCGCTTGCTGGAGGAAGTGGAAAGGACGCTGAAAGGGGCCCGCAATTGGGGTTTTTTTGATCTCGTTGCCAAGCGCAGTGCCCTTTCTAGCTTGGTCAAGTTCGGCAAGATCAGCAAAGCAGAGGACCGGCTGCGCCAGGTGCAGGCTGCGTTAAGGCGGCTGCAGAAGGAGCTGGGGGATATCAACATCTCTATCCGGGAGTCGCTGAAGATCGGCAGTTTCCAGGCCTTTATGGATATCGCCTTCGACAACATCATCTCCGACTGGTTAACCCAAAGCAGGATCCATGATACCCTGCGGGAGGTGGCCTATGTGAAGGGTGAAGTGCAGCAGGTTCTGTTGCGCCTGGGCCAAAGGCAGAGGTGATGAGCTGGCTTTTTATTCCAGGGAGCTGTGTGGGGCAGCAGGAAACACCGCCGCGGAGCAGAATAGTCATCTGATAAGTTAAGTGATAGTACCCACAGGTGCGAAACCGTTATGCAGATCTGTACGTCCAATGGAGAGAGGAGTGGTAGTGGTTGAAACGGCTGTCCCTGCGCTGGAGAATGCTCATTCCCGTTATCGCCGCAATCCTGGTTTTGGCTGGAGTAGTGTTTGCAGTGTCTGTGTACATCATTTCGGAACAGACCGAGAACATGGCCCTAAAAAAGGTCCGCTCAGACCTAGCTTTAATGTATGAGCTGGTGGACCGAAAGCTTCCCGGCTCCTGGCGGGGAGAGGGAGAGCTCTTGTATAAAGGGGAGCATCTGCTCAATGGAAATTTCGAGCTGGTGGATTGGCTGGCCAAGATGACGGGCAACACCGTAACCATCTTTCGGGGCGGAACCAGGATTGCCACCACCGTGAGGACCAACGGGGAACGGGCTGTGGGAACCAAGGCCGCGGACTATGTGGTGGAGCGGGTCTTGCAGCAGAAACAGGAGTACTACGGCCAGGCCGAAGTGGTGGGCAGTGTCTACCAGACCGGCTACAGACCGCTCCTCGATGAGGAGGGGGATGCGGTGGGCATGCTCTATACCGGAGCATCGCCCAAGGTGATCGCGGAAACTGTCTCCGCTTTTCGCCGCAGTGTCCTGCTCATTTCCCTGATTGTAAGTGTGCTCCTGGCCTTGGTGCTCTCGATCTTCTTGACCCGGCGGGTGCTCAAGCCCATCACCAGGGTCGCGGGGCACGCCAGCCGCATTGCCCAGGGGGATCTGAGGGAAGATCTGTCCCAGGAGGATCTGGGCAGGGGTGATGAGATCGGGATTCTGGCCCGGGCCTTTCAAGAACTCACCTTGAGCCTGCGCCGCATGATGCGCACGCTCCAGGAGATGGCCACGAAAGCAGCGGCCACAGGCGATACCTTAAGGGCCGCCAGCCAAGAGAGTTCAGCTGCCATGGAAGAGATGGCCAGCTCTGTGGGGGAATTCAGCGAAACCGTTTCCCAGGTGAGCCAGCAGACCGAGGCCATGGCCCAGAGCGCGCAGCAGATGAAAGCGGTGGCCGGCAGCGGGCAAGGGGAGATGGAAGCAACCGTTAGGGCCATGGAGCGCATTGTGGACAGATCCCGCCAGACCGAAGAAGCGGTGGCCTTGGTATCGGAAGCGGCCAAGGGCATGGGTTTGGTGCTGGAACTGATCTCGGAGGTTGCGGAGCAGACCAACCTTTTGGCCCTCAATGCGGCCATTGAAGCGGCCAGGGCTGGAGAGCAGGGCAGGGGTTTTGCGGTGGTGGCCCAGGAGGTGGGCAAGCTGGCGGGAGAAACGCAGGATGCCGTAACCAAGATCGCAGGCCTGAATCAAGACCTGATGCAGCAGGTCAACCGGGCGGTAGCCACCATTACCGATACCCAAGCGCAGGTGGGGGAAGGACACCAGGCTCTGGAGCAGACCAAACTCAGCTTCCAGTCCATCTTGCTCCACCTGGAGGAGCTGGTCCAAGGCATCAGGGGTGTGGCCCAACACTCCAGCCGCATGGATGAGACCAGCCAGAGCCTAGCTGCCGCTTCCCAGGAGCAGGCCGCCACCATGACGGATCTGGCCGCCATGGCCGAAGCGGTGGCGGGTCTCGTGGGGGAGCTCAATGACTTGGTGGGCCAGTTTCAAATCTAGCGTAGAACAAGGCGGCGCTGAGCTGCCTGTTTTTTTGCCGGGCCCTGGAAGGTCCCAACAGGATTTTCATCCTGGGTATGGAAATACGAAGGAACATGGTAACATTTGCCGTTAAGTGCCTGCGCTGGCGATACCGCAGGTTAAGTGAGGAAGAAGTATGGACCTCGGGACTGTAATGCTGCTCCTTGCAGTGGGCTCCTTTGCCTTCGGCCTGCTGCTTGTGGCTTTGAGAACCAACGGGCAAATGCCGCGGGAAGTGCCGTTTTGGATCCTGGCCAAGTTTGGCCAGGCTGTGGGTTCCCTGCTGCTCTATTTAAGGACGCTCACCCCAGGCCCCCTGACTGTGCTTGCCCACCTGACGCTGGTGCTGGGCTGTGCCTATGAGGCCTGGGCCGTGGGCATCCTTTCGGGCCGGGAGGTTCCCCGTAGGCTCCATCTGCGCACCTCCGCGGTGGTGGTGGGAGCCATTTTGGCCACAGCATTCTTGCCCCCACCTTTTGGGCAGGGTGTGGTTTTTTTGATCCAGGCGGTTTTCTACCTGCTGCCCAGCGTGTTTTTGTTCCGCACCCGGGCGCAGAAAACACCCCTGAAGGTGATTCTGGGGGTGTGTTATCTGGCCGCTGCCGCGGTCTTGTTGGCGGCAGGTTTGGTCTCCTTGCTCCTGCCCAGTTATGCCCTGGGGGAAGGGGCCGGTACGGTGGGTATGGCGGTTCCGTGCACGAGCTTTTGCCTCTTTCTGATCAGCGGCTACATCCTGCTCATGCTGGCTAAAGAACGCAGCGATCTTCTGGTGGCGGAGATGCAGAAAAGCCTTTTGGAAAGCCAAACCCAGTTCCAGCGCGTTGTGGAGACCGCCATTGAAGGCATCCTCATGTTCGATGAGGAGTTTCGAATCACCTTTGCCAACGAAAAAATGGCCTCGGTGCTGGGCTATACCCCAGCAGAGCTGGTGGGCAGGCCGTACAAGTCCCTGTTTCCCTCGGCCTTCAAGCACGTGGCTGAGCAGCAGGAAGCCAGGCGCCGGCAGGGGCTGGATTCGGTTTATGAGTGCTGTTTGGTGGGCAAGGATGGACAGGAACGCTGGTTTCTGATCTCGGCTAAGGCCATAGTCAATGAAGCAGGCAGATTTGAGGGCTCCTTTGCCATGCTCTCCGATATTACGGAGAGGAAGACCATGGAACTGGCCTTGGAAGAAACCAACCGCCGGCTCACGGAGCTGAGCAATACCGACAGCTTAACGGGGATCGCCAACAGGCGGAGCTTTGACAAGGCCCTGGAGCGGGAATACTGCCGGCTGGAGCGCACCAGATCAAAGCTGTCCGTGATTCTGCTGGATTTGGACTACTTCAAAGCCTACAACGATCGCTACGGGCATGTACTGGGGGATCAGTGCCTGCGCCAGGTGGGGGCAGTGCTCGCCCGGTACGTGGGGCGCGCCGTGGATCTGGTGGCCCGCTACGGTGGAGAAGAGTTCGCCTGCATCCTGCCTGATACGGATCTGCGCTCCAGCGTGTAGCTGGCCAAGAAGATTAAGCGGGCCATTGAGGAGCTGAAGATCGAGCATGCCGACTCCCCTGTGGCCCCCTATGTCACGGCCAGTTTTGGGATTATCACCGTAAACTACTCCCCAGAGCTTGCCCTGGAGGATATTATGCACATGGCGGATCGGCTGCTTTACAAAGCAAAGGCCGGCGGCCGCAATCGCATGGAGTTTGCGGAGTGGGCAGGCAGCGATAAGCTGGCCCGTTAGGCCCTAGAGAAACTCATCCAAAAGGGTGTAAAACTCCAGCTTGGCTTGGTCCAAGCCGTCCAAGCCATACACTTCAAAAAACAGCTCCCAAAGCTCAGGCGCTGTATAGCCATTGTGCCGCAGGGAACGGACGGCCAGGGCTAGATCCACATAGCGGTCGCTGACGCCTGCCCGGCCCATGTCAATGAAGCCGCTTACCCTGCCCTCTTTGAGGATGATGTTGGGCAGGCAGTAGTCGCCGTGGGTGAAAACCAGCTCCTGGTTGGCCGGCTGTTTGGAAAGCAGGAGGGTAAACAGGTCGCCTAAGGGGGTTCCCCGATACTCCGGTTCCAATAGATCCTCTTTTACGAGGCCTTGCTCCATGTTGTAGCGGGCCTTATTGATCTTCACCCCTAAGGTTTGATCCAAGGGGCAGTCGCCAATCTCTAGGCTGTGGATCAGCTTCAGACCTTCAGCGACGCTTCTCACCAGGACATGTGGATTCTGGCGGTGTACTTCCCGACTGCCGTCCGCTCCTTCGATTTCGGAGATTAAGAGGTATTCATAACCTTGGTATTGGGTACAGTAAAGGACCTCGGGGACTGGAAGCTTTCCGCTTAACCACCGCAGAACCTCGGCCTCGTAGGCCAGTGGCTCCATGGGGTTGTGGGGGGCGATTTTAAGGTAGCCCTTCAGCCCTTTGAGGTGGAAGACCAGGGCCCTGGAGCAGCCCACCGTGTTTGGTGCCAGCTTTTCTCCTTTGATGATCTGTCTTAGCTCCGGAGGGAGTGCATCTGGCTGCATGGTTTTGCCTCCTTGCCCTGCAAGTTCATGGGTTTAGTATAAAACGCTAAGTTCCTTGCTGTAGAGCAGGGGGCTTGGGTATCTAGGCTGGCAAGAGCAATTGATTGTCCTGGCAGGAGCAGGTATGATTAGAGGGAAGACCTGCCGCGGTGTCCTTGGCCCTGGTGGGAGTTGGGAGGAGGATTTTGTGAAAACAGCTGTTTTTATCGATGGAGCCTACTTAAGCAGCATTTTGAAGATGTTCGGCAGTCCCCGAATCCGCTATGAAAAGCTTCTAAACTGGATCGTCCCCCAGGAGCGCTTGTTCCGGGCCTACTACTACGATTGCCTGCCCTATCAAAGTGCCACACCTACAGAGGAAGAACGGGACTTGATGTCCGGCAAGCAGCGCTTTTTCAACAGTCTAAACGCCATCCCCAGGTTCAAGGTGCAGCTGGGGCGGTTGGTCTATCGCGGCACCGATGATAAGGGCGGTCCCGTTTTTGTGCAGAAAGGCGTGGACCTGCGCATGGGGCTGGATATTGCCAACCTTACTTCCCGCAATGTGGTGCAGTGTATTGCCCTGGTCACCGGGGACAGCGACTTTATTCCGGCGGTGGAAATGGCCCAGAATCAAGCTTTGATTACCCAGCTCATCCACGGCCCCCAGAACACCTACCACAGTGAGCTGTGGAATCTGGTGGATGAGCGGATGGAAATAACGGAGGAAGTAATCCGCAAGCTCATGTATTAGGCAAATGAGAAGACCGCTCCTATCGCAGATAAGAGCGGCCTCTCTCGAATTTTAGCCTGCTGTCCCCAGGGAACAGCAGGGAATATTTGTTTATATCATACCCCAGATCGGGTCCGCTGGCAACCCCTTTTGCCCAGTGGGCAGGGGTGGGAATCGGAGAGGGGGTAGGGTCGCGTAGTGTACCGCATTTTGGTTGTGGAAGATGACCCGGTGATCGCCGGCGCCATAGAAAAGTCCGTGGCCAAATGGGGCTACCAAGTGGAGTGCGTCACCGATTTTCGGGATGTTTTGGGCCATTTTGTGCGCTTTGACCCCCAGTTGGTGCTCTTGGATATTTCTCTGCCTTTTTACAACGGCTACCACTGGTGCACTGAGATCCGGAAGCTTTCCAAGGTGCCCATTATGTTCATCTCCTCCGCAGCCGATAATCTCAATATAGTGATGGCCATGAATATGGGGGGGCGATGACTTCATCGTCAAGCCCTTTGACCTCACGGTGCTGGCGGCTAAAATCGGAGCTTTAATGCGCCGAACCTATGATTTTGCCGGCCACACCAACCTGCTGGAGCACCGGGGGGCCATTTTGAACCTGGGGGAGGCCACCTTGACCTACCAGGGACAGAAGGTGCAGCTGACCCGCAATGAGCACCGCATCCTGCAGCTCCTTATGGAAAACAAAGGGCAGGTGGTAACAAGGGAAGCCCTCATGACCTACCTCTGGGAAACGGACAGCTACGTGGACGACAACACGTTGACTGTGAATGTAACCCGTCTGCGGCGCAAACTGGAGGCTGTGGGCCTGCGCGGCTTCATCGTGACCAAAAAATCCATGGGCTATTTGGTGGAGTGAAGTGGAAGAGATTAGAGGGATGCGGCTGTGGCAAGCTTATCTGCGTAAAAGGCGCGGCGATCTGGTTGGGGCGGCAGCTTTCTTGGGCCTTTTCGCGGCGGTAATGTGGCTGTACCGCCTGCCCTGGGAGCCCTTCTTTTATGCCGCGCTGCTCGGCGCGTTCTCAGCCCTGGCCTATTTTGGCCTGGGCTTTTTGCGGTGCGCCCGGCATGTCTACCGAGCCGATGGGTTGAGAGAAACCCTACCGCCCAACCAGCGGGAAGGTAACCAGCAGGCAAGGGCGCCACTGGCAACAGTGGGGTCTGGAGGAAGCCGAGGGGGTGCCTTGGAACATAGCGTAAGCGAACCGGGGTTGGCTTGTAGAGTGGGTAACCCTGCCGCGAATGGGAAA
>JAKOTU010000090.1 GCA_029776155.1 Bacillota bacterium | reverse complement strand
AGAAGTCCTGTTTGAAGGCCAATACGAAACGGACAGCCATATACTACTGCCATCCGTATAGCGCTTGGGAACGGGGTACCAACGAACAGATAAATGGCCACATCCGACGATTTATCCCGAAAGGGAGCGACATCAGCAAATACACAAATCAACAGCTCAAGGCCATCGAGACCTGGCTAAACACCTATCCTCGCAGGATTCCAAACGGCATATCTGCATGGGAAGCGGTGGAAAGTCTGGCACGAGCAGGATAAACCAAGCCGAGCGAGGAACAGAAACCCTTCGTTGAGTCAGAGAGAAGACGAGCGAAAATCCGTTTCATTTAGAGTTGCATTTCTGCACACTTACAGTGCAGCGCTGAACCTTGACATGCAGGCCCAAAGGTGGTAAGATTTTATTGGCTGAGGCGGCATAGCCAAGTGGTAAGGCAGGGCTCTGCAAAAGCCCCATCCCCAGTTCGAATCTGGGTGCCGCCTCCAATTTAATGCCTTGGTAAAAAGGGGGGTAGCTGGTTCATGGGCAAAGCGAAGAGAGGCAAAAACGTGAAAAGTCCAGGCTGGAGAGGGACATGCCCCGCTTGTGGTAAGACCGGAGTGAAGCTGCTTTGGGAAAAGGGCGACGCCAAGGTCTGCAAGGCTTGCGGTAAGTAAAGGGGAACTTCTGAGAGAAATGGCACACCGTGATAGCGGCTGGGCCGTTTTTTTTCTTGAGCAGAGGAACTTGAGGCAACAAAGAACCCGGCCGCCATGATGGGCTGCCGGGTTTTCGGCTTTTACCTGGAGTAGAACTCAACGATTTCTGCTTCGTTGATGTCCTGGTTCAACTCTTCTCTCCTGGGCAGGCGCACGAAGGTGCCTGTGCGGGCGTTTTCATTGTAGCTGAGGTATTCGGGTACAGCCGGGCGAACAGCCAAAGCGTCCTCCACGATCTGCAGGTTGCGGCTCTTCTCCCTTAAGCCGATTACATCGCCCACATTAACTTGGTAGCTGGGAATATCCACTTTCTGCCCATTCACGGTAATATGGCCGTGGGTGACCAGCTGTCTGGCACCTTTTCTAGTGCGGGCAAAACCCAGGCGGTAAACCAAGTTGTCCAGACGGGATTCCAAAAGAATCATGAAGTTTTCACCGGTAATGCCCGGCATCTTAACAGCTTTCTGGAACAGGTTTCTAAACTGCTTTTCGCTTAGTCCATAAAGGAAGCGTAGCTTCTGCTTTTCCTGCAGCTGCCGCCCATAGTTGCTGAGTTTGCGGCGGCCTTGACCATGCTGCCCAGGTGGATATGGGCGCTTACGCAGCTCTTTCCCTGTTTCGCTCAGGGAAAAGCCAAGCCTTCGACTCACTTTCCACGTTGGTCCTGTGTAACGTGACATCTAGTTCTTCTCTCCTCGTACTCAATGTATTCCTTGCCAAAGCAGCCGCGCCTTGTCAATGTTTCCCTAACTAGGATACCACATTTATGCCGATTTGCAAGGGTAATTTAGCTGGAGAACCACCACACTAAAGCAAAAAGAGGTGGGCCCATGAGAAGCATGTGGAAAGGGTCGCTGTCCTTCGGTTTAGTGAACATTCCAGTGCGCATGTACGCGGCCACCCAGGAACGGGACATCCGCTTCAACCAGCTGCACAGCCTGTGCCATACCCCCATCAAGTATGAGAAGGTATGCCCCCGCTGTCAGCGGGCCGTGGAGCAAAGCGAGATTGTCCGGGGATACCAGTACGAGCGCGGCCGCTATGTGCTGTTTACTGAGGAAGAACTGGAACACTTTGCTGCGCAGGCTTCCCATACCATTGATATCCTGCGGTTTGTAGAGCTGAGGGAAGTTGATCCCATTTACTACGACAAAACCTATTACCTGGAGCCCGCGGACACGGGGGCCAAGGCCTACGCCCTGCTGCAGGAGGCCTTAGCCCGCTCGGGGAAAATCGCGGTGGCCAAGATCACCATGCGGTCTAAAGTGTCCCTGGCGGTGGTACGTACCTACCAGTCACTCTTGGCCTTAGAAACCATTTTCTACCCCGATGAGATTCGAGATCACACCCAGCTGGCTAGGCCCTCCGCTGCCGTTGAGGAGCGGGAGCTGAACATGGCCCTCTCCCTCATCGCCAGTCTGACAGAGCCATTTGAGCCTGCACAATACCAAGACGAACGCCGCCTGGGGCTGCAGGAACTCATAGAGGCCAAAATCCGGGGGCGGGAAGTTGTGCTGGTGGAACCCACAGAAGAAGCCCTGCCCACCTTGGATCTCCTAGCTGCCCTGCAAGCTTCCCTCCAGGCCCAGCAGGGCAAAGGCGGCGAGGTGCGTCATTGAAACCGGGGTCTTTTCAGCCGATGCTTCCCGTAGATGAACCACTAGTTGATGAGCGCGGCTATAGGCACGAGATCAAGTGGGATGGGTTTCGCTGCTTGGCTTACTTGGAGGGTAATAAGGTCTGCTTGTGCAGTAGGGGCGGCCGTAGTTTGAATGCGCGCTTTCCCCAGATCGCCGCGGATTTGGCCCAAAAGGACTTGCAGGCTGTTTTGGACGGCGAAATCGTGGCTTTCAACGCCCAAGGGAGGGCCGATTTTGGACTGCTCAAAGCCGGCTCCAAGGCCAAGCACATGCGATATGCTGTGTTTGACATTTTGAGCTGGCAGGGGAAGAACCTCTGCCAGCAGCCTTGGTGGCAGCGCCGGGACCTGCTGGAAGGGACGGTTTCTAGCAGCGGGTTTATCCTGCTCTCGCCTCTACTCCCCTTCACACTGGAAGAATGTCTCTCTGCAGCCAAGGAGCGGGGCTGGGAGGGCATTGTCTCCAAACACGAACAATCCCCGTATCTGCCCGGAACGCGTTCAGCCTGGTGGCGCAAGCGGAAGATCCTGCGCAGCCTGGACGGAGTGGTGGTAGGGATCAGGATGCGGGGGTCCCAAGTCCGCTCCTTTGCCCTGGGCCTATATCTGCCCGCGGGACCATTATGTTATGTCGGCAGCGTGGGCAGCGGACTAAACCAAGCAGACCGGGAGTTTTTGCAGCAGGCTGCTGCCCTCCTGGCGGTGGAGCACCCTGCACTGTCCAATCCACCTAAGGATGACGGTTCCTGGATCTGGTTCAGGCCCCATTTAGTTGCTGAGGTGCAGTTTTTGGAGATAACGCCCCAGCTGCGCCTGAGGCACCCTGTTTTTCTGCGCTTCCGCATGGATAAGAACCCGGAGGAATGCCTAGTGGAAGGTGAGGTCCATTGACAATGAGGCGGGTCGTGCAGATCGGGAGCCGAGCTGTGCCCCTCTCTAACTTGGACAGAGTTCTCTGGCCAGAAGCCGGCCTGACCAAAGCCGATCTTTTGGACTACTATGCTCAGCTCTACCCATACTTGGCTAGGCACTGGCAGGGCCGGGCCCTGACCGTTAAGCGCTATCCTAAGGGGGTGGCAGGGGAGTCCTTTTTCCAGAAGAATGTGCCTCCAGGTGCCCCTCCTTGGGTCCAGGTGGGCACTATTGGCGGCGTGGACTACGTGGTGGCCCAGGACTTGGCCACCATCATCTGGCTGGCCAACTCTGGGGCCCTAGAGTTTCATCCATCAACTTACTTGGCCTCTAGACCGGCTGAGCCGACTCATGCTATTATTGACCTGGATCCCACCCCTCCCCTGGGGTTTCGGGAAGCGGTGCAGGCAGCCAAATACACTCGGGATCTTCTCGAAAAGCTCAAGTTGCGCGGTTTTCCCAAGTTATCGGGGGGAACTGGTATCCACATCTATCTGCCCCTGCCCGCTGGTTTCAGCTTTGAGCTCAGTGCCGAGCTGGTGCGTCAGTTGGGGACGGCTCTGTGCAGCAAGTACCCTGGGCAGTTCACCCTGGAACGGCTGATCAAAAAGCGCCGAGGCGTTTACGTTGATTACTTACAGAACAGTCCGGCCAAGACCATGATCGGTGTGTACAGTCCCCGGGCAACGGCGCGGGCCACCGTCTCTACCCCTGTGCTCTGGTCGGATTTGGACCACTTCCAGCCGGAGGATTTCACCGTTAAGACTGTCCCCCAATGGGTTAAGCAACGGGGCGACTTGTTCCAGGGGGTTTTGGAGCCGCAATTTTTCGACCATTTGGGTTTTTCCCGTTTTTCCTGTACGGATTCTTGACGGGCAGTACAATACTATGTTATACTTCAAGCGTTAAGCAGAAGCCACCGCTTCTCACCTTGTGACTGCGTGTCTTCAAGGTCAAAACCCCTAAGTGTTTTTTCCGCGAGCAATGCGGTTCTCAGTGTGGGAAAGCGGGTGGCAGAAGCCATCCGTTTTTTGCATCTTTACGACTGGAGGGGTGACACCATTAGCAAAGATTTAAGAGTGAATGAAGGGATTCGAGCTCGCGAAGTACGTGTGGTTGATAGCAACGGCGTTCAACTGGGAATTATGAGTCTGCGTGATGCCTTGAATTTGGCGGCGGAGCGGGGTCTAGATTTGGTGGAAGTGGCACCGAATGCGAGACCTCCTGTATGTCGGGTTATGGACTACGGAAAACACCGTTATGAACAGAGCAAGCGGGATAAGGTTGCCAAGAAGAAGCAGAAAATCGTGAACGTCAAAGAAATCCGCATGAGTCCGAAAATTGATGAGCACGATTTTGAAGTGAAGCGAAAGGCAGCCGATCGGTTCTTGAAGGCCGGCGACAAGGTGAAAGTCGCGGTCCGCTTCCGGGGTCGGGAGATCGTCCACGCAGACCTGGCCAAGACCAAACTGGAGAATTTGGCTGCCCAGCTTCAGGATGTAGCCATAGTTGAGCGTCCGCCGAAGCTGGAAGGCAGGCAGATGATCGCCGTATTAGCCCCTAGAACCGATGGTCAAAAAACGGAGAAAAAGAAAGCAGAACAAGTCGAAGTAGAGGATCAGGAGGTGTAGTTTAAGGTGCCTAAGATGAAGACCCACAGAGGCGCAGCCAAGAGGTTCAAAGTTACCGGCACAGGGAAGATTATCAAGAACAGCTCGCACAGGCGGCATATTCTGGGGAAAAAATCTGCGAAGCGCAAGCGTCAACTGAGAATTGCAGAGGTCGCGAGCAAGGCCGACACCAAGCGCGTGCACAAGCTTCTACCGTATAAATAGATGTCTGATTAGGAGGAACAAGCCATGTCCAGAGTTAAAGGTGGCCCTGCAACTCGTCAGCGGCGCAAGCGGGTTTTGAAGCTTGCGAAGGGTTACTGGGGCGATAAGAGTAAGAAATACCGCGTTGCCAAGCAAGCGGTAATGAAGTCTTTGAGCTATGCCTACCGCGATCGCAAAGCTAGGAAGCGTGACTTCCGCAGGCTGTGGATTGCGCGGATCAACGCAGCTGCCCGTATGAACGGCATGTCCTACAGCACTTTCATTGCTGGTTTGAAGCGCAACGGCGTGGCAGTAAACCGGAAGGTGCTGGCCGAGTTGGCCGTACACGACCAGGAAGCGTTCGCTGAGCTTGTGGCCATTGCCAAGCAGTAACATGAGCAAGAAAAGCCCGGGCGGGACCACCCTCCCGGTGTTTTTATCTGGAGGCGGTGATGGGTTCTGGGGTGAAGATCGCGAGCCGGCAGAATGAACGGATCAGGGAGGCGAAAAAGCTCTCCCAGAAAAAGTATCGGGATCAGCGGGGACGGCTGTTGGTGGAAGGGGTGCGCCTAGTGGAGGAAGCCCTGGCGGCATCCTTGGTTGAGCAGCTCTTTTTCACTGAGCGCTTGCTTGCTTCGCCCCGGGGCCAAGCCCTGGTGCAGTGGGCGCAAAACGGGGCAGTGGAAGCCTGGGAGTGCAGCGAGGCTGCCCTGGGGGAGCTGACGGACACAGTAACTTCCCAAGGGGTGGTGGCCGTGGCCCGCAAACCCAGTTGGCCCGTTGCAATCCAGGGTGTTGTGGTGATTGCCGATGAGATTCAGGATCCCGGAAACTTGGGCACGCTGCTGCGCACCGCGGCGGCGGTTGGGGCCCAAGGGCTGTTTGTGGTGAAGGGTTCGGTGGATCCCTACAGTCCTAAGGTCCTACGGGCCAGTATGGGCGCAGTTTTTCAGCTCCCCCACTGGCTGGTGGAGCGGGAGGAGCTTTTACGGCAGCTGCGGAAAAGCCAGACCAGCATCGTAGTGGCTGACCTGCAAGATGCAGACAGTTTTTGGAACGTGACCTATCCCCCCCAGCTCGCGGTGGTGATCGGCAATGAGGGACGGGGCGTGCACCCCAGTTTTCGGGAACAAGCAGACCTGGTGGTGCGAATTCCCTTGCTGGGCCAGGTGGAATCCCTGAATGCTTCCGTGGCGGCTGGGGTGCTCCTTTACGAAATCCTGCGGCAACACCATTGTTCTGCCGGTGATTCTGTGCTATAATAACCCTATCTTACTAAGCGTGTGGGGAGGGTCACCGGTGGAGCTAACACCTCAGCTTGTTTGGCAGATGTTCCTAACCACAGGGTCAGTAAGTGCGTATCTGTTGTATCGGCAGCTGCTCAAGTATAACAGCAAAGGCGTGCTGCACTGATACTGACAGCAAAAGGCTATGAGGGAGAGTAGTAGATCCATGGACTCCCCAGAGAGAGAAGACCGGAGGCTGAGAGTCTTCTTGGATGAGAAGTGGGTTGAATTCGCTCCTGAGCTGCGGACTGAAGTGGCAGTAGGTCCAGCCGGATTCCTCCGTTACAGGATTTGAGTGGGCCCGCTTCCGGTATGAGCTGGCCAACTAGGGTGGTACCGCGCGCTTCTTGCGTCCCTTGAAGGGATGCAAGAAGTTTTTTTATTGGCCTAGGCAAATAGAAGGTGCACAGTAGGGAGGTTGTTGTGGTGCTGAACAAAGTCGAAGAGATTCGCAAGGGCGCCTTGGAGGCCTGCGCCCAAGCCGCGAGTGTAAAAGAGCTGGAACAGGCCAGGGTGCGATTTCTGGGCAAGAAGGGCGAACTGACCCTGCTTCTGCGCAGCACAGGCCAGCTGCCGCCGGAAGAGCGTCCCCGTTTCGGCCGGCTGGTGAACGAACTCAGGGATGAGCTGGAGGAAGCGTGGAGCAAACGGGAACAGCAGCTGTTCCGGGAAGAGGAAGAGCGGCGCCTGGCCCAAGAGGCTTTGGATGTTACCCTGCCTGGGAGGCCCATCGCCCGGGGGACGGTGCATCCCTTAACTCAGGTGATCGAGGAAGCGAAAACCATCTTCCTGCAGATGGGCTATGAGATCGTGGAGGGGCCCGAGGTGGAGTGGGACTACTACAACTTTGAAGCTCTGAACATTCCGCCCGATCACCCGGCCCGAGACATGCAGGATACCTTTTTTATCACGGAAGAGCTCCTGCTGAGGAGCCAGACCTCACCGGTGCAGATCCGGGTGATGGAAAACAGAAAACCGCCCATCCGTATTTTGGCCCCTGGTAAGGTGTACCGGGCCGATTCGGATGTTAGCCATTCGCCCATGTTTCATCAAATTGAAGGACTCGTGGTTGACCGGGGGATCACCTTTGCCCATCTCAAAGGGACTCTGGAGGGTTTCGCCCGCAAAATGTTCGGCCCCCAGACGAAAATACGGCTGCGTCCCAGTTACTTCCCGTTTACAGAGCCCAGTGCCGAGGTGGATGTCTCCTGCATTATCTGCGGAGGGACAGGCTGCCGAGTCTGTAAGGACAGCGGCTGGCTGGAAATTCTGGGATCGGGCATGGTGGATCCCAGGGTGCTTCAGGGCGTGGGGTATGATCCTCGCGAGGTGAGCGGTTTTGCTTTTGGTATGGGCGTCGAGCGCATTGCCATGCTCAAGTACGGGGTGAACGATATCCGCCTCTTTTTCGAAAATGATGTGCGCTTTCTCAGACAATTCGGCAGTCAGGGGGGAAGGTTGTGCTGATTAGTTATAAATGGCTGCAGGATTACGTCGACGTTCCTTGGGGACCGGAAGAACTCGCCCACAGGCTGACCATGGCTGGCCTTGAGGTGGAAGGTATTTCCAGTTTGACGCCAGATCTGGGCGGAGTCTATGTGGGCCTGGTTCAGAAGATCGAACCCCATCCCGAGGCGGACACTCTGAAGGTGTGCGCAGTGGATGTGGGCAGTCTAGGACGTTACTCCATCATCTGCGGTGCACCCAACGTTGCCGCGGGGCAGATGGTGGCGGTGGCCCTGGAAGGGGCCGTTCTACCAGGGGGATTGGAGATCAGACCCACGGAGATTCGCGGCGTGCTTTCTCAAGGGATGATCTGCTCCCAGGCGGAACTGGGGATAAGCGATAACCACGATGGTATTTGGGTGCTGCCCGGGGATCTTCAGCCCGGGGATAAACTGGTCGAGGCCTTAGGTTTGGACGATTGGGTACTGGATGTTTCCATCTACGCCAACAGGCCCGACTGCATGAGCGTTTTGGGCATTGCCCGGGAGATCGCAGCCTTAACTGGTGGTACGCTGCGTCTGCCGGCCGTGGATTACCAGGAGCTGGACATTCCCCTCACAGAACGGACAAGTGTAATAGTGGAGGATGGGGAACGCTGCCCCCGCTATACTGCCGCCTTGGCAGAAGGACTGCAGGTGGCCCCCTCGCCCCTGTGGATGCAGCTCAGGCTCCTCGCTGCCGGCATGCGCCCCATCAACAACGTGGTGGATATCACCAATTACGTGATGCTGGAAACTGGTCAGCCCCTCCATGCCTTTGACTTCCACAAACTGGCTGAGGGGCGGTTGGTGATCCGCACCGCTCGCCCAGGCGAAGAAATCGTCACCCTGGATGGGGAAAGGCGCAAGCTCACCCCAGAGATGTTGTTGATCTGTGATGCCCGGGATCCCAAGTGCATTGCGGGGATTATGGGCGGAGAAGACAGCGAGGTTACTGCCCAGACCACAGCTATCCTCCTGGAAAGCGCCAACTTCTCCCCGGTGAGTGTGCGGCGGACTTCCCGGGCGCTGGGCTTAAGCTCCGAGTCATCGAGCAGGTTTGAAAAGGGTCTGAATCCAGAAGGAGCCCTTTTTGCCAGCAAGCGGGCGCTCCATCTCCTGCAGGACCTGGCCAATGCCCAGATCTACGCCGGTCACATCGATCTTGCTGCCAAGCGGCCCGCAAGGACTGTGATCAACTTCGAGCTCAGCGAAGTGCAGAGGCTGTTAGGCGTTGCCGTTCCCCGGGAGGATGTTGTGCGGATTCTCCGTTCGCTGGAGTTTGCCGTGGAGGAAATGGGCCCTGATTCGCTGCGGGTGACAGTTCCCTCTCACCGGGGGGATGTGCAGCTGCCTGCTGATCTGGTAGAAGAAGTAGTGCGCATTTGGGGTCTGGAGAACCTCCCCAGCACCCTGCCTCCCGATCGCAGCGGCGGTGGCGGACAGAGTGAACGGATGCAGGTGGCGGGGCACATCAGGGAGGTACTGGTGGGAGCGGGCCTGCAAGAAGCCCTCACCTACAGCTTCGGCCGGTCCGATAACCACCAGCGCCTGCAGAGAGGCGAAGCCCCTGTGATCAGGCTGCAAAACCCCATTTCGGAAGATCTCGCGGCTCTGCGCATCAGCCTCCTGCCCGGGCTGTTGGAAGCGGTGAACCTTAATGCCAGTCGTCAGCAGGCGCGGGCAGCTCTGTTTGAGTTGGGCCCGGTCTACTTAGGTGAAGTACCCCTCAGGGAGCAACCCAAGGAAGAATGGCGCTTAGGGGTGGTCCTGTGGGGTCAGCGCCAGGCAGCCAACTGGGCCCTGGGGGAAGCCGAGTTCGACTTTTACGATCTAAAGGGCGTGCTGGAGCTGCTGCTGCCCTGGCCTGATCTGGAGTGGCGCAGGGGAGAGGATCCGACCTTCCATCCAGGCCGCCAGATGGTCCTCCGCTACCAGGGGCGGGAAGTGGGGGTGTTCGGGGAAGTCCATCCTCAGGTTCTGCGCAACTTCAGGATCCCCGGCCGCGCCTACGCAGCAGAGCTGCGCTTTGAGGAGTTTCTACCCTTGTTCAGGCAGACACCGGTATTCCAGGCCCTGCCGCGTTTTCCAGCGGTGGACAGGGACCTGGCGGTGGTGGTGGATGGACAGCAGCCCGTGGGGGATCTGCTCCAGGCGCTGCGGGAGCTGGCGGGAGAACTCCTCCAAGAAGTGACTGTCTTTGATGTATATGCAGGTAAGCCCATTCCCGAGGGCAAGAAAAGCGTAGCCTTTTCTTTCCGGTTCCAAGGCGACCGCACTCTGCAGGACGCGGAGATCAACTCCATCATGGAGCGCTGTCTGGAGGGCTTGAAACAGCGCTTTGGGGCGGAAATCCGCTAGCAGGAAATGTCCTAGAGGAGTAGAATTGAGAAGGGGGAGGGATGGGTCGTGACCACTGAGCAAGAGGTAAGATCGGTCCGAGTGCGCATTCTCGGAGAAGAGCATATTATCAAGGGGCAGGCTTCTGAAGAGTATATTAAGTCCTTGGCCGCCGCGGTCAACGAACGCCTACTGGAAGTGCAGCGCAGCAATCCCCTGCTGCCCCGTCATCGGGTGGCGATTCTGGTGGCCCTCAACCTTCTCAATGAACTGGAAAAACTGAAGACTGAACATGAAGAGCTGCTGGCCTTGATGGAAGAGGCCCAGTAACTGGAGGTTTGGCATGATTGGTAAGTGGATCGACCTGGTGGTGCTGATCTTCCTGGCCCTGGGTCTGCTCAAAGGCTTTAAGAAAGGTCTAATACGCGAGTTGTTCAGCCTCATGGGCGCGCTGTTGGCCATCATCATTGCCTACCACAGCTACCAGAGCCTGGCTTTGATGCTGCTGGAGCATTATGCGCTGTCCACTTGGCAGGCCCAAACCATTTCCTTTGTGGCCCTGCTTTTGGGCATCAGTCTACTGGGCGCCTTCTTTGGTTATCTTTGGTCTAAGGCCATCAGTTTCACTCCCTTTTCGGTGCTGGATCACTTGGGGGGAGCGCTGTTTGGGGTGCTCAAGGTGGTGGCTGTGGTGCTGATTGTGCTCATTGTTACCAGTGCCGCCGACATCGCTGTGCTCAATACCATGCTCAGCGAGTCGGTGGTGCTGCAGCAGATGGATTTGCTGCTGCCTTACGTGTACGACTACTTGGACCAGTATTGGCCGGAGGATGTTCAGCGACCCTCCTGGCTCTATCCGGCCCCAGACTCGGTTTCAAACCTCTGGAACCCTGCGCGAGCAGGGTTTTCTTGGGTCCGCTTGCGTTCGCTGGCAGCTGGGCCTGGACTTACCTGAAGGGACCGCCACCCCGGGCTCGAAGATTGTCCTAGTTTGAGCAGGGGGGTCAAGCTGTGGGTCGGAGTGTTGTGCTCTATTCCAATCTGTGGGCTACGGTGCTGCTGCTGATCATGTTCGCCGTATCCAGCCTTACCGGGGGCCATACCGGGAGGGTGTCCCATCTCCAGGGCAGAGTGATTGTGCTGGATCCCGGCCACGGAGGCGGGGATCCGGGCACCGTGGGAGTTGGTCCCACCACCGAGGCAGAAAACGTTCTGGCCATTGCCTGGGAACTCAAAGATATGCTGGAAAGGGCCGGCGCGCGGGTGATCATGACCAGGCAGAGCGATACGAACCCGGCCTGGGGCACGATCTATTCAGCCCAGGAAAATGGGCAGCTGGCCTCCAGGGTGGCTGCGGCCAACCGCAGCCAGGGGCAAATTTTCATTTCACTGCATAATGACTGGCACGATGACCAAAGTATTCGCGGGACTTCGGTTCATTTCTATAAATGGCAGGACCTGGCTTTGGCCGAGGCTCTGCAGCGCTCCTTAGTAAACAGGCTCCAGACTGTGGACTTGGGGGTACAGCGCAGCAACTTTTACGTCCTTCGGAACACATCCATGCCCGCGGCCTTGGTGGAAGTGGGCTTTTTGAGCAACCAGGAGGAAGCGGCCCGTCTGGCACAGCCTACCTACCGGTTGGAGGTGGCCCGGGCGCTGTTCATGGGGATCAACAATTACTTTGCGGAGCTTTAAGGAGGAACACGGGTGGAACTATTGGCACCTGCAGGATCATTTGAGGCCCTCCGCGCCGCGGTGGAAAACGGCGCCGATGCTGTCTATCTGGGCGGTAAGAAGTTCAATGCCCGGGCGGCTGCGGCCAATTTCGGGCCCGAGGAACTGCAAGCTGCTTTCGATTACTGTCATATTCGCGGAGTTAGGGTCTATGTCACAGTAAACACCCTGCTGCGCGATGATGAACTGGAAGAGGCCTTGGCCTACCTGGAGGATCTGTACCGCTGGGGGGCTGATGCCGTGATTGTGCAGGATCTGGGGCTGGTGAACAGGGCGCGGCAGGCACTGCCCGACCTAGAACTGCACGGGAGTACCCAGATGACGCTGCACAACGCATGGGATGTACAGCGAGCCGGGGAGCTTGGCTTGGGCCGGGTGGTGCTGGCTAGGGAGCTGGGGCTGGGAGCGATCCGGGAAATTAAGGAGCGGACCTCAGTGGAGCTTGAGGTTTTTGTGCATGGTGCGCTCTGTCTCTGCTATTCTGGCCAGTGCTTGATGAGCAGTTTGATCGGAGGCCGCAGCGGCAATCGGGGACGCTGCGCCCAGCCCTGCCGCCAGCCCTATACGCTTCTGGGTTTGGAAGTACCGGGGGAATATGTCCTTTCGCCCCGGGATCTTTGTCTCCTTACCGAGCTGGATGGGCTGCGGCAAGCGGGGGTGACCTCCCTTAAGATCGAAGGACGCCTGAAGGGCCCCGATTATGTGGGGGTCGTGGTGCGCACATACCGCGCAGCCCTGGACGGACAACCCTTCCAAGCCCAGGACCTGGCTACGGTGTTCAACAGAGGCTTTACCACAGCGTACATACACGACAAACCGCCCCGGGATCTGATTGCCTATCATCCCCCGAGAAAAGAAGAACGCTCCGGCAGCGCCAAGGAAACCTATACTTCCCCCAAGGCTGTAAGAAGAGTGCCGGCCCGGCTCTGGGCGCGGCTTAGGTTCGGCGAGAGCCTGCAACTTGACCTCGTGGATGCCGATGGAGTGCATGTTCAGGCCAGGGGTACAGTTACCGCCGAAAGGGCCAGGGGTGGCGGATTGACTAAGGAGCTCCTGGCGGAGAAGCTGCTGCGTTTGGGCAATGACCCCATCGCCATTGGGGATTTCCAGGCAGATCTGGAAGAAGGGCTGCATGTGCCCGTGAGTGAACTGAACAGGGTGCGTAGGGCGCTGGTTGAGCAGTGGGAGCAGGAGCGACTGATCCGCTACAAGGCTCGCAGCGTGACGAGGCCTCCGCAGCCAGAACCTCTGCCCCCCAAAAAGCTGCCTGAAGAGGTGGGACTGGCCGTGACCGTTTCTGATTTAGAGGGCACACGGGCTGCCCTGGAAGCGGGGGCCCAGCTCATCTATTTCTCTGGCCAGGTGTACCGCCACTGCCCCCAGGACTGGTTGGCGGAACTCACGGCCGCCTGGGAGCTGGGCAGGCAAGTTGGCGTGCCGGTGTTTGTGCATCTCGAGAGGATTACGGAAAACGACATGTTCCCAGAGCTGGCGGCCGCCCTGCGCGCCCATGCCTATGACGGGGTGCTGGTGGGAGGTTTGGGTGCCTGGGCCAGGGTGAAGGAGTTGGCTCCCCATGTACCCGTGCATACGGACTGGTCTTTTAACGTGTTCAACTCTTGGGCCGTGCAGCTGCTGGCAGAGCAGGGGGCAGAACTGGTTACCGCCTCTTTGGAACTGAAGCTCAGCCAGATCCGGGACATCTGCAGACGCTCGCCCCTGGACGTGGCCGTGGTGGCCCATGGACCGGTGGAGTCCATGGTCACCAAACACTGCTGGTTCAGGGATCAAGGCTGCCGGCTGCAGTGCCAGACCCAAACCCTGCAGCTTCGGGATAGGAAAGGATTCGTGTTTCCTGTACAATGTGATCGGTGGTGCCGCACCCACATTTTCAACTCCCGGGAATTGTCCCTGCTCAGCCACGTGAAGCAGGTAAGGGAAAGCGGCGTGAGTTATCTGAGGATTGAGGGGCGTACCAAGGACCCGGCCTGGATCAGCCAGGTGGTGCGAGCCTATAAACAAGCGCTGGCCGGAGAACAGGTGGAGCTGCCGGGCAGCTTCACCAAGGGCCACTATTTTCGCGGTGTGCTGTAAGGTGGTGTGCTGTGATGAATGAAAAGAGCTTACGAGTGTTGGAATGGCCGAAGGTTCGCCAGCTGGTGGCTGAGCGCGCCAGCTTTTCGCTGAGCCGCGAGCAGCTTAGCAGCCTTATGCCCCAAACCGATCCTGAGCAAGTAATCAAGGAGCTGACCTTGACCTCAGAAGGGGTGCGCCTGCTTTGGAAGCATGGTGAACCTCCCTTTGGAGGGGCGAGCGATATTAGGGCCCCCCTGAATCGTGCCCGCCTGGGAGGCATTTTGGATCCGGACCAGCTGCTTGCTGTAGCCGACTTTTTGTACTGTGTGGGACAGTTGAAGAAATATCTCAGCGAGGAAGAGGGGCCCCTCAGCGAGTTTCACCGGGGGCTCGTTCCCCTTCAAAATCTGAGGGCTGAAATCGAGCGCTGTTTGGACCAGGACGGCACGGTGCGCGATTGGGCTTCTCCGGAGCTGGGGAGAATCCGCAGCAAGATGCGTACTCTGGCGAGCCGTTTGCGGGAACGCTTGGAGAACCTGGTACACTCCCCTGCTATGCAGAAAATCCTCCAGGAACCAATTATCACGGTGCGCAACGGGCGCTACGTGGTTCCAGTGAAAAGCGAGTATCGGGGGAAGTTTCAGGGCATTGTCCATGATCAGTCGGGCAGCGGCGCAACCCTCTTCATGGAGCCGGCTTTCGCGGTGGAGTTGAACAATGAACTGAGCGTGGCCGCCCAGCAGGAGCAGGCGGAGGTGGAGCGCATCCTGAGGCGCTTGAGTGCCGCGGTGGGCGAACAGGCTCCGATCCTCCTGGACAATCTCAAGATTGTGACGGAGCTGGATTGCATTTTTGCCAAAGCACGCTACAGCCGGGCCATAGATGGCGTGGAGCCCGTGATTAACACCGCAGGACGGATCCAGATCAAGCAGGGCAGGCACCCTCTGCTTACGGGAAAAGTAGTGCCCATCGATATCTGGTTAGGGGACGAGTTTCACGTCTTGGTGATCACTGGCCCCAACACCGGCGGGAAGACGGTCACTTTGAAGACAGTGGGCCTGTTCTGCCTCATGGCCCAGGCAGGCCTGCATATCCCGGCAGCAGCTGGTTCCACCTTGCCCGTGTTTCAAGGTATCTACGCGGATATTGGCGATGAGCAGAGCATCGAGCAGAGCCTGAGCACCTTTTCTTCCCATATGAGTACCATCGTACAGATCTTAAGCGAGCTCGGCGCCAACTCCCTGGTACTCCTGGATGAGCTGGGCGCGGGAACAGATCCCACGGAAGGCGCTGCTCTGGCCACGGCCATCTTGGATTATCTGCGCAGCCGCGGGGTCCATACCGTGGCCACCACCCACTATTCTGAGCTGAAAACCTATGCCTACAGCCACGAGGGGGTGGAAAACGCCAGCGTGGAGTTTGATCTCCAGACCTTGAAACCAACCTACCGTCTGGCCATTGGCATCCCCGGCAAGAGCAATGCCTTTGCCATCTCCAGGCGCTTGGGGCTTCCCCTGGAGATCGTGGAGCGGGGGCAGGCCCTGCTCTCCTCTCAACACGTCCAAATGGAAGATTTGATCGGGGAAATGGAAACCAGCCGCCGCCAGGCCGAGCAGGATCGCCTGGCCGCAGAACGGCTGCGCAGGGAGTACAGCGCGCTCAAAGACGAGTATGAGAAGCTGCTGCAGGAGCTGCAGGAGCGCCGGGAAGAAATCCTGGAGCAGGCCCGGGAAGAGGCCCGGCAGCTGTTGGCAGAAACCCAGCAAGAACTCAACCGCATCTTAGGCGAAGTGCGGCGCCTTGGCCGGGAGGAGCTGGAAACCAGGGTGAAGGATTACCGCGACGAGCTCTCCGCTCGCAGTGAAAAGCTGAGCAGCAAGGAGCGGGAAAGGCCCGCGAGCCGGGGGCCGCAGGATCTCAAACGGGGTGAGCAGGTGCGCATTAAGAGCCTGCGGCAAACAGGTTTTGTGCTGGAACCCCCAGGCAGCGGTGATGAAGTTCTGGTGCAGGTGGGGATTATGCGCATCACGGTGAAGACAAAAGACTTAGAGCGCCTGGAGGGTACTGAAGCCCAGGAGCCCGCGGGCCAAGCGCCCCGCCGAGCCCATTTGGCCAAGGCAGCCACCATCCGCAGCGAGCTGGATCTGCGGGGCAAGACGGTGGAAGAAGGGCTGACCTTGGTGGATAAGTACCTGGACGATGCGTTCCTCTCCTCTTTGGGCCGGGTGCGCCTCATCCACGGAAAAGGTACCGGCACCTTGGGAGAAGCCGTCCAGCGCTATCTCGCCGGGCATCCCCATGTGAAGGAATTCCGCTATGCCGATCCCAACCAGGGGGGGCATGGGGTGACGGTGGTGGATCTGCATCAACCGCGTTAAAAAAAGGAAGCCGTGTGGCTTCCTTTTTGAACATAACAACAGTTTTCTTTCTACTGCCCCAAAAACGGTATACTGCGCCACCAAGGTTCGGCACAGCGGGGTGAGTAGGTTGTGGGCTCGGTGCCGGCAATAAAGATCTCCCGCCTGGTCTCCTCTGGAGGCAGGTTGCAGTTGTCCCGGACGAGCAAGCCTGTTTTGGTGTCGATAAGGATCCCTTCCACCAACCCGCTGGGTTTAGGAAAATCCTTAACGGGCGTGTTCTTAATCGCTTCTTTCATGAAGTCGGACCAGATGGAGGCGGCATTCCAAGAGCCGTAGATCACTCCCTGGTATACCATGCGCTTGGGATTATCCTCGCCAAACCACACCCCGGCCACCAAGTCGGGGGTGTAGCCCACAAACCAAGCGTCCTGATAATCGGAATGGGTGCCGGTTTTGCCAGCAGCAGGGCGCCCGATGTTGGCGTTTTTTCCAGTTCCCCGTTCGATCACTCCCCGGAGCATATCAGTCATGATGTAACTGGTCTGTTCGCTGAGTACCACTTCATAGCGGGGGGTGTGTTCATAGAGCACATTGCCGTTGATATCGGTTACCTTCCAAATGGCGAAGGGTTCTGCTTTAATGCCCTGATTGGCTAGGACACCGTAGGCGGTGGTCAGCTCCAGCAGGGATACTCCCCGGGTCATACCGCCCAGTGCCAGGGGGGCCAAGCCCACATCGTTCACCCTGCCCTGCTCCACAAAGGTGGTAATGCCCATCTTCTTGGCATAGTTGATCACTGTCTGGGGCCCCAGCTGGTCCACGATCTGGGCTGCAACTACGTTCAGCGAGTCTTCCAGGGCTTCGCGCACCGTTACTGGGCCGGCGAAGGTGCCGTAGTAGTTCTGGGGCGCCCACACTTCACCGGTGACCAGTTTGAATTCGGTGGGTTCATCCTGGAACACCGTGGCCGGGGTAACCAGGCGTTGATCGATGGCTGCCGTATAGGGAAAGATCTTAATGGCTGAACCCGGCGAACGCAGGGCCTGGACGCTGCGGTTGAAGCTGTCTTCTCCCCGTCCGCCAACCATCACCCTGATTTCCCCAGTTTGGGGAACGAGTGCCAGGACAGCCCCTTGAGGCTGAGTGAGCTCTCCTTGGTTGGATCTGTTCACCGGTAGTCCACTCTGCAGTGCCTTTTCCGCGGCCCTCTGCATATCCAAATCCAAAGTCGTGTACACCCGCAGACCGCCATTGAACACCATGTCTTCTCCGAATTGGTTGATCAGTTGACCAACCACGTAGTCCACAAAATAGCGGGCTTGGACTACCCTCTGCTTGCGCTCGGCCAAAACTAAGGGTTCAGCCTTGGCTGCCGCTGCTTCGGCTGCGGTGATAAAGCCCACTTCCTGCATGCGGCTGAGCACGAAATTCCGCCGTTCCACGGCGATGTCCGGGTTGACAAAGGGAGAGTAGCGGGTGGGCCAGCGGATCACACCGGCAATGAGTGCCGCTTCACTGAGGGTAAGATCCTTGGCCGATTTGCCGAAAAAGGCTCGGGCTCCAGCCTCAATGCCGTAAATGCCGTGATTGAGGTAGAACTCGTTCAAATACGCTTCCAGGATTTCATCCTTGGAATACTTGCGCTCAATCTGCACAGCCCAGAGAAACTCCTCTAGCTTGCGCATAATGGTCTTCTTCTGCGTCAGGAACACATTGCGGGCGAGCTGCATGGTGATGGTTCCGCCGCCTTGGGCAAAGGACCATTCTTTGAGGTTTACGAGGATGGCGCGGCCAAAGGCAATGAAGTTGATCCCATGGTGGTTGTAGAACTGATCGTCCTCGATGGCGATCACCGCGTTTTTTACATAGTCGGGCAGTTCGTTAATGTCCACAGGGATGCGGTTCTCAGTGTATAAATCCGTGATTAACCGTCCGTGAATGTCATAGATGTAAGTAGTGAAGTTCTGGCGGATATTAACCTGATCGAGGCTCGGGGCACTGCCCAGATAAGCCGAGACAATCCCTGCAAAGGCACCTAGAAAGGTGGAGCCGAGAATTACTAGTACGTAGATGGCTGCGGTCCTTTTTTTCACCATGACACACCCCCGCGGGCATTTTCCAGGATTTATTATACCATATATTTTCGCCGCTTAATCCAGATCCCCTAGGGTTCCGCCGCAACTTAGCCGGCACTTGAGGGAGGTGCATATCCGTGATAAACTGGCAGGGGAAGGGCCAGCTTACCTGGCGCACCTATGTAGGCCTGCTCCTTTTTATTTTGGCCCTCTTTGCCGTGGTGACCGTCATGATCGTGGAAAGCAGGCTGCAGCCGGTTATGCAGGCCTGGGCTAAGACCAGGGCCACATCTTTGGCTACCGGTGCCATCAACCGCGCCGTGGAAGAAGTGCTGGGAGAAACCCTGGAGAGCACAACCCTGGCCAAGCTGATCCGGGACGCTGAGGGCAGTCTGCAGGGTGTACAGTATAATATGGGGGCCGTGAACAGGGTGAGCAGCCAGGCTGCCCAGCGCATCTTAGAAGCGTTGAGTAGGTTGGAGCAGGAGACCTTTTCCATCCCCCTCGGCCAGCTTACCGGGCTTAGTTTTCTGGCTGCCCGCGGTCCTGGTATTCCCGTCCGCATGCTCCCTGTGGGAACCCTCACAGCCACCCCCGTGGCCAGTTTTGAAAGTGCAGGTCTAAATCAGACCTGGCACCGGGTGCTCCTCCAGGTCCAGATTCTGATTAGGGTGGCGGCTCCCTTTATGGCGGAAGAAGTGGTAGTGTCCGCGCGCGTGCCCATCTTGGAAGAAATATTTATGGGTGCTGTACCCAGCTGGTATTTTGCTGGTCAGGACAACGTAACCATTGGCGAAGGCCGGTTGGAGTTTCCTTTGAACTGAGGGACGAACATGCTGCGTTACAATCATAGTCTAGTGGAAAAGAAATGGCTCCAAGCAGAGCAGGAGAAGCCCAGGGCGGGTGAGGGCCTGCCCGCGGCTTGTACCGTTCTGATCCCTAAGGACCACGCAGGGGTTGACCTGGAGAATGCCAGGCTGCTGGTGCTCACCGATTTCTTTGCTTCCCTGAGCTGGAACAGATCTTGGGTACACCTAACGGTAGGCGGTACGGACAGGCTCCAGAATATCGCCCGCCGCCTGGGCATAACTTTCCAACCGGCTGTCGCCCCGGTCAGCTGCGGCTTGGCTCTCCTGCCCAGGGACTTCGCCCATTTGGGGAACGCTGTGCAGGGGGAGCAGATGCTTTTGACCGGAAGGCTGCTTGGGGGTATGGATCTGGAGCCGCTGTTGATGGATGTGGGCGGTGATGCCCTGCGCCTTTATTTCCTCCACCTTGGACCTCCAGAGCGCGATTACACCTTCAACTGGCACGTCTTAGCAAGCGCGCATCGTTTTGTGCAGAAGGTGTGGCGTCTGGCCCAGGGAGCGAACCTGGTTGGCCCCCAATCAGGAGAGCCGGCTTTGGCAGATGTGGCGGCGTTGGTCAAGGCCCGGGCGGCCCAGGGCAAACCCCATACCGCCTTGGCGGCGCTCATGGGCTTTTTGAAAGAGAAGACCGCCCTCTCGGCTGGGGAAGTGGGGGCGGTGGCTCGGTTACTCAGACCGTTTACGCCTTTTTTGAGCGCTGAACTAATGAGTATGGCGCCGGTCCAGGATCAGGATCACAGGCAGGGTGACCAGACAGATGCCTAAGGCGATGATCTGGCTGAGCACGAAGGGCCCGTACAGCTCGCTGTGCTGGCGCAGGAAGTCTAGGAAGAAGCGCACCACAGAATGGACGAATAGGGTGCGGAAGAAGGCATAGCCGTGATACCTAGGTTTTTTGGCCCATTTCCAGGCAAAGGGCAGGATGACCAGGGATGCGGCCACCTCATAAAGCTGGGTGGGATGTACCGGCCCCAAGCTGGTGGGGAACTCCACGCCCCAAGGCAGGGTGGTGGGGGGGCCGTACAGTTCGCCGCTGAGGAAGTTGCCCAGCCGGATAAAGATGTGCCCTACAGGCAGGATAGGTGCGGCGATGTCTGCCAGCTGCCAGTAACGCAGGTTATGCTTGCGGACATAGTAGATGCCCACTACCATAATGGCGAAGATCGCCCCGTGGGAGGCCATGCCGCCCCGGGAGAAAATCTCCAGGGGATGCTGGAGGAAATAGCGCCAGTGGGGCAGCACCGCTCCGAGGCGGCTGCCCACCAGGCCCACAAAGGCGCTGAGGAAGTAAAGGTTTTCCACTACCGGCCAGTCCAAGCCGTGGAGCTTGGCAAAGTGGCGGGAGATGTAATAAGCGGAGATAAAAGTGCAGGCCATGAGGATTCCATACCAGTAAATGTCCAATGAACCAATGCTGAAGGCTATGGGAGCCATGGAAACCACCTCGCAAATGCTGATACGGGCATATTCCACTTTTGTCCCCAAATACCTGCTCTGAGGGGAGGATTAGCGGTATGAAACGAATTGTATTGACGGGCGGAGGAACGGCGGGGCATGTGACTCCCCATCTTGCCCTTATCCCGCAGCTGCGGGATCGGGGCTGGGACATCTATTACCTAGGTACCCGCGATGGTATTGAGCGGCAGTTAGTGGAAGGGAAGGTGCCCTATTTTCCCATCAGCGCGGGTAAGCTCAGACGTTACTTCGATTTGCAGAATCTCAGCGACCCCTTGCGGGTGTTGAAAGGGATAGGGGATGCCTATGGGCATCTAAGGCGCCTTAAGCCCCATGTGGTGTTCAGCAAAGGGGGCTTTGTGGCCGTACCAGTGACTGTGGCCGCTTGGCTTTTGGGTATCCCGGTAATCCTCCATGAATCGGACTTGACGCCGGGGCTGGCCAATCGCTTATGCGTGCCTTTTGCGCAGAGGCTCTGCCTCAACTTCCCTGAATCGGTCCGCTATCTCAAAGGCAGAGCGGTGGAAAAAGCAGTGGTGACCGGTACTCCCATTCGCTCCGAGCTGTTCCAAGGCTCTCGCCAGGAAGGACTGGGACTGTGCGGGTTTTCCCCGACACTTACTGTCCTGTTGGTGATGGGCGGCAGTCTGGGATCGGCGTTACTAAACAAGGTGATCCGGGACCATCTAGGGCAGCTGGTGCAGCGCTATCAGATTATCCATATCTGCGGTAAAGGCAATGTGGCTCCAGAGCTGAAGGGCCCCCGCTATTTTCAACTGGAATACGCCAAGGAGGAACTGCCCCATCTGCTGGCCGCGGCGGATCTGGTGCTCTCCCGGGCAGGAGCCAACAGCATCGTGGAACTAGTGTCCCTGGCTAAGCCCAACATCCTGGTTCCCCTTTCCAGACAGGCCAGCAGGGGCGACCAGATCCTCAACGCGGCGTCCTTTGCCAACCAGGGGTATAGTCTGGTGATCCAGGAAGAGGAGCTGACTGGAGAGGTGCTCCTGGAGCGTTTGGCTGAGCTCCAGATAAAGCGGGAGCGATTTGTGGCGGCTATGGCGGCCTCTCCCATCAAGGATGGAACGGCGAAGATTCTAGCCCTTCTGGAAGAAGCGGCCCGGCGGGACTAGTTGCAGGCGCAAATAGTTTGTGTTATCATTTAGATACATAACCAAAAGATGGGAGTGACTGGTATGTCAGTGAAGCTCGCCGTGATCTACTACAGTTCCACCGGCACCAACTATCAGTTGGCTCAATGGGCTAAAGAAGGGGCCGAGGAACTAGGCGCGGAAGTTAGAGTGCTCAAAGTACCGGAGAACGCTCCCCAAGCGGCCATTGAATCCAATCCCGCTTGGAAGGCCCATTATGAGGCAACCCGTGATGTACCTGAAGTCTCCATGGCCGATTTGGAATGGGCTGATGCCATCATCTTCAGCGTGCCCACCCGTTTCGGTAACATGGCTTCCCAGATGCGCCAGTTCTTGGATACCACTGGCGGATTATGGGCACGCGGCAAACTAGTGAACAAAGTGGTAAGTGCCATGAGCTCGGCCCAAAACCCCCATGGAGGGCAAGAGGCCACAATCCTTTCGCTTTATACGAACATGTACCATTGGGGAGCCATCGTGGTGGCACCGGGCTACACAGACCAGTCCATTTTCGCCGGCGGCGGGAACCCCTATGGTACCAGCGTAACCGTGGGCCAAGATGGAAAGATGATCGAAGATGTGGAAGCTGCCGTGAAGCATCAGGCCAAACGAACCGTGACCGTGGCCAAGTGGATCAAGCAGGGGATGGGGCAATAGATAGGTGAAGGGGGCGCTGCAGAACTACTCAGTTGAGTAGGGAGCAGTGCCCCTTTTGCTTCCCTTGGCTGGGAAGAAAACAGGATAGGGGCCGTGCAGAATGCAACAGCCCCTTTCTTTTTACTTCACTTCAATTTCCTTGGAGCTCTCCCACAGTCCGTGGATGTTGCAGTAACTGAGGGCAATGAGGGTGCCGCTCTGCCTCAAACGCACCGTTACTGCAGCCTGGGGATCGGTCCAGCACGGCCCCTCCTGCGGGCCTTTCAGTCCTTCTCCATGAGCTGCAAACTGGACATCTGCTAGTTCAAAGGTGAATCCTTCTTTGGGTTGAAACAGCAGCTTGATCCAGCGAATGTGGTGTTCAGCTGTGTTGGGATGGGGTATTTCCTCACCGATGCTGACCTTTATCTCCACAGGTTCGTCCGCGGCCACGCTGTCCGGGGCAGCGATTACCGGCACGTGCTTTTCACTTTTCCAATCGCCGCTGCGCAATACCTCACCGAGTTTCATGATCTACCTCCTCACAGTATTATATTTTAGTCCATAGTTCTAGAAATGGCTGATTTCTCCTGCACACCATGGGATCATAAATGGCGCTGTGCGGCGCATGCTACTAGGGAGGTGAGTGTATGCCCACATGTCCATTTTGCAACCAGCCCATGGAACGGGTCACCCCCGATGATCAAGAAGCCTACGCGGATCTGTACCGCTGCGGGGCGTGCCAGGTGGAGCAGGCAGTGTATTGGGACCATGGTGAAAGGCTTTTGGTGTGGGACTATGATCCGAGTGATGAGATCTGAGGGCCGGAGAAGTGCTGGCCGTACTCCTCGCTTCGCTGCTGCCCGGACTGTTTTGGCTGTGGTATTTCAAACGTTATGATACGGGGGATCAAGAACCGCCGGCGCGGCTGATCTGGTGTTTGCTCCTGGGCGCGCTGGCGGTCCTTCCCGCACTGGTCTGGGAAGCCCCCTTCCGGGAGCAGCTGCAGAGTGTCCAAGCAGTACCGCGGCAGCTGGCCCTCTCATTTCTCGTGGTGGGTTTGGGCGAGGAGCTGTTTAAGCTGCTTGCCCTGCTGGTAGCTCTAGCCCGGGCTGGTGAGTTCAGCGAGCCCATGGACGGCATTATTTATGCCATTGCGGGAGGCATCGGCTTTGCCGTTGTGGAGAACGTGCTCTACATTGCCGCCTTTGGGCTAGCGGCGGCACCCCTGCGGGGGACAGTGGCTGCCCTGGCCCATATCTCTTTTTCAGGCTTGGCCGGCTATTATCTAGGCCTGGCCCGTTTTAGCCCGAAGCCGTGGACTACCATCGGAAAGGGTCTAGCCGCGGCGGCAGCCGCCCACGGTTTCTACGATTTTTTGCTGATCACCCAAACCGCCTCTCCGTTTTTGGTAGTGCCGCTCCTTGCCGGTCTGCAGTACCTGCTCTTCGCGGCTATGGGCAGGGCAGCCAGACTGCGGCCCAGGAGCTAGTTCTTGTCTCGGCTGGGCGCCTGTGCTAAAATAGGGGCGGAAAGGAAGTGACACTATGGCAGGACATTCCAAATGGGCCAATATCAAGCACAAGAAGGCCAAAGAAGACGCCAAACGCGGCCAGATGTTCACCAAGGTGGCTAGAAAGATTACCGTGGCCGCAAAAGAGGGAGGCCCTGATCCAGCGACCAACGTGAGGTTGCGATTGGCCATCGACGAGGCCCGCTCCATCAACATGCCCAACGATAACATCGAACGGGCGATCCAGCGGGCAGTGGGAGGCCTGGAAGGAGTGTCCTACTCGGAGGTGTTCTACGAGGGTTACGGCCCCAACGGGGTGGCTATTCTGCTGCATACCCTGACGGACAACCGCAACCGCACCGCCGGTGAGCTGCGTCACCGCTTTTCCAAGTTCGGTGGTAATCTGGGGGAAAGCGGCTGTGTGGCCTGGATGTTCGAGCGCAGAGGTCTGCTGGTCATCGAACGGGGGGCAGATGTTGATGAGGATGAAGTGATGCTTCTGGCCTTGGAAGCGGGTGCAGAAGATGTGGTGGTAGATGGAGATGTGATGGAGATCCATACGGACCCCAGCGAGTTCATCCGCATTAAAGAGGCGCTGGAAGGTCAGGGCCTGGCCTTTGTTGGTGCTGAAATCAGCTTTATCCCCCAGAACACGGTTCAGATCAACCAGGAACAGGCCGAGAAGGTGGAAAGACTGATTGAGCTTTTGGAGGAACTGGACGAGGTACAGGAGGTCTATGCCAACTACGAGGTGCAATGATTAGGGAATAATTTCCAAGCCACGGGGCATACTTCTCTCTAAGGAGGGGAGTATATGCGCCGGGTGGTTTTCCTAGTTCTGCTGGCCATAGTCTTCTTTATCTTGGGGTTTATCCTCTCTCAAAGGTTTTTTCCGCCGGTTGTCGCCACTTTGGCTGCGTAACGCCGAGGGACCTCGAGCCTAGTGCTTGAGGTTCCTTTTTTGCCCCGGCTGAGGCAAGGACTTGCTGGGCTGGATGTAGAATAGAAGGGACGAGGTGTACAGCGGTGATTATTCTAGGAGTTGACCCCGGATTGGCCATTACAGGCTTCGGGGTGGTGCGCATAGAGCACAACCGCCATACTGTGCTGGGGTATGGGGCCATCCGCACTGCGGCTGGAGAGGAGACCGCCCGGCGCTTAGACACTATCTACCAAGAGCTCAGCAGGCTGATTGCGGAGTTTCACCCCCATTGTCTGGCAGTGGAAGAGCTCTTTTTTAATAAGAACTCAGCTACCGCCTTGGCGGTGGGACAAGCCAGGGGTGTGGCCATTTTAGCCGCTTCCCACGCGGGATTGCCTGTACATGAGTATACTCCGCTGCAGGTCAAGACTGCCGTGACCGGTTACGGCCGCGCAGCTAAAGAACAGGTGGCGTACATGGTGCGTATGCTTTTGGGTCTGGACAGCACGCCCCAGCCCGATGATGTCACCGATGCTCTGGCCATCTGCATCTGTCACGGCTATAATGCCCATAATTGGGGGAGGAGAGAGCAATGATCGTTGCCCTGCGGGGTCGGCTGGTGGAGGCCACGGACAATACTGTGATCCTGGATGTGCAGGGCGTGGGTTATGAGATCAACGCCTCTGCCTCTGTTCTGCGCGCGTTGCCCCCTTTAGGGCAGGAAGTGCAGGTTTACACCTATCTGCAGGTGCGCGATGATGGTTTGACCCTCTATGGCTTCTCCTCTTGGGAGGAGAAGCGCCTGTTCGAGAAAATAATCGGCGTGGCTGGGATCGGGCCCAAGAGCGGCATGGCCATCATCTCTAGCATTACTCCCTGGGAGTTTATCCGCGCAGTCCAGACCAAGGATCTCAAGGCCCTCACCAAACTTCCGGGCGTGGGCAAGAAAACAGGTGAGCGGATCTTGCTGGAACTAAAGGACGCCTTTGCTGCTGCCTCCTGGCCTGAAGAGGAGAGGCCGCCGGAGCAGCCAGGAACCATTTTAGACGATGCGGTGGAGGCTTTGATCGCTCTTGGTTACAGTCTGAGTGAAGCTGAGCGCATGGTCAGTCAAGCCCAACTGCAGCTCCCGGACGAGTATGATCTACAGGAGCTCTTGAAGGTGGCCTTGGCCCAGAACAGCCAGCAGAGGGGTGAACGGGTTTGGAGACGGAACGGATAGTCAGCGCCTGGAAAAGGCCGGATGATTGGGATGTGGACAGGTCGCTGAGGCCCAGGACCTTGGCGGAGTACATCGGCCAGGATAAGGTGAAGGAGCATTTGCGGCTGTTCATCACCGCTGCTAAACAGCGCGGCGAAGCTCTGGATCATGTGCTCCTCTACGGGCCCCCGGGCTTGGGGAAGACCAGCCTCGCCCACATCATTGCCGCGGAAATGGGGGTGGGCATTCACGTCACCTCGGGTCCTGCCATTGAACGCCAGGGGGACTTGGTGGCCATCTTGACCAGCATTCAAGCTAAGGACGTGATTTTTATCGACGAGATTCACCGCCTCAGCAGACAGGTGGAGGAAGTGCTTTATCCTGCCATGGAGGACGGTGTGGTTGATATTGTGATCGGTAAAGGCCCGGGAGCCAGGTCAGTACGCATTGACCTACCCCCGTTTACCCTGGTGGGGGCCACAACCAGGGCAGGGATGCTCACCTCCCCTCTCCGGGACCGCTTCGGCATGATCAGCCGCCTGGAGCTGTACAGCGTTGAGGATCTGCAGGCAATTGTGCTGCGCGCCGCGGGGATTCTCAATATTGAGATCGAGCATGGGGGAGCCGAGGAGATTGCCAAACGCTCCCGGGGTACACCCCGGGTGGCCAACCGCCTGCTGAAACGGGTGCGGGATTACGCCCAAGTACGGGCAAATAACCGCATTTCCCATGGGGTGGCCCGAGAGGCCCTCAGCTTGTTCGAGATTGACGATAACGGTCTAGATCCCATGGACCGGAGGATTCTGCACACTATCCACCAGGTGTTTGGAGGAGGTCCCGTGGGGGTGGATAGCCTCAGCGCGGTGATCGGTGAAGAGGCAGCCACCATCGAAGATGTGTATGAACCCTTCCTGCTGCAGCTCGGCCTGGTGCAGAGAACCGCTAGAGGCCGCTGCCTGACCAGGTTGGGCTATGAGTACCTGGGCATTCAGCCCCCGGAAGCCGATGGTGAGCAGCGTTGATCTGGAAGGTGGAAGGAATCGTCCTGCGCGTCCGCAACTTCGGGGAAGCGGACCGGATCGTGACGATCTACACAAAAGAACGGGGCAAGCTGCAGGCGGTGGCCAGGGGAGCAAGGCGGGTCCGCAATCGCCTGCTCAGTTCCACCCAGCTGTTTACCCACGGGCAGTATCTCATTTTTCCAGGCAAGGAGCTCCACAACCTCAGCCAAGCGGAGATTGTGCATAGCGGGCAGAGCCTGCGCGACGATTTGGAGAAGCTGGCCTATGCTTCCTACATCACTGAGCTTGTGGATGCCTTAACTCCTGAAGAGGATCCGGCCGCAGAGGTGTTCGCACTCTTGGTCGGCAGTCTGGCCCTGGCGAGCCAGGGACGGCTCAAACTTGCAGCCCGGGCCTTTGAGCTTAGGCTCATGCGGGAGTTGGGCTACGAGCCGGAGCTGTATGCCTGCCTGAGCTGCCGGGAACCCGTTCGGGAGAGACTCTTCTTTAGCGAGCAGGGAGGCGTGCTGTGTTCCAAGTGTGCAGGACAGATTCCTGGGAGCGTGCCCCTTTCCAACGGCGCGTGGGAACTGATGAAGAAGCTCTTGGAGTGGGAGTTCTCTAAGCTCACCGTGCTGCATCCAGCGGGAAACCTTGAAGAGGAACTGCGCCGGGTGATGCGTAGGTACCTGGATTTCCGGCTAGAATATCCTTTGAAATCCTTAGACTTCCTAGACACCCTCACGGCGGTTCCTCCCGGGCCAGATTGACAATTTGTGGTGGATTTGGTATAACTGAAACGTAATACTAGCGCCGTCAAGGCGCTCTATACGAGCCTCTGGAGAACCTTTCGTCCCTGGTCGTTGGGTGAAAGGTTTTCAAAATAAGAGAGGGGTGGCTGAGTGAATCTTCAGGAGATGATCTTAAAGCTGCAAGCCTTTTGGGCAGAGCAGGGGTGCATAATTTATCAGCCCTACGATCTGGAGGTTGGCGCGGGAACCATGTCGCCAGCCACTTTTTTGAAAGCGCTGGGCCCCGAGCCTTGGAATGTGGCCTACGTGCAGCCGAGCCGGCGCCCCACCGACGGACGCTACGGAGAGAATCCCAACCGGGTCCAGCATTACTATCAGTTTCAGGTGATCCTCAAGCCCTCTCCCGATGATGTGCAGGATGTTTATCTGAAAAGCTTGGAAGCGCTGGGCATCGACCTGGGCAAGCACGATGTGCGCTTTGTGGAAGATGACTGGGAGTCTCCCACCCTCGGGGCCTGGGGCCTGGGCTGGGAGGTGTGGCTGGATGGAATGGAGATCACTCAGTTCACCTACTTTCAGCAGGTGGGCGGGATCGATGTGAAGCCCGTGTCCGCGGAGATCACCTACGGTGTGGAGCGGCTGGCCATGTTCATCCAGGGAGTGAACTCCATTTTCGACCTGGTTTGGGTGGACGGGGTAACCTATGGAGATGTTTTTCTCCAGAACGAAGTGGAGTACTCCAAGTACAACTTTGAGGCAGCGGATACGGAGAAGCTCTTTACCTTGTTCGATCTGTATGAGGATGAAGCCAAGCGCTTGATCGAGCTGGGCTTGGTGCTGCCTGGGTATGATTATGTGCTCAAGTGTTCCCATACCTTTAATCTTCTGGATGCCCGCGGCGCCTTAAGTGTGAGCGAAAGAACCCGTTTTATCAGCCGTGTTCGGGCCTTGGCCCGCCTGGCAGCCCAGGGTTATCTGGCAGAGCGGGAAAGGCTGGGCTTTCCACTATTGAAGAGAGGGGCTGTCTAGATGCAGGATCTTTTGCTGGAACTAGGCTTTGAAGAGCTGCCTGCCCGCTTTATCGAAGGCGCGCTGAAACAGCTGTCTGAGGCCATCACGGCCAAGCTCTCCCAGGAGCGTTTGGGCTTTGGGCAGGTTCACACTTTCAGCACCCCCCGCCGCTTAGCTGTACTTGTGGAACAGCTCCAGGAGCAGCAGGAGGATTTGGTGGAGGAGATTAAAGGCCCGCCCCTGCGTATTGCCCGGGATGAGGAGGGCAAGCTCACGAAAGCCGGCCTTGGCTTTCTGCGCTCCCAAAACGCTGAGGAAAAGGACATCATTGTCAAGTCTTATCAAGGGGCGGACTACATTTACATCCAAAGGGAAGTGCAGGGCCAGCCCACGTTTAGACTCCTCAAACCTCTCTTAGAGGAGATTATAGCTAACCTGAGTTTTCCCAAGAACATGCGCTGGGGCAATTACGATCTGCGTTATGCCCGACCTCTGCGCTGGATTGTAGCTTTATTCGGCACCCAGGTGATTCCCCTGGAAGTGGGTCCGATCAAGGCTGGGCGGGAAAGCTTCGGGCATCGCCAGCTGAGTTCAGGACCGGTGGTGATTGCCGAGCCCCAGGCGTATCTTTCCACCTTGAAAGAGCACTATGTCATGGCCGATGCCCAAGAGCGGCGCGCGGCCATTTGGCAGCAGATTCAGGATTTGGCCGCCAGACACAATGCCTGGGTGAAGGAAGATGAGCGCCTCTTGGGGGAAATCGTCAACTTAGTGGAATACCCCACTGCCTTCAGAGGGGAGTTCTCTCCCGAGTATTTGACCGTTCCGGCGGAGGTCTTGATTACCTCCATGAAGGAGCATCAGCGCTATTTTCCCCTCCACAACGCCCAGGGACAGCTCCAGGCCAGTTTCATCGGGGTGCGCAATGGCGCCGATAACCACCTGGATTTGGTGATCAAGGGGAACGAAAAGGTGCTGGCGGCGCGCTTGGCCGATGCCAAGTTCTTCTACGAAGAGGATCTGAAGGTAAAGCTGGTTGATCAGCTGCCCCGGCTGGAACAGGTGGTGTTCCAGGAAAGGCTGGGCACCATGGGGGATAAGGTGCGGCGTTTGGAAAAGCTCACCGCGTTTTTGGCAGAGCGGCTGGGCCACGCTGACCGGCTCGAGACGGCTTTACGCACGGCCCGCCTGGCAAAGAGCGATTTGGTCACCCAGATGGTCTATGAGTTTCCTGAGCTGCAGGGGATTATGGGGGAGAAGTATGCTTTGGCCCAAGGCGAGGATCCCGCAGTGGCCGCTGGTATCCGCGAGCACTATCTGCCCCGCTTTGCCGGCGATGGCCTGCCCGAAACGGTGGAAGGCACTGTGGTCAGCTTGGCGGACAAACTGGATACGCTGGTGGGTTACTTCGCTCTGGGGAAGATTCCCACAGGGTCCCAGGATCCCTTTGCCCTGCGCCGTCAAGCTCAGGGAGTTGTGCAGATCCTGCGCCGGGGAGGCTATGCCATCTCCCTGCGGGAGCTCATTGAAGCTGCCGAGGAGCGGTATGCTGACCTTCCCTTAGGTGAGGAGCGCACCCAGGCTCTGGTGGATTTCCTGCTGGCCCGGCTGAGGGTGATCCTTTTGGAGCAGGGCTACAGCTACGATCTAGTTGATGCGGTTTTAGCTGGAGGGGACGAGTGCATCCCCAGCCTAGAAGCTAAGGTGAAGGCCTTGGCCCAGTTCCGGGAGGAAGCTGGTTTTGTGGATCTGCTCACTGGTTTTGAACGGGTAGCTAATCTGGCGGCCAAAGGCAGCGGTAGCGAGCTTACACCTAGTGTGTTTGCTGCTGCCGACGCCGAGTTCCACCAAGCGCTGCAGGCAGCCGAAAAGGCCTGCCTGGCCCTGGCGGCTCAGGGCGACTTTAAGGGCCTTCTGCAGCAGCTCGCGGCGCTCCGGGGCCCCATCGACCGTTTCTTTGATCAGGTGATGATTATGGATCAGGACCCCGTTGTGCGGGGCAACCGGTTGGCTTTACTCAATCAGGCGGTGAGATTGTATCGATTGTGTGGTGATTTGCACCTGGTTGTTGGAAATAAGTAAAGAAGCGGATTGGGAGAAGGAGAACCAGGGGGGATAAAGAATAGATTAGGTTGGTATTTGAGCCAATATTTTCCGCTTCTTCAGATATGTTCCCCCATGGGGAATTATAGAGTAAGAAACGCAGAAGGAGGATGTGCATGAACACCAAGTGGGTTTACTTTTTTGGCAGCGGCCGCACTGAAGGCCAAGAGGGCAACCGGAACCTAGTTGGCGGTAAAGGTGCCAACTTAGCCGAGATGACAGCCCTGGGCATTCCCGTGCCCCCCGGCTTTACCATCACCACCGAAGCCTGCACGGCTTTTTACGGCAACAATGAGCAGTGGCCGGAAGGTTTGGAAGAACAGGTCATGGAGAATTTGGCCAAGTTAGAACAAGCCATGGGAGCCAAGTTCGGCGACGAGGAGAATCCTCTCCTGGTTTCTGTCCGCTCCGGTGCACGGGTATCCATGCCTGGTATGATGGACACCGTCTTGAACCTGGGCTTGAATGACACCACTGTGGAAGCTCTGGCTAAGAAATCGGGGAACCCCCGTTTTGCCTGGGACTCCTACCGCCGTTTCATCCATATGTACGGTGATGTGGTCATGGGTGTGGCCCATGAACTCTTTGAGGAGACCATCGCCAAAAAGCGCGCCGAAGAGGGCGTGGAGCAGGATAACGAGTTGAGCGTAGAGGCTCTCAAGGCCCTGGTTCAGGAGTACAAAGCTATCGTTAAGAATGCCGCAGGCACTCTGTTCCCCGATGATCCAGTTGAACAGCTGCGGGGAGCGATCGACGCCGTGTTCCGTTCCTGGAACGGTGCTCGGGCCATCCGTTACCGCCAGATCAACAACATTCCCCACGATTGGGGTACAGCTGTGAACGTCCAGGCCATGGTCTTTGGTAACATGGGCGAAACCTCTGGTACAGGCGTGGCCTTCACCCGTGATCCTTCCACCGGTGAAAACGTGTTCTACGGCGAGTACCTCATGAATGCCCAAGGTGAAGACGTGGTAGCAGGTATCCGCACTCCTCTGCCCATTGCCGAGCTCAAGAAGGGCATGCCTGAAGTCTACGCAGAGCTGGAACAGATTTATAAGCGGCTGGAGAACCACTACAAGGATATGCAGGATATCGAGTTCACCATTCAGGAAGGTAAGCTGTACATCCTGCAGACCCGCGTCGGTAAGCGGACGGCCACTGCAGCTGTGCGCATTGCCGTGGAAATGGTGGAAGAGGGGCTCATTGACAAGAAGACTGCCCTTCTGCGTGTCGAGCCCGAACAGCTCGATCAGCTGCTCCATCCCATGATCGATCCCAAAGCCAAGTATGAGGCCATTGCTAAAGGTCTGCCTGCCTCTCCGGGTGCCGCAGCCGGCCGCATCGTGTTTACCGCGGAAGAAGCCGAGCAGTGGAAAGAGCGCGGTGAACAGGTTATCCTGGTCCGCAACGAGACCTCCCCTGAGGATATCGGTGGCATGCACGTAGCCGAGGGTATCTTAACGGCCCGCGGCGGTATGACCTCCCACGCTGCCGTAGTTGCCCGCGGTATGGGCAAGTGCTGTGTAGCAGGCTGCGCCGCTGCTTTGATCGATGAAGAGAAAAAGACCCTCACCTTTGGCACCACTGAGCTCAAGGAAGGCGACTGGATTACCTTAAACGGCAGCACCGGCGAAGTGATCGTGGGCCAAGTACCCATGGTGGAAGCTCAGGTCAGCGGCAATCTAGGCACCCTCTTGGAGTGGGCCGATGAGTTCCGCACCCTGGGTATCCGCACCAACGCCGATACGCCCCACGACGCCAAGATTGCTTTGGACTTTGGCGCCGAGGGCATCGGGTTGTGCAGAACAGAGCACATGTTCTTCGAAGGCGACCGCATCAGCGCTGTGCGCCAGATGATCTTTGCCCAAGACCAAGCCGGACGGGAAGCTGCCCTGGCTAAGCTGCTGCCTTACCAGAAGGGCGACTTCAAAGGGATTTTCCGGACCATGCAGGGCAAACCCGTAACGGTGCGCTTGCTGGATCCTCCTCTGCATGAGTTTGTGCCCCAGGATGCCGAGACCATCCGCAAGCTGGCCGCCGACATGGGAGTGACGGTAGAGGCCTTGAAGGCACGCATTGAGGCCCTCGAGGAGATCAACCCCATGCTGGGCCATCGTGGCGTGCGCCTTGGTGTGACCTATCCTGAGATCTACGCCATGCAGGTCCGGGCCATTTTCGAGGCCGCGGCAGAGCTTACCAAGGAAGGGGTACAGGTCTTCCCAGAGGTTATGATTCCCTTGGTCGGCACTGTGCAGGAGCTCAAGCTGATGAAAAAGGTCTGCATCGAAGTGGCCGAAGAGGTCATGAAGGAGTTTGGCGTTGAGTTCAAGTACCTGGTGGGCACCATGGTGGAAATCCCCAGGGCTTGCGTTGTGGCCGATGAGATCGCCGCTGAAGCCGAGTTCTTCTCCTTCGGTACCAACGACCTCACCCAGATGACCTTTGGCTTCAGCCGCGATGACGCTGGAACCTTCCTGCCCCAGTACATTGAAAAGGGCGTCTTGGAAAAGGATCCGTTCCAGAGCTTGGATCAGGTGGGCGTAGGCTCCCTGGTTAAGATGGGTGTCGAGAAGGGCCGCTCCGTGCGGGCGAACCTGAAGATCGGCGTCTGCGGTGAGCACGGCGGCGACCCGGCTTCCATCGACTTCTTCCATCGTGTTGGCTTAGATTACGTGAGCTGCTCGCCATTCCGCGTGCCCATTGCCCGTTTGGCTGCTGCCCAGGCCAACATTCGCAACCCACGGTAAGTCTGCGGGTTAGCATAGAAGGAAAACTTCTTGGCGCGGGGAACCCATACTATGTTAGTGTGGGTTCTTGCGCGTTCAAGGGCAGGATGCAAGTGCTGGCGGCAAGGGGAAGCTCAGGGAGCTGGTAGGAACTGTGCGCTGATGGAGAGGGGTGCAGACATGAATTTCGTGGAGTCCATTTTGGAATGGGAAGAGAAGTACTTATCCCCCTACGCGGCGAAGGCGCGGCAGAGTAAGGGGCGTGTTTACCCCGAAGAGCCGTGTTCGTACTCTACCTGTTTCCAGCAGGATCGGGAACGCATCGTCCACTCCAAGGCGTTTCGCCGCCTCAAATCCAAGACCCAGGTTTTCATCGCCCCCAAGGGAGACCATTACCGCACCCGCATGACCCATGTCTTAGAGGTAACCCAAATAGCCAGAAGTGTGGCCCGGGCCTTGCGTTTGAACGAGGACCTCACGGAAGCCATTGCCCTGGGACACGATCTGGGGCATACCCCTTTTGGGCATGCTGGCGAAGCTGCCCTCCAGCGCCTAGTTGGCCACTTCCGACACAACGAGCACAGCCTGCGGGTGGTGGATGTGCTGGAGGTGTATGCTCCCGACTACCCCGGGCTCAACTTGACCTGGGAGGTACGGGACGGCATTCTGCACCATACCGGGGACACTCTGCCCCAGACTCTGGAGGGCCAGGTGGTGCGCATCTGCGACCGCATAGCCTATCTGAATCACGATGTGGAAGATGCTGTGCGGGGCGGAATCCTCCGGGAGGAGGACCTGCCTGAACAAGTGCTAGAGGTCTTGGGGCGCACCAGCCGGGAGCGCATCCGAACCATGGTTACGGATATTCTCCACACCAGCTTCGGCAAGAATCAGGTGGCCATGAGTCCAAGGGTCCAGGAGGCCACTGACCTTCTGCGGAGTTTCCTTTTTGAAAACTTCTATTTTAACTCCGCGGCCAAGCAGGAGGAGTCCAAGGTGTACGGAGTGATCAGTATGCTCTACACTTACTACCTGGAGCACGGTGAGCGTTTCAAGAATGCTGCTGATCCCCAGGTGGAAGTGGTGGACTATATCGCCGGCATGACTGACAGCTTCGCAACCCAGGAGTTTCAGCGGCTGTTTCTGCCCCGGGGCTGGGGGGGTGACGGAGATCGCAAGGTTTTCTGAGCAGTGGCTGGAACGGGTCAGGGCTGCCGTAGATATTGTGGAAGTAGTCGGCCGGCGCGTCGAGCTGCGCCAGACGGGGAAGAATTATGTGGGGCTGTGCCCTTTTCACAGTGAGAAAACGCCCTCCTTGACCGTTAACCCAGAAAAACAGTTTTTCCATTGCTTTGGCTGCGGTAAGGGAGGTAATGTGTTCAACTTCATCATGGAAACGGAAAACCTATCCTTCCCGGAAGCGGTGGTGAAACTGGCGCAGGAAAAGGGGATTCCAGTGCCGTCCCTATCCCCCCATGACCAGCGGAAGGAACAGGAGCGGGAGCAGCTGCGCCAGGTGAACCAGCTGGCGGCCCGTTATTACTACCGAAATCTGCGCTCTCCAGCCGGGGCCAAGGCACGCGCCTACCTGGAAGGCAGGGGGATCAGCAAAGAACTGGCCAGGCATTTCTACCTGGGTTATGCCCTGGAGGAGTGGGACGGCTTGGCTAGTTTTCTCCAGACCCAGGGTGTGGATCTGGCTGTGGCCCAGGCCGCGGGGCTGGTCACTGCGGGTCAGCGGGGTTTTATCGACCGTTTCCGGGGGCGGGTTATGTTCCCCATTTGCGATCATCTAGGGCGCTTTGTGGGCTTTGGCGGCAGGAGCCTAGTCTCTTCCGGCCCCAAGTACCTGAACACGGGCCAGACTGCGGTGTTCAACAAGGGCCAGATTCTCTACGGGTTAAACTGGTCCAAAGAGGAGATCCAAGCCCAGGACCAGGTAGTGATTGTGGAGGGATACACCGATTTGATCGCGCTGTTTGCCGCTGGGCAGCGCAATGTGGTGGCCTCCTTGGGGACGGCCTTTACTCCGGCCCATGCAAGGCTCCTGAAGCGCTTCTGCTCCCAGGCTATCATCGCCTTTGACGGCGATGCCGCGGGGGAGAGGGCGGCTTGGCGGGGGATGGAGGTGTTACATGCCTCCGGGCTGAAGGTGCGCGTGGCCAGTCTGCCCGGGGGAGAGGACCCCGACAGTTTTGCCCGCGCCCGAGGGATGGAAGGAGTGCGGGCCTGGTTGCATAGTGCCCGGCCTTTTCGGGAATACCAGATTGATAGAATTATTTCCCAACACGATGTAGAAACTAGAGAAGGAAAATTGGCCGCATCTACAGAACTTGTTACATTGCTATCTCAGCTTACCAACGCCGTTGAGCGCGATGAATACACTCGCTATGCAGCGGAGCGTCTAGGTGTGCGGGAAGAAGCGCTGGCAGCAGAGGTTCACCAGAGGCTGGGCATACCCAGGGTTCCCCGGGCGCAGAATAGGCGTAATCTAAAGGGCAGCCCGCCCAAACGGGCAGCCGCTGTTTCTGCACTGGAGGCAGGGGAAGAGCTGCGGGAGCGCGAAGTACTTCGGCACCTTTTGCAGGAGCCGGGGCTCCTACGGGAGATTACAGAGCAGGGAATTGCTGCGGATAGTTTCCAGCACCCAGACTACCGCCATCTTTTTCTGTCTCTGAGTGCGGGTTTGTCTGATGAGCGCGCCGCGTCCACCGCCAGTCGGCTGCTGTCCCTGGAGGAACCAGTCGCAAGCTGGGAAGATTGTCTTGGGTCGTTTCTGGCGGTTTTGAAGAGGCGAAGATTGCGGAAGATAGAGGAAAAACTTGCCTTATTGGAGAATGATAGAGAAGGTTTCGATGTCCGCATGGAGTTATACCAGCTGCTGAAGGAGTATTATGACATTTGCAGCCATCATTCTAGCTGAAAACAGCCGGACAGAAAGGGGGTATTCATGTTGAACAAGAAGGAAGCAAGCACCGTGGCAGACAACATCCAAGCAGTGAACGAACTCATGGCGAGGGCGAAAAAGCGCGGCATGGTTACTTATCGCGAAATCATGGATAGCCTGCAAGATGTGGATCTTCTTCCTGAGCAGATCGATGAGATTTATGAGAGCTTCTCGGCCATGGGTGTAGACGTGATTCCCCATTCCAATGCTGAACACGACGATGACCCTGGTGAGCCGGTCGATGACGATGTGACTGATGAGGCAGACCAGGATGAATATGATTTGTCCATGCCAGAGGGTATTGGGCTTGATGATCCTGTCCGTATGTATCTAAAGGAGATCGGCAGGGTTCCGCTCCTCACTGCCGAGGAAGAAGTGGAACTGGCCAAGCGCATTGAACAGGGTGATCAAGAAGCCGCGCGCAAGCTGGCAGAAGCCAACTTGCGTCTGGTGGTGAGCATTGCCAAACGTTATGTGGGTAGGGGTATGCAGCTGCTGGACTTGATCCAGGAGGGCAACCTGGGCCTGATCAAGGCGGTGGAGAAGTTTGATTACCGCAAAGGTTTCAAGTTCAGTACCTACGCCACTTGGTGGATCAGGCAGGCCATTACCAGATCCATTGCGGACCAAGCCCGTACCATCCGCATTCCCGTCCACATGGTTGAAACCATCAACAAGTTGACCCGGGTTTCCCGGCAGTTGCTCCAGGAGTTGGGGCGGGCTCCCACACCGGAGGAAATAGCGGAGGCTATGGACATGCCTGCGGAGCGGGTGCGGGAGATCATGAAAATCGCCCAAGAGCCCGTGTCTCTGGAGACACCCATTGGGGAAGAGGAAGACAGCCATCTAGGCGATTTTATTGAAGATCAGGAAGCAACTGCCCCAGCAGAGGCCGCGGCTTTCACCATGCTCCAGGAACAGCTAGAAGAAGTGCTGGAGTCTTTGACTCCCAGAGAACAGCAGGTGCTCAAGCTGCGCTTTGGCTTGGAAGATGGACGGGGCCGGACCTTGGAGGAAGTGGGCCAGGTCTTTGGGGTAACCCGGGAGCGCATTCGCCAAATTGAAGCCAAGGCCCTGCGCAAACTGCGCCATCCGAGCCGCAGCAAGAAGTTGAAGGACTTTTTGGAGCAGTAGCCACACCCTTGACACTGAGCGGATGTTTTCCTATAATTGATCCGTGTTGGACCCCTAGCTCAGCGGTTAGAGCAGCAGACTCATAATCTGTTGGTCCTGGGTTCGAATCCCAGGGGGTCCACCATTAAACCCCAGCTAGAAGCGGCTTTGCGCAAGAAAATTGCGGGTGTGTCAAGGTTGCACACTTTACCACCACTGGTACTGTTTACCACCAATTCGGGGGACCTGTAAGTCTCCCTTTTCTTGTGTCTTAGTGGGGAACATGGTATACTTGTAGGGAAGCTGCTGAGTGAACCGGATGATCGCGAAGGGTTACCCTTTGAGGAAAGTCCGAGCTCCATAGGGCAGGATGCTGGGTAACACCCAGTGGAGGCGACTCTAAGGCTAGTGCCACAGAAACATACCGCCTAGGCCGGTGTTTCGGCCCAGGTAAGGGTGAAAAGGTGAGGTAAGAGCTCACCAGCGGTTAGGTGACTAACTGGCTAGGTAAACCCCATCCGGAGCAAGGTCAAATAGGAAAGGAGAGGCTGCCCGTCTCGTTTGACTTTCGGGTTGACCGCACGAGGCTTTAGGCAACTAAAGCCCTAGATAGATGATCATCCTCGACAGAACTCGGCTTACAGGTTCACTCAGATCGTCTTGTAACCTGGATACCCTTGATATCCAGGTTTTTGCTGTTTGTCCACCGCACAGCCGCATGGTGGGCTTTTCCATTTAGGGAAAATTTTCATGGGTGGGGCAGGATTTTGCGAAAACCCACCGAATTAGGTCAACGAAGTGGTGCATAGTGGGGAAAAGTGGGGGATACCGCGAAGGGAGTGGTGAGCATGTTCTTGGGCGAGTATCAGCACAGCCTGGATGCCAAAGGACGCCTCACTATTCCCGCGAAGTTCCGTGAGGAGTTGGGGGAGGGAGCCATTATCACCCGTGGGCTGGATCACTGCCTCTTCCTGTTCCCCAGCCACGAATGGAGCGTCTTAGAGAATAAGCTGCGTACCCTGCCCCTCACCAAACACGATGCCCGGCAGTTTGTCCGGTTCCTGTTTTCGGGGGCCACTGAATGCGAGTTGGATAAGCAGGGGCGGATCATGCTTCCCCTGAATCTGCGGGAGTATGCCGGCATTGACAAGGATGCGGTGGTAATCGGCGTTGCCAGTCGCATTGAGATCTGGAGCAGGGCGAAGTGGGAGACCTACGTGCAGGCGGCTGAACAGTCTTTTGAACAGATCGCCGAGAGTATAGTGGATCTGGGAATCTGAGCTAGGGGTGAAGAGATGGAGTTTGGCCACGAACCGGTTCTCCTCCAGGAGACCATTGATGCCCTTGCCCTCAAGCCGGGTGAAGTGTATGTGGACTGTACCGTCGGCGCCGCAGGCCACAGCCTGGGCATGCTGGCCACGGAACCCACTATTCAGCTCATTGGGATCGATCAGGATGACGCCGCCTTGGAGCGGGCCAAGTATCGCTTGGCCAACTACAGAGAACGGGTAACGTTGATCAAAGGGAACTTCCGCAACCTGCGGAGTCTGCTGTCGGATCTGGGCGTACAGGAGGTCGCGGGTATCCTCATCGACCTGGGGGTTTCTTCCATCCAGTTGGATCAAGGGGAGCGAGGATTTAGCTACCACCAGGATGCCCGTTTGGATATGCGCATGGACCGCAGTTCGCCCTTGGATGCCTGGACGGTGGTAAATACATACGGCGAGGAAGAACTCGCCCGGATTATCGCGGAGTACGGCGAAGAACGCTGGGCTGCGAGAATTGCCCAGTTTATAGTGGCGGAACGCCAGTCCAAGCCCATTGACACAACCGGGGATTTGGTTGCAGTGATCAAAAAAGCGGTTCCTGCGGGGGCCCGGGCCCAAGGACCCCATCCGGCGAGGCGCACATTCCAGGCTCTGCGCATAGCCGTCAACGATGAACTGGGTGCCCTCCGGGACGTGCTGGGGCAGGCTGTGGACCTGCTCAAACCCAAGGGAAGGCTGGCGGTGATCACCTTCCACTCCCTGGAGGATCGCCTTGTAAAGGATTACTTCCAGGATCTGCTCGGCAAGTGCACCTGCCCTCCTGGGCTGCCGGTCTGTGTCTGCGGCCGCCAGCGCGTTGTGGAGCTGGTGAACAAGAAACCCATTGTACCCTCCCCGAGGGAGGTAGAGAACAATCCCCGCTCCCGCAGCGCCAAACTGCGGGCAGTGGAGAAGCTTTGAAGGAGGTTGAACTAGATGACTGCGGCCAGGAAGCTTGTGGAACTCGACTACTCCTACGCAGAACCAGCGGTTCCAGCGGAGCAGCGCGCGCCGGGGCCCAAATCGAAACCTAAGCGCCGGAGCCGCCGCATGCCCGCCACGGTAAGGATCTGCCTTGTGGCCGCCTGCTGTGTGGTCTTGGGCCTACTCTACCTCCAGCAGCAAGTCACCTCCTACCATCTCAATGTTGAAGTACTCCGCCTCCAAGAGCAGGTAAAGCTGATGGAACAGCGAAATGATCAACTAATGCTCACGCTGGAAGCACAGCGTTCCCTCAAACAGGTGGAACATATCGCCCGCACCCGCCTGGGTATGGTGGATCCTGAGTACACTGCCACCCTAGTGGTTCCGCACCGGACCGATCCAGTTCCAGTAGTGGAATCGCGTTGGCTGGCCCAAGGGGAGCAGGAAAACCCCAGCGGCGGCATTCTTAGTGTTCTGGCCGCGGTGCTGAACAAGGTTTTGCCGTTAGGAGGAGTGGAAGCTGGCACGCTACAACGCTAAGCGATCGCGCGTTAGGCGCACTCTTTTTATATTTACCTTTTGGACTCTGGCCATGGTGGGCCTGGCCATTCGCTTAGGTTATCTGCAGTTGTACCGTGGCGAAGAGCTTGCGCTTAGGGCCTTGGCTCAGCGCATGAGACCCCAGACCATTGACGCCCAGCGGGGCCGGATCCTGGACCGCAATTACAAAACCTTGGCCATTAGTATGGGAGCCGATGCGGTGTATGCGTTACCCGAGAGCATTCGCGATGTTGAGGGGACAGCACGGCAGTTAGCTCCCTATTTGTCTTTGTCTGAGGCGGAGTTGGTTCGTCTGCTGAGCAGCGACAAAACCAGCGTTTGGCTGGCCCGGGGGTTGACGGTGGAAACGTCCCAAGCCATTCGGAGCCTAGGTCTACCAGGCATCAGGATTGTGCAGCGCCCCCAACGCTATTATCCCCAAGGCTCACTCGCCGCCCACGTGGTGGGCATTGCCGGGGCGGATAATCAAGGTTTGGAAGGCATAGAGTATTTTTACGATAAGATTCTCGCGGGAGTTCCGGGGCAGCAGGCGACCGAACGGGATGCGGCACAGCGCAGCATCCCCGGAGGGCAGACGAGGTTTGTTCCGCCGCAGCCCGGCCACGATGTGGTGCTGACCATCGACACGGTGCTCCAGTATATAGCCGAAACCCGCATCCAAGAAGCAGTGATCTCCAGCAACAGTGAACGGGGTTTGGTGCTGGTAATGAACCCCAAGACCGGAGAGATTTTGGCCAACGCCATCTATCCCACCTTTGATCCGAACTACTATCAGGAGGTATCTGTGGATCGCCGCCGCAATGTGGCCATCACAGACCAATATGAACCGGGATCCACTTTCAAGTTTGTCACTGCTGCTGCGGCTTTGGATTTGGGGATCACGGACTACAACCGCATCTTTGAGAGCGGTTCCGCCTGGGAAGTGGGGGGTGGCCGGGTCCGCAACTTGGATGGACGTGCTTTTGGCCGCATCACTTTCCGGGAGGCTTTGGAACGGTCGGACAACATCACCTTCGCTAAACTCTCGCTGGAAATGGGACCGGAACGTTTCTACCAGTATATCCGTGGTTTTGGTTTCGGTCAGCGCCTAGGGGTGGATTTTCCCGGAGAGACCGCGGGTACAGTCCTTAGTCCCAGTCGGACGGGGCAGACTCTCCAGTGGGCGAACACGGGCTTTGGGCAAGGCATCGCCGTTACCCCTCTGCAGCTGCTCAGCGCCATTTCTGCCGTGGCTAATGGTGGAACATTGATGAAGCCCCATTTTGTGAAGGAAATCAGGGATGCCCACGGTAAGCTTGTGCAGAAGGTGGAAGCGGAAGTGTTGGGCACGCCCATCAGTCCGCAGACTGCCGCAGCGGTTAGTGAACTTTTGCGCTCCGTTGTGGTCAACGGCAACGGCAACCGCGCGGACATTCAAGGCTATGCCGTGGCGGGCAAGACCGGAACGGCCGAGGTTCCGGGGGTGGGGGGATATACCGATGACATCATCGCCTCTTTTGTGGGTTTTGCGCCCGTGGATGACCCCGCCCTGGCCATGTTGGTGGTGCTTTACAAACCCAAGGTGGAGTCGGCCTATGGCGGCGTGCTGGCTGCCCCTGTGTTTCGGGAGATTATGGAAGAGAGTCTGGAATACCTGGGTGTGAAAAGGCGCCAGGAAGGCCGGCCGCGTTCGACGCAGGCCGTGGTGCCTAACGTGCTCAATTTAACCAAACAGGAGGCCCAAGCGAGGCTGGCTCAGGCTGGCCTTTTCTGGACCATGGAAGGAGAGGGGACGCTGGTGACCAACCAAACACCGAGCCCTGGTGTGAGAGTTCCTGCTCAGACCACGGTCCACCTTTATTTTGACCGCGGTGACCTCGAAGAGGTGGCGGTGCCCTCTGTCACGGGACTGTCCATGCTGGACGCCTCAGCCGCGCTCACGGCAGCGGGCTTGCGGATTAAAGTGGTGGGCAGCGGGGTGGCAGTTAACCAGCTGCCCGCGGCAGGCACCGTTGTGCCCAAAGGTTCCACGGTGGAGGTTGAGTTTGAGCTTTAGCGGAGGAGGATGGTCGATGCAGCTGGAAGCGGTCTTAGCTGGACTAAACTACAAGGTTTTCGGGCCGCCATGTTCTGTGCGCGGCATCAGTTATGATTCTAGAAAGGTACAGCCGGGGGACTTATTCGTGGCAGTGGTGGGGCAGAAGGCGGACGGTCACGACTTTGTACCCGAAGCCAAGGCCAAGGGCGCCGCGGCCGTGTTGGTGGAGCGGTTTATCCCCGGGGTAGACTTGACCCAGGCGGTAGTGGAGAACACGCGCTATGCCTTGGGCATTGCCGCAGCCAACTTTTTCGGGCATCCTTCCCGTAACCTGCGGGTGCTGGGAGTAACTGGCACCAACGGCAAGACCACAACCACCTATCTGGTGAAATCCATCCTGGAAGAGGCCGGATACAAGGTGGGATTAATTGGCACCATTGAGATCCTCGTTGGTGAAAAAAAGTTGGAGGCTCAGCGTACCACCCCTGAATCGTTGGACCTGCAGAGCCTGTTTGCCCAGATGGTGGCCGAGGGCGTGGACTATGTGGTGATGGAAGTCTCTTCCCACGCTTTGGAACTGCACCGCACCGTGGGCGTGGCTTTTGCTGGGGCGGTGTTCACCAACTTATCCCAGGATCACCTGGATTTTCATCCCACCTTGGAAGACTACTTTGCCGCCAAAGCCAAGCTGTTTGCTGGCCTAAAGGGTCCTGCCGCCGTGAATGTTGATGATGCTTGGGGTCAAAAACTCCAGGAACTTGTGTCCTTCCCAGTGCTCACCTTCGGTGTAGAACGGGAGGCCGCCTTCCAAGCCCGGAAGATCAAGTTGGAAAATGCGGGCGTTTCTTATATACTGGAAAGTAAAGATGGGCAGATCGGAATCAACTTGCAGCTCATGGGGCTGTTCAATGTGTATAACTCCCTGGGAGCTGCCGCCCTCTGCGCCGGGCAGGGGGTCTCCCTTGAGGGGATCAAGCGGGGTTTGGAGAAAGTCTCGGGGGTTCCCGGCCGGTTTCAGCGCATCCCCAACCCCCACGGCTTGAATGTGGTTGTGGATTATGCCCACACCCCCCATGGGCTGGAGAACATTTTGCGTTCAGCCCGGCCGCTGGTGCCCAACGGTCGGATTATTTTAGTATTCGGGGCCGGAGGCGACCGCGATCGGGGGAAACGGCCCCTGATGGGGGCTGTGGCCGCCGAACTTGCCGATGTTGTGATCATCACTACGGACAATCCCCGCTCCGAGGATCCCGCCACGATCTGCTCCAGTATCGAAACGGGGCTGTTGAAAGTCAATCCCCGCGCCAACTACCAGATCGATGTGGATCGGCGCAGTGCCATCCGCAAAGCAGTGGCCTTGGCCACACCGGCGGATTTGGTGATCGTGGCTGGCAAAGGCCATGAGACCTATCAGGAGTTCGCCCAGGGGCGGATTCACTTCGATGACGGGGAGGAAGTCAGAGCGGCCCTTAAGGAGCTGAAGGAGTAATGCGTGCACTATCGCTTGCAGAGATTGCCGACATGACCCACGGACGCGCGCACGGTTCCGGCGCTGCGGATAACGTGGTGATCGACAGCCGCCAGGCCCGCAAGGGCAGCCTGTTTTTTGCGCTGCCGGGGGAGCGCGTGGATGGACACCAATTCGTCGGCGACGTGCTTGCCCTTGGGGGCTTTGCGGTGGTTAGGGAAGGAACATATCACCAGCCTGGGGTGGTCGAGGTCGCGGATCCCCTCCAAGCCCTGCAAGATCTGGCCCAGGCCTACCTAGCCAAGTATCCCGTTCCGGTGGTAGCGGTAACGGGTAGTAACGGGAAAACGTCCACCAAAGATATGATCGCCCAGGTGCTCCGCTCCCGCTATGCTGTACATGCCACCGAGGGGAACAAGAACAATGAGATCGGTGTGCCCGTCACCGTGTTAGGTCTGGAAGAGCATCATGAGGTGCTGGTGGTGGAGATGGGCATGCGTGGTCTGGGCCAAATCAGGCGGCTCACCGAGATTTGCCCCCCGAACCTAGGGGTGATCACCAACATAGGTCCGGTGCATCTGGAGCTTTTGGGCGGGATTAGTAACGTAGCTCAGGCCAAGGGTGAGTTGCTAGAGGCCATGGATGAGCGCGGGATCGCCGTCCTCAATGGCGATGACCCCACCGTACGGGGGCAGGCCCGCTCTTTCCCAGGTAGAATCATCTATTACGGTTTGGACGCGGCCAACCAACTGGTAGCCAAGGGGATAAGATTGGACAGCGAGGGACGTCCCTCCTGTACGGTTACGTACGAAGGGGATGAGGTGACGCTGTCCCTCGCGGTACCCGGAGTGCACAATGTGTGGAATGCCTGTGCCGCTCTGGCTGTGGGTGTGCTTTTCGATGTCGGTTTGAGTCAAGGCGCGCAGGCTCTAGAGAAACTCACCCTCAGCGCCATGCGCTTGGAAGTGCGCCGCAGCCCCCAGGGAGTGGTGGTGGTGGATGACAGCTACAATGCCAGCCCCGCTTCCATGAAGGGTGCTTTGGATACGTTGGCCCACATGTACTGCTCCGGCGAGCGGGTGGCCATCTTAGGTACCATGCTGGAGCTAGGGGAAATCGCCGAGGAAGCCCATTTCGAGGTGGGCCGCCACGCCGCGGAGTGCGCCCAGCGGCTGGTGTTCATTGGAGAGTACGCCTCGGTAATGCAGGAGGGTGCTGGACGGGGGGAGGTATATTCCTCTGTGGAGGACTTCCTCGCTAATATGCCTGAATTTGGTGATGGCGACCTAGTTTTGGTGAAGGCGTCCCGGGGCCTGCATTTTGAGAGAATTGCAGAACAACTGCTGAAGGGTGGCGTCTGATTGTGCCGGCATCGTTCTTACCTGCATTCAGTGCTCTTTTAGCCTTTGCCTTAGCTCTGCTCCTAGGCCCTGCTGTCATCGGCTATTTGGAACGCCTCAAGTTGGGGCAGGTGGTCCGTTCCGATGGACCCCAGACGCATCGCAAGAAAGCAGGAACGCCCACCATGGGTGGGATCCTCATGGTGCTTTGTATTGTGGCAGCCTTGCTGGTGGCGGGCCGCCCCTTCACGGATCATACTATCGTGATGCTTTTTTCCACCATTGGTTTTGGACTCATCGGTTTTCTAGATGATTTCATCAAGGTGGTGGCCAGGCGTTCCCTGGGGCTGCGAGCCAGGGAAAAACTGGTGGGACAGTTTGGGGTGGCCCTGTTGGTCTCTTTGTATGCCTATGCCCGGGTGGGATCGGAACTGGTTATACCGTTCTGGCGGGGGACGGTGGAGCTGCCTGCCTTGGTGTACATCCCCTTCACCGTGTTTGTGCTGGTGGGGGTGGTGAATGCGGTGAACCTTACCGATGGGCTGGACGGTCTGGCTGCTGGCAGCACGGCCATTAGCGCTGCGGCGTTCGCAATTATCTTTCTGATCCTCGGCCATGGAGATTTGAGCATTTTCCACGGAGCGGTGGTAGGGGCCTGCCTTGGGTTTGTCTGGTTCAACGGCCCCCCTGCCCAGGTGATCATGGGCGACACTGGATCCTTCGCTTTGGGGGCGGCCCTGGCCACAGGGGCTGTGCTCAGCAGAACCGCCTTGTTCTTGCCCATTATTGGCGGGCTGTTTCTGCTGGAAACGGTATCCGTTATTCTCCAAGTGCTGTACTTCCGTGCCACCAAGGGGCGCAGATTGTTCCGCATGGCACCTCTGCACCACCACTTTGAGCTGCTGGGCTGGGCGGAGAGCAAGGTCATGGTACGCTTTGTCTTGCTGTCCCTGGTTTTCGCAGTTCTAGGGTTGTACGCCATCCTCTAACGGCATATAGATAAGGGAGGAGGCAGGAGCAATGTTGACCAAGGGCGGCAAACCAGACTTGGTGTTGTTCGTCACTGTGATCATCCTGGTAAGCCTAGGTCTGATCATGGTGTTCAGTGCGTCGTCCGTGATGGGCTTGGCCGATGCAGGCAATCCCTATTACTACGTGCAGCGGCAGACCGTGTTGGCCGTTGTTGGTCTGATCGTCCTCTTTGTCTTGATGAAGGTGGATTACCACATTTTTAAAGTACTGGCCCTGCCGGGGCTGGTCATCTCCTTTGCCCTTCTGGTTTTGGTGCTGTTTATCGGTACGGGTTCTGGATCTGTTCACCGCTGGATCAGGATTATGGGTTTTAACCTGCAGCCTTCAGAGCTGGCCAAGCTGGTCATGGTTAACTTCACCGCCGTATATCTGGCCAACAAAAAGGAAGGAGCGCGCCGCTTCTTCACCGGTCTAGTGCCCATTCTGGCCATCACCGCGGTGCAGTTCGTGCTGATTATGCTGGAGCCCGACTTCGGTACGGCGGTGGCCCTGGTTTTTTCAGTTCTGGTGGTGCTGTTTGCCGGGGGAGTGCACCTGGGCCAGCTGTTCTTTGTGGGGCTGATGGCCGCTCCCGTCCTGGTCTACCTGTTAACTTTGAAGGAGTACAGGGTAAAGCGCCTCTTCGCCTTTTTGGACCCCTGGTCGGACCCCACAGACACAGGTTGGAACGTGATCCAGTCCCTGTTGGCCATTGGTTCAGGTGGGCTGTTTGGCCTAGGTCTGGGCAAAAGCAGACAGAAGTTCTCCTACCTCCCCGAACATCATACGGACTTCATTTTTGCCATTTTGTGTGAAGAGTTGGGTTTCGTAGGTGGAGTAACGGTAATCGCGCTCTTCTTTGTGTTGGCTTGGCGGGGACTGCGCATCGCCATGCGGGCTCCGGATTTGTACGGCACCTTGCTGGCCATTGGCATTACTTCCATGATCGCTTTTCAGGCCCTGATCAACATTGGAGTGGTAACAGGCTCCCTGCCGGTCACCGGTATTCCTCTTCCCTTCATCAGCCATGGCGGTTCGTCGCTGCTGGTGAGCTTGACAGGAATCGGCATCTTGCTCAATATTTCCCGCCAGTGCCAAGACTAGACCCCTGATTTTCACCCCTTACCCCTTACCGCATAAGATAAACGGTAATTCAGGGGTCGGGGTGATAAAATGGGTGCGTTTTTGGTGGAAGGTCCGCGCCGTTTAAAGGGAGCTGTACGGGTGAGCGGGGCGAAAAACTCTGCCCTGAAACTGATGGCGGCAGCGCTTCTGGGACAGGGCGTGTTCCACCTGGACAATGTGCCGCGTATCACCGACGTTCGCACCATGGCCGAGGTGCTGCAGTGTCTGGGAGCAAAGGTCACCTTTCAAGGCCATCAAATGGCCATTGAAGTGAGTTCCCTGCAGGGCAGAACCCCTGAACAGCTCGTAAAGTCCATGCGGGCTTCGGTGCAGGTCATGGGTCCCCTCTTGGCCCGCCTGGGATGGGTAGAAGTGGCCTTGCCCGGGGGGTGCGCCATCGGGAGAAGACCTTTGGATATCCACCTTTCTGGGTTCCAACAGATGGGCGCTTCGGTTGTCCTTAACGGTGATAGGCTTGTGGCCCGGGCGCCCGGGGGCCTGCGGGGAGCGGACATAACCCTCCGATATCCCAGCGTTGGGGCTACGGAGAACATCATGATGGCTGCAGCTCTGGCCCGTGGAGAAACGGTGATCCGCAACGCGGCACGGGAGCCGGAGATTGTGGAAGTCCAAGCCTTTCTACAGGCTATGGGGGCCCGCGTGTTTGGAGCGGGAACGCCTGTGATCACAGTCCAGGGGGTCCCCGAGCTGGGCTGTACCGATTTTTCAGTTATGCCTGACCGGATCGAGGCGGGGACCTACCTTTTGGCCTTTCTGATTACCGGTGGAGAGGGAACCGTCTGCCGCGTACGCCCTGGCCATTTTAGTTCCCTGCTCAGTGTCATCCAGGCCATGGGGGGAGAGGTGGCGGTGGAGGGGAGCAAGGTGTCTGTGGCCGCCCCGAAAAGACTGCACCCCTTTGCCCTGGTGACCAGGCCCTATCCGGGTTTTCCCACCGATCTGCAGCCCCAGATGGTGGCGGCAGCAACCCAAGCCCACGGCCGCAGTGAGCTCCGGGAAACCGTTTTCGACCAGCGCTTCGGTTATGTGCGCGAGCTGCGTAAACTAGGGGCAGTTGTGCGGCAGACGGGCCAAACGGTGAGAGTTTATGGGCCTGTACAGCTGCGGGGCGCCCAGCTAGAAGCAGGGGACCTGCGGGCTGGAGCGGCCTTGGTTCTGGCAGCCCTGGCGGCTGAAGGGCGGACTCTAATCAGCGGTGCCCAGCACATTGACCGGGGTTACGAGTGCCTAGAAGAGAAACTCGGCGGCCTCGGCGCTCGAATCACTAGACTGGCGACGATGGGAGGGTAAACGTGCTCAATGAACTGGCAAGCGTGAGGAATGCTCTCTCGATCTTGGTTTTGGCCCTAATTGTGGCCCTGTACTTATTTGCCAATTCTCCATTTTTTGAAACGGATCGCCTTGAGTGGACAGGCCTGATCCATTTGAGTCCCGAACAGCTCAACGCCTATCTGGGTCTGCAGGTAATTAATGTCTGGCGGGTGGACATGCGCGACCTGGCATCCACTCTGATGGAGCACCCCTGGATTGCCAGTGCCAAGGTGACCTGGCGCTGGCCTAACCGCCTCATCGTGGCCATTGAGGAGCGCCGTCCCGTGGCCCAGATCCCCACTGAGGGCGGTTGGATGCTTTTGGATCGGGAGGGCACCCTGCTGCCCCCAATCCAGCAGCAGACGTTTTCCGCCTTGCCCATTGCCACCAACGTTGATCTAACCGCACCAGAGCAATTGGTGGCGGCGGCGCGGTTAATTAGCCTAATCCCGCCACGTCTTCTGCCCTCCATCTCGGAGTGGAACGCCCTGAAACGGGCTCTTGTAACCCGTTCTGGTGTGGAGATCCTCCTTGGCGAGCCGGTGGAGCTGGAAGCGAAGTTCGCTCTGCTGGAGCAAATCCTAGAAGACCTGCGCTTGCGGGGTGAGCAGGCCAGCCGCATAGACTTGGGAGTACCCAAGACACCAGTGGTGACCCTGCAGCGCTGAAACCGGTGTTGATAGTTTTTTCCAAGGCGATAAAGGGAAAAGAGCGTTTCGTGTGGAAATCAACCAATTACAAGTTGGAATTTGACGGTGAAGAAGGGGGATCCCATGTTTGAGTTTGATCTCGATAACGTTCAGTTTGCGGACATAAAGGTGATCGGCTGCGGCGGCGGCGGGAGCAATGCCGTGAACCGCATGATCGCCGCGGATCTGAAAGGCATTCGTTTTATCGCCCTGAACACTGATGCCCAGGCTCTGCAGATGTCGGAGGCACACCAGAAAATCCAGATCGGAGAAAAGCTGACCAAGGGTCTGGGAGCAGGTTCCGATCCCACCATCGGCCAGAAATCCGCGGAAGAATCCCGGGAAGACATTGCCAAAGCTCTGGAAGGCTCGGATATGGTGTTTATCACCGCGGGCATGGGCGGCGGCACAGGTACCGGGGCTGCTCCTGTGGTAGCTGAAATCGCCAAAGAACTGGGCGCACTTACCGTGGGAGTGGTGACCAAACCTTTTGCCTTTGAGGGTAAGCGGCGCCGTGAGCAGGCTGAAAAGGGGATCGAACAGCTGCGGGGCAAAGTCGATACATTGATTGTCATCCCCAACGACCGTCTGCTGCAGGTGGTGGACAAAAAGACCACCGTCCTGGAAGCCTTTAGGGTCGCGGATGAAGTGCTGCTCCAGGGTGTTCAAGGGATCTCAGATTTGATCACTGTACCCGGACTGATCAACTTGGACTTCGCCGACGTGCGGGCCATTATGACCAATGCTGGTTCAGCCCTCATGGGTATCGGCAAGGCTTCGGGCGAGGAAAGGGCCTTAAAGGCTGCCCAGCAGGCCATCTCCAGTCCTCTGCTCGAGGCGTCCATTGATGGCGCCAAGGGCATCCTGCTCAGTATCGCGGGTAGTTCAGACCTAGGTCTCTTTGAGGTAAATGAGGCGGCGGAAACGGTGGCTCAAGCTGCTGCCCCCGATGCGAATATCATCTTTGGAGCAGTAATCGATGAGACACTCGGTGAGAGCATCCGCGTCACTGTCATTGCCACCGGCTTTGATGCGCCTGCCCCCAGGGATAACCTGCGCATCACCAAAGAGCTAGATGTGCGCCCCCTCACTGATGCACAAATTGATATTCCCGCATTTCTGCGCCGGAAATAAACAGGGCCTCAGCGCGAGGGCTGAGGCACTCATTCCATCTTCTTCATCTCACGTTTCAACTTCTTGAGGATTTTTTTCTCCAGACGGGAAATGTAGCTTTGGGAGATGCCCAATAATTCAGCCACTTCCCGTTGGGTGAGTTCCTTCTCGCTGTTAAGTCCAAAGCGGAGTTCCATAATTTTCTTCTCACGCCCTGTTAGCTGCTGTAAAGCCGCAGCCAGCAGGGCTTTATCTACTTCTTTTTCCATATGCCGCAGGATATCGCTTTCGCTGCCCACCACGTCCGCTAGCACCAGCTCATTCCCATCCCAGTCCACATTCAGGGGCTCATCAAAGGACACTTCTGCCTTGAGCTTGCTCGTTCTGCGCAGATACATGAGGATTTCGTTTTCAATGCAGCGGGATGCGTAGGTGGCGAGTTTAATGTTCTTGCCCGGGTCAAATGTGTTCACGGCTTTGATCAGGCCGATGGTCCCGATGGAGACCAAATCCTCGATGCCAATGCCGGTGTTCTCAAACTTGCGGGCAATGTACACAACCAGGCGCAGATTGCGCTCAATCAGGGGCGTACGCACCAAGACATCCCCTGCCCGGAGGCGGGCCAGGAGTTCCTGTTCTTCTTCGTTGGTCAGGGGCGGAGGCAGAACTTCGTTGCTGCCAACGTAGTGTATCGTGGGCCTTAGGCCCAGTTTGTGGAGGATGAGGATGAAGCGTAAACGGGCCTTAAGACCGAAGATGGGAAGATGTCGCGGCATAATTCTCGCCTCCTTCCACAGCCTGCAGGAAGTCTTCCACTAAGTGTGGCGGAACCAAAGCGCTGTACTCTCCATGGGGGTCCAGGTTAAAGGGATGGATGGCAATGGTGGGCTGGAAATCCCCGAGCAGGGTGCGGGTTCCGATTCTCACCTCATCGGGCCGGAAGCCCAGCATCATGCCGTTTGCTCGCCCGATGGAGCTAAAAGGAATGAGCCTAAGGCGGGTACGCCAGGTGTCCAGTTCGGTGAGTTTTTCCAAAGCATCTGCCTCCCCCTTTTCTAGAGCAAGGGTGATGGCTAGAATATCTGGCGGCAGGAGGCTTTTTATAGCCTGGACGTCAGCGATGATTACAGACTGCCTGTTCAGCGGGTCCTTAAGCTGGTTTCCCGTGTCCACAAGTGCAGTCATTTTCACGCTCTGACCATCACAGGAAATCTGTACCGGCACCCGGTAGATGGCCCGCACTACCCGTTCATGAACTATTCCCCAGCCCAGCTCGGCAATGAGCAGGATGGCCAAGATGGAGATAACCGTACCTAAGGTGAAGGCGGGGGATTGGTCTGAGGCAAAGAGGTAGGCGCCAGCCAGACCCATTCCCGCGGCGATGAATCCGATAATATAGAAGTAACCAGCGGCGGTGAGTAGTCTGCGCCAGGGGAGGGGATAAAAAGCTGCTAAAAGCATGGCTGCAGATACCAAGAGCACTACTGGGAAAAAGCGGAGCAGGCCATACAGGGGAATCAACCCGACGCTGGCGGCAAGGTAGAGGAGGTAGTGCAGTGTTCCCACGAGTGATCCCAGCATGAGGCGTAGGGTGGTGGTTTGCGTACGTGTGATGGTTGCCGTGGCCCAGAGCAGGAGGTATTCGAAAAGGAAGTTGCAGCCCAGCTGCAAGAGCCAGACATCAACGTACAGCGTGTATTCAAGCATAGTTTTTCCTCCCCAAAAAGGGTGTTGCCAGAATATTAGCGGGAAAAGTATAAAAGTCCTCCCTAAATTGCCTGAAGGACGGAAATAATTGGCTGCACCTCCTTGGCAGTTACAGGTTCTTGCCCAAACTGGAATAGACCGGGCTGGAGGTGGCAATACTGAACTTTGTAGTCGGCATGTTCGGGGGGTGCAGAGATGAACAAAGTGGAAATTTGCGGTGTGAACACCGCGAAACTGCCCGTGCTGCCCAACGCCAAGATGCGGGAACTTTTGGCCCGCATCAAGGAAGGAGATCAGCAGGCCCGGGAAGAGATGGTCCAGGGCAACCTCCGCTTGGTGCTCAGTGTGATCCAGCGGTTCAACAACAGGGGCGAATACGTGGATGACCTGTTCCAGGTGGGTTGTATTGGTCTAATGAAAGCCATTGACAACTTCGACTTAAATCAAAATGTGAAGTTTTCCACCTACGCTGTACCCATGATCATCGGCGAGATCCGGCGGTACCTGCGGGACAACAACCCCATCAGGGTGAGCCGGTCGCTGCGGGATATCGCCTACAAGGCACTGCAGACCAGGGATGCCTTGGCGAACCGCTACTCCCAGGAACCGTCCATTGCCCAGATTGCCGAAGAACTGGGCATCCCGCGTGAAGAGATCGTCTTTGCCCTAGACGCCATCCAAGAGCCCATCTCCCTCTTTGAGCCCATTTACAACGATGGGGGAGACCCCATTTTTGTGCTGGATCAGATCAGTGACGAAAAAAACACGGAGCGCCGCCTCATTGAAGGGGTGAGTATCAAGGAGGGTATGGCAAACTTGGGCGAGCGGGAGCGGTTGATTTTGACCATGCGCTTCTATGAGGGCCGCACACAGATGGAAGTAGCCGAAGAAATCGGCATATCCCAGGCGCAGGTTTCCCGGCTGGAAAAGGCGGCCCTAAGGCACCTGCGCAAATACATGGCCACATCCTAAAAGGGGGAAAGCTCATGTCGCGAGAGTCTTTAAGGTCGCGCCTTTTGGCCTGCTTTGTGCTGCTATGTTTAGGCGTCTGCGTATCAGGAGTCATCCTGGCCGTGGAGCGGGGGTTTCATAGTGATAAAGCTTTTGCCCAGGACTTGATTCGTCTTCATGTGATCGCCAACAGCAATCTGCCTCAAGACCAAGACCTAAAACTCAAGGTGCGGGATGCTGTTCTGCTGGAAACTAAGCGTATTCTGGGGGACATTGCCGGCAAGGAACAGGCCTATGCCCTGCTCCAATACCATGCCCAGACTTTGGAGCGCTGCGCCCAGGAAACTGTCTGGGCACATGGGTTCGACTACCCCGTGCAGGTGAAGCTGGGCAACTACCTCTTTCCAGAACGGGCCTATGGGGAGTGGGTGCTGCCCGAGGGCAGTTATGATGCGGTGCGTGTGGAGATCGGCGCAGCTAGGGGAGATAATTGGTGGTGCATCCTCTTTCCGCCCCTTTGTCTAGCCGAACTGGAAGGAGCCAGTTCTGCCCTGGTTAAGGTCCAGGAAAAGACTACTGACCAGAAAGGAACACGCAGTATCGTTTTGCGTTCTAGGCTGTGGGAACAGGTGGCCGAGAGTCGCTATGCCCGCCTGTTTCAAAACTGGTGGCAGGCTTCTGCCGCTGGCCTTTCGGTCCTGGCGCACTGAAGGCAGTGGTCGGGATGGGCATACGGACACAGAGGGAACGGCGCTGCCGTTTCTTTTTTGTGCAGCAGGCATATACTTAGGTAGCAGAAGGGGGTTGCAGCATGCGGGTGATCAAGACCTCAGATCTGCGCCGGCTGGATGTAATCAGCGTGGAAGAAGGGCGGTACCTGGGGAGTGTATGTGATGTGGATCTGGATCCGGATACCGGGCGCATCAACGCCCTCATCGTGGATGAGGCGAGGCCTTTGCGCTTCCTGTGGGGCCCGCGCCACACTGATGTGGAGATTCCCTGGCGGGATATTGTTGTGGTGGGGGCAGATGTGGTGTTGGTGAAAAACAGAACATGGAAACGCTGAGCGTTTTACTGTATAATAAAGTAAATATGATGGGAGCAACACTGGGGGTTGAGTAGATGCGCTGCCCGTTCTGCCTGCACCTGGACAGTAAGGTGTTAGATTCCAGGCAAACTGAGGAAGGCGGTTCCATTCGGCGCCGCCGGGAGTGTACCGCCTGTCATCGGCGGTTTACTACATATGAACGTGTGGACGAGATGCCGTTTATGGTAGTCAAGAGAGATGGACGGCGCGAGCCCTTTTCCCGCAGTAAGATCCTCAACGGCATTCTGCGGGCCTGTGAAAAGCGCCCCATTTCTTCTCAGACCATTGACCAAGCCGTGGATGAGATCGAAAGGGAGGTGCGCTCTAGTTTGGATCGGGAGGTCACTTCCACCTATATCGGCGAATTGGTTATGGACAAGCTACGCACCATCGATGATGTGGCTTATGTGCGCTTTGCTTCTGTCTACCGCCAGTTCAAAGACGTGGATAGTTTCATTGCCGAGGTGCAGCAACTGCGCAAGGAAAGATAGCCTGCGGGGATCGGTAGGGTTTGGCGCCCCCGCGTAGAACATGGAGGGAAGGGTGAGGCTGTGAAGGGCAAGATCAAAGCCCAGAAGAACAATAGCGCGAGGGCCCGAGAAGTGGGGGGCATCCTACTATTGGCGTTCTCCGTTTTCTGCCTGCTCTCTTTGTATCTGGACAGCACCGGGTGGGTGGGCAGCCCTGTGCGCGCCATTCTGCGCATGTGCTTCGGGGATTTGGCCCCGCTGTTTGCCATACTCTTTGGGGCCGCGGCTGTTCAGCTTTTTCTGGGTCGGAACAGGCCGCTTTCCTGGCAGTCCCAGCTGGGGTTACTGCTCCTGCTTTTTTCGGTTACCCTAATATTCCACATGCTCTACTATCGGGGTTATCAGTTCCCGCCCAGTCTGCGGGAGGAGATCGCCTATGGTCTCAAGGGTGAAGGCGCGGGAGTTTTGGGCGCGGTGCTCCTCACCTTGAGTTATACCGCCTTTGGCGTCCATGGCTCCTATGTTCTGGTGGCAACGGCCATCATACTTGGCATCATTCTTTTTTTTGGTATTTCCATAACTGATCTTCTCCGCAGACTATTCAGTGCCTTGGCAGGCCTAGTGCGCCGTTGGTGGCGGGCTGGACTGAACGGCCAAGGCCAGCAGAAAGAAAAACGCCGCGCCAAGGGGCAGCGGCGCGCCAAGCCGCAGGAAGTGCCCAGTGAGCCTGTTGTGGCGGCTGTGGAGCCTGCAGCGGAAGCGGCTCCCCAGGTGGGGAAAGCCAAGCCCAAGCGGTCCGCAGCCCAAGCCGAACCCGAGCAGCAGCAGGAAAAGCCCGTTGAGGAGCTGGTGCTCAATCTGCCCACCAGTGATGGTAAAGGGATGTACCGGCTGCCTCCCACTCATCTGCTGCGCAAAGCAAGCAGCAAGTCCCGGCGCAATGTCAATCTGCAGCAAGATCTGCTGGAAGAGACCTTGGCCAATTTTGGCATTGAGGCCAAGGTGGTTAATGTTTCCCAGGGGCCTGTGGTTACCCGTTATGAGCTGCAGCCTGCGCCGGGCATCAAGGTTTCCCGGATCACTGCCCTTGCGGACGACTTGGCTTTAGCCTTGGCCGCCCAGGATGTGCGGATTGAGGCGCCGGTGCCCGGTAAACCGGTTGTGGGCATTGAGGTGCCTAACAAGGAGACGGAGCCTGTTTTGCTGAGGGATGTCCTGGAGAGCCCCGAGTTCGCCGAACACCCCTCTCCTGTGGCCTTGGCTTTGGGCAAGGATATCGCGGGGCAGCCCGTAATTGCTGATCTGAAAAAGTGGCTGCACGTGCTCATTGCCGGTGCAACGGGCTCTGGTAAGAGCGTGTGCCTGAACTGTATCATCTCGTCTTTGCTGTTCCGGACCACGCCTGATCTGGTTAAGCTGCTGCTCGTGGATCCCAAACGCGTAGAACTGTCGGTGTACGACGGGATCCCCCACTTGATCTCACCTGTGGTTACGGATCCTAAGAAGGCGGCCATCGCCCTGCGTTGGGCAGTGGGGGAAATGGAGCGCCGTTATGAGCTGTTTGCTGAAGTGGGAGTACGCAATATTGAGATGTACCACGAATGGGCCCAAGAAGCCCCGGAAGGTGAGGAAAGGGAGCACCTACCTTATATCGTGATTGTCGTGGATGAGCTGGCCGATCTGATGATGGTGGCCGCGGCGGAAGTGGAGGATGCCATCTGCCGCTTGGCTCAGATGGCTCGGGCAGCGGGTATGTACTTGATCATCGCCACGCAGCGTCCATCGGTGGACGTAATCACGGGTCTGATCAAAGCCAATGTACCATCGCGCATCTCCTTCGCGGTATCCAGCCAAGTGGACTCCCGCACCATTTTGGACATGGGGGGAGCAGAGCGGTTGATCGGCAAAGGGGATATGCTCTACTACCCCATTGGGGCATCTAAGCCAATACGGGCTCAGGGGGCTTGGATCTCCGATAAAGAAGTGGAAGCGGTTGTAAAATACTGGAAAGAGCAGGGGGAACCCGAGTATCAGGAAGATGTGGTGGAAGACGTACCCGATTTCAACCTCAGGGACGAAGAGGAAGATGAGCTTTTGGAGGATGCCATTCGTTTGGTGGTAGAGAATGGACAGGCGTCCATTTCCATGCTGCAGAGGAGATTTCGCATCGGATACAGTCGGGCGGCGCGGCTGATAGATATGATGGAAGTAAGGGGTATTGTCGGCGGTTATCAGGGCAGCAAGCCGCGGGAGGTTTTGGTGGATAAAGCAGTTCTAGAAGAAAGGTGAGAAAAATGATGGGAGTGGGGGCACGATTGGAGCGAGCCCGGGTCGAACAGGGCTTGACCATTGAGCAAGTGGCGGAACGGACCAAAATCAAACCCCAGTTTCTGGAGGCCATTGAGCAGGAACAGTTTCACTTACTGCCGGATCAAGCCTATGTGCGGCCCTTTATCCGCACGTACGCCAGAGCCCTGGGCGTGGAGGATGAGCTAGAAGCGGAAGAGGCGCCCAAGGAATCTACTCTGCGTGTGGATGAACTCACCGTGAGTATACGCGAACGCAGGGAGCGGGCTCGCAGGGCGCGCCGCACGCGTTTTTTGATCCGCTCCGCGGTTGTGTTGGTAATCTTGGCGGCGGTTGCAGTTGCCGTGTATTGGTTCATGTTTAGGGGGAACTAAGTTGGAGAGCAGAGATTATCTTGTACGGGCCATGCTCGGGGCAAACCAAGCCCGAGTAATTGCCCTGCGCACCACCCAAGTGGTCGCCGAGGCGCAAAAAGTACACGGAACTTCCCCGGTTGCCACCGCGGCCCTGGGACGTACCCTGACCATGGGGTTGGTGCTGGGAGCTATGCTGAAAACGGATGAAACCCTGACCATCCAGATAAAGGGTGATGGACCACTGGGCGGTATTGTGGTTGCGGCCAACTCCAGAGGTCACGTCAAGGGGTATGTGAACAATCCCCAGGTGGAGCTGCCCCTCAATGCCGCAGGCAAACTAGCGGTGGGCCAGGCTGTGGGGCGCGGCTATCTGCACGTGATCCGTGATATGGGGCTGAAAGAACCTTACTACGGAACGGTGCCTCTGCAGACTGGGGAAATAGGCGATGACTTCGCCTATTATTTCGCGGTTTCGGAACAGTCGCCTTCCGCAGTGATGTTGGGTGTTTTAGTGGGCAGAGATGGTGCCCCCTTGGGCAGCGGCGGCATTGTGGTGCAGCTCCTGCCGGATGCGGCCAGCCATCAAGAGTTTATCTCCGGCCTGGAGCAGCGCCTGGGGGGCATGAACCAGGTGAGTTCGCTGTTTGCCGAAGGCCGGACCCCCGAGGAGATTGTCACAGAGGTGTTCGCCGGGCTGGAGATCCGTTTCCTTGATCGCCAGGACGTGCAGTTCCTCTGCGACTGCTCGCGGGAACGCTTTGCCCGGGGACTGGTCACCCTAGGGGCCGCAGAGCTGCGGCAGCTGGCAGATAAGGGAGAACCTGTCGAGGTTGTCTGCCATTTCTGCAACAAGCGTTACATTTTCAGTCTGGAGGACCTGGACACGCTTCTGCAGGAGCTTGGAAATACTGGCGCATAAATCCGGTCCCCTTCCGCATATAGTGTTGTGGAAGGGGGAATAGCGATGCCTAGAATGGGAAAAACTGAAAAGAATGGGCCTGGCCTCTTGTTTATCGTCCTAACTTTAATTGTGGTGGCTGTGGTGGGAGCGCGCTTCTTTGGGTTCATGCCTGGGGATAAGCAAGAAGACACACCGCGTCCCCCAGTGGTTAGAGTGGAGGATCCGCCACCACCCCAGGGTGAGCCGGTGGAGGAGAAACCTAAGGTTCTCGTCTTCCACAGCCATGCTTCGGAGAATTACAAACCCAAAGACAGCCATGAGCGGAGCGGCAGGGGAGATGTGGTAACCGTAGGCGAAGCCCTTGTGGAGGAGCTAGCGGTTTTGGGGATCAGGGCCATTCACGATCAGACCATTCATGATCAGCCGCGCTACAGCGAAGCCTTTATCAACTCGGAAAAAAAGGTGAGCGAGCTCTTAGCCGCAAATCCAACGGTGCAAATCGTTTTGGATGTACATCGCGATGGTTTGCAGGATAAACCGGACGACTATACCAAAGCGCGTGCGAATGGTATGGACGTGGCCAAGATTCTGTTTGTAGTGGGCGACAAAGACAATGATTTACTGGAGGAAAACCTCCGCTTCGCCCAGAAGATCAGCGACGCCCTCGAACAGCAGTACCCGGGTGTGACCAGAGGGGTGCGGGTGTTTAAGTCCGATTACAGCGGAGAGCTGCATCCCAACAGTATTATGGTTCTAATCGGAGATTGGCGGGGAAATACTGTGGAGGAGGCCGCAGCTTCTGCCCGTCTTCTGGCTAGGGTATTAGCGCAGTTTGTGGAGTGAATTGGCAAGTAGTCATTGGGAGTGACCTAAATGAACCAGCATATACACCTTATTGGAATCGGTGGGACGGGCATGGGCCCGTTAGCCAAGGTTTTTTTGGAGATGGGGCACAAAGTTAGTGGTTCTGATCTTCAGCCTTCAGAGACCACCGATTATCTGATCAAACTAGGAGCAACAGTATACTTCAATCATTCGGCTGCGAATGTTAATGGAGCTACGCGCGTGATCTACTCCAGTGCCATCCCTGTCCAGAATCCGGAAATCGTTGCGGCTCGCCAAAAAGGAATCGATGTCCTGCATCGCTCTGAGGTTCTCGCTCAACTGCTCAACAACCGCAGGGGTATTGCGGTGAGCGGGGCCCACGGCAAGACGACCGTAACTTCCATGATTGCCCTTGCTTTAGAAATGGCAGGCACAGATCCGACTGTGCTCATTGGCGCGCATTTTGCACCCTTTGGCCCCGGGGCCAAGTACGGCCGCGGTGAGTTTGTGGTTGCGGAAGCAGATGAGAGCGATGGCACCTTCCTGCGCTATTGTCCAGAGGTGGCTGTGGTCACCAGCATTGAACCGGATCACCTGGAAAACTATAACGGTACCTTCGAATCGCTCATCGCCAGCTACCGGCGCTTTTTGAACAACTGCAAGCCTGGAGGACTGCGCCTTATCGGTGTGGATCATCCTGTGGCTGCTTCCATCAGTCAGGAGTACGACTGTGTGACCTATGGCTTTGCACCCCAGGCCCACTGGCGGGCTGAGGTGCTCTTGTTGGAACAGGAAAGATCTGTGTTCCGGGTGTTCCGTCGCAAGGAGTTTTATGCCGATTTCGTGTTGAATGTCCCTGGGCGGCATAACGTATCCAATGCCTTGGCCTGTATAGCCGTGTGCCACCATGTGGGGCTCACTGTGCCCGAAATCCAGCAGGCCCTGCGCCAGTTTACTGGGGCGAAACGGAGATTTGAAATCCTGGGCGCCTGCAATGGAGCGCTGGTAGTGGATGATTATGCCCACCATCCCACAGAAGTGGCTGCAGTAATCAAGGCTGCCAGAGAGGGTTGGCCCAACCGCCGCATTGTCGCGGTATTCCAACCCCACCGCTATTCCCGGACTAAGCTGTTGCTTGAGGAGTTTGGGCAGGCCTTTCGGGAAGCTGATGTGGTCATTATCACCGATATTTACGCGCCGCCGCCGGAAAAGCCCATTCCAGGAGTGAGCGCCTCGGCCCTGGCCGAGCGGGTGCGGGAGAGCAATGCACCCAAGAACGTGTACCACATTCCCCGCCAGGAAGATGTGGTGCCATTTCTCCGGGAATGGCTCAGCGCAGGCGATTTGGTGTTGGTCATGGGGGCAGGGCCCATTTCCCGTGTAGCCCATGACCTAGTCTAGGGCGCACAGGTTGGCGATGGGGTCATAGCTCACTGTCCTGGTGCGCTCCCTGCCGCTCTGGTCTACCACCACCAGTCGGTAGCGGAACAGGGGAATATACAGGAGGGCTCCCCGGAGGATGGTGATGGCGAGCACTGGTTGCAGTCTGTTCTGTAGTTCCCTGCGCTTGGCGGTCAGTTCTGGGGAGGATGTCTGCCCTTGGTAAAAAGACTCCAGCTTGGCCTCTTCCAAGGCTAGCTTGTCCAGGGCTTCAAGGGCCCAAGACTGGTCTTGTTGGGCGTAAAGGTGGCTCAGATAGGCCGCGGCCTGAAGATATGCCCTTTTCAGGCTGCATCTGCGTTTCCGAATGAGGGTTGACTCCACTCCTCCTGGGTGCAGGAGGTGAAAAGGGAAGGCAAACTTCAACACTTCTCCCGAAGAGAGATTCACCACCACGGTGTGAAGGCTCTCTTTTTTTTGCAAGCCTCTGGCCGCGGCCGAGAGCTCAAGCTGCAGGTATTGGCCGAACTCTAGGGAGCTGGTGAGCACATAGGCCCGCTCTCCCTGAAAACTGCTGAGCACCCGCTTGCGGATGCTCGGTTCGTGGAACAAGAGGTGGGGGATATGGGCCCGGCTCAAAAGCCCTTGGCGGCGGATGAGGTTCAAGATGGTGTCTAAGCGGTAGCTGCCGGGACTGATCAGATCCGCACCATAGGCCTCTGCCAAAGGGCGCTCAAAGGTGAACTGCAGAAGGCGCGCCTGGGCGCGCCAGCCGTCCAACTCCTTCATCAAGGCTTCATCGGCCTTAACCTGCCAGACTCCGGGGCAGATTTCCACGGGTGTCAGGCCGCAGAGTTTGAAAAAATCGAAGATCAGCCGTTCTATAACAATCCCTCCCAGGCGGATGCCTTCAGTTGCGCTCGCCCGCTCAAAATGCGCTGGGCCAGCTTATCCAGGTGAGCCTGGATTTCTTCAGCCGTTTCGTGTTCCAGGAAGATGCGCATCACTTCGCTTTCAAAGGATTTGGCTAGGTTCAAGTGGAGCAGAATGGCATCCAGCTCGCCAATGATGGATTCGAACATGTTGATCTTCCGGTGCAGGAGGTACATGATGTGCTCTTCCACAGTGCCTTTGGTGATCAGATTGTAGATGTGCACATCCCGAGTCTGACCCAGGCGATGGACCCTGCCAATGCGCTGCTCGAGCCGCATGGGATTCCAGGGTAGATCGAAGTTGACCACTAAGTTGCAGAATTGGAAATTGAGCCCCTCTCCACCAGACTCGGTACTTACTAGAAACTGGGCCTCCTTTTGAAAGAGATGGCGCACCCATTGCTTTTTTCCCCTGGACAGGCTGCCATCGAAAGCCAAGGTTTTGTATCCAGCTCTCTCCAATCTGTAGCGAATGTATTCTTGGGATGCCCGGTACTCGGTGAAGATGATGGCCTTATCGGAGAATTGGGCCACCAGCCTTTCTAGGGCATCGCATTTGCTGTTCTGTTTTACTTCCGCCAGATCCTTAAGGAGCAGCGCCGCTTGTTCCAGTTCGGGCGGGGAAAGGCCCGCCATGAGTTTCTCTAGGGTGAGTGCGGTGGCAAGAAAGGAGGAGCAGATCTCCCGCTGGAGGGTGATCAAGGGCAGGAGGTTGCTGACTCCACTTCGCTTGCCCCGGGCCTTGATGAACTCAGTCACCCGGTTGTAGATCTCCTGCTCCTTGGGGGTTAAGGTGACCACTACTGGGTGGACAATGCGTTCTGTAAGGGTTACCTGGCCATCCTGCCGCCTGTTGCGGATCATCACTTCGCTGAGCAGTTTGCGCAGTTCAGCCGGGTTTTTCGGTGTACGCTTATCTTCCATGAAACGGCTCTTAAAGGAGCGGGAACTGCCTAGTTGGCCAGGTTTGATCAGCCCGATGAGGTTATACAGCTCCTTAAGATCATTCTGTACTGGCGTAGCCGTAAGCATCAGGCAGTATTTTTTCTGAATAGAGTTGACCAGCCGGTAGCTCGCGGTGGAGCTGTTTTTCAGCTTGTGGGCTTCGTCTACGATGAGCAGATCGTAGACGATCCCGGTGATGATTGAACAGTGGGGTTCCCGTTTAGCCGTATCAACGGAGGCAATTAACACGTCGGCGAACTCCCAGTCCCATTGGGTACGCTGGATACCCGCGGCAATGCCGAACTTTTCATAGAGCTCGCTGTACCACTGCCAGACCAGGTTAGCTGGGGTGAGAATGAGGACTTTTTTGACAAGCCCCCGCAGCATGTACTCCTTGAGGATGAGCCCGGCTTCGATGGTTTTGCCCAACCCCACTTCGTCTGCGAGGATGGCCTGGCCGTGTAGTTCATGGATGACCCGTTCTGCGGTGCGGATCTGGTGTTGGTAGGGCACTACCCCAACCTGTTCCCAGCGTTCTTTGAGGTGCTGCAGGGCCAGAAGTCCCGGGGCTTGGCCATGGGTGGTCACAAGTTCATCGGCTCGCTTGGCCAGCTGGTACCAATCCCAGGTGTCGTACCGACCTGCGCGCAGTTCGCCCATGAGCTGCTTAAATCCTGCGGCCAACACCTGGACTTGGAAGTTCTCGCAGGGAAACTCCTGGAGAATCTGGGGGTGGTCCTGTTTTGGCCACAGTTTTGTGTTCTCGGGAAAGAGCGGGAGCAAACTTCCACCTCCTCACCAGGATCCTTCCCAGCTGAGCCATGGCATATGAGGCGAGGATGTTCCGCGCGAGGCAGGATTTTTGGGCTCGAGCGAGAATAGTAGTGGAGATGTCTGGCCGACTCCGGAAGCGCTCCCCTGGAAGTGCCAGATGGGGCGACAGCCCACGGGTACATTGAGGAGGTAGATCGTGTAATGTATCGATATATCATACGAAGACTGATTTACATCATCCCCATGCTTCTGGGTATCTCATCCCTCAGTTTTTTTATTATGCAGCTGGCGCCTGGTGACGCCCTGACCCAGATGGCTCTCAGCCCCGATGTTACCGAAGAGATCATGGAGGCCATGCGGGCGCGTTTCTGGCTGGATCAACCTCCCTATATGCAGTATTTCCGCTGGATTACCCAGCTGTTTAGGGGTGACATGGGCCATTCCTTTTTATGGCACGCCCCAGTGACCTGGGTCATCAAGCAGCGGGTCTTTAACAGCCTGCTGCTCACCGTTGTCTCCCTGATTGTGGCCTGGTCATTGGCTATTCCTATTGGCATTCATTCTGCAGTCAACCAGTACTCCTGGAGCGATAAGCTGCTCACCTTTTTTGCGTTCATTGGGGTGTCCATTCCTAACTGGTTCTTGGGCCTGCTGCTCTTATACCTCAACCTTTCCAGGGGCTGGGGTTTGCCTATAGGAGGTATGACCAGTATAGATTTTGCCGAGTTCACCTTCTGGGAAAAGGTAGTGGATTTAGCCAGGCATATGGTGCTGCCAGTAATCGTACTCAGCACGGGTACCCTGGCCAGCCTTATGCGCTACATGCGCTCCAATTTGTTGGATGTGCTGCGCCAGGATTTTGTAACCACCGCCCGGGCGAAGGGGCTGTCTGAACGGGTAGTCATCTATAAGCACGCGGTGCGCAACGCCATTAACCCCCTGATTACCATTTTCGGGTTTCAGTTGGGCAGCATCCTCAGTGGGGCATCACTTACCGAGATTGTGATGAACTGGCCGGGGATTGGCAGCCTGATGCTCAACGCCGTGCAGGGCCAGGACTATTACTTGGTCATGGGCAACTTGGTAATCGGTGCCGTCATGTTGATTATTGGCAATCTTACAGCGGACATCTTACTTGCAGCAAGCGATCCGCGGATCCGTTATGAGTAGCGAGGGGGAGAGGTCAATGGCTAAGACGAATGTGGCTAATGCTCAAACTGAGTTCGAAAATGGCGGTGCCTTGCGTTCGCCCTGGAAAATGGCCTGGCGTAAGCTGCGCAGGCATAAGTTAGCCGTAATGGGCATGTGGGTTCTCATAATTCTTCATATTTTTGCCATCTTTGCCGATTTCTTCGCTCCATACAGCGAAGTGACCACCGACCGGCGCCGGCCCTATCATCCGCCCACGAAAATCCACATCTTCCACGAAGGGAAACTGGTGCGCCCCTTTGTCTACGGATATAAGCGGGTGGACACACTCAGGAACATCTACGAGGAAGATACCTCGGAGATGTATCCCATCTACTTTTTCGTACGCGGTGACAAATACAACGTTTTAGGCTTCGAGTCTGACCTGCGCCTCTTCGGCGTGGAGGCTCCTGGGAAAATCTACCTCTTCGGAGCAGACCGCTATGGCCGGGACATTTTCTCTCGGCTGGCTTACGGCGGCAGGCGTTCCTTGTTCATCGGCGTGATCGGGCTGGTGGTGAGTATGTCCATTGGCTTGATCTACGGTGGAGTCTCCGGCTATTTTGGCGGTTGGGTTGACAATCTCATGATGAGGATCGCGGAGATCATTATCTCTGTGCCCAGCTTCTACCTGCTGCTAGCCCTCAGTGCGGTGCTGCCGCCCAACATACCATCAGATCGACGATTTATGCTCATAGTGTTTATTCTGGCCTTCATCGGTTGGGCCGGCCTCGCGCGAGTGATCAGGGGCATGGTGTTGTCCATCCGTCAGACGGAATTCGTGGCCGGAGCCGAGGCCATCGGTGCATCCCAACCCCGCATCATCATCCGGCATATCTTGCCCAACACCATGAGCTATGTGATTGTCAATGCGACCTTATCCATCCCCAGCTTCATCCTTTCCGAATCGGGGCTCAGTTTCATCGGCGTAGGTATTCAGCACCCCTTGGCCAGCTGGGGTAATATGCTCTCGGAAGCGTTGAACTTGTCATCACTAACCCGCTATCCATGGCTTTTGGTACCTGGATTCTTCATCTTCATTACTGTGTTGTCATACAGCTTCTTCGGCGACGGTCTGCGCGACGCTCTAGATCCCCGAAGCCGAACCGTCTAATGGATCGCTGCCGAAGGGTGGAACTCTGCTTCCACCCTTTTTACTTGCACAGGGGCCGTTGTGTGCAAACGGTAAAGGCGGTTAATTCGGGGTTGGACCAATAAAGTATCCGTTCCTTAGCAGGACAAACGACTTCTCGGTCGTATTATAGTAATATTCCCGCTCGACGAATTTGGCAAAGCGAGCAATTACTGTCAGTGAATTTCGTAGGGAAGGAGTAGTGATAGCGAACGAAAGTGGGGAGGTACATCAACAGCTAATCCTTTAAGAAATCATTAAAAGGGGGAATCTGTGAACACTATGAAGAGACATCTGTTCATCTGGACACTCCTGCTGGCGCTGGTCTTCACGGCAGGCGTGGCGAGTGCTGTAGAGTTGCTGGACCCGAGGGTTATCAATCTGGCAGAAGAGTTCGGCATGGAAGTGGGACGCTACGGCGGTACCATGACAGTGCACGGTGGCGCATCGGGCCCCAAGACCTTTAACCCCCACCGGGCAGCCGAGACTTCCAGTACCGATGTAACTGACCGTATTTTCGAGGGTCTCGTTGTCCTGCACCGTGATACGGGCTTGGTCCTGCCCAAGCTGGCACGGGAATACGTGATCAGCGAAGATGGAACGGAAATCACCTTCTATCTCCGCCGCGGCGTGCAGTGGCATGATGGTACGGAGTTCACCGCGGACGACGTTATCTTCACCTTTGACGTAGTGTATGATCCAGCGGTTGGCTCCAACTCCAGGACCGGTCTGCTCATCGACGGTCAGCCCATGAAGTATGAGAAGATCGACAAGTACACGGTGAAGTTCACCTTGCCTCGTCCCCATGCTCCCATTATGTTCAGCATCGGGACGCCCATCGTTCCCGTACATCTCTTGGGCGAAGCCCACAAACAGGGCCGCTACCACGAGATGTGGGGTCTGGAGACTCCCCTGGAAGAGATCGTAGGTACCGGTGCTTGGAAGATTGCTTCCTACCGCATCGACCAAGAACTCATCCTGGTCAGGAACGACAACTATTATGAGTTTGACGAGGCTGGCAACCGTCTGCCTTATCTAAACAGGGTAATCTTCCGTTACTATCCCAGCTCTGATACGGCAACCCTGGCCTTCTTCAACGGTGAGTTTGACTACATCGGCATTCCCGCGAACCAGTATCCTGAGTACGTAGATCGGGAACCCTTCAGCCGTTGGAGCATTATCACAGCTGGTCCCAACCCAGGCACGAGTTTCATCGTGTTCAACCAGAATCCAAATGCAGTGCCTGAACCCAAACTTTCCTGGTTCACCGATGTGAACTTCCGCCAGGCCCTCTACCACGCGGTGGACAAGGAAACCATCCTGGATATGGCCATGAACGGCATGGGCTACATCCAATGGAGCCCCATCAACATGAGGAACGATTTCTTCCTGAAGAAGGATATCAAGATCTATCCTTACGACCTGGATGCAGCGCATGAGAAGCTGGAAGCAGCTGGCTACAAGCTCGGTGCTGACGGCGTGCGCCGCGACCCGAACGGCAACCCCATCGAATTTGACTTGATCACCAACCCAGGGGTGCCCATCCGCCAGATCGTGGGCGAACTCTTCCAGGAAGACCTGGCTGCTCTGGGCATCAAGGTGAACTTCCAACAGATCGACTTCAACGTGGTCGTGGAGAAGTTGACCGACACCTTCGACTGGGATGCCATCATCATCGGCCTCACTGGAACCTTCGACCCGAACGGCGGCTCCAACGTCTGGCTCTCCAGCGGTAACCTGCATATGTGGTATCCGTACCAGGAGACCCCGGCCACCGAGTGGGAAGCCCGCATCGACGAGATCTGGGTGCAAGCTCAAAGGGCCATGGATCCTGAGGTCCGCCGTCAGTGGTACTATGAGTTCCAGGATATTGTAGCCGAGTATGTACCGCTGCTGTACACCGTAACTTCTGAGAACATGGTAGCCGTGCGCGACCACCTGCGCAACGCCATTCCGGATGGAGTCGGCGGTTCGGTGGGCAGCGCCTGGAACTACATCTGGATCGACAGGTAAAGCAAATAACAGAGGCTAAAAAGGAGGCACCCCACTGGGTGCCTCCTTGCTACATGGACTGATCCGCAGGCAGCAAAAAAGCCCTGGTCAACTCCAGGGCTTGCCAACTATTAGCTCGTTAAACTGTGGACGAACATATCCAAGCGGTGTCTCAGGCTGGCATCAAGTATTTTGCCATCCACCTGGACCACCAGTCCGCCAATAATGCTCGCATCTACGTAAGCGTTCAGAATCACCTTTTTGCCAGTAAGGGCACTTAACTTGCGCTGCAGCTCGGCCTGCTCCTGGGCATCAAGTCTGCGGGCCGAAGTAACCTGGGCAACAGTAGTGTTCTGTTGGTCCAGGACCAACTGCAAAAAGGCCTGCCCTATCGCCGGCAGCAGTGCCTCGCGTCCTTTTTCCACCACCAAGAGCAGAAAGCTCTCCATCAGTTCGGACAGCTGCATGAGGCGAACCAATTCGGTCTTGCGCTCCCGGCTAGTGAGGGGGTGGTAGAACGCCCTGTTCACCACAGGATCCTCTAGAATGGCGAGCACCTGCTTGAACTCCTCATTCAGCTGCGCACTGTTCTCCTTGGCTGCCAAAAAGAGAGCCTGAGCATAGCGCTTGGCGATTTGTGAGTTTCTAGTTGCATTCATACTCATTGTAGATGTCCTTTGTCTAAGGTGTCCAGTTGGTCAATGGTTTCCGCAATCAACCGGCTGTGTTGGGCATCATCCAAAGACGCGTTGATGACCTTGGAGGCAAGCAGCACTGCCAACTCCCCAACCTGCTGCTTCAGTTCAGCCCAGGCCTTTTCCTTTTCCAGTTGAACTTCCCGCTGTGCCCTGTCTAAAATGGCCCTCGCTTCAGCCTTGGCTTCGGCGATCAGCTTGGCCTGGACTTCTTCGGCGCGCTTAGTTGCTTCATCAATGATCTGCCGCGCCTGCTGGCGGCTTTCCTGGGACTGGCGTTCCAACTCAAGGCGCAGGGCTTCTGCTGCCTTTTGATTCTCCTCCGCGGAGCGAATCTGGTGCTCAATCTCCGCGGTGCGCTGATCCATGAAGTTGCGCACGGGCTTGTAGAGCAGCTTGTAGAGCAGAAAAACCAGCAGGATAAAGTTGATAGTCTGCGCCAGCAAGAGATTTTGGTCAATCAACGTCTGTCACCCTTTACCGCAAATCTAAGTTGACCAGTGGAGCGCTGGAAAGAGCGCTCCCACAGTCCCAAATGCACGCCGACCTTTAGAGCAACTCCAGCAAACGGTTTACCAAAGGCAGCATAACAGTGAAGATCAGAAGCAATACAACGGCAAGAGAGTAAATGGCACCAGATTCGGATACAGCTTGGCCAAGAATCATGGTGGTCCTGATGGGCCCTTCCATTTCGGGCTGACGGGCCATGGCCTCTACCGCTTTACCTGCTGCATAACCTTCACCAATACCAACCAATCCTCCGGCGACCAGAGCGATGCCAGAGCCGATGGCAATTGCAGCGACAATAATGGCAATCTCTAGCATGATTTTCCCTCCCTTCGCGACCTCGCTGTCAATCTTAGCTGATTTTGATTTGAATGTAAACCACTGCCAGCAGGGTAAACACTGCTGTTTGGATAATTCCGGAGAAAATGCCAAACCAGCCCAGAAGTGGGGTAGGCAGTACATAAGGAGCGACCATGTAAATGATACTCAACAAGATGCCTCCACCAAAGACGTTGCCGTACAGACGGAAGGCATGGGAGATCACCTGGGAGATCTCACCGGCAAGGTTAATGGGGAACATGAAAAAGTAGGGTTGAAAAAACCCCTTTAACCAGGTCCACAACCCCTTTTTCCTTATGGCCGCTACGTGGCCCACCAGGAACACTATGGCGGCTAAGGTGAGGGTAGTGTTCAGGTTTTCCGTAGGTGAATAAGCCCCGGGGACAACCCCAATCAGGTTGGAAATCCCCACATAAACGGCGATGGTGAGAATCAAGGGGACGAACTTCTTCCCTTCTGGGCCCATGTTGCCCACAACCAAGTTCTCGATGCCATCTACTAGCAGTTCCAAGAGATGTTGGGCGCCCCTGGGGACCGTTTTTAGATTTCGAGTCAGGAAGAAACAGGCAATGGATACTGCGGCCATAATAATCCAGGTGAACAAAAGCGGTTGTGTGACCGGAAAGGTGTGTATGTAAAAGACAACTTCAGGTTCCACGGTTGATCCTCCCCAGCAGCAGATGGTAGTAGATGGCCAGCCTTGGCAGCAGCAGTCCGCCAAAGGCTGCCAGGTAGTTCAGATAAGGGCTAGTTGCTGCCGCGATCAGGGCAGCGGCGTACAGCGCCATGCGTTTCAGAAAGGCTCGGCGGTTCAAGCGGGACACATCTCGGCGAGAAAGGGGAACGGTCTTCGCGAGCTGCAGCAAGCGGGCGGCATCGATGATCATCAGCCTAAAGCCGAGCAGGCTCATGAGCCCGCCCAAGAGGATGCCGAGCCCCACATCCGTCCGATAGATCAAAAGCCCTGCTGAGAGCAGAAGCACAATAATGGCGGTGGTACGCAAGACATCGTGTTCGCTGAACATTACTTGCGCTCCGAGTTTGTTTTAAACGTATCCGAAATCAGCCTATAGGCATTCCACAGGGCCGCGAGGCAGCCGATGAGCAGAAACACCAAGGTGAACACCGCACCCGTGTTGAGCCGGCGATCCAGATACAGCCCGAAAGCAGTGCAGATGGCCACAGTGACTATAATGGTCACCCCTAGTTGGGTAACCAGGGACAGGTACTTCAGGCTATCTTTCATGGCTGCTCCCTTCTTCTCGCCAGACCCCTATACTTGTTCCACACGGAGGATCGTTTTCCTTCTCCCCCCAGCAAATCCCCGCTTTGAAGAACTCCTGTATGTATGATAACATATCAGAGACAGGATATCCAAGTCCAGGAACTTACTTGAGATGATGGGAGATGTGGAATGAAAATCGGAGTTGCTTCCCTGGGTTGTGCCAAGAACCTGGTGGACACGGAGATAGTTTTAGGATTCTTGACGGAGGCGGGGCATGAACTGACCCATGATCCCCGAGAAGCCGAGATCATCATTGTCAATACCTGTGGATTCATAACTGAAGCCAAGGAAGAGTCCATTGAGGTCATTTTGGATATGGCTGCGCTGAAAGAGACTGGTTCTTGCAAGGGCTTAATTGTCATGGGCTGCCTGTCCCAGCGCTATGCCCAGGAGCTGTGGGACGAGATCCCAGAGATCGATGCTATGCTGGGGACCAATGAACTGGATTTGGTGCCCGCGGTGATTGAGCGGGTCGCGGCAGGGGAAAGGGTTCTGGAGCGCCGCAGGGGGTATTTTGATTACAGCCAGCCCTATGCCAGGCTTTCCACCACCGGGTCACACCTGGCCTATTTGAAAATTGCTGAGGGTTGTTCCCATCACTGCGCCTTTTGCGTGATTCCCCAGATCCGCGGCAGGTTCCGCAGCCGCACAGTTGAGTCCATTTTGGGTGAGGCGGCGCTGCTGAGGAAGGCTGGGGTCAAGGAACTAGTGGTCATTGCCCAGGACAGTACGGCCTACGGGCGGGATGTGGGCAGCAGTATTGTTGAGCTGCTCCAGCAGCTTGCGGACCTGGAGTTCCCCTGGATCCGCTTGCTGTACACCTATCCCACATCCCTCAACGACGAGCTGCTGCAGCTGATGGCCAAGGAACCCAGTTTGGTGAAGTACGTTGATCTGCCGCTGCAGCATGTTTCGGAAAGGGTGCTGCGGGGCATGAAAAGGCCGGGAAGTTACCAGTCTACGCTAGATCTGATCAACAAGATTCGGGATAAAGTGCCAGGTGTGGTCATCCGCAGTTCGTTCATTGTGGGATTCCCCGGTGAAACGGAGGAGGATTTCCAGCAGCTGCTCCAGTTCCTGGATCAGGCGCAGCTCAACCATGTGGGCATTTTCAAGTACTCTCGGGAGGAGAACTCCCCAGCTTACTCCTACAGCGGCCAGGTGGCTGAAGCGGTCAAGGAACGGCGCTATCATGAAGCCATGAGCCTGCAGCAGGAGATTTCCGCGGCCTTGAACAGGAGGCTTGTGGGCAGGAATCTGCAGGTGCTCATGGAACATCCATCAGAGGAATCGGAACTGGTCATGGTGGGCCGGCACAGCGGGCAGGCGCCAGAGGTGGATGGTGTGGTCTACGTGGGCAGGGGCACGTTGCAGCCTGGAGACCTGGTTACAGTGCGCATTACCGATGCCCAGGCCTATGACCTGGTTGGAGAGGTGGTTGAAGCCAGTGAATCTGCCTAATTTTGTCACTCTGCTCCGCATTTCCCTGGTGCCCCTGTTTGTGTATCTGTATCGGCTGAATCCCGATCCGGTCGTCATGAACCTTCCCGCCGCGGTGGTCTTTCTCCTTGCCTCGGTCACCGACGCTCTGGATGGCTACTTGGCCCGCAGCCGCAGGGAGATCACCCGCTTTGGGCAGCTGATTGATCCCATCGCCGACAAACTGCTCATCGCCGCGGCCCTGTTGGCACTGGTGGAAGCCGACCAGGTAAACACGTGGGCGGCGTTGATCATCTTAGGGCGTGAGTTTGCCGTTTCAGGCCTGCGCATCCTGGCCGCAGCGGAAGGAAAAGTTATTGCCGCTTCCCTGTGGGGTAAAATCAAGACGGTGAGCCAGATTGTGGCGGTGATGGCGTTTTTCCTGGGCATTTCCTGGGCCCCTTATCTTATGTGGATCGCGGTGGCAGCCACCATTGTATCCGGGGTGAAGTACTTCCAAAACGCCCAAGATGTACTAAAAAGTTCGCTGCAATAGTGTGCTATAATACTTAGTGTCAGCAGTCTATGCTGGCACTTTTTTTAATCCCGTTTTGAACTGGGGGGAGCAACCCATGACTTACCGCGGACTGCATCTACCGGCAACCGTGCTCATCTTCATCCTAGTGGTGGCTGTCGGGTTGGTGGGCAGATATTTCTATGACCAGACCCAAGTAGTGGGTCCCCTAGAGGCTGAGCTTAAGCAGGCCCAGGGCATAAGTGCTGTGCGCTTGGAGCGCCTTGCGGGGGGGAAAATGGTGGCCTTTCTTGAGCTGGCCCCAGAAGCTGCCCTGAGGGAAACCTGGAGGCAGGTGCGGCAGATCGTTTCCGGCTATGGAGCGAATGTGGTTGTCCATGTTCAGGACCAGGCCAGCCCTAAGTTGAGGAGCCTCTTTGAGCGGATCAGCATAGCCGCGGAAGAAGCTGTGATGACCGGCGAGTTTACTCTTCTGGAGGAACGGGTAAGCAGCCTTGCTGGGGCACAAAGCGTGGACTGGGATCTTTCGGTGGACCGGGATTTCATCTATGTGTCCCTTAGAGATGAAAGCAGCGCTTTGCAGCGAGTGATCAGCCGCGCGCCTGGCGGCGAAGGGGGGGCCTGGGGTTGAAGAAATGGCTGAAAGAGCTGGTTTTAGGGGGTGGGTGCGCGCTGGTGGTCTTGGCGCTTCTCTTTGGCTGGGAACCCAGCCTCTTGATACTACCCTTGAGTGTTGTGACCCTGGGGGCCATGCTCACCGGCACCCGGGGCGGATTTACGGCGCGCCTAAAGCCGGCCAAACTAGGAACCGTTGCGGACAGCGGCGTGCCCCCGGTTACCTTTTCCGACATAGGTGGTCAGGACATGGCTAAGCGCGAACTGTTGGAAGCCCTAACCTTCCTTAAGGAAAGCAGACGCAGCAGGCAGCTGGGAATCAGACCTTTGAAAGGTGTGCTCCTGGTGGGACCGCCGGGCACTGGTAAGACCCTGATGGCCAAGGCGGCCGCCAATTACACCGCTTCTGTCTTTTTGGCTGTCTCTGGTTCGCAGTTTGTGCAGATGTACGCCGGGGTTGGGGCTAGTCGGGTTCGCCAGCTGTTCAGCCAGGCCCGTGCCCAGGCTGAGCGGGAGAAGAAGTCCAGCGCCATCATCTTCATTGACGAGATCGATGTTCTGGGCGCCAAGCGGGGAACCAATGCCAGTCATCTGGAATACGACCAAACCCTGAATGAGCTGCTGACTCAGATGGACGGGGTGGAGAGTGGGCAGGATGTGCAGATCCTGGTGGTGGGTGCCACCAACCGCATGGACCTGCTGGACCCTGCACTTCTAAGGCCGGGCCGCTTCGATCGCATTGTTCAGGTGGATCTGCCGGATAAAGCAGGCCGTCTGCACATTCTGGGGATCCATGCAGCCAACAAGCCTTTGGCGGAAGACGTATCCTTGGAGCAGATCGCCGCAGAAACCCACGGTTTTTCCGGAGCCCATCTGGAAAGCCTGTTGAATGAAGCGGCCATAGCGGCTCTTAGGGCTGGGCGAGGGGTGATCACCCAAGGAGATCTCAGGGAAGCGGTGGAAAAAGTGATGTTGGGCGAGAAGTCCAATCGCCTCCTGTCTGCAGAGGAGCGGGAGCGGGTAGCCTATCATGAGGTGGGGCATGCTGTCCTCAGCGAGCTGGTGCGGCCAGGTTCGGTAGCTTCCATTACCATCGTGTCCCGCAACCGAGCCCTGGGATTCATCCGCCAGGCTTCCCAGGATGACCAGTACCTGTACACCAGGGATCAGCTGCTCCAGGCCATTCAGGTATGCCTGGCGGGAGCGGTGATGGAGGAGCTTATCTTCGGCCAGCGCTCTACAGGGGCGGCGAATGATATTGAGCAGGCGGTGGACCTCGCCCGGCGCATGGTGTTTGCTGGATTGTCGCCCTTGGGTGTGGTTGGTTCGGACCTGCCCGCTGCCGTGTTAAATAAAACCATTGCCGGTATTATCAGGGAACAAGAAGAGCGGACCCGGGAGATCCTCAGGGGCCGGGTGGCTGAAGTGAAGGAGATCACCGCGCACCTGCTGCGGGAAGAAACCATGGGTGGAGATGAATTCCGCCTGCTCATGGCTGGTAAGCAGGCATCCTAACAGGGTCTGCCCGCAGCACTTCCTAGTTGTTCGTCCATCCTGAACCTGCTATAATCAAAGGGGTCCACTAACGAACCAGAAGACGGATTAAGAGCGCCGTGATTCCGGCGGCCATGATGGGTCCCACCGAGACTCCTCCAAAAAACGCTACGCTGATCATCACGCCGATGAGGATGCCGGGGATGATGGACGGCTCAGCGGCAACGAACTCCAAACCCTGGCTGTTCAGGTAAGCCCCCAACAGGCCGCCCACAATGGCCAGGACGCCCACGGGACTCAACAGGGCCGAGCTCAGGTTCTGCAGGGTAACTTCGCCTTTGGCGAAGGGGATCAGGAGGGCGATGGTGAGCAGCAGCAAGCCTCCCTCCAAGCCGCGACTTTGAATGAGCGGGAAGAAGCGGTTGAGGCGCATCAAGTCCAGGAAAAACACGATGGCCGCGGCTGCGCCCACAAGGTTGTTTCTGGAAATGACGGCCGCCACAAAGATGATCAGCAAGGGCAGTGTGGATTGCACTTTCATCCCCCCTGAGATCATCCTATTCCCTCCTGCGCGCTCTATGAAAGGGATGATGGCGATTAACGGCCAACCAAACTTGGGACTGATTACCGATAACCGTGTGCTCATGGCCTCTTTTTTGGCGTGGGCCCTGGCTCAGTTGTTGAAAATTGTCTCCTGGGCCGTTACCAGGGGCAAGCTTAACTTCAGGCGTTTGGTGGAGCCCGGGGGAATGCCCAGTTCCCACAGTGCCTTTGTTACCTCTTTGGCTACGGGTATCGGGCTTACGGAAGGCTTCGACTCCACTATCTTCGCCCTAGCTGCGGTATTCGCGCTCATTGTTATGTATGATGCCGCCGGGGTGCGGCGGGCAGCAGGGAAACAGGCCCGGGTGCTCAATGCCATCATCGAGGATCTGAACCGCCGGGAGCTTCATCCGGAGCGCCTGCGCGAGCTGTTGGGACATACTCCTGTGGAGGTTGTGGCGGGGGCCCTTTTGGGTGTTCTTATTGCGCTGTGGAGGCTGTAAAGATAAAGGCACAGGGATTCCTGTGCCTTTGGTGTCTATGGGTACCAGACCTGCGGAGGGGAGTAGTAGCCCACCAGGCCGCGGTTGCTCACCGCTGCTACCACATACTTGATGGCTGAGGAAGGCTTCTCCGGATCCAGGAGGTGTACATAGGTTGTTGAGGCTGTGGGCGCGGGGGTGAGCAGCTCAAAGCGCTCCAGGGGGTTGCTTTGGGCCAAGACAACATAGCCCTGGACGTTCCATTGGTCCACAGGATCCCAAGAGATCTGGACCTGGTCCCCGTCTCCGCTGATCACCACGCCAGTAGGGGCGGGAAGGAGCGTCTCCACGCGTCCTGCAATATGGAGCTCTTCCGTCTCCGGAGCCCAGTTGAGGAAGACTTCTTCCCGTTCCCCTATATGGATCACCCGCCAGATACCGGGGGCAAGTCTGTTCCCGATGTGGAAGGTTTCTGTGTAGAGCTCGATTTTGAACTCGTAGCTGCCGGGACTGATCTCCAGCACCGCTGTGAAGGGAGCTTGCCCAGTAGGCCGAACCACTTCGTAGAGCTGGTCGTTGAAGTAAATGCGGGCTCGTTGGGCTAGATCCTGGAAGATGTAGTTATCCAGGTCGATGGTGATATGCACGGTGCTGGCTGCTGGACGGAGCACAAGCTCCACCATGGTGCCGCTGCCATAGGTGATCTGCGTGGTCTGGGGTTTGCTCTGGAAATGTACTTTACCTTCCCCGTCCAACAAGTAGACGGTGAGCTCCCACTCGCCAACGGGCACTTGGATCGTGCCCTGAAACTCATTGCGGTGCACTGGCACGATAGTCTCCACCACATGTTTGCCCCGCTGCAGTACAATGCGGGCTTCTACTACTTCTCCGGGGGCCGCATCGAGGCTTCCCAGCACGGTAAGGGGAGAATCTGGTCCCGGCAGAGTGGCAGGCTGACAGGCGCTGGAAAGGGCTGCTGCAGCGCCCAGCACCAAAAGGAGCGCAACGCGACTGGTAATTCTGGTCATGGCACGCCTCCTCATGCTCCCTGGGCACAGTAATAATATAGCATATGTTTAGGTAAAAGTAAAGATGGTGCGCATTATTCTGAAAACGGAGTGAAGATGATGCGGGCAGAATTAGTTATGGTAGGTACCGAGCTGCTGTTGGGTGAAATCGTTGATACCAACGCCGTCTTTTTAGCCAGGAACTTGGCAGACCTGGGCATCGACGTCTATTACAAATCCACCGTGGGGGATAATCTGGGGCGGATCAAAGAGGTGCTCAGCCGGGCCTTGAGCCGCTCAGACCTGGTGATAATCAGTGGGGGGCTTGGACCAACCGAAGATGACCTGACTCGGGAGGCGGTCAGCCTGGTCACAAGTCGTCCTCTGGAGGAAGATAGCGAGGTTGTGAGCTGGATCGAAAACCGCTTTCGGGAGCGCTACGGCGGGGCAGGTATGAGCCCGAATAACCGCAAGCAGGCCCTTTTTCCTGCCGGAAGTGCTGTCCTCCATAACGCGCTGGGCACTGCTCCGGGTTTTTGGTTGGAGGACGAGGGAAAGATTGTGGTGGCGCTGCCTGGTGTGGCCCGGGAATTGGAAGCTATGTTCTCAGCAGAGGTCCTGCCCAGGCTGAGGGGACGGAACCTGGGCGAGACTCTCCTCATCCGCAACCTCCATTTTGCCGGCATCGGGGAGTCCAGCCTGGCCCAACTCCTAGAGGATTTGGTTGCCGGCCAAACGAACCCCACCGTGGCCTTGTATGCCTCTGAGGGGACGGTACGCGTCCGCCTGGCGGCCAAGGCGGCCAGCAGAGAACAGGCTTGGGAGATGATCGCCCCACTGGAAGAGGAGATCACCAGCCGGGCGGGGGACTACTTCTATGGGACAGATTTCCAATCTTTAGAAGAGGTGGTGGCTAAGGCCTGCTTGTCCCGGGGCCTCACCTTGGCTGTGGCCGAATCTTGTACCGGAGGCTTGATCGCGCACCGCCTGACCAACATCCCTGGGAGTTCCGGGTATTTCCGGCGGGGTTATGTGGTGTACACCAATGAAGCGAAAATCGATGACCTGGGGGTTAAGCCCTCTACCTTAGCGACTTTTACCGCTTACAGCCCGGAAACGGCCCGGGAAATGGCAGAAGGGGTGCGTCGCCGGGCCCAGAGCGATTTGGGGCTTGCGGTAACCGGTATTGCCGGCCCCGGCGGTGGAACCCCTGAACAGCCAGTGGGTCTAGCGTACATCGGTTTGGCTTCCCCCGAGAATACTATAGTGCAGAAGCATTTTTGGAAAGGTTCCCGGGAGCAGATTAAAGAACGGCTGGCCTGTGCTGCTCTGCAGCTTTTGTGGAGGACGGTGCGTGAACGGCAGTCTGATTAAGGAGTTGGGGTGGAGATGGAGCAGACCTCAAAGAACCGCCGCAGGTATCTGCCGGTTCTTTTTGCTGTCTTAGGCTTGATCACTGTCATCAACTTGTTTTCCGGTACTGACTACCGGCTGCTTTCGCTGGGGATCAAGCTCCAGGCGCGGCTCGGCGGCCCGCCCCAGACCAGGGTGATCCTGCCCCCTGTGGGGGAACTTGCCGCCCGCACCCACTGGCTGCCCATTGAGCTTGGCATGGAACTGCGCAGTGTGGACCTACATGCGCTGCGGCAGACCGTGTTTGCCCCCACTGGCCCAAACGAACAGATTTGGCTGCGCGTGCGGGAGGCCGCTGCGCAGATCATACTCCATTTCCTGCTGAAACAGGTCTTTCTTGGCTTTGTGGGAGCCGCGGCCGCCTTACTGTTACTGGGAGTGCGGACTTGGCGGGCCCTTGCCCGGGGGGGTCTTGCGGGGATGGCGATGGTTTTGCTTCTGGCGGCCCTGGTTTATGCCACCTTTGACCTGAGTGCCTTTGAGCGGGTGGAGTATGCAGGGATGATCGAGGCGGCGCCCTGGGTTTTGGCAACGGTCCGCGACGCCCTGGACCAAGTTGAAGAGCTGGGGGCGCGGGTGCAGGCTCTGGCGGGTAACCTCTACTCTGCGCTGCAGCGCTTGGAGGAAACGGGGCCGATAGGTCTGGTGGACGCGGACGTTTTGGTACTCCACGTTTCCGATATTCACAACAATCCCGTGGCCTACGACTTCGCCGCGCAGCTTGTGGAAAGCTTTGGCGTAGATGTCATTGTCGATACGGGAGACTTGACCGATTGGGGTACTTCCTTGGAGGCGGAAATCAGCAGACGCATCGAACGGCTCGGCCTGCCCTACATCTTCGTATCCGGAAATCATGACTCGCCCCAGGTGGTGCAGCGCCTCCTGGAGACGAAGCACGCGGTGGTGCTGGGCGAGCCGGTGATCGTGGAGGGTCTGTACATTGCGGGAACCGGCGATTTGGTGGCCCAGAGCTACCTGCCCACCCCAGCTTCCGCCGAAGAGCTGGCGGGTCTAGCCCGGGAAATCAACGCGTACTGGGCCAAACAGGAGAAAAAACCCCACCTTTTCCTGGTGCACAACCACCGTGTAGCCGAGGCCCTACGACCGGGACTGTTTCAGGTGGTGGCCTATGGTCATACCCACCTTTGGGGAGTGAAACAAGTGGAGGACACGGTGTACAGCAATGCGGGCACCACAGGGGCCGCGGGTATTCGGGGCTTTCAAAGCAAGGAACCTCTGCCCTACAGCCTGTCTTTACTGTACTTCGTCCAGGGCGAAGATGGAGATTTGCGGCTGGCCGCGGTCGATGGCGTGCATGTCACAGGGCTGGGTCAGAGCTTCTCGCTGCAGAGAACATTTGTGGAGCACAGCAGGAATAGCGAAGGGGATGTAGAACTATCACTCTAAACTCGGCCAAATGGGTTTGGTTTTCGGACTTTGCTCGGGGAAACGGTTTGGGCTCGACGGAGGCGGCGCTTTCTGTTGGGCAGGTTTCTCCTCTTTTTATGACTCGCAGGCGAACGTGTGTTTTAATAGAAAGGGGCGAATTCGGTAGTGGAAGAAAGGCAAAAGGCTTTGGATCGGGCCATTTTACAAATCGAGAAGCAATACGGTAAAGGCTCCATCATGCGTTTGGGCGAACAGTCCAACTTAGATATTGCAGTGATTCCCACAGGATCCCTATCCCTTGATCTGGCCTTGGGTGTGGGAGGGATTCCCAGGGGCCGGATTGTGGAGATCTATGGTCCCGAGGCTTCGGGTAAGACTACCCTGGCTCTACATGTGATGGCCAATGTGCAGAAAACAGGGGGCATCGCAGCCATGGTCGATGCGGAGCATGCTTTGGATCCCAGCTATGCCAGGGCTTTGGGTGTAGATATTGATAATCTACTCATTTCTCAGCCAGACCATGGAGAACAGGCCTTGGAAATCGCTGAGCATCTAGTGCGCAGTGGGGCCGTTGATGTGGTAGTCGTGGACTCGGTGGCTGCCCTGGTACCAAGGGCCGAGATTGAAGGGGAGATGGGCGATGCCCACGTGGGACTCCAGGCACGGCTCATGTCCCAGGCTTTGCGCAAGCTCACAGGCGCGATCAGTAAGTCCAACTGCACCGTCATTTTCACCAACCAGCTGCGGGAAAAAGTGGGGATCATGTTCGGCAACCCCGAAGTTACTCCAGGAGGGCGCGCCCTGAAATTTTATGCTTCCATCCGGTTGGATGTGCGGCGCATTGATTCGCTGAAACAGGGCAGTGAGATCGTGGGCAACCGCACCCGGGTGCGGGTGCTCAAAAACAAAGTGGCTCCACCCTTTAGGGAAGCTGAGTTTGACATCATGTACGGCAAGGGGATTTCCCGGGAAGGAGACATCCTGGACCTGGCCGCAGCCTTGGAGTTTGTGAACAAGAGCGGCGCTTGGTACTCCTATGGAGATGTGCGCCTGGGTCAGGGCCGTGAAGCTGCTAAGGAGTACCTGATCCAGCATCCAGAACTCACAGACGAACTGGAGATGAAGATCAGGGCTGCCAAAGGGCTGGCTGGAGCTGTGGGAGGCCAGGAGGTAGAGAAGACCGGTGAACGGGAAGAGCGATGAGAGTGCCAAGACAGCGGCACTGCGGCTTTTGACGGTGCGGGACCGCAGCGTGCAGGAGCTGCGTGTCCGCTTGGCCAACAGGTTTTCCAGTGAGGAAGTGGAAGGCACTATTGCGTATCTTCAGGAGATGGGATATCTGGATGACCTGCGCTACGCCCGCAATTACGTGGAGTACCGCAACCGGCACAGGCCCACAGGGAATTTTCTGCTCCGTTTGGAGTTGAGCAGTAAAGGAATCCCAGAAGACTACATTGAACAAGCACTGAATTCTCCTGAGGTTGAGTTCGAACTGGCCCGCAGTTTGGCTGAGCAGCGTTTGGGGAGTCTGCAGCGCGCAGATGCCCTGGCGCGCTGTGGCAAAGTGTATCGCTTGCTGCAGCGCAGGGGTTTCCCCGGTGCTGTCGCCCGGAAAGTGATAGGGGAATTGCTTGACAGGGATCCAGAAAAAGAATACAATTAAAGCGAGTTGTTCGGCTGTGCTAGCTCAGGATTATCGAAAACGGCATGAAAAGTCTGACATGGAAAAAGTTCTGGAACACTGGGAAAGCTGAGTCGCGGCTCGGCTTTCTTTTCTAAAGGTGTGCAGCGGAGGAGGTGAATGCGATCGAGATATTGATTACGTTGATTAAGTACGGATTAGTGGCAGTGGTTTCCCTCGTGATTGGCTACTTCGTGAGAAAAATCTCTGCCGAGGCCACCATTCGCTCGGCTGAAGAAGAAGCTCGCCGGATTGTGCAGGAAGCAGAACGGGACGCTGAGAACAAGAAGCGTGAAGCATTGGTGGAAGCCAAGGAGGAAATCCACAAACTGCGCTCTGAGATGGAACGGGAGGCGCGGGAACGCCGGGCCGAACTGAACCAGTTTGAGCGGAGAGTGTCCCAAAAGGAAGAGTTGCTCGACAAGCGCAGTGAGGCTCTGGAGCGCAAAGAAGAGGCGTTGCAGAGAAAAACCAGAGAAGTGGAACAGCGGCAGCAAGAGGTCAACGAGCTTCTAGCCAAGCAGCGGGAGGAGCTGGAGAGAATCTCCCAGTTAACCGCAGACGAAGCTAGAGAGATGATCCTCCGCGCTGTAGAGGAAGAAGTCAAGCACGAAACTGCCATGCTTATCCGTGATTTGGAACAGCAAGCACGGGATGAAGCTGAAAAACGAGCCCGTGATATTATTTCCCTAGCCATTCAGCGCACCGCCGTGGACCATGTGGCTGAGTCTACCGTTTCGGTGGTGGCCCTTCCCAACGATGATATGAAGGGGAGGATCATCGGCCGTGAAGGTAGGAACATTCGCGCCTTGGAGACGCTTACAGGGATAGACCTGATCATTGACGATACCCCTGAAGCGGTGATTTTGTCAGGATTTGATCCGGTGCGCAGGGAAATCGCCCGCATTGCTTTGGAGCGCCTAATTGCAGATGGACGCATCCATCCTGCCCGCATCGAGGACATGGTGGAGAAGGCGCGCAAAGAAGTGGATGCGATTATCCGGGATGCTGGGGAGCAGGCCACTTTAGATGCCGATGTGCACGGCCTGCATCCTGAATTGGTGAAATTGTTGGGCAGACTACGTTTTCGAACTAGCTATGGCCAGAACGTGTTGAAGCACTCTGTGGAAGTAGCCCATTTGGCCGGTATTATGGCGGCCGAACTGGGCGTGGATGAGCGGCTGGCGCGCCGTGCAGGTTTGCTCCACGATATTGGCAAGGCCGTGGACCACGAAATGGAGGGTACCCACGTTCAAATCGGGATTGAGCTTCTGCGCAAGTACCGTGAGAATGAGGATGTGATCCATGCCGTGGCCTGCCACCATGGGGATTATGAAGCCCAAAGCGTGGAGGCAGTGTTGGTGGCGGCGGCCGACGCCATTTCCGCCGCCAGGCCGGGAGCCCGTCGGGAGACGCTGGAGAGTTACATTAAGCGCCTGCAGAAACTGGAGGAGATCTCTTCCTCCTTCGATGGAGTGGAGAAATCCTACGCTATTCAGGCAGGCCGTGAAGTGCGGATCATAGTGAAGCCGGAGCGGATCAGCGATGCCTCGGCGGTCCAGTTGAGCCGCGAGATTGTGAAGAAGATTGAGTCTGAGCTGGAATACCCCGGTCAGATCAAAGTGACCGTCATTCGCGAAACTCGCGCTGTGGAGTATGCCAAATAGGACCAGGCAGCTGCCTGGTTCTATTTTTCCAGATTGTAGGGGAAGATGGGGGAGAGAGATTGGACAGCGGCACCCAAGTTGACCTGTTAATTGCTATTCTAGTACGCTTTCCATGTATAGGCACAATACACTGCGAACCGGAGACGGGAACGCTGCGCCTGGTTTTCCTGCTTCAGGAAGCCCAGCCTGGTTTTGAAGAGTTCTCCCGGGGTTTTCAGGCCCATCTGTCCCTGTTCCACAGCTTGACAGGCAAGAGGCCTAAAGTGTCCGCACTGCACCACAAGGAAACTGGTCAGCTCACGGTGGTGGAGGTGGTACGGGATCTGGCCAGCATTTCCCTGGCTGAGTTGAGACTCATTGTGCAGCTGGTCCATGATTTCTATGGTGAAAGCGTCATTCAGGAGGGACCTGACGTCAAAGAAGATGATGCGGTGGAGCAGGATATGATCATCGAGGCGCTGCTCCGGGAGTACTTGGAATTCGGCCGCGAACGTCTGACGGGCTTTCGGGATAACGGTAAGGTCCTGGTGTTTAGCACTGCTCTGGGGGTGGATGGCAAGTGAACGTACTAGTGCTGGGCGATATTTTCGGCAGGCCGGGCCGGAGGATTGTGGCCCAGTTCCTACCTGAACTTATGGCAAAATACGATCCAGTCTTGGTGGTGGCCAACGGTGAAAACGCCGCCGGCGGCTTTGGCTTAACTAGGAATGTCGCCGAGGAACTGTTTGCCCTGGGCATTGATGTGCTCACTAGCGGAAACCACATCTGGGATCAAAAAGAGATGTATCCCTATATCAGTGAAGAACCGCGCATCCTACGCCCTGCCAACTATCCGCCGTCCGTTCCCGGTTCGTATGTGTATCTACACCGCTTTGCGAAAGGCATGATCGCGGTGATCAACCTCATGGGCCGGGTTTTTATGGGCGACTACGATTGCCCTTTCCGTACCGCCGACCAGATTCTGGCCTCCCTGCCTGAAGAGGTCACCCATGTGCTGGTCGATTTCCATGGTGAAGCTACTTCGGAAAAAATTGCCTTGGCCCGCTATCTCGATGGCAGGATCAGTGCTTTCGTGGGTACCCACACCCACGTCCAGACTGCGGATGAACAGATCCTGCCCAAGGGAACAGCGTACATAACGGATTTAGGCATGTGCGGACCGATCCACAGCGTATTGGGAGTGGATCCGCAGGTGGTGATCGAGAAGTTCTTGACGCAGCTGCCTGCCCGTTTTTCCGTCGCCAGGGGTCCAGCATGTTTAAACGGGGTTGTGATTTCGTTAACTAATGATGGGCTGGCGCAAGGAATTTTGCGCCTGAATGTTCAATAAATGCGTATATTAGGAGGATTTTCCCAGTATATATCTAATAAGATCCTTGAGGATACCACGTAAGTAGTAGCGCTTTCACCTAAGGAGGTCACACGAACATGGAAGTATTGAAGGTGTCGGCACACTCCACCCCCAACACAGTCGCCGGTGCACTCGCTGGGAAAGTGCGCGAAGAAGGGCGCGCAGAGATTCAGGCCATCGGCGCAGGCGCCTTAAACCAGGCCGTGAAAGCGGTGGCTATTGCCAGAGGTTTTGTGGCCCCCAGCGGCGTGGATTTGGTGTGCATCCCGGCATTTACTGACGTAATTATCGACAACGAAGAGAGAACTGCCATTAAGCTCATTGTGGAACCAAGGTAGCGGCGCATGAGTTGAACGAGGGACAGATTAGCCCATCCCCTAGGGGTGGGCTCTTTTAATATTTGGAATAGGGGAGGCAGCACTTATGTTTGTCTTCGATGCCCACGTCGATACCCTTTATCGTCTCTTGGAGAGGGGGGAAACGCTGGCGGAAGCTAAGGGCCACGTGCAGCTGGAGCACTTGCAGGGAGGCAAGGGGGCGCAGTTTTTTGCCGCCTTTGTGGATCCAAAGTATTACCACGGCCTGGCTATGCACCGGACAATGGAGATGATCGATCTTTTCTGGCAGATGGTAGAGGAACATTCGAACATTCTCGCCTTTGCCGGTTCAGCGGCCGAGATCAAACAAGCCGTGGCCCAGGGCCGCTTGGCCTGCCTGCTGGCCATTGAAGGCGGGGAAGCCCTGGAAGCGACCCTGGCGGCGCTGCGCCTTTACTACCGCCTGGGGGTCCGCCTGGTCACGCTGACCTGGAACTATCGTAACGCCCTGGCTGCTGGCCAGTGGGAGGGCCCAGAAGGAGGGGGTTTGAGCAAGTTCGGACGCCAGGTTGTGGCTGAGATGAACCGCTTAGGGATGCTCGTGGATGTCTCCCACCTGAACGAGCCCAGCTTTTGGGATGTGGTGCAAGTGAGCAAAGACCCGGTACTGGCCTCCCATTCCAATGCCAGGGCGTTGTGCGATCATCCCCGCAACCTAACCGATGAGCAGATTCGCGCCGTGGCTGATCGGGGCGGTGTAGTGGGCGTAAACTTCTGCCCTGCCTTTCTACGCCCGGATCGACGGGCCAGTGCGGAGCAGGTGGTGGAACAGATCGCGTACTTAATCAACGTGGGTGGTCAAGGCTGTCCTGCTTTAGGCTCTGATTTCGACGGCATTGATGATGTGCCCGGGGGATTGGAACACTATGGAAAACTACGCAGCTTGGAGGGACTTCTCAGGCAGAAGGGCTTCAGTACGGCCGTGATTGAAAAAGTTCTGGGCGGTAATCTGCTGCGCCTCTGTGCCCAGGTCCTTGACTAGGCTTCCCGGTACCGGGATATGCTAAGGGAAAAAAGGGGGCATAGTGTGGGCAGCCACGTAGTAAAGGTGATTGAACTTGTTGGGGAATCGGAGCAGAGCTGGGAGGATGCCGTCCAGGTGGCGGTTAAGCAGGCCAGCAAGACCCTGAGGGGAATTACCGGCGTGGAGGTACTAAACTGGACGGGAAAGGTGAACTCCCAAGGGGACATTGTAGGCTATCGCGCCAATGTGCAGGTGGCCTTCGAAGTGGAAGCGTAAAAAGGTTCTGAAGCGGCTTAGGATAACTAAGCCGTTTTCTGGTTATACTACAGCCAGCAAACACAGAAATGGGTGACAGGACATGGATTGGATGGGCGCCGTTGTACGTTTCATCGTTTCGGCCTTAGTGTTGATGTTGGTAGGCTTTTTGCTGCCCGGCTTCAAAGCCCTCTCCTTTTTTCACGCCCTCTTTGCCGCGGTGGTAATCGCGGTGCTGGGTTGGGTTGTGGAAAGCCTTTTAGGACGGGCTGTCTCTCCCTACGGGAGGGGAGTAGTAGGTTTTTTGGTCTCAGCGGTAATTATCTGGGCCGCACAGTTTGTGGTTCCAGGCATGGAAGTGTCGGTGGTTGGCGCTCTACTGGCCGCCTTCGTCATCGGTATCATTGATCTGTTCGTGCCCACCACTATTCGCTGACCCTCAGCTGCAGCCGCGTCGCCCCGCGGAGCTGTGCTCTGCCCAGGGGCGGTTTTTTTGCCGGGAGTGATGGTATGCCTCAGGATCGGTTTGCCGTGTCCAAGAAGTTGGAGGACAATTTGGCTGTTTTGGCAGAAGAACTGGGTTACGGGGTTAGTTTCGATCTAGTCTTCCGCAGGTTGAGAGTTGCCCACAAGCGCAGCTGCCTGGTTTTCCTGGACGGGTTTGTCAATGACATGGCTGTGATCCACATCCTCAGAGCCCTGCAGGCCCTGCCCCGCCAAGGTATAACTTTGCTTACGCTGAAACAGGAGCTGGAAGATTACATCCCCTATTTCGAACTCAGTACCGCGGACGATCTGGAGGCCGCCATGGATCAGCTGCTTTGCGGCGCCATGCTTCTGCTGGTGGATGGACTGCAGGAAGTAATAGTGCTCGACGTCCGCCAGTATGTGGTGCGGGGTTCGGAAGAACCGACCCTGGAAAAGGTAACCCGTGGTTCCCGCGATGGTTTTGTAGAAACGGCCCTTTTCAACATCAACTTGATCCGGCGCAGGATTCGGGATCCCAACCTGCGTTTCGAAACACTGCAGGTGGGGCGCAGGTCCAAAACAGATGTGATCATCGGCTACATTGAAGATGTGGCCGATCCTAGCCTGGTCCAGGAAGTAAAAAACCGCATCGCCGCCATTGACAGGGACGCCATCCCCATGGGAGGCAAGAACTTGGAAGAGTACATTCTCGGTACCGTGTTTAACCCTCTGCCGGTAACCCGCTACACGGAGCGGCCTGATGTGGCGGCAGCTCACCTCCTGGAGGGGCACGTGGTGATCATCGTGGATACCACCCCCTTCGCGCTCATAGTACCCGTTACGTTGTGGCACTTCACCCAACATGCGGAAGAGTACTTCCAGAATCCTCCCGTGGGTACCTATCTGCGCTGGATCCGCACCGCAGGTATCGTAGCCTCCCTGGTACTGCTGCCCCTGTGGTACACCCTGGCCGTGAGCAGGAACCTTCCCCCTTGGATCTCCTTTATCGGACCCAAAGAGCCGGGGCGATTGGCCCTGTGGCTGCAGATTCTGCTCTTGGAAGTGGGCCTGGACCTGATCCGCATGGCCCTGATCCACACTCCCGATTCCCTGGCCACTTCCTTAGGTATTGTGGGCGGTATTATCCTTGGTGATCTGGCCGTATCCATCGGACTGTTCACTGGTGAAGCGATTTTATACACAGCAATCACAGCTATCTGTGGTTTTGCTACGCCAAGTGTTGAGCTGGGCAACGCCCTGCGCCTGTTCCGCTACGTACTCTTTTTCGGCGCGGTGGTGGCTGGTTGGTGGGGCTTGGGTGCAGGATTACTGCTTACCTTGCTGACCATGGGGCTGACCAAATCCTTCGGTATACCCTATCTGTGGCCGTTGATCCCCTTCGATGGGCCGGCTCTTTTGCGTGTACTTTTCCGCTATCCCATTCCCCAGGTGGCTGTACGGCCGCGGCTGACCCAACCCCATGATCTGCGCGCCCAGGCGCGAGATAAGCGGAGGAGGTAAGGGAGATCAGGCAGATCGGCGTTCCCCGCGCGCTTTACTATTTCGAGTATCATTCCCTCTGGTGCACGTTCCTAACGGGATTGGGCTTTCAGGTGACCGTTTCTCCCCCCACAAATCAGGAGATCTTGGAGCTGGGCTTGGCCTCTTGTGTGGATGGGGCCTGCCTGCCCATTAAGGCGTTCTTGGGTCACATCCAGTTTTTGGTGCGTCAGGGGCTTTCCCTGCTGTTTGTGCCCAGGTTGGTCAGCCTCTTCCGGGAAGAGTACACCTGTCCCAATCTGCTGGGCCTCCCTGACTTAGTGCGGTCATACGTACCCTCTGGGGTACAGCTGCTGTCAGTGGAGGTGGATGCCCGCCGGGGCAGAGCCCACCTTCCCTGCACCTATCTGCGCTGGGGGCTGGAGTTTGCTGATCTACCCACAGTCATCCAGGCCTACCGCAGGGCGCAGTGGGCGCAGCGTAAGGTCAACACGACCCACTGGCGGTACGGTTCGTTGCCCAGGCCTTCCGTTTTGCTCGTGGGACCCCGTTACCTCCTGGACGATCCGTATTTGACGGCGAACATCCAGGAGAAACTGGAGCAGCTGGGCGTCCAGGTCAGCACAGCCAGTCAGCTTCCGGATCGCGTAACGGTTAAGGCCAGCCGCTTTTTGGAGAAGCGGCCCTTTTGGACCGCCACCCGCCGCTCCATGGGCTCTCTACAGTACTGGCGGCACCACATCGATGGGGTGATCAGCTTGGCGCCTTTCGGTTGCGGAGCCGAGGCCATGCAGGGTGTGCTGTTGGCTCAGCACCTGAAGGGCAGGGATCTTCCCTACCTGGAATTGTACCTGGATGAACACAGCAGCCCGGTGGGATTGCTCACCAGGCTTGAAGCTTTTTGCGACTTGTTGGAAAGGAAACGCAGCGGATGAGAATCACTTTTCCCCACTTAGGCAGCTCCCATATAGCCGTGGAGGCATTCCTAAGGGGGTTGGGGCATGAGCCCATCACGCCACCCCCAACCAGCCGCCGGACCCTGGAACTAGGCGCTTTCCACAGTCCGGCGGAAGTGTGTCTGCCCTTCAAAATTGTTCTGGGTAACATGCTGGAGGGGATTGAACAGGGCGCGGACTGTGTCCTTATGATTGGGGGCTGGGGACCATGTCGGTTGGGCTATTACGGGGAAATTCAGCGCCTGCTCCTCCAGGCCCTGGGCCAACAGGTGCAGTTTATCACCTTGGAGGTACCCCGGGGAAACTATGGGAAATACTGGACCCATTTCCGGCAGCTTACTGCTGTCACCAGACCAGGTGACCTCGTGCGGGGAGCCCGGTTAAGCTGGGCTAAACTCAACGCGCTGGAAGAGTTGGAGACCTTGGCCCTGCAGAGCCGCCCTGTAGAAAAACAGCGGGGTCTCACCACCCAGTATCTGGAAGGCAGTTTGCGCCGGCTGCAGCAGGCAGAAAGTGTCCAAGAAATAGAATCGGTCCTTTCCTGGGCACGCCTTGGTTTCAGTGACCTGAGGGATCCGGCCAAGCCCAGTCCGCTGAGGGTTGGGTTGGTGGGGGAGATTTATACGGTGGTGGAGGCCTTTTGCAATCTGCGCCTTGAAGAGCGCTTAGGTCACTTGGGCGTGGAGGTAGTGCGCACCATCAGCCTGGCGGAATGGGTTACCAACCATATCTTCAAAAAGGCGGTGGGCCTGTTCAGCTTGGCACCGCTGCGTCGCCTAGCGGCGGGTTACCTCACCGGTTTCATTGGCGGGCACGGTCTGGAAAGCGTTGCCCGCAGTGTGGCCTTGGCCCGGCAGAACTTGGATGGTATTGTGCATATTCTGCCCCTGTCTTGTATGCCTGAAGTTGTAGCTCGGGGCATTCTCCCCAGGGTGAGCAGGGATCACCAGGTTCCCGTGCTTTCCTTGGTGGTGGATGAACACACAGGGGAATGTGGTTTTCAAACCAGGTTGGAGGCCTTTGTGGACCTTGTGCGGAGGAGGGTGGAGCACCTTGGCCCAAGGGGGCAAGCCCGTTTACCTGGGCGTTGATGTTGGCAGTGTGAGCACCAACTTCGTGCTGCTGGACGCAGAAAAACCGGATGTTTCCCTCGTTTGGAAGGAGTACCTGCGCACCCAGGGTGCGCCCCTCACCGCGCTCAAAACGGGACTCCGTCTTCTCGCCCAGGCTGGCCCGTGGCAGATCCGAGGCGTGGGAGCCACGGGCAGCGGTCGGGAGCTCGCCGGGGTGGTACTCGGGGCCGATGTAGTCAAAAACGAGATTACTGCCCATGCCACCGCGGCTTTGAGTTTGGATCCCACGGTATCCACCATCCTGGAAATAGGGGGCCAGGACTCTAAGCTGATTATACTCAGGGACGGCATTGTGGTGGATTTCGCCATGAACACCGTATGTGCTGCCGGCACAGGTTCCTTTCTAGATCAGCAGGCCCACCGCCTGGGTATTCCCATTGCTGAGCTTGGTGAACTTGCGCTGCGCAGCAAGCAGCCCGTGCGGATCGCCGGGCGCTGCACTGTTTTTGCCGAGTCGGACATGGTGCACAAACAGCAGCTGGGTGCGTCCATCCCAGACATTGTCGCGGGGCTGTGCGCGGCCATGGTGCGCAACTTCCTGAGCGGGTTGGCGAAAGGAAAGGAACTTTTGCCCACCATCTTTTTCCAAGGAGGTGTGGCGGCCAATGCGGGGATGCGCCGCTTCTTTGCTGAGGCTCTGCAGCAGCCCATCCAGGTACCAGAACACTTTGATGTGATGGGCGCCATCGGCGCTGCTGTCTTGGCCAAAGAAGCCGTGGCGGCCAGGCCCCAAAAGAGGCGCTTGTTTGATCTGGAAGCGGCTCTGAACAGCCAGTTCACCACCCACGTCTTCCAGTGTGCGCGCTGTCCCAACGGCTGTGAGATTTCCGAGATTTGGCGGGATGGAGCGTTCCTGGCCAGCTGGGGAGCCCGTTGCGGTCGGTAGGGCCAAGTGAATCAGGCCAGCTAGGAAAACTTCCCTGCCCTGTCTGGCAGGAATCCCCTTTTTATGCTACTATGGAGGAGAGTGGAAAGACAGGAGGTTAGCCTAATGCCAAGTCTCGAACAGATTATCCTGGCGGTGCCCGCGATTTTGCTGGCCATCTCCTTTCATGAGCTAGGGCACGGCTGGGTTGCTTATAAATTGGGGGATCCCACGCCTAAGTATCAGGGGCGCTTAACTCTCAATCCCTTCGCCCACTTGGATCCCTTGGGCACGCTCATGCTGGTGCTGTTTAGGATCGGCTGGGCTAAGCCCGTGATGATCAACTCCCATTATTTCAAGAACCGGCGCCAGGGTACTCTGCTGGTGTCCCTAGCGGGTCCTCTGGCCAACGTGATCTTGGGCTGGTTTTTTTACAATCTCCTCAGGTTCGTGATGCCCCGCCTGCCCTATACCGCGTTTTCCAGCACACTCCTGGTGTTTCTGCTCGTCAATGTGGAAGTCAACTTGGGGCTGGCTGCTTTTAACTTGATTCCCATTCCGCCCCTGGACGGCTCCCATATTCTAGCAGGGCTGCTTCCTCCCCGGATGTCCTATCGCTACTCCCAACTGGCCCCCTACGGTCCTGTGCTGTTGGCCGTTTTACTTATCTCGGGAGGAGCCAGGGTGGTTGTGAACCCCATTTATCGGGTGCTCTCTCAGCTTTTGATGCGTTTGTCCCTTTAGGTGAAGTCCATGGGTTACGTGGTTAGGCTTGAAGTCTACCAGGGGCCCTTTGATCTGCTCCTGGATCTGATTGCCAAGAACGAAGTGGATATCCTGGACATTCCCATCGCTGCCATCACCGAGCAGTACCTGGAGTATCTGTATTCCCTGCAGGAGAAGGATCTGGTCATTGCTGGGGAGTTTCTGGTGATGGCAGCCAATTTGATCCGGCTCAAGTCGCGCTTGCTGCTGCCCCAGGAACCGGTGGCCGCAGAGGACGAGCAGGAGGCCGAAGACCCCCGTCGGGAGCTGGTGGAACAGCTGCTGCGCTACAAGTTCTTTAAGGAAGCTGCCCAGTATCTGGAAGAACGTTATCAGGCGGCTTGCCGCTGCTTTACCAAAGGGCAGAAGCTGGAGCTGTACAACCTTACTCCACTGTATACTCAGCCGGTGGGCGATCTGACCCTGGATCAGCTGCGGGCAGCGTATGAACGCCTCCTGCAGGATCGGGAAGGGGAAAGTCCGGTGCACGAAGTCTATTCGCCCATACCTCTCCAGGAGCGCATTGCCCTGGTGCGCCTGCGTTTGGTGGGCAAGCCCCGGCTCAAGTTTCGGGACCTTATTCAGGAATGGACGCCGGGGGAGATAGTGGGTACGTTTCTGGCCATTTTGGAGCTGGTGCGCCTGGGAGAAATCAGGGTAGTGCAGAACTCCTTATTCGGGGAAATCAGCATCAAGCCCTCTACTTGGGAACTGGAGGTCAAGGCATGACGCTGGCGGAGGCACGGGTTATCATTGAAGGTTTGATCTTTGCCGCAGAGCAGCCCCTAAGCGCCAAGGAGATTGGGGCCATAGTCGAGCTCGATGAAGGCACAGTGGAAGCCTTGGTGGAGGATATCCGCAAAAGGTACGGGGAAGGCGCGCTCACCATCCGGCTTGTGGCCGGGGGTTACCAGATAGTAACCAAACCAGAACTGGCTCCGTGGATTGAGAAACTGGGTAGGCCCGTGGTGCATGCACCCCTTTCCGCTGCAGCCACGGAAACACTGGCGATTATCGCCTACGAGCAGCCCATCACCAGGGCTGAAATCGAGCAGATTCGCGGCGTCCGTTCTGATAGCGCCTTAACCAGTCTCTTGGAACGGGGTCTCATCTGTGAAGTGGGCCGCAAGGAGGCGCCTGGCCGGCCCATTCTCTACGGAGTCACGGACCTGTTTTTGGAGCATTTCGGGTTAAGAAGCATAGATGAACTCCCCATAAAAAGCATAGGCCAATGAAAATGATGGTAGATTAAGACTGAGTGGAGGTGCGTAGCTCCGTGCTGCTCAGTCTTTTTTTGCTCCTGCTTGTCCTTTTCCTGCTCACTGCCGTCTTTGAGGTGGAGATTGAGTTGGAAGCGGACGGAAGAAGGGTGCATCCCGTAATCAGGGCGGGTTTGGCCGGACTGACCTTGACCATACCTCCGCGGCTCTTGCGGAAAGTTAACGAGTTAGTTCGCCGGCGTAACCTGCACAGCCCCGAACAGCTGCTGCGCGGCCTGAAACTTGGTCTGTGGCTTATGGACAGTTTTGTGCAGCGGGTACAATTGTTTCATCTGCAGGCAGTAATCGGAACAGGGGATCCCTTCTGGAGCGCCTTGAGCTGCGGCGGACTCTGGAGCCTGTTAGGCCCCCTGTTTACAGGCTTAAGCGCCGGGGGAAGGCTCAAAGAGGCGCCGCAGATCACCATCGAGCCAGAGTTTGAGCGGCCGTGTTTACGGGTCTACCTGCACTGCATATTCTCCTTCCGACTTGGCCAGATTATGATTAACGAGCTGAAACGGGCAGCCTTCGCTTGGCAGGCAAGAACTTAGGGCTAAAGGAGCGAAGTTATGAACAACCGACACCCCATCGAAGGACTTATGCAGACTGCCATGGAGAGCCTGAAGACCATGGTGGACGTGAATACCATTCTTGGCGACCCTGTGGAAACACCCGATGGAGCTGTGATTGTACCCGTAAGCCGGGTGAGTTTTGGATTTGCCGCTGGGGGAAGCGAGTTCGCACCGGCCAGTAGCAAAGGGAGCGAAGCAAGTCACCCCTTCGGCGGGGGCAGCGGTGCGGGCATATCCCTCAACCCAGTGGCTTTTTTGGTGGTGGGCAGGCAAAGCGTCCGCTTGCTGCCTGTGAATCAGTCAGCCATTTATGATCGCCTCATTGACGCTGTGCCGCAAGTGTTGGATAGGATTCAGGGTATGGTCAAGGGCGAGCGCACTACAGATGGAGTCGTGCGCACCACCTACCAGGTGTAAGCGGGTCGTTTCCGGGGGAGGGTTCCGAAGGAGCCCTCTTTTTTCTTGCGGTTTGTGGGGAAGTTGGGTATCATTGGACTGAAAGGAGAGTCTGGGGTGGAGCGGCTGCAGAAGGTGATGGCCCAGGCGGGGATTGGTTCCCGCAGGGTCTGCGAGGAGTTGATCAGGCAGGGACGGGTTGTGGTGAATGGGCAGCCCGCGGTACTGGGGCAACGGGTGGATGTGAAAGCAGACACCATCCTAGTTGATGGCAGGCCCTTGGGAGGCAGTGAGCGCAAGCGCTACTTCATTCTCAACAAGCCCCGGGGATTTGTAACCACCAGCCGAGATCAGTTTGACCGCCCCAGTGTGCTCGATCTTGTTCCTGTCCCGGAGCGCATCTATCCCGTGGGACGCTTGGATTATGATTCCGAAGGGTTGGTGCTGCTGACCAACGATGGGGAGCTGGCCTATCGGGTGATGCACCCCAGATTTGAGCTGCCCAAGACCTACAGAGTAAGGGTGCGCGGGCAGGTGTCGCCAGATGCGGTAAACATGCTGCGCACCGGCATCCTCTTGGAGGATGGTCCCACGGTACCTGCCAAGGTAGACGTGCTCAAGGTAGATGGGGGAGAGTCGGTGCTGAGAATTGTGATTACCGAGGGGCGCAACCGGCAGGTGAGGCGGATGTGTGCCGCGGTGGGCCATGAAGTTCTGCGCCTGGTGAGGGAGGCCTTGGGGCCCCTCACGCTGCGGGGCCTGCCAACCGGGAAGTACCGGGAACTGCGTCCCCAAGAAATCAAAAGGCTGTATAGGGCTGTGGGTTTATGAGCAGATCAGTTGTTGTCCTTGGTGCAGGTGCCTCAGGACTGATCGCTGCTGGTTTTCTGGCCAAACGGGGAGCGCGGGTGCAGGTTTTGGAGAAGATGCCGCGCACAGCCTCGAAGGTCCGCATTTCGGGAAAGGGCCGCTGCAATGTTACCAGCAACCTGCCCTTGGAGGAGTTTATCGCCAATTATCCCGGCAATGGCAGGTTTTTGTATAGTGCCCTGCACCGTTTTTCCAACCGCGACGTTATGGATTTTTTTGCTCGGCTCGGTGTGGAGCTCAAAGTGGAGCGGGGACAGAGGGTGTTCCCCGTTTCTGATAATGCCCATGAAGTTGCCGATGCTCTAGAGCGTTTTGCCCGTAGTCAGGGGGCGGAGATCTACCTTGCCCATAAGGCGGTACGCATTGAGCTTGCCCCTTCCGGGAGGATCAGCGGGGTAGTGGCGCAAAAGGGCGGAAAAGAGCAGGTCTTCCCCACCGATACAGTGGTTGTGGCCACGGGGGGGTTGAGTTATCCTGGAACTGGTTCCACGGGAGATGGCCTTATGTTCGCACAGAGCTTGGGTCACCGCATCGTGGAGCCGAGGCCCGCACTGGTGCCGGTGCGGGTAGAGGAGCAGTGGGCCCTAGAACTTGCCGGGCTGACTCTGCGCAACGTGGAGCTGCAGGTGGTCAATCCCCGAGGAGGAACAGAGCGCTTCTTTGGCGAATTAATGTTTGCCCACTTCGGGCTCACTGGTCCCATAGTGCTCACGGCTAGCGAGCAGATTGGCCTGTGGGTGAAGGAAAGTGGACGCCCCATTCAGGCCTTTATTGACCTTAAGCCTGCCCTCAGCGACGAGCAGCTAGACCAGAGGCTGCTGCGGGATTTTGCCAAGTCTTCCCGCAAGCAGTTTAAAAATGCCCTGGATGCTCTGGTTCCTAAGCGCCTGATTCCAGTCCTAATCAACCTGTCAGGCATCGACCCCACTAAGCAGTGTCACCAGATCACCCGCGCCGAGCGGACCGCCCTGCGCAGGCTGCTTAAGGGTCTGCCCCTAACCATTACTAAGACCTTGCCTCTAGCCGCGGCTATTGTCACTGCTGGAGGGGTTGATGTGCGGGAGGTTGATCCCCGTACCATGGAGTCGAAAAAGGTTAAGGGCTTGTTTTTCTGTGGCGAAGTGTTGGATATACATGGAGTGACTGGCGGCTTTAACCTGCAGGCGGCGTTTTCCACAGGATACTGCGCGGCGCAGGGAGTTGAGTTGTCTCCAACTTTCCAGGGCGGCGAGTTGGACAGGAGAGGTGAACATTAAGAGTGAAAATAGCTATAGATGGCCCCGCGGGGGCCGGAAAGAGCACCATCGCCAGGCTGGTGGCCCAGCGCCTAGGGCTCCGCTATTTGGACACTGGTGCCATGTATCGTGCTTTAACCCTGGCGGCCCTGGGCAGAGGGGTTTCTTGCGCCGACGAGGATGCACTCATGAAGGTAGCCACATCCATGGACCTGGAGATCGTCTTCGACCAGGAGACCAAGGGCAATCGGATTTACCTCGACGGGCAGGATGTGACCGCGCAGATCCGGGAACCACAAGTCAATGCCAATGTCTCGTTGGTATCCAGTCACCAAAAGGTGAGGGAGTATATCGTGGCCCTGCAGAAGGAAATCGCACGGCAGGGCTGTATTGTTATGGATGGAAGAGATATCGGCACCGTGGTCATGCCCGATGCGGATTGGAAGATATTCCTCTATGCCAGCGTGGAAGAACGGGCCCGGAGGCGGCAGAGGGAACTGCAGCGCAACGGGCACGAGGTGGATCTGCCCGATCTGGAGGCGCAGATCCGGCAGAGGGATCACTTCGACTCCACCCGAGCCTTTTCGCCGCTGCGCAAAGCCGAGGATGCCATTGAAGTGGATACAACGCATCTCAGCATTGAACAGGTGGTGGACAAAGTGCTGTCCATTATCGGGGGAGCTGATGGAGATGTATAGGTTCATACGCGCCTTGGCCACCTTTATCTTTACCGTGCTTTTTGGTATGGAGGTCTCGGGATTGGAACATGTCCCCCAAGAAGGCGGCGCGATTATTGCCGGCAATCATACGACGATGATGGATCCGGTGGCCATTGGGGTTGCCATCAAACGTCCCGTGCATTTTATGGGCAAAGCCGAATTGTTTGCCAAGCCCTTGGGCCGCTGGTTCTTTACAAGGCTTAATGCCTTTCCAGTGCGCCGGGGACTCGCGGATCGGGAGGCAATCCGCACAGCACAGGAGCGGGTTCAGGCGGGGCACTTGCTGGGCATCTTTCCAGAGGGAACCCGCAACACTTCAGAAGAAGAGCTGCTGCCCATGCAGGGCGGTGCCAGCTTGATTGCCATTAAAACAGGCGCACCTGTGATCCCCGTGGCCGTCACTGGCCTCAAGCCTTTTAAGCTGCGACAGCCCATTAAAGTAACCTTTGGGCCGCCCATCGACCTTGGCGGGCCCCGCCGGGCGACAAAAACTGAGGTTTTGGAAGGAACAAAAGCGATTTCCGCCGAAATAAGTTACCTGTTAAGCAGGAATAATCGAGAATACAGAGAAATACAGACACGGATGCTTGATTAGTGTCCGTTTGTTGGAGGCAGAATAAGGGAGGGGGAAGGGTGGAAATTATATTGGCAGATGCCGCAGGCTTCTGCTTCGGGGTCAAACGGGCACTGAGTTTGACCAACCAAGTTTTGCGCGAAGTCGACCCTGCCACTCCGATATACACTTTAGGTCCACTTATTCACAACCCCCAGGTTGTGGCCCAACTCGAAGCCCAGGGCGTGAGAGTGCTGGACCAGCCTGGCGAAGCCAGTTCAGGTGTGGTAATTGTCCGATCACATGGCATTGCACCGAAGGTGTTGGAAGAGTTACAGGAACTGAATCACGAGGTCGTTGATGCCACTTGTCCTTTCGTGCAAAGGGCTATGCGGTGGGCAAAACAGCTGAGAGATGAAGGGTATCAAGTCATTATTGTCGGTGACAGGTTTCATCCAGAAGTACAAGCCATTTTGGGTTATGCCGGTGAAACCGCACATGTTGTGAGTAACCCTCAAGAGATCCGCAAGCTGCCGATTGCAAGTCGCGTCGGTGTTATAGCACAAACGACTCAATCAGTTCAAAATTTCGAGGCTTGCGTGGATGAACTGGTTGGGAAAGTGGAGGACCTGAAAACCTTTGATACCATCTGTACTGCAACCGAACAGCGGCAGAAGTCGGCACGCGAATTGGCCGCCAAAGTGGATGTAATGGTTGTTATTGGAGGTCGAAACAGCGCCAACACTAAGAGATTGGCGGAAATATGTCAGGAGCAGGGAACGGTCACATATCATATAGAAACACCAGATGAGCTTCAGCGCGAGTGGTTTGCCCGCGCGCGGCGAGTTGGTGTTACGGCCGGAGCCTCTACTCCAGATTGG
>JAKOTU010000072.1 GCA_029776155.1 Bacillota bacterium | reverse complement strand
GCCTTGGGCCGCTGGGAGACTGCTTCCGCCCTTCTTTACCTGGGCCTGCTTTCTTCGGTTGGTGCCTTTTTCCTCCTCAACTACGCCCTGGCTAAGCTCAGTGCCTCCCGGGTGGCGGTGTTCACCAACCTCACCCCGGTGTTTTCCATCCTGGCTGGGGTGTTGTTCAGGGGCGAGCGGCTGCTCGCGGGGCAGCTCATCGGGGCAGCGGTGGTGTTAACTGGGGTTTGGGGTGTAACCAAAGGGACGGGAAAAAGCCTCCCCTGAGCGGGGAGGCTTAAGGCTTTAGCGCCTGAAGAGGGCCGTGAGGGGAAGCTCTACGTCTACCTCGGACGATAGCTTCCACTTGCCGTTCACCTTGGTCTTGGTCAGCTCAAAGAAGACTTCTTGCGTTATCTCCTTCTCAACGGGCCACTCCACTGGCTCACCCGCCATGAGTGCGTCCCAGAGCTGCTCGGCAATCTCCGTAAAGTCATCGGGGATTTCGTCGAAGAATTCCTTCAAAGTCTCCTTGAGGACCTCCTCATACAGCTCCATGAAGACGTCGAAGAGGTCGTTGACAAACGCGACGAAGACATTGTGGGCGGTGTCCTCATCGATCTTCACCTTCATGTATAACTCTGTTGCCACTTGGGCCTTGTTGGGTTCCTACACGATGTCAGGCTCGCCCCCGAAGGTGATCTCAAACACCGCACCGCCCTCTTTTGCTGCAGTCAAGGCCCCTTGGATCATCCTGACGAAATGCTGTCGTTCGAACTTCAGCTCATCCTGCCCTGGCAGCACCGGATCTAGCAAGATAGGGAAGGCGAAAAGGTCTGCGATCTTGTTGGCATCGAGGCTGCTGAGTGCCGTCTCCATCTGGGCTAAGAACTCTTCTGCGGTTTGCTCCTTCTTAGTGCCACCTCCCCAACAGCCCCAGAGTAACAAGGCCGCGGTCAGCAGAACCGCGCACAGGAACCAACGACTGTGCCTTTTCATCTTTTTACCCCCTCGTTGTAAGTGGATTTTTGGATCAAATTCTTCCTGGAGCGGCCCCAATCCTGCTGGCGGTGGGCCTTTCTGGACAAAAGGTGACTTTTGGTATCCTGCTGGGCTGAAAAAAATCGGGATCATGGGAAGGAATTGCTAAGTTCACGTTGTATTATTATCAACGAATGAATCCGAAACGTTTCGGATGAGGGGGAAAGGAAACTCCGTTTTCTTTTGGTTGGGATCCGAAACGTTTCGGATAACAGGGGATGATTGCATGGCGGCTACACTGAAGGACGTCGCCCGCTTAGCG
>JAKOTU010000034.1 GCA_029776155.1 Bacillota bacterium | reverse complement strand
CATGTATTAAGCACGCCGCCAGCGTTCGTCCTGAGCCAGGATCAAACTCTCCGTGAAAAATCTATCTCCCCTGGATTCCCAGGGCCGATTCCTCAGTGAAAAGCTTGAAACTAGCTGAATTGTCAAGAGCGCACAAACTGTGGCTTATCCTCTTCAAACACAGAGCTGTGTTCAAGATTCTGTTTGGTTGTCAAGGTGCTGCGCTGCCCGTTTTCCGGGAGCGTGTTTATCATAGCATATCCTCTGCCGCTCTGTCAACCGCCCAGCACATGGAGCTTTTTCCGCTTGCAGGCGGCCAGCGTTCCACTGGGCTAGCTGCGGGCGACAAGTTGAATGTTACCACGGAGGGCAGTTGGGTGTCAACACCCAAAATTCATTTCTTTGCTTTTTCCCAGGGGAATGGCTCTAGGCGTTGAATAATCAAGGCAAGGAGGATTGACTATGTGCGGAAGGTTTACCTTGTATACCCCCCTGGATCAACTCATGGAGCGTTTTGCCCTGCCTGAACTGCCTTTCGAGTATACCCCCAACTACAACATTGCCCCTACCCAACTGGTTTTTGCCGTACTGCCCGGAGAGGATTTCCAAGCCCGCAAGCCAGCTCTCCTGCGTTGGGGACTAACTCCGTCCTGGCAGAAGCCAGGCAGCAAACCGCTCATCAACGCCCGCTTGGAAACGCTGGCCCAAAAACCCTCTTTCCGGCCCCTAGTGAACTCTCACCGCTGCCTGATCATTGCCGATGGCTTTTATGAATGGAAAACGGAAAACGGGGGCAAGTTCCCCGTGTACATTACCCTAGATGGCGGCCGCCCCTTTGCCTTTGCTGGCCTCTGGCAGGAAGGGGAGGTACCTAGCTGCACCATTATCACCCAGGAGGCCGCCAGCTTCTTGCAGCCCGTTCACGACCGGATGCCCGTGATCCTCACTCCAAAAACGGAGGGGCTCTGGTTGAGCTCCCTGCCCTTTGTGGAGCTCGTCCGAGAACTGCCTAATCAGGAAGGGAGACCCTTTGCGTACCACCGCGTCAGTAGATTGGTAAACTCGCCGCGCCACAACTCCCCTGAATGCATTCTTCCCGCGGCTAATTAAGCGAAGAGCAGGCGGATGGCGATCAAAAGGAGCACACCCGGTACTCCCAAGAGGCCCACGATCAGCGCCGTTATGGGATTAACACCTAAGCGAAACCCCCAGAAACCGCCTACGAAGTTAATCAGGAGCAGTACTCCGCCTCCGATCACCGCGTTCACCATGAGGTTGAAGATGGTGCGCAGCGGTATGAGCAGGATTTTTCCGAGGCCATAGAGCAGTAGAACGCCTGCCACATAGGCAACTATCACCATGAAGTTCATGCGGTCCACCTCGCTTAGGTTCGTCCCTCATGAACATCTTATGGCAGGTTGTTCACGATTATGACAGTTGCTCCTGGGACTGCCCCTGCAGATTCTTCATACGTTTCAGCCAGTACATGTACTTGCGTTCGGCTGCCTGCAGGGAGATGATGGCATGGTCAACCAAGTCGGGCTCCACCGCTTGGTTGAAGTAACTCAGGGCGTCCAGCCACTCCTGCTTGGCCGCAGCCACCCGGGCAGCCAGCTCTTCTCTGGTTTCTTCCTCCCACCCCGAAGGGAGTTCTTCTTCCCCATCATCCAGCAGACGGACGGCAATGGACCAGAAACGCTCAGCCAAAGTCTTGGACAACAAAACCACCCCAATCTCGCAGCCTACTCGGTCTAGTATTACCTCAGCCTGGGGTGGTTTATGCAGGATGCCTACAACTCCCTGCGGCCTTCCAGCGCCTTGCTCAAGGTGACCTCATCCACATACTCCAGATCGCTGCCCACGGGCATGCCGTGGGCCATCCTGGTTACCTTAACGCCCAGCGGCTTTAAAAGGCGCGCCAAGTACATGGCAGTGGCTTCCCCTTCCACGTTGGGATCGGTGGCCAAAACCACCTCTTGCACATCAGGTGTAATGCGCGCCAACAGTTCCTTAACCTTCAGCTGATTAGGGCCGATGCCATCTAATGGTGAGATGGCGCCATGCAGCACGTGATACACCCCGTCGAAGCTCTTGGTTCGCTCCATGGCAATTACATCCCGGGGTTCTTCCACCACACAGATGAACTTATGATTGCGCTTGGGATCGGAGCAGATGGCGCAGGGGTCCTCCTCAGTAAGGTGAAAACACTGGGAGCAATAGCGGATCCGCCTTTTGGCGTCCACGATGGCTGCGGCCAGGTTTTCCACTTCCGCAGGTGATTGGCTGATTAGGAAAAAGGCCAAGCGTTGCGCCGTTTTGGGGCCGATACCAGGCAGCCGGACCAACTCTTCAATTAAGCGAGCCAGAGGCTTGGGATAACGCCGGGACATACTACATTAATCCTGGAGGCAACCCTGGAATATTCAGCTTACCCGTGACCTTTTCCAGTTCACTGGCGGACAGCTCCCTGGACCTGCGCAGCCCGTCATTTACGGCGGCCAAAATCAGATCTTGGAGCATCTCCACATCCTCAGGATCCACTGCCTCCGGCTTGATGACTACTTCCTGTACAACCTGGTGACCGTTGACCACCACTGTCACCACGCCGCCTCCAGCCGTCCCTTCCACGGTCATGGTCTCCAGTTCTTCCTGGACCCGGGCTAAATCGGCCTGCATCTTCTGCATCTGGCGCATCATCTTCTGCATGTTCATACCCAACAGAATCACCTCTTTTTTTAAGTTTGCTTGGGTTTAGAAATTATTCTACCGCCGAAGGTTTCCATACTGGCTTTCAGAAACTCTTCAGAGGCGGCATCCACCTGCCTTTTGTCCCCTGCTGGCTCACTGGCCTGCGGCGGGCTTGGGGGTTCAGCTTCCCCTTTGTCCACTTCATCCTGGAAGACACACTCCAAGCGCACCTGCCTGCCCAGCCATTTAGAGAGCACCCTTTGGGTAGGTTCCCGGTGATCGGCCTGTTCGATACTGGCTTTATGAAATCCCCGATCCCGCGGGAATGCCACGAGCACAGTATCGCCCCTGACTGCCACAGGCTTGCCCTCCTTCAAGAAGGCTTCGCACTGCACCAACCGCTCCCCCCGCAGTCTGGTCAGGAAATCTGCCCAATGCTCCAGCACAAAGGCAGTGCTCTCGCTGTCAGTAGTGGGGGCAGTCCTCCGCTTCACCGCCACCGGCTTCGCTTCCGCCTGGAAAGTCCGGCGCTCCTTGGCCAGCTGGGCCTTAAGTGCAGCTATCTGTTGTTCCAAGGCGCTGATCTTCGCTTCCAGTTCACCAACCACAGAGCTGGAGCTTACCGCAGCCCCTGCTCCGCCCATGATCTTCAAGGCCGCTACTTCCAGTAAAATACGGGGATCGGGAGCGAAACGCATTTCCCGCAGTGCGGCAGCCAAGATCTCGATGGCCTGCAGGTACTCTGCTTCCTGTCCCACGCCCTGGAGCAGGCTTGCGCGCAGCTTTTTCATAACGCTGCGGGCAAAATGACCCAAGTCTCTGCCCTGGTCGTGGAGCTGTGTGATGACCTCCAGTGCCGCCGCCTTGTCCTTGGCCATGAGGGAGACGGCAAACTGCTCCACCTGTTCAGCGGGGGCAATGCCCAACACCTCGGCCACCGTCGCGGGGGTTATGTTCGTGGAAAAGGCAGCGCACTTTTCCAAAATGCTTAAGGCATCACGCATACTGCCCCCCGCATGCTCGGCCACCTCTTCCAGGGCCTCCTGCTGGAAAGCAAATCCTTCCTGTTCGGATATGCGTGCTAGGCGGCTCACCACATCCTGCGCGGAAAAACGCCTGAAATCATAACGCTGCACGCGGGACAAAATGGTGGCTGGCAGGCGATTGGGATCGGTGGTGGCGAAAACGAAAACCACATGGGCGGGAGGCTCTTCCAAGGTCTTGAGCAGAGCGTTGAACGCCTCTGTGGTCAGCATATGCACTTCATCGATGATATACACCTTGTAGCGGGCATTGACGGGCGTGAACTGCACTTGACTGCGCAGTTCCCGCACATCATCGATGCCCCGGTTGGAGGCACCGTCAATCTCAATCACGTTCAGGGACGTCCCGGCGGCGATGGTCTCGCACTCCGCGCAGCGACCGCAGGGCTCAGAGGTGGGGCCCTGCTCGCAGTTCAACCCCTTGGCCAGAATCCGGGCCACGGTGGTCTTGCCTGTGCCGCGGGGGCCCGCGAACAGATAGGCATGGGACACCCTACCCATGTCCAGGCTGTTCTTGAGGGTGGTGACGATGCTTTCCTGTCCTACCACCTCGGCAAAGCTTTGGGGCCTCCACTTTCGGTACAAGGAAACGTAAGCCAACCCAGTTCCTCCCATCCGCCGATCTCCTGCTGTTATTAATGGTTCTCGTCCGCGGAGCAAAGTCCTTTAGTGCTTTAACTCCGCAATCCAACTTTGGGCATAAAAAAAGTGTCGTGCGCCTATCCTCGAATGTGGCCTTCCAGACGATATCTAGGTAGTTAGCTCGGATCAGGCGCCCTTACGGCACATGGGGGCATCCACTTACCGCTGCTTCCTTCCGGACCTGACGGGGTTCATGGACTCCCATTGCGTAAGACCCAATCGTCAACGCCACTTGCCTAAATCAGACTCCACAAGACCAATCCTCAAATAGGCTTTCGACCCCGCTCTAGCGGATTGCGGGTTACAGGGCACCGCTACCTCCCCGTCTAGCACGACACACTTCATTATAGCTTACCGGGACTTGGAGTGTCAAGAAAACCGGGCTGGAAAGTAAGTGGCAGAAATGCAACTCTAAATGAAACGGATTTTCGCTCGTCTTCTCTCTGACTCAACGAAGGGTTTCTGTTCCTCGCTCGGCTTGGTTTATCCTGCTCGTGCCAGACTTTCCACCGCTTCCCATGCAGATATGCCGTTTAGAATCCTGCGAGGATAGGTGTTTAGCCAGGTCTCGATGGCCTTGAGCTGTTGATTTGTGT
>JAKOTU010000032.1 GCA_029776155.1 Bacillota bacterium | reverse complement strand
AACTTGCAGAGCTATCCAGCTATCGGGCTTTCCCATTCGCGGCAGGGTTACCCACTCTACAAGCCAACCCCGGTTCGCTTACGCTATGTTCCAAGGCACCCCCTCGGCTTCCTCCAGACCCCACTGTTGCCAGTGGCGCCCTTGCCTGCTGGTTACCTTCCCGCTGGTTGGGCGGTAGGGTTTCTCTCAACCCATCGGCTCCGTAGACATGCCGGGCGCACCACGGTGAAGCTGGAGGCAGCTCCAGCTTCTTTTTTTATCCAAATTATGTGGCCAGCCTAAGGCCCAGTTGGCGGGCATAGTCCACAGCAGCCCTGAACTCTTCCCCCCTCACCCGGCGGCTGAGCTCCTGGTAGTCCCGGGCTTTGTAGGCGGGATAGTACTGGTCCATAAGATTGACCAAGCAGCCGCCAGAGAGCTCCGCATGGATGAACTCCAAAATGCGCCTGGTATCCTCCAGGCCGCCCGGCAGCAGCAGATGGCGGATCAAAAGGCCCCTTTCGGCTATCCCCACTTCATTGACCTTTAAGCCCCCAACTTGGCGGTCCATTTCCTTCAGAGCTAAACAGGCCTTGGGGAAATAATCCGCGGCTTGGGAATACCTACAAGCCCTCTCCGGGGAGGCGTATTTGAGATCGGGCATGTAAATGTCCACTATCCCCTCGAGGAGGCGCAGCACTTCTACACGCTCATAGCCCCCGCAGTTGTATACCAAGGGAATGCGCAGTCCCCGCTGGGAAGCAATCAAAACCGCCTCCAGGATCTGGGGCAGATAGTGGGTGGGGGTGACTAAATTAACGTTGGCACAGCGGTAGCGGTCTTGAATAATCAGCATCATGGTGGCCAGCTGTTCGCTGGTAACCGGCAGGCCCTGGCCCAACAGACTGAGCTGGTAGTTTTGGCAGAACACACAGCGCAGGCTGCAGTGCGCGAAAAAAATGGTTCCTGAGCCCCACGCCCCCACCAGCACCCTTTCCTCACCGAAGTGGGGACCAAAGCTGGATACTTGGGCTGTATCACCTGCCCCGCACACCCCCTTCTGGCGACTGCGGTCCACCCCGCACTCCCGGGGGCAGAGCCGACACGCCTTGAGGTGCCCTTGGGCCTGGAGCACCCTTTCTTTTAGCTCTCCCGGGGACAGCTTAAGGTAACTGGCACCACTGCCCATGTTCTCCCCCCCTTCCTAAGGCAGAAGCCCGGGTGGTTCCCCGGGCTTACTTCGCTATCCCTCCAGAATGTCCTTTAGGTCAACAGTGGGCTCATTGGGATAATCGAAAACCTTACCTTCCCAAGTCCTAATTTTAACTGAGCGTTTGCCCCGCGACAACAGGTACTGGGGACCAATGGGGGTTTTGCCGTTCCCATTGGGCGCATTGATGATATAGGTGGGAATAGCCATGCCCGAGGTATAACCCCGGAGGTATTCCATAATCTCAATCCCATCATCGATGGAGGTGTTGAAATGCTTGGTGCCCACCACATCCTTGGCGTGGAAGATGTAGTAGGGACGCACCCTGAGCTTCAGCAGCTCTTGGTTCAACAGGCGCATCACATACTTGTCGTTGTTGATGCCGTTGAGCAGAACCGCTTGGTTGCCCAGGGGAATACCGGCGCCAACTAATTTGTCACAGGCCGCTTTGGCCTCCGGTGTAACCTCCTTGGGATGGTTAAACTGGGTGTTGATAAACAGCGGCGGATACTTGCTCAAAATCTCAACCAGCTCATCGGTGATGCGCTGGGGCATGGTGACCAGTACCCTGGTGCCAATGCGCACATAATCCACGGAGGGAATGGCATGGAGCTCTCCCAACAGCCAATCTAAAGTCTTATTGGACAGCATCAGGGCATCACCGCCGGTAATTAACACATCCCTGATTTCCGGATTGGCTCGGATATAGGCGAGGGACTCCTCCAGTTTGTTTTTGGTGGTGTGGAAGTCCTTGCTGCCTATGTTTCGCCGCCTCTGGCAGTGCCGGCAGTACATGGCACACTGATTGGTTACGTTAATGATCACCCGATCGGGATAGCGCCTGGTGATGCTGCCTGCGGGATTGGTGTACTCTTCACCCATGGGGTCTGCCTGTCCCCCGGTGACCAACTCCGCCCCAGTTGGGATGGCCTGCAGTTTGATGGGATCATAACGGTCATTGGGGTCCATAAGCGCCAGGTAATACGGGGAAACAGCCCAGCGGAACTGTTTTTCCACTTCCCTGATGGCCTGGACTTCCTCATCTGCTAGGTTGATAATCTGGCGCAGGGTGTCCACATCGGATACCCTGTGTTTTAGCTGCCATTTATAGTCATGCCAATCCTTTTCAGTTCCACCGAAAAGGTTTAAGATCTTGGCCTTCTGGCGCGCGTACTGCTCCCTGACTGCAGGGGCCATGCCGCGGGGAATTAGGTCTTTCACATCCAGGTATTCTTGAATCGCCTGCTTGAGCTGTGCAGCCCGCTTCAGTGCTATCTCTCTTTTGCTCATGTCATCTCCTTTCCGTAGGTTCTAAGAACCTCCTCAGGGTGTTCCTTTTTTGGGTGCAAAAAAAGTAGGGTGGCCGAGACCAGACCCTCCACCCCACCTAACTGCACTCCTTAAAGCTTAATACTGCCGCTGATCAACACCAGCTTAGGTTTGGTTAACATTATACAATGCCAAGCCAGAAAAGTCAAAACCGCCCAGATCTGTTAACCACTGGCAGAAATGCAACTCTAAATGAAACGGATTTTCGCTCGTCTTCTCTCTGACTCAACGAAGGGTTTCTGTTCCTCGCTCGGCTTGGTTTATCCTGCTCGTGCCAGACTTTCCACCGCTTCCCATGCAGATATGCCGTTTAGAATCCTGCGAGGATAGGTGTTTAGCCAGGTCTCGATGGCCTTGAGCTGTTGATTTGTGT
>JAKOTU010000031.1 GCA_029776155.1 Bacillota bacterium | reverse complement strand
ACACAAATCAACAGCTCAAGGCCATCGAGACCTGGCTAAACACCTATCCTCGCAGGATTCTAAACGGCATATCTGCATGGGAAGCGGTGGAAAGTCTGGCACGAGCAGGATAAACCAAGCCGAGCGAGGAACAGAAACCCTTCGTTGAGTCAGAGAGAAGACGAGCGAAAATCCGTTTCATTTAGAGTTGCATTTCTGCGGAATTCACCGCCAAGATAAAATCCTTTACAAGCAGGGGTCAAATGGGTAGAATAGGGATGATAGTCGATGGACCATTTTGGTAATGGTGTGGAGAGGGGGACTATAGTGGCCCAAGAAATCCAAGGCCAGTATGGCAAAATCTTTATTCACGAAGGAGTAATCGCCACCGTTTCCGGTCTGGCGGCCATGGAGTGCTATGGCCTTGTCGGTATGGCCCCGCGCAACATCCAAGAGGGACTCTCGGATCTGCTTCGCCGTGAGAATTTTGAGCGAGGCGTAGATATACAATTTGGCGAGGACAGCATCAGCGTACAGCTGTACATTGTGGTCGAGTATGGAGTCAAGATTTCCGAAGTGGCCAGAAATGTTCAGGAGCGGGTCAAGTACGTCATTGAGACCATGCTTGGCTTGAAAGTGGACCGGATCAACGTCAAGGTCCAGGGTGTGCGAGTTACTCGCCCAAAGAGAAAGTGATCGGAGGAACAACGTTGGACGTGATTAACGGTTTGGCTTTCAAAAATATGCTGCTGGCGGCGGCCCGTCATCTAGAGCAGCAGAAAGATAAAGTGAATGCTCTAAACGTCTTTCCCGTGCCCGACGGCGACACGGGAACGAATATGTCCCTCACGCTCAACGCAGCCATAAAGGAGCTGGAACAGGCGGAGAATGCGGAGGTAAGGCGGCTCGCTTCGCTGCTCACCCGGGGTTCGCTCATGGGGGCCCGGGGTAACAGCGGCGTGATCCTTTCCCAGTTCTTCCGCGGCTTTTCCGACGGCCTAGCCCATGTGGAGGAGAGTATCACGGGCGAGGATCTAGCCAATGCCCTGGCCGTGGCATCCCAGACCACCTACCGCGCCGTTATGAAGCCGGTGGAAGGGACCATGCTCACAGTGGCCCGGGTGGCGGCTGAGTATGCCGCCCAAGCCAGTGCCGAAGGGGCGGGCGCTGTAGAAGTTCTGCAGGCGGCCCTGGAAGGTGCCCGCGCAGCCCTGGCCGATACCCCAAACATTTTGCCCGTGTTAAAACAGGCGGGAGTTGTGGACGCGGGGGGACAGGGTTTGGTCTGTATCTTTGAAGGCTTCTTCACGGGGCTAACTGCCTCACCTGAGGAGCTGGAAGAGCTGCTGGCCAAAGCCGCGCAGCCAACCCCTGCCGCGGCAGCCCCCAAAGTTGAACAGGAAGTCTCGGTGAACAGGTACTGCACCGAGTTCATCATTTTAGGCAGCGGCATCGATGCCGTGGCCGTTCGCCGGGAGCTCGAACCCAAGGGCGATTCGCTGCTGGTTGTGGCCGACGACGATGTGGTTAAGGTGCATATTCACACCGATCATCCCGGTCAAGTGTTGGAGTTCTGCGGTCAATTCGGGGAACTGACCGAGATCGCCATTGACAACATGCGCCTGCAGAACCAGGAGTTTGCCAGCCATGAAGAGACGCACCACCTGGATTACAGCGTGGGGAATAACGTGATCAATTTCCCCAACAGCGCTGTCTACGCAGAGCCCAAACCCCTCGGTGTTGTGGCGGTGGTTCCAGGAGAGGGATTGGCGGAAATCTTCAAGAGCCTTGGGGTGGACTATGTCGTGGCTGGCGGACAGACCATGAACCCCAGTACAGAGGATTTGGTCAAGGCGGTGGAGAGTGTCAACGCGGAAGCGGTAATCATCCTGCCCAACAACAAAAACGTTATCTTCTCCGCCCAACAGGCCAGGGAGCTGACTGAAAAACCCGTGGCCGTTGTGCCCACCAGGTCCGTTCCCCAAGGGATTGCAGCCCTCATGTACTATGTGGCCGAAGACTCCCTGGAAGAGAACTTGGCGGCCATGGAAGAGGGCATGCGCGAGGTTAAGACAGGTGAAGTGACCTATGCGGTGCGCTCCACAGTGGCAGGGGATCTCCAGATTGAAGAGCGGGATATTATCGGCCTTGCGGAGGGGAAGATAGCTGTGGTGGGTCCAACCCCCACTGTGGTGGCCCGGGACCTTCTGAGGAAGATGGTCGATGAGGAATCGTCGGTGATCAGTATCTACTACGGCGCAGATCTAGACGAAACGGCTGCTCAGGAGCTCAACGAGCTCGTTCGCGCTGAGTTCCCCGATTGCGAAGTGGAGATTTACCGCGGGGGGCAGCCCCTCTATTACTATATTGTCTCAGTGGAATAGTTGAGCGCAGAGGAGGGAGATATGGTGGCACGCATCCATGTTGTTACTGATAGTGGAAGCGATCTCCCCGTTGAGCTGAGAGAAAGGCTGGGTATCCATGTGGTGCCCTTAACCGTGCAGTTCGGCGATGAGATTTTCAAAGATGGAGTGGATATAACAGCTGCCGAGTTTTATGCCCGTTTGCAGCAGGAAACCCGCATGCCTAGCACTTGTCAGCCTTCGCCTGCGGATTTCGTGGAAGTATATGAGCGCATTGCCCAACCAGGCGACACCATTTTGTCCATCCATTTGAGCAGTAAAATGAGCGGCACTTACCAATCGGCTGTGTTGGCCGGTTCCATGATCGATCCCCAGATCAAAGTGGAGGCAGTGGACAGCAAATCCGCCTCCTTGGGGATTGGGGTAACGGCCCTGATCGCGGCCCAAGGGGTGCAGGCAGGGAAAGGCGTGGCAGAGATTCTCCAAGATGTGCAGAGCGTCATCGACAGCCTCCAGGTCTATTTTGTCGTCGATACCTTGGAGTACCTGCAGCGCAACGGACGGATAGGCCTTGCTTCAGCCTTTGTGGGTACCCTGCTCAGCATCAAGCCTGTGTTGACCTTGGTAGATGGCCAGGTAGCGCCCTTTGAGAAGATCCGGGGCAAGGCCAAGGCCCTCAAGCGCCTGCGGGAGCTGGGTGCTGAGTTTCGCGAGCGCCATCCCGACAAACGGCTGCGCGCCGCAGTGAGCCACGCGGATAACCACGGAGAGGCGGCGGCGCTGGCCGCGGCGCTACCGGACATCCTGGACTTGGATACGGAGGTGGTGGTGGGCGAGATTGGCCCCACCATCGGAGTACACGCTGGCCCGGGGACAGTGGCGGTGTTTCTGTACAGCGTCTAGGGGCAGCCCTTGGGATGGGGTTGCCTTAAGATCTTGAACAACCCTTATCCTCAGCTTTGCCTCGGGATGGGGTTGTTTTTGATTGAGGTGATTAAGTGCGCGGACAACGGATGTTGGATCAGCCGGTGACTGTACTGCCCGGGGTGGGCGAAAAAAAGGCCCAGGCCTTAAAGGGCCTGGGCTTGCGTACGGTAAGGGATGTGTTGTTCAGTTTTCCCCGTACTTATAAAGACTTCCAGAAGGTCTTGGAGCCCCACCAAGTGGAGGTGGGCGCGATACAGCTGGTCCGCGGCCCCCTCCTGCAGCTGCATGAGCGGCCGATTTCCCAGGGCCGGCGCTTGATCCAGGCCTCGTTGGGCGGACAGCTAGGGCTCACCTGGTTTGTGCATCATCGGGCCCCAGGGCCGAGTTTTCTCTACCGCAAACTGCAGCGGGTCAAAGAGGTGTGGGTGTACGGGCAGGTAAAAGAGGGCGGGCTGTTTCCGGAGATGATTTCCCCTGAAGTGTACACCCGCCAGCCGGAACACCAAGGCTTGATGCCTATCTATCCCTTAGCTGCAGGGATAACCAATAATCAGCGGGTAAGCTGGGTCAAGTTTGCCCTCAAGTATCTGGCTGAGATCGAAGAATGCCTGCCCGCAACTTGGCGGGCCAGATACCTGGACCGCAGGGAGGCTCTGCGGCAGATCCACTTTCCCACAGACTGGGCCCACTATGAACGGGCCCGGGAACGTCTGGTGTTCGAAGAGTTCTTCCTCTTTCATCTGGGTCTGCAAAGGGGGCAGAGATATCGGGCGGGAGTTGCCCATAAACCCGATGGGGATCTGGTAGGGCGTTTTTTGGCGCATCTGCCCTTTGAGCTGACCAAAGACCAGCAAGCTGCCCTGCAGCAGGTAGCGAAGGATATGGAAGCTCCGCTGGCCATGCGCAGGCTGATCCAAGGCGAAGTCGGCTCGGGCAAGACTATTGTGGCTGAATACGGAGCCGTTAAGGCAGTAGCCAGCGGCGGACAAGTGGCCATGATGGTTCCCACAGAGGTTCTGGCGGTGCAGATGGCCGAGCGTCTCAAAGCGTCCTTGGAGCCCCTGGGAATCAACGTAGCCCTCTTGGTGGGCAACATGAAACCTAAGGAGCAGGAGGCGGTCAGAGCGGCCCTGGCTCAAGGTGAAGTTGATGTTGTGGTGGGCACCCACGCTCTGATCACCGACAAAGTAGAGTACCACAACCTGACTTTGGCCATTGTGGATGAACAGCACCGCTTTGGAGTGCGCCAGCGCGCGGCCCTTTTAGGGAAGGGTAATCCCGATCTTTTAGTTATGAGCGCAACCCCCATTCCCCGTTCCCTGGCCTTAACCATGTACGGAGATTTGGACATTACTGAGATCCGGCAGCTTCCGGCCAACCGCCAGCCTGTGGATACCCGCCTTATTCATCCCGCGAAGCGCGCCGATGTGTACCGCTATGTTCTGTCCCGGATCAAACAGGGGGAACAAGCTTATGTGGTGTTCCCTTTAGTGGAGGAGTCGGAGCATGTGGACCTGAAGGCTGCGGTGCAGGAGATGGAGGCTCTGCGCCGCGGGCTTTTGGCGGGAGCGCGTGTTGGTTTGATCCACGGCCAGATGGGCAAGGAAAAGGAGGAAGTATTCCAGGCCTTTGCCCGGGGTGAGCTGGATGTACTCATCGCCACTACCGTGGTGGAAGTGGGCATGAACGTACCCAATGCCACGGTGATGGTGATCGAGAATGCTGAGCGCTTTGGCCTGGCCCAGCTGCACCAGCTGCGCGGGCGCGTGGGGCGGGGGAACAAGCCTGGCATCTGTTTCTTGCTTGCCTACAATCATTCAGCCCAGAGCAGAGCCCGCCTGGAAGTTGTTCGCCGCAGCAATGACGGCTTTTTCATTGCCGAAGAGGATCTGCGCCTGCGCGGGCCAGGCGACCTGCTCGGAGTGCGCCAGTGGGGGCAGCCCTATTTCCGCTTGGCCGATCTGCAGCAGGATCGGGAACTCCTGCAGCTGGCGGCAGAAGCAGCCCGCGAGCTGTTAAGCCGTGATCCACAGCTGAAGGGTTACCCGGAGCTCGCTGCCGAATTGGATAATTATCCTGTATAGGAGTGTCGTTTATGCGGGTGATCGCGGGTAAGGCCAAAGGTACCAAGCTTGCGAGTGTTAAGGGCCTGTCCACCAGGCCCACCGGAGATAGAGTCAAAGAGGCGCTGTTTAACATCCTGGGCCCCGCTGTGGTGGAGAGCTCTTTCTTGGATCTTTTTGCCGGCAGCGGGGCCATCGGTTTGGAGGCCCTAAGCCGCGGCGCACGCCAGGTGGTTTGGGTGGAAGCGGATCGGGCCTGCTGCGAGCAGATCAAAAAAAATCTGGCCCGCACCGGGCTGCAGGGAGGTGTGGTCTACAGAAGCGACGTCTTTGCCGCTTTAAACGGGCTACACAAACGGGGGGAGCAGTTTGACTTGATCTTTCTTGATCCCCCCTACAACCGCGGCTTGGTGGCCAAGACGCTCGAAAGGCTGACGGCCACAGAACTGCTCACACCAGAGGGAATAATCATTGCGGAGGCCAGCAAAAAAGAGGAAGCTCCCCTAGGCGTGTCGAAACTCTGCCTAGAACAGATCCGCACCTACGGCGAAACAGCGCTTTTGTTCTATCGATGGGAGGGGTCTCAGTGAAGATCGGGGTATGCACTGGCACTTTTGATCCTGTAACCTACGGACACTTAGATATTATCACCCGAGCGGCCAGTCTGTTCGACCACCTGTATATCTGCGTGCTGCACAACCCAGGGAAAGTCCCCCTTTTCACAGTGGAGGAACGTTTGGAACTCCTGCGAGAGGAAACCAAAGGGTTGAGCAATGTGACAGTGGACGCCTATTCCGGTTTAGCCATTGAGTATGCCCGGATGAAGAAAGCCGCGGCCATGGTCAGGGGACTGAGGGCCGTTTCGGATTTCGAATTTGAGTTTAAGTTGGCCGCCATGAACCGCAACCTAGATCCCCGGGTAGAAACGGTCTTTATGATGACCGCGAGCGAGTATTCGTTTATCAGCTCTTCGGCGGTGAAGGAAGTAGCAGAGTTCGGTGGAGATGTGTCCAAGTGGGTAAGCCCCCGAGTGGCTGAGGCCTTGGCGGAGAAATTCAAGGATAGGGAGAGGTCACAGTGAACCGAGTGAATCTTTTGGTCCTCATCGACCAACTGGAAGCACTAGTGGAGAAAGCGCCTGAGGTTCCTTTGGTGGGCAAGGTTCTGGTGGATGCTGATGAGCTCCTTGACCTGCTGGACATTATTCGGGCGGCGGTGCCCGAAGAGATCAAGCGGGCCGAGGCGGTCTCTTCAGAACGTGAACGCATGATCGCCGAAGGGCAGGAGCAAGTGGAGCGCATGATCGCCAAAGCTGAGGAGTATGCGGCCAAACTGGTGAGCAACAGTGAGATCTATCGCCAAGCTGAAGAAGAGAGCAAGCTGCTCCTGGAAGAAGCGCGGAGACGGGCCCAGGAGATGCAGGCTGGCGCTGAAGAGTATGCCCTGGAGAAATTGTCCCAGCTGCATGATGTGCTCAGCCGAGCATTGGCTGAAATAGAACGGGGCCGGGATGCCCTGCAGAGAAAGGATCAATCGCGGGAGCGCAGCGAGATGTAGATTATGCGCCTGAACAGCCACACTGTGCTCAAGATGATGACCACAATGAGGAGGAGACTGGTGGCCAGGCGGGCTGAGACTAAGAGGCGTTCCCCGAAGCTGCCGTCAAGATAGCGGCCAGTTCCCAAAGCGGGCAGGACCTTAGCCAAAGCGGCTGGGATCAGCTTGGCGGGCCCTAAGAGCAGGGCGCAGATCAGCGCGGAGAAGAGGGCATGTAGCAGTCGGGCGTAAGCATAAACAGTGAGGCGGATGCCCGTGCCGCTGATCAGGGAGGCAACCTGGCCATGCACAGAAAGCCCGCTCCAGCCCAAGATCAGGCAGGCCGCGGCGAGTTGACTGGCTAAGGGCGCAGCCGCCGTGGATGCGAGCTGCGTTCCCCTGGTCGTCTCGAAGAAACCGTGCAGCACAGCGCTGCTCAGATTGGCATCTAGGCCGAGAAACTCGAGCACCCAGCCTACGCCTGCACGCACAGGACTGAGCAGTCCTGTGGCACTGATTACCTGTACAACCACGGAGAAGAACATTATACAGGCGCCGATAAAAAGCATGGAGGCGAAGCTGTTTCTAGCCGTATCCCCAAAGAGCTTTCCCAAAGGGCGGCCGTCTTTTCGACGAGCCTGGTCTAAGGCCCGCAGCGCCCTTTGTAGGTAAGCTCCTTGACTTTTCACTGGGGTGCTTTCTGGGCCTTGATGGAGACGCATGGCTACGCCCACCAAGATCGCGCCTAGGTAATGGGCTATGAGCAGGGCAGCGCCCAGTTCAGGCCGGCCGAACATGCCCACAGCCACTGCACTGGTCAAAAAGAGTGAGTTGGCCGTATTGGTAAAGGCCACCAAGCGCTCCCCTTCGGTGGTGGTGATCATCCCTGCGCGCACCAAGTCCCCAGTTACCTTCGCCCCCAGGGGAAAGCCGGCGGCCAGACCCATGGCTAAGGCAAAGCCGCCCACACCTGGCACCCTGAACAGGGGGCGCATGATTGGTTCCAAAAGGGCACCCAGGAAGTGCACCACCCCCAGAGCCAGGAGCAGATCAGCCAGGATAAAAAAGGGCAGTAGGGAAGGCAGGACGATCTCCAGCCACAGCCGCAGCCCTTCCAGGGATGCTTGGAAGGAAACGTCCGGATAGGCGACCATTAATGCGGTGAGGATGAAAGCCAGGAGAGCTAGAATGCGACTGCGCTTCATAGGCCACACCCTTTCCCGGGGTATCTGCTTATTCTTACGAATTCGAGGTGAGATTTATGCCTTACCCCACAGTGGGCGTCGCGCTGGGCTCAGGAGCGGCGCGGGGCTTGGCCAACCTAGGGGTTTTGCAGGTATTGGAAGAAGCCGGTATTCCCGTGGACATCGTGTGCGGAACCAGCGCTGGAGCTGTGGTGGCGGGGCTGTATGCCAGCGGTTCCGATTTGAACCTGCTGGGCCGCATGGTGCAGGAACTCGATTGGAATGATCTAACTAGTTGGACGCTGCGGCCTAGGGGGCTAGTAGTTCCAGACAAGATCCATCAGATGCTCCGGCTGTTGACCCGGGAGCAGCGTTTTGAGGATCTGCCCATTAAGGCGGCGGTGGTAGCCACTAATCTGCTTACCGGCGAAGAGGTCGTCTTAGACTCGGGCTCGGTAGCTGATGCCATAGTTGCCAGTCTGTCCATCCCCGGTGTCTTCGTGCCCGTGGAAAAGGATGGTCTGGTGCTGGTGGACGGGGCGCTGGTGAACCGGGTGCCCGGCGATCTCTGCCGGAGAATGGGAGCCGAACTGGTGATTGCTGTGGATGTGGGCTGGGGGCCTCTGCGCAGCCGGATCCGCCATCTCCCCGACGTGATCATCCAGACCATTGACATCCTCAATCGGCAGGCGGCCTCGAGAAAGCCCATCGATTGCGATCTGCTCATCGAGCCCGACTTGGGCAATGTCACCTTCACCCAGCTCAACAGGGCCGCGGAGATTGTGGAAAAGGGGCGGCAGGCCGCTTGGGAAGTACTGCCCGCCATCAAAAAGAGGCTGGACCAAGGGTCTTAAGTGCCCAGCCTGGTTGTTGACAGGGTACGGGAATCTTTGTATAATTTATGAGGTGATTAAGATGCGTCTCAATATCAGCGGTATTCAAGGTCGTGAGGGGGCCAGCTTTCGAGTCCGAAGGCACCTGCCAGGTGATTTCTTAAATACAGTGCCGGAAGTGATTCAGGTCCTGGGTCCCATTGCGGCTGATTTAAAAGTGACCAATACGGGAGATGCATACTTAGTCGCTGGCAGCTTTTCTGTGGATGTGCAGCTCCGCTGCAGTCGATGCCTGGAGCCCCTGAATACCACGCTTGAGGCATCCTGTGAGGAGGAGTTTTTGAAAACACCCCATTTCGGCGATGAAGAAGATCTGCTTGAGGAGCATTATGTGGCGGAAGGAAACGAGCTGGATACAACCAACCTGATCCGGGAAGCACTGCTGATCAGCTTGCCCATGAAGGTTGTGTGCAGCCCAGATTGTCCCGGTCTGTGCCCCAGCTGCGGAGAGCCTTTGGCCGCAGGGGAGTGCGGCTGTCCTTCGACAGACATTGACATCCGTTTGGCTCCCTTAAGTAAGCTTTTGGAACTATCGCCGCAAGCCGCAACACCAGAGAGGAGGAAGGACCATGGCATTACCCAAGAGAAGACATTCCAAAGCAAGGACTAATTCCAGGAGGGCCAATTGGCTCCGTATCCCGACAGTTGAGGCCAGCATCTGCCCCAACTGCCGCGAGCCAAAACTGCCCCATCGTGCCTGCCTGAGCTGCGGTTATTACAAAGGCCGCCAGGTCATTCAGGTAGCTGAAGAGAAGTAAGCAGAAAAAGGTGTCTCGCATGGGACATCTTTTTTCATTTCCAGCTTTTGCTTTACATTTTCCAGCCCATCCACTATACTCAAAAGTAGTTTACTAGCTGGTGCTAACACCTGACACTAAGGGGGGCTTGGAGTGAAGGGCAGGCAGGGCCGGAAGGAACGGAGGCAGGCGCTGAAAGAGCTGTTACACAAGGATCCGTTCTTAACCGACTGGCAGCTCGCCGAGCAGTTGAAAGTGAGCGTGGCCACCATCCGACTGGACCGCATGGCCTTGAACATCCCAGAACTCAGGGAGCGGGCCCGCATCATCGCGGCGGGTACCTATTCGGAAATCAGGGCACTGCATGGAGAAGAGGTTATCGGCGATTTGGTGGAACTTAATCTGGGGCGGGACGGCACTAGTGTGTTGATGGTTACGGACCAGATGGTTTTTGCCCGCAACCAGATCCTGCGGGGCCATTATCTCTTTGCCCAGGCCAATTCTCTGGCTGTAGCTTTGGTAGATTCGGACCTGGCCCTCACCAAGACCGCCCAGGTGGACTACCGCCGTCCGGTGAAGCTGGGGGATCGGGTTTTGGCCAAGGCGGAGATTACCGGTGTCGAAGGTAACCGCTACCAGGTGCGGGTGCAGAGCCTCGTACGGGATAGACTGGTGTTTAGCGGCGAGTTTGTGGTGGTAGATGTGGCGCGAAAGGGAGGGGCAAAGCGTGACTAGAATAGTAGTGGATGCCTTTGGAGGGGACTATGCTCCTGAACAGATTGTGGAGGGGGCGCTTCTGGCCGCGGCGGATCTGGATGGGATTTCCATTATCCTTACCGGTGATGAGCGCCGCTTAAAAGCACTGGTGAGCGGGAAGGCTGGAAGTAACCGCGTGGAAATCGTACATGCGCCGGAAGTGGTGCAGATGGATGATGAGCCGGTGGCCGCCGTCCGTGCCAAGCCCGACTCTTCCCTGGTGCGGGGAGCCCAGCTGGTACGCCAGGGGGAAGGGCAAGCCCTGGTGAGCGCAGGAAACACCGGAGCAGCCTTGGCTGCGGCGCTGTTTAATATTGGGCGCATCAAGGGTGTGGAAAGGCCCGCTATTTCCACCCTTATGCCCACAGCGGCAGGTTTCTCCCTTGTTTTGGATGTGGGGGCCAATGCGGACTGCCGTCCCACACAGCTTGTGCAGTTTGCCCACATGGGTTCCATCTATGCCGCGGAAGTGCTCAAAGTGCATAGCCCCAGGGTAGGCCTGCTCAATGTGGGTCACGAGCCGGGCAAAGGAAGCCAGCTGGCTAAAGAAGCCTACAACCTGCTGCAGGATGCCGGTTTGAATTTCATTGGCAATGTTGAAGGCAGGGAGATCCCCAGTGGCCATGTGGATGTGATCGTGTGCGATGGGTTTGTGGGCAATATTGTCCTTAAGTTTGCTGAAGGCTTAGCATCTACCCTGTTAGGCATGATCAAAGAAGAGGCCCAGCGCAACTTGGTGTGCACGGCCGGGGCGCTGCTCATGAAGCCCGGTTTCCGGCGCATCAAAAGGCGTATGGATCCCAATGAATATGGCGGCGCGCCCTTGCTGGGCATCAATGGTGTGGTGATCATCGCCCACGGCGCGTCCAATGCCAAAGCCATCTACAATGCTATCCGCGTGGCCAGGGAGGGCGTGCAGAACAACTATGTCCAGATCATCGCGGAGAGGATGGCCCGCTAGATGACATCCCGGACCGCAGTGGCCTTTCCTGGCCAGGGGATTCAGTTCCCCGGGATGGCCGCCCAGATTAAGAACACTCCGGCCTGGGAGCTTTTCTCAGAAGCCAGCGCCGTCTTGGACTGCGATCTGGGCCAGCTGTGCTTGTCTGGCCCTGCTGAACAGCTCCATCATCCGGTTTATGGTCAGGCAGCCGTGTACGTGACCTGCCTGGCCCTCTGGCAGCTCCATGGGCAGCGTTTCCCTGCCGTGAAGGTCTTCTTGGGCCACAGCCTAGGCCTGATCGCCGCCTTGACCGCAGCCGGCGCCATCAGCTTTCCCCAGGGCGTCCAGCTGGTGAAAAGAAGGGGAGAGCTTATGGGGGAGATGCGCGGCGGAGGCATGCTGGCTGTGCTGGGGCTGCGGACGGGCATTGTGCGCCAGCTCTGCACGCAGGTTGAGGACGGTTTCGTGGCCGTAGCCGGGGAGAACAGCCCCGGGCATACTGTAGTCAGTGGCGATGGGCAGGGTCTGCAGCGCTTGGCTGTGCTTGCACAGGAGCGGGGAGCCAAGCGAGTGGTAGCGCTTAAGGCACCTGGGCCGTTCCATTCCGAGCTCATGCGTCCCGCTGCGGAGAGGTTTGCGGAAGCAGTGGAAGCATTGGAGCTAAATGACCTACGCACTCCTGTGCTCAGCTGTGATGGCCAGACTCTGCTGCAGGAACAGGATGAGGTCAAAAGGGAGCTGGTGAATCAGCTGACCCGGCCTGTGCGTTTTCGAGATGCGGTGCACACCTTGGCGGCCCTGGGCATAGAAGAATTGGCAGAGGTAAGTCCTTTAAGCGTTCTGATCCCCATGGCTAGGAGATGCACCAGGAATTTGAAGTTTACCCTTGTCAGCGGTTGAGGTATGTAGTAGCATGAATATGCTGCAGGAGTACCTGGAGAAGGAGGTGACCTTACATGGGAGATTTTGACGAGAGGATTTTTGAAAAAGTCAAGACCATCATCGTGGAACAGTTGGGCATTAACGAAGCAGATGTTACTCCTGACGCCTCCTTTGTGGAGGACTTGGGAGCCGATTCCCTCGATGTGGTGGAACTGATTATGGCTCTCGAAGAGGAATTTGACCTCAAGATCACCGATGAGGAGGCCGAGAGGATCGCAACGGTACGCGATGCGGTGATATATATTTCCGAGAATCTGTAGGGTGGCTGGTCCCAAAGTACGTTCGCTTTGGGACCATTCACCACATGGAGAAGGTGGGTTGCCTGATGGAACGGGAACTGATCCAGGCTGTGGAGGAGAAACTGGGGTACATATTTCAGGATCCGCGCCTGTTGGAGCTGGCCCTGACCCACCGCTCTGTAGCCCATGAACCCCGCAGCAACAATGAGCGCCTGGAGTTTTTGGGCGATGCAGTGCTGCAGCTGACGGTGAGCACGTACCTTTACCGCAGATTCCCAGACATGCCTGAAGGGGAACTGGCTAAGGTGCGCTCCCTGTTAGTGCGGGAATCCACGTTGGCAAGTATCGCCCGGGAGTTGGAGCTGGATCGTTACCTGCAGGTGGGTGAGGGAGAAAAACGCAGCGGCGCCCAGCAGAGGGACTCACTGCTCTGTGATGTCGTGGAGGCGGTGTACGGGGCCATCTACTTGGACGGAGGCTTTGCCCAGGCTGAGCAGGTAATCTTACGGCACCTTCCCGCCTGGGATGCAGAGGAAATTGCCTTGCTGGATGCCAAGTCCACTCTCCAGGAGTACTTCCAGCAGAGGGCCAAAAAGCTGCCCATGTACACCTTGGTTCAGGAAACGGGCCCCGATCACGATAAGCGCTTTGTGGTGGAAGTGCACTTCGAGGGAGAGCGTTTGGGTACTGGAAGCGGAACGACAAAAAAAGAAGCCGAGCAGGAAGCGGCCCGGGCGGCCTTGGCCAGACTCGGCATTCAGTAGAGGCGGCGGTGCTGTGCGAGGATAACTCCAACAGTACTCAGCGGACCAGGGTAGTGGTCGAGGGTGTTGGGCTCGATGACCTGCCCGTTCACCTTTTTGCCGATGAGGAATCCCTGTTCCGTCTTGAAGAGCATCCACTGGGGCTGTTCGGAGATGCTCCCTTCTGAGATGATCAAGATGTCGTTTTCCAAAAACCAAGGACTGTATCTGTTGGTCCCGACGCGAATGGCAAGCAGACCCTGTGGTTGGGGATGGTTGTGTAGGTAAAACCATTCCTCCACAGGCTTTTTTTGTTTTGGGTTCCAAGGGAACAGGGGTATGGACACCAGATAATGGGGTTCCCCCTGGATCTCCACAGACCACGGGCTCGGGTAGGGGCTGTCCTCTCCGCCCAGCACCATGCGTTTGAATTCATTGATCCCCCGGATGTTGCCCTTCTCCAGCCAGTAGTAGACGGATTTACTATCGGCGAACTTGAGTTCGGCTGCAATTTCCCGCACAGTGATGCTGGGATTCTGCTTGATCAGGGCTGCTATGTGGGCTAGGTAGTTTGAGTACTGCAAAGAACCGCACTCCTCATTGGTTTTTCCAATGCATTCCCCGCTCAAAATCTAAATACCTTTACATAAGCTATGGTGGAAAGGGCCTCTACGAGGGCGGTAAGTGGGCAAATTACCCATAATTTATGGCATTGAAAACGCCGGAGCCGAACCTCCCCCAGGAATGTTGGGCAGAGCCATGCATATACATGGACTAGGTAGCCTGGACTACGAAGGGGAGGTCGAGTGTATGCCCAGTGATAATCAGGCCGTCGATCTAGAGCTCATTCAGAAAGTTCGGGCTGGTGATGCCAGCGCCCGGGACAGCCTGGTGCTGAAGTACATTCCCATGGTCAAGTACATCATCCGCAACTACTACTCATCGTTTCTAGACTTCGAGGATCTGGTGCAGGAAGGACTCATCGGGCTGCTCAGTGCCATTGATGAGTATAAGCCCGAGCAGTACGATGTGAAGTTCAGTTCCTTTGCTTACCTGTGCATTATCCGCAGGGTATATAATGTGATCAAGCAGGCCACCGGGAACAAACACCGCCTGCTCAACGAGGCCGCTTCGCTGCAGACGCCCATAGGCAGCGATGAGAGCCGCAGCATAATGGATTTGGTGGCAGCTCCCCTAGGTCAGTTCGACCCGGAGAAGGCGATTGAGGAGAAATATGTGGATGAGGCCATTGCCCAGGTTTTGCGCAACCACTTGTCTTTGTTGGAGTATGCCGTGATTATCCGGCTGCTCAAAGGCTATTCTGCCCGGGAAATCAAAGAGGAGATCGGGGTGGGGCTCAAGGTGATTGACAACGCGCGCACGCGGGTGCGCACCAAGCTGCGCAAGCTTTTAGATGAGCATGGCTCGCTGCTCAGCCCCCAGGTTCCCACCAACGTGCGCCGGCGGGAGGATCTTTACCTGCAGCTGCCCCTGGGACGGTAGAGCTGACAGTTCTTTTTTCTTCCAAGGTATGGTACAATGGGCAGGGGTTTAGTACTGGTCTTGGAGGAGTTTTATGCGTCTAAAGCGCCTGGAATTACAGGGATTCAAATCGTTCGGGCGGCCTGTGAGTTTGGAGTTCGGCCCGGGCATCACTGCCATTGTGGGGCCTAACGGCAGCGGCAAGAGCAATATTTCCGATGCCCTGCGCTGGGTATTGGGAGAACAGAGCATTAGGAGCCTGCGCGGCAGCAAAATGGAGGACATTATCTTCGCCGGATCCGATGGTAAAAAGCCCTTGGGTATGGCGGAGGTGCGCCTGACCCTGGATAATACTGATGGGTTCTTACCGGTGGACTACTCCGAAGTGACGGTGACCAGGCGCGTGTACCGCTCGGGGGAGAGCGAGTTTTTCATCAACAAGCAGAGCTGCCGCCTAAAAGATATTCAAGACCTGTTTACCGATACCGGATTGGGGCGGGAGAGCTACGCCGTGATCGGACAGGGCCAGATCGATCAAGTGCTCAGCGTGCGGTCGGAAGATCGCCGCATTCTCTTGGAAGAGACGGCGGGGATCGTCAAGTACAGGCAGCGCAAGGAAGAGGCCCTGCGGAAACTGGAGCAGACCAGTGTGGATCTGCTCCGGGCGACAGATCTGCTCCACGAACTAGAAAGCCAGCTCGGGCCCTTGGAAGAACAGGCCAAGCAGGCCCGCCTTTATCTGTCCCTGGCTGAGCAGCTGCAGGAGGCGGAGCTGGACTACTATCACCTGACTTGGCAGTCCATAGCAGCGCGCCTGGCCCAAGTAGAAGCCGATTATAAAACCCTGCAGTTGGAATTTGAACAGGGCAGGCACCACTTAGCCCAGCTGGAAGATGCTGCCGCGGTCCTGGAGACGAAAGAAGCCCAGCTCCTGGAGGAGATGGAGCGCAAACAGCAGGAGCTTGCTGAGCTTGTGGAAGTGTACAACCAGATGGTGCACAGTATAGAACTGCACCAGGAACGGGTGAAGACCCAGCATCAGCGCCGGGAACAGTTGCAGGCCCTCATGGGCGCTAAGGGCCAAGAGGTGGAGCAGTTTGCCCAAGAAGCGGACAAGCTCCGTAAAGAGATCCAAGTGCTCAGGGGAGAGCTGAAAACCCAAGAGGAGGCGGTTTCCGGCGCCGAAAGGGCCTTGACCAACCTGCAGACCAGACAGAAGCAGGCCCGGCAGGAAGTGGACAGGCTGAAAGATGAGTTCTTTGAGTTCATGCGGGAGCTCGCCGACAAGCGCAACTTCCAGCGCAGCTTTGACGAGAGGAAAAGGAATCTTGAGGAGCAGATCGCCCGCACCCTGCAGGAACTGGCTGCTGTGGAAGAGCGCAAAACCGCGGCTGGGGAGGAACTGGCCGCTTTGGCCTCGCGCTCTACAGAGCTCAGGGCTTGTTTGGCGCAGCAGGTGCAGCAGGAACAGGCTCTCCACCAAGCCTTGGCAGCCTCCCGCTCCAGCTTAGCCAAACAGGAACAGCAGCGCCGCCTACTGGAAGCCCAGCAGGCGCGCCTTAGCGCGCGGATCAAAACACTCCAGGAGTTGGAGGAGGGCTACGAGGGTTACGGGGCAGGGGTGAAACGGATCCTGCAGGATGGGGAGATGTCCAAGCTTGTGCTGGGTACTGTGGCCGATGTGATCAAGGTGCCTGAAGGACTGGAGACCGCCTTTGAAGTGGCCCTGGGTTCAGGGCTGCAGAATCTGATTACGGCCCGGGAACAGGATGCCAAAACCCTCATTGCCTGGCTGCAGAAGGTGCAGGGAGGGCGGGTAACCATCCTGCCTTTGGACAGCGTGCGCGGCGGAGAGTTTTCGCCCCAAGCGAAAACCGCCCTGCTCCAGCCTGGGGTGTTGGGCCCTGCTTTGGATCTGCTCACCTTTGCCGAGGAGTATCGCCCCGCCTTAGCCGTTTTGCTGGGCAGGGTGGTGATCACCGAGGACCTGGACACGGCGCTGCGCCTCAAACGCAGCCTGAAGCAGTTTGCGCGCATTGTCACCAAGGATGGTTCCGTGGTCTTCCCCACAGGCGCGATCACTGGGGGCAGCTTCAACGCCCGCACGTCGGGCCTGCTGGTCCGCAAAGGGGAACTGGCCAGATTGGAGCGGGAGACTGGGGATGTGGCCCGGCAGCTGGCCTCGCTGGAGGCAGAAGGGCGCCGGCTGTTGGAGCAGTTGGCCCGGGACGAGCAGTCCCTCGCGCAGCTGCAGGGGGACATCGTAGATACCAAACTGGCTGTGCAGAGTGCGGAGCAAGCTCAGGAACAGGTCAGAGGAGAGCAGACCAGGCTCGATCGCGCCCAGGGGGAGCTCGCGGGCAAGCTCAGCGAGCTCCAGGCGCAGCTGGCCAGCTTGGGAACGGAGTGCGAACTTGCTGCTGCGGAAGTGGCTGAGCTGGAAATGGAGGAGCACATCCTCCGGGAGCACATCCAACAGGAAGAGGCCAGCCTGGCTGAGCTTGCTGGGGCCCTGGAGGACCTCACCCAAGAGCAGATGGAGCACCAGGTGCGCTTGGCCCAGCTGGGGGGCGTGCTGGATACCAAGGCCGCGCAATTGGCCAACATCGAAGCCCGGATGCAGGAGGCTCAAAACGCTGTAGAACAGGCGAGGTTGGAGTTGGAGCACTTGGCGGAGCAGCAGCGGCGTAATGAAGAGTATATCCAGACCGCCGCCGCCGAAAATGCTCAGCGCCAGGTGCTTCAAGGCGAGCTTAGGAGTGCCCTTGAGGAGTTGAAGCAGCGTCATCAATCCGTCCAGAAAGAAAGGGCTGTCCTCCGGGCAGACTTAGTGCAGGTGGAAAAGGAGCAGCTGCGCCGGGAAAGGGCCTTGTACAGATTGGAAGTTGAGCTTGGCCAGCTCGAGGGCCAGCAAGACCAGCTGCGGCAGGCCTTGGCGGAGCGGGAGCTGTCCCTGGCCGCGGTTTTGAACCGGCGGGTGACCCTGAAGGAGAGTGCCCTCAAGGGCTCCATTGAAGAACTGCGCCGGCAGATCAGGGAGCTCGGACTGGTCAATCCCACCGCGCCCGAAGAGTACGAACGGGTGTTGGAACGCTGCGCATTCCTCCGACAGCAGCTGGAGGATCTTAACGAAGCACGGGCCGATCTGATGGATGTGATCAACGAAATGGACCGCTTGTGCCGCACCCGGCTGCGGGAAGTATTTCAAGAGGTGCGCACAGAATTCCAAAGATTGTTCAGCTGGCTTTTCCAAGGGGGAAGTGCCGATTTGGTGCTCACGGATCCCGATTCCATTCTCACCACGGGCATTGATGTTCTGGCCCGTCCGCCAGGGAAAAAGCTCCAGAATTTGCTCTTGCTGTCCGGCGGCGAACGGGCACTAACAGCCATCGCCCTGCTGTTTGCCATCAGAAGGGTTAAGCCCAGTCCCTTCTGGGTGCTGGACGAGATCGATGCCACCTTGGATGAGAGCAACCTGGAGCGCTTCAACCAGCTGATGAAGGAGTTTTCCCAGGACACGCAGTTCTTGGTGGTTACCCACCGGCAGCGGACCATGGAGCATGCCCATACCCTTTATGGTGTGACCATGGGTGAGGAAGGGGTTTCCCAGATTATCTCAGTGGCATTAAGGAGGAGTAGTTAGTGTTTTGGAAGCGCATGTTTGGAGATAAGTCCGCTCCCCCCAAGGAACAGGCGGAGCAGCCTAAGGAGTCCAAGGAAAGCGGCTTTTTTAAGAGGCTCATGGGCGGACTGGAGAAGACCAAAAAGCAGCTGGTCTCCAAGGTGGAGCAGATCACCACAGGCCGCAAAATAGATGAAGCCCTGTTTGAAGAGTTAGAAGAGGTGTTAATTGAAGCCGATTGCGGCGTGACAACCGCCATGTATCTTGTGGACCAACTCCGGGAACGGGCGAAAGAAGAGGGCATTGTCGAAGCGGAACAGCTGCGGGAGCTGCTCATGGAAGAGATGGTTGCCCTTTTAGAGGAAAACGCCGCTCCTTTAAGGACGCCAGGCGAAAAGCCCTATGTGATCATGGTTGTGGGGGTTAATGGCGCCGGCAAAACCACTACCATCGCCAAACTGGCCTACCGCTTCAAGCAGGAAGGCGCCAAAGTGCTTCTGGCTGCGGGGGATACCTTTAGGGCCGGCGCCATCGAACAGCTGGGAGTATGGGCTAATCGTCTAGGGGTGGAGCTCATTGCCCACCAGGAAGGCTCCGATCCTGCGGCGGTGGCCTTCGACGCCATCAACGCCGCTAAGGCCCGGGGCAGTGATGTGCTGATTATCGATACGGCAGGAAGGCTCCAAACCAAGGTCAACCTCATGTCGGAGCTGGCCAAGGTTCATCGGGTAGTACACAGGGAGCTGGGCCGGGATCTGGACGAAGTTTTGCTGGTGGTGGATGCCACTACCGGTCAAAATGCCCTGTCCCAGGGCAAAATCTTCAGCGAGGCGGTACCCCTCACGGGCATTGCCCTAACCAAACTGGATGGAACAGCCAAAGGGGGTATTGTGCTGGCCTTGGCCAACGAGTTGAAGCTGGCTGTTAAGCTGGTAGGTGTGGGAGAGCACTACGAGGATCTCCAGGATTTCCACGCCCGGACCTTCGTCCGCGCCCTGTTCGGGGAGGAAGAGAATTAAGTTTTGGGCTGTCAAGAGATAGTGCTTGACAAGGGCCGGGCCCGTGACTATACTTAGAGAGTGTAAAGTGATTATGCTTAACAGGAGATGGCCATGGACAAAACACTCCGCATGAGTCTGCTGTTCGATTTTTACGGCCCCCTCTTGACAGATCGTCAGCAGGACATTTTTCAGCTCTATTACAACGACGATTTGTCCCTGGGCGAAATTGCAGAGGAACTGCGCATCTCCCGCCAAGCGGTATACGATACGCTGCGGCGCGTCGGGCTCACTTTGGAGGAGTTTGAACAGAAGCTGGGTCTGGTACAGAAGGATCAAGAGCGGCAGCGTCTTTATGGGGAGATTCTGGGCCTAGTTAACCAGCTGCGCAGCCAGTGCGGAGAACTGCCTGCTTTGCAAGGCATCGAAGAGCGAATTCAAAAAGCGCGCGGAGCGAGTTAGGAGAGACTGGCATGGCTTTTCAGAACCTATCATCCCGCCTGCAGGAGACCATGCGCAAACTGCGGGGCAAAGGCCGCCTCAGTGAGAAAGATGTGGACCAGGCCCTGCGGGAGATCAGGCTGGCTCTGTTGGAAGCGGATGTAAACTATAAAGTGGTCCGGGATTTTATCGCCCATGTCAAGGAGCGGGCCACGGGCCAAGAGGTGCTCGGCAGCCTGACCCCGGGCCAACAGGTGATCCGCATAGTCAATGAAGAGCTTACTCAGCTCATGGGCGGCACCCAGGCCAAGCTGACCCTGTCCAATCGGCCTCCCAGCGTAATTATGATGGTGGGCCTGCAGGGCTCGGGCAAGACCACCACTTCCGGTAAGCTGGCCCGTATGCTCAAGGGTCAGGGGCACCGGCCGCTTTTGGTGGCCTGTGATATTTACCGGCCGGCAGCCATCAAACAGCTCCAGGTCCTCGGTGAGCAGCTGGACATTCCTGTATTCAGCATGGGCGAGCAAAATCCGGTGGATATCGCCAAGGCTGCCTTGGGCCATGCCCGCAAGTTCGGCAATGACGTGGTGCTTGTAGATACGGCCGGACGCCTGCATGTGGATGAAGAGCTCATGCTGGAACTGGTGGAAATCAAGGCAGCGGTAAGCCCATCGGAGATTCTTCTGGTTGTGGATGCCATGACCGGTCAAGATGCAGTCAACGTCGCGGAGGCTTTCAACGCGCGGCTGGATATTGGCGGTGTGGTGCTCACTAAACTCGATGGCGATGCCCGGGGCGGAGCTGCCCTCTCGGTAAAAGCGGTGACGGGCAAGCCCATCAAGTTTATCGGGGTGAGCGAGAAGATGGACGGTCTGGAACCGTTTCATCCCGATCGCATGGCCTCGAGGATTTTGGGCATGGGTGATCTGCTCACCTTGATTGAAAAGGCCGCAGCGGCGGTGGACCAGGAAAAGGCAGAAAAGATGGCCTCTAAGCTGAAGGAAGCCGAGTTTACGCTGGAGGACTTCTTGGAGCAGATCCAGCAGATGAAGGATATGGGTCCCATCGACCAGCTCATCGGCATGATCCCAGGCTTGGGCGGCGCCAAACAGCTCCAAGGACTTGAAGTTGATGATTCCCATTTAAAGAAGATTGAGGCCATTATCAACTCCATGACGCCGGAGGAGCGGCGCAGGCCGGAGATTATCGGAGGATCCAGGCGGAAGAGGATCGCCTTGGGCTCTGGCACCAAGGTACAGGATGTGAACCGCCTGCTTAAGCAGTTCGCCCAGACCCGGCAGATGTTAAAACAGTTTTCCAGTGCCCCCAAAGGGCGTAAGCGCAAGGGATTATTTTCCCTCTTCCAATAGATGCAGTACCTGAAGTAGGAGGTGAAGAAACATGGCAGTTAGAATTCGTCTCAAGAGAATGGGTGCGAAGAAAAGGCCGTTCTACCGCTTGGTAGTGGCTGACTCGCGGGCCGCTCGGGATGGCGCTTTCATCGAAAGCATTGGCTACTACAACCCCATCGCTGATCCTGCGGAGATTCAGATCGACGAGGAGAAGGCGTTGGATTGGCTGAGCAAAGGTGCCCGGCCATCGGATACGGCCAAATCGCTTCTGAAGCGCGCGGGAGTTCTGGATAAGTTTGCCGCAGCCCGCAAAGAAGGGTAGGAGGTCAGCGTGAAAAACCTAATCGAATTTATCGCTAAGTCTCTGGCCAGCCATCCAGAAGAGATTATGGTTGACGTCCACGACAAAGGGCGTGAACTGGTCTACACCCTGTATGTGGCACCGGACGACATGGGGCGCCTCATCGGCAAAAACGGGCGCATCGCCAACGCCATCCGCAATGTGGTTAAGGCCTCCGCCATCAAATCAGGGGTCCAAGTCCATGTGGAAATCGAAGAAAGACAAGCCTAAGTGGATTATTGTGGGTGAAGTGGTTGCCCCTTGGGGCAACCGCGGTGAAATCAAGATCATCCCCCACACGGACTTCCCAGAACGTTTCGGGCAGATGGAGGCTGTGCGGCTGTTTGCCAAAAATGCTCAAGAACCGATGGGCGTCTTTGTCCTGGAAGGATGCCGCAGTCATAAAGACGGCATTCTGCTCAAACTCAAGGATGTGGACACCATTGACCAGGCGGAAAAGCTGCGGGGTCTGCTGATCAAAGTAGGCCACGATGAACTGATGCCGCTCCCGCCGGGACGCTTCTACATCTTCCAGATTATCGGCCTGGAGTGCCAAACCGTAACAGGGGAAAAACTGGGTGTGGTAACAGATGTTCTGCCCACAGGCGCGAACGATGTCTACGTGGTCGAACCTTATCCAGGGGTGACCAAACTCAAGGAAATCCTCATTCCCGCCGTTCCCCAAGTGGTGAAGGATATCCGCCCAGAAGAGGGCTTGATGATTATCGAGCTCCTGGACGGTATGCTTGACTAGCTCGGGGGTGAGAGCATGCGCTTTGATATTCTCACTCTGTTTCCCGAAATGTTCGCTGGGCCTTTGAGCACCAGTATTATTGGGAAAGCTAGGGAACGGGGCCTGCTTTCTGTGCAGGTTTGGAATATACGTGACTATGCCTTGGATAAGCATCGCACAGTTGATGACACCCCCTACGGTGGGGGCGCGGGAATGGTCATGAGGCCAGATGTTCTGGTGAGGGCCATTGAAGCGGTGCGTGGTGATTCCCCTGCTCCGGTGATCTACCTATCCCCCCAGGGGAGGGTATTCAACCAGCAGATGGCAGCACAGCTGGCCCAGCTGCCTAGGGTGATTCTCCTGGCCGGGCACTATGAAGAAATTGATGAGCGCGTCCGCCAGCATTGGGTAGATTGGGAGTTGTCTATTGGAGATTATGTGCTCACTGGCGGTGAGCTTCCGGCCATGGTGGTTGTGGATGCGGTGGCCAGGCTTCTGCCCGGGGTATTGGGGGATGCCAGTTCACTTGAGGAGGAATCGTTCCAAGCTGGACTGCTGGATTATCCCCAGTATACCAGGCCTGCGAGTTTCCGCGGCCTAGAAGTGCCGGAAGTGTTGCTGAGCGGCCATCATGAACTGATCCGCCGTTTTCGGCTCAAAGAAGCGCTGCGGCGTACTTGGCTGCGGCGCCCCGACCTGCTGCAAAGCCGAGAGCTGACAGCAGAAGAACGCCAAGTATTAGAAGAACTGAGGCAGGAGTATTCCTGTGAAGGGAGGGTAAATGACGATGAATATCATCGAGACCATTGAACAAGAGCAGATGCGCACCGACCATCCTGAGTTTGGCCCCGGTGATACCGTAAAGGTACACGTGAAAGTTGTGGAGGGCAACAACGAGAGGATTCAGGTTTTTGAAGGTGTTGTGATCAGGAAGAGGGGCGGTGGCCTGCGGGAGACTTTCACCGTGCGCAAGGTTTCCCAAGGTGTAGGTGTGGAAAGGACGTTTCCGCTCCATTCGCCTCGCATCGATAAGATCGAAGTGGTTCGCCGCGGTAGAGTTCGCCGGGCCCGCTTGTATTATCTCAGAGAGCGTTCCGGTAAGGCAGCCCGTATTAAGGAGCTCCGCCGGTAGCATTGGGGGCATTTCCCAAGGGGAGTGGGGACGACACTCCTCTTTTTCTAATCTGCCGACAGGGAAGGTGGGAGGCACGGAAATGGCGAAATCTCAGATACGTGAGTATGTGGAAGCCCTGCTGCTTTCAGTGGTGCTGGCAGCCTTCATTATAATCTTCATCGCCCAGTCTTTTTTGGTGGAAGGGAGTTCCATGGAACCTTCTTTCCATGACGGCCAGCGCCTCATGGTGGAAAAGGTCAGTTACCGCTTCAGCGAGCCGAAACGGGGAGATGTGGTAGTGTTCAGGTATCCTGGTGATCTCCGCCGCAAGTTCATTAAGCGCATTATTGGCCTGCCTGGGGATGAAATAACCATCAAGAACGGTTTCCTGCACATCAATGGCCAGCGGGTGGAAGAGGATTATATCAACGGACCCACTTACGGAACGTACAGTGCCCCCACTTTCGGACCCGTCCTCGTTCCCGAAGGTCACTTCTTTGTGCTGGGGGATAATAGGCGCAACAGCGATGACAGCCGCTACCCCGACGTTGGTTTTGTGCCCAGGAAGAATCTGGTGGGCCGGGCCCTGTTTGTGTACTGGCCCCTGAATCAGATCAGCTGGATCAGCATACCACCAGCTTTGGAAAGGATCGGCGCGCGGTAATGACCATCCAGTGGTATCCTGGGCATATGACCAAGGCCAAACGCATGATCGAAGACTCCCTGAAGCTGGTCGATGGCGTGCTGGAGGTGGTGGACGCCAGGGTTCCTTGCAGCAGCCGCAATCCGGAACTATTGGAGCTGACCGCCAAGCCGCGGGTCATGGTGCTCACCAAGACCGACCTAGCTGACCCCAAGCGCACCCAAGAGTGGGTAGAGTATTGGCAGTCCCGGGGAGAAAAGGTGGCCCCCGTAAACCTGCTCCAGGGAACGGGTGTAGGTAAGCTCAGGGGGCTGGTGCGGCGCACCTTTGCCAGCCTGAGGCGGGAGCCCAGACTCATGGTGGTGGGTATCCCCAATGTTGGCAAATCGGCGTTGATCAACGCTTTGACCCGGAAACGGGCCGCGCAAGTTGGGGCCCGGCCCGGGGTGACCCGGGGCAAGCAGTGGCTCTCTGGAGAGGGGATGCTGCTGTTGGACAGCCCTGGAGTGCTGTGGCCCAAGTTTGGTGATCAAGAAACGGCAAGACGCCTGGCCGCGGTGGGGGCTATCCGCGACGAGGTGTTGGACCAGGCTGCTTTAGCTTCCTGGCTGTTAAGCTGGCTCAGGGAGCACTATCCCCAGGGGGTTCTGGACCGCTTCGGTGCTTTGGAGCTGCCTGGTGCCCTAGAGGAAATAGGCCGCCGCAGGGGCTGTCTCCTCCCTGGAGGCGAGGTGGATGTGCACCAGGCGGCAGCTGTGGTGCTGAAAGATTTCCGCATCGGTAAACTGGGAGCGGTCACCCTTGACTTAAGTCCAAGCGAGGTGCAGGGATGCTGAACCTGGAAGAACACCTGCGGCAGCAGGGGTTTCGCAGGATTGTGGGCGTGGATGAAGCAGGGCGCGGTCCCTTGGCTGGCCCAGTGGTAGCAGCTGCTGTCCAGATCTTACCAGTGAGTTTCAGGACCGAGATCCGCGATTCCAAGGTCCTGTCCCCTAGGAAAAGGGAAGAGGCTTACGAAGAAATATTGAGCACCTGCTTGGTAGGGATCGGTCAAGCCAGCGCCGCCGAGATAGATGAGCTGAACATCCTCCAGGCCACTTTTCTGGCCATGCGGCGCGCCCTTGAGGCCCTGCCAGAGCAGCCTGATTTCTGCCTAATAGATGGGTCGCAGCCCATTCCCCGGCTGCCCTGGCCCCAGAAGGCGGTGGTGAAAGGGGATCAGTTGTCCTTATCCATTGCCGCGGCCAGCATTGTAGCCAAAGTGGAGCGCGACCGCATAATGGATCATTATCACGAGCTTTATCCGATTTACAACTTCGGGAAAAATAAAGGCTATCCTACCAAAGAGCACCGGGCCGCCATCCAGCAAGCCGGGCCTTCTCCCATCCATCGCCGTTCCTTTCGGTGTGCCGGGCTGTGAACCAAGGCCGCCTGTGGGAAGACCTAGCCCGGGGCTTCCTGATAAGCCAGGGCCTGCGCTTGGTTACCGCCAATTATCGGCGGCGGTTTGGGGAAATCGACCTGGTGATGCTGGATGGAACGACTTTGGTGTTTGTGGAAGTGAAGTATCGCAGTTCTGACCGCTTTGGTACCAGCCTTGAACAGGTGACTCCACGCAAGATGCGCAAAATCAAACTGGCAGCCCTAGCTTACCTGCAAGCCTATCCCCACGCAGTGGAGGCTGTCCGCTTTGATGTGGTGGGCATCAGCCCAGAGGGCACGGGTTATAGATTCAATTGGGTGAAGGGAGCTTTTCAATGAACTACTTGTCGAAAGCACTCATTTTTTGCCTTTTATTCCTGCTAGCATTCCCCGGCAGTGTATCTGCTCAACAAGCATCTGCACCCCAGATTGATGCCGCGGCCGCGGTACTGCTTGATTTCCAGACGGGCCAGGTTTTGTATTCCAAAAATGGTCAAGAATCCCGCATACCCGCCAGTTTAGTGAAGATCATGACCATGTATGTGGCCCTGGATCAGGTTAAGGCAGGTCGGGTCAGTCTCCAGGATACGGTTGTGGTAAGTGAGGCAGCCTGGCGCATGATCGGCTCCCGCATGTTTTTGGAGCCCAATGAGGTTGTCACCGTGGAACAGCTGCTTTATGGCATTGCTGTGGTCTCTGGCAATGATGCCTGCGTAGCCTTGGCCGAGGCCTTAGCGGGCAGTGAAGCAGCCTACGTTCAGCTCATGAACGAGAAGGCGCGTGCTTTGAACCTGCCCTTGAAGTTCGTGGATGTGCACGGGCTTTCAACAGATAACGTGGTCACGGCCGAAGGAGTGGCGCAGCTTGTGCGCGCCTATCTTGCGGACCATCCCGAAGCGATCCGCTTCCACCATGAGCTCTCCTTTTCCTATCAGCCCCGTTCCAGCAGAAATCCCATTGTGCAGTATAACCGCAACGGGCTCCTGCGCACCTATGAGGGCGCTGACGGGCTGAAAACCGGCCATTTGGAGGCAGCTGGCTACAATCTGGTGGCCACCGCGGTCCAGAACAACAGGCGGCTGATCGCTGTAGTGCTGGGAGCCCAAAGTGAAGCCAAACGGGAGCAGGAAGCGGCGGCGCTGCTCACCTACGGCTACCGCAATTTCGATCTGGTCAACATTGCCCCGCTGCTCAGCGACAAAACCGCGCGGGTGTTCAAAGGCAAGCAGTCCACAGTGTCCGTGATGGTGCAGGAACCCATTATTGCCGTCCCGAAAGGGGTAGGGGCCACGGTGAGTGTGGCCATCCAAACCAAAGAAGTGGAAGCACCTGTGGAAAAGGGAGCGCCAGTTGGCATCCTGAGCATCTACCTCCAGGATGAACTGGTAAAGCAAGTTCCCCTCTTGGCCGCGGAAGAAGTGGAGCGGGGCAGCTGGATAAAGATCCTGTGGGACAATGCGGCTCGTTTCCTGCAGAATCTGATCCGCCGGCCCTAGCGCCCGGTATTACCAGGACGTGCAGCAGAGACTCTCCTTGGAGGAGTCTCTTTTTGTGTGACAATTATTTTACGTTCACAAGGAATAGCGGCTTTTTCGTAGAAATTGAGATGGGAAATGATGAAATGAGTAGGGACAGAAAGGGTGAGGACAATACAGCCGCTTGCTCTCGATGACCTGGACAAGAAAATCTTAGGCTATTTGCAGGAAGACGGCAGAATGACCTTCGTTACTTTGGCCTCCCACCTGGGCGTATCTGAGGGCACCATCCGCAAACGGGTCAAGCGCCTAGAGGACGCCGGTGTGTTGAAGACCATGGGCGTGACCGATCCGTTGAAAATGGGGCTGGACACGGTGGCCTTCATCTGGTTTAAAGTAGAGCGCCTCCATCTAGAGAGGGTAATCGCCGCCCTAAAGGATCTCAAGGAGGTGCGCTACCTTGTGGTAACCACGGGAGGATACGACCTTGTAGCCATGGTGGTTCTGCCCAACCGCACCCAGCTTGTGCAGCTGCTCAATGACAAGCTCTCCCAAATTGAGGGGATTGTCAGCACCGAAACATCCATTGTTCTGCAGATTCACAAGCAGATTCACGAGTGGGCACCCTTTAGGGACTACGTGGAAAAGGAGGCGTCGCACGGATGAGCGGTTTTGTTCTCGATGAGTTCGATCGTGAAATCATCCGCCTGCTCCAGCAGGATGGTCGGATGCCCTTTTTGACCATCGCCAACAAATTGGGCCTCGCTGAAGGGACCGTGCGGCGCCGGGTGGCCAGACTGCGCAGTGAAGGTCTGCTCAAAATCGTCGGTATTGCCGATCCCTTCAAAGTGGGACTGCAGACCGTGGCCATTGTCGGCCTTAAAGTGGAACGGGGCCGCATTGAGGACATAGCCAGGCAGGTCAGCGCCCTCAAAGAAGTGCGCTATGTGGCCCTCTCCACAGGCAACTACGATCTGGTGATTGAGGTAGTGGTGTCCAACAACGACGAGCTGCTCACCTTCCTGGTGGATAAACTGCGGGAGGTGGAAGGCATCAGCAATACGGGCACTTCGGTCGTCTTGAAAGTGGCCAAAGAAGACTTGGCCTGGGACCTGTAGGTTAGGCTATGAGGTGCATCTGGACTTCCCAGCGGTACTGGAGAGCTTCCGCCACCTGAGGTTCATCTATGCAGGGCGCGCCGTCGAGCTCGGCAATGGTGGCTGCGATGCGCCAAGTGCTGTCCACCCCCCGCGCGGAAAGGCCCAGGTTTTTTTGGGCTTGGTAGAGGAACTTTTGTGCGTGAGGGCTTCTGGGAAGGGTGTTCCCCACAGGGCCCTGCCGAGCGCTGGGCGGATTTGCCGGCCAGGGCGCGGCTGGTTCCTCCAGTTCCTCCGGGGAAAGGGGCGGCAGATAACAGAACATTTCAATGCGGTCCAGCAGAGGGCCGCGCAGCTTTCTTCTGTAGCGGGCCAGGTCTTGGCTTGTGCAGGTGCACAGGCGAAGGGAGGTGCCCAGATAACCGCAGGGGCACGGATTGGCCGTGGCCACCAACCAAAAATCGGCGGGATAGGTCAAACGGTGCTCGGCCCGGGCCAGCTGCACCTGTTTGTGATCCAAAGGTTCCCGCAGACCCTGCAGGGTATTGAGGGAGAACTCTGGGAATTCATCCAAAAGCAGTATACCTAGGTGGGCCAAGGTGATCTCGCCCGGCTTTCCGCTGCTGGAGCCGATCAGCCCGGCTTGGGAGACGCTGTGGTGCGGAGCGCGCAAAGGGCGTGCTGTGGGCGGCGGTGCATCTGGAATGAGCAGACCCGCCGCCTCGTAGATCTTACTTAAGATGAGCATCTCCTCCCGGGTGAGGGGGGGCAGCAGCCGCTGAGCTTGCGTGGCCAAGAGCGTCTTACCCACACCAGGCGGACCCATGAGCATGATGTGATGTCTGCCCCGGGCCGCTATTTCTAACGCCCTTTTGGCGTGGGCTTGTCCCTTGATCACAGGCCCTGCCGCCTTGGGCACCTGGGGAGCAAAGGTAAACCGCGGCAGGGGTGGCGCGGTGGATCTCCCCACCAGAAACTGCACCAGCTGGGAGAGGGAAGGGGCGAGCACCACAGTACGGTCGCCGGCGAGGGCAGCTTCGGGGGCGTTGGCTTGGGGCAAGACGAGCTGGAAGCCATGCTCCCGGGCCAGGTCTATTAGACTCAGCACGCCGTTGATGCGCTTGAGGGTGCCGCTTAAAGAGAGCTCACCGGCGAAAATGCGCTTGTGTAAAGATGTGGGACTAAGGAAACCCTGATGCGCTAAAATCCCCAGCGCGATGGGTAGATCAAAGGCTGCGCCGTCCTTGGGGTAGTGGGCCGGGGCCAGGTTGACAATCACTTTTTGGGCCGGAAACTTAAACCCGGCGTTGCGCAGGGCAGAACGGACCCGCTCCCGGCTTTCCCGCACAGTCTTGCTGGGCAGCCCCACAATCTCAAAACCAGGGAGTCCAGGCCGCACATCCACCTCCACTTCAATCAGGAAGCCTTCGATACCGGTTACAACACCGCTGTGCACCAAAATCATGTGGAACTCCCCTTGACATTATAGTCTGAATATTGATATATTTAGACATAACTGGAACAAATCCTTCCCATCATAGAAGCCGCCCTTCCTCGGCATGCTACTAGGGAGCACAAGGTGAGGAGGGCTAACTTGCAGTTTGATCTAGGTGTGACGCGCATTTTCCACTGCCCGGTCTGCCAAGTCGATACTCCCCATACGGTAAAGGCCCGGAAAGGGGACATGTATGGGATCATCTGCACCAACTGCTTGGGCGGAGCGGTGGTAAGCGGTCTCGATTTGAGGATTTACCAGTTAAAATGGGAGGAGGAACTGCAGGCCATCTTGGATAGCCTGGTGGAGAATCCCCTCCGGGACGATGATTCCTAAAGGGGTGGCGGGATGGGCTGGAACCCGAGGCAGTATCTCATCGCCTTTAATATGGTGCCGGGCATTGGCGGCCGCAGGCTTGTGGCCCTGGAACAGCATTTCGGCTCGTTGGCGGCAGCCTGGCATGCCCCGTACGGCGCCTTAACCCAGGTAAGGGGTATTGGCCCCAAGCTCGCGGCCCAGTTCTGCCAGCTGCGGCCCAGTCTGTGCCCGCGGCAGGAAGAGGAATGGGCGGCTGGACTTGGAGCGAAGATACTTACCCTTTATGATGACCACTATCCCCCGTATCTGCGCCGTCTGGCCGTTCCGCCGCCAGTGCTGTACGTGCAGGGGACCCTTCCCCCCGAGCCAGGCGTAGCGGTGGTGGGTACGCGCCGCCCCTCTAGGGCGGGCCTCGCCCAAGCGAGATTCTTTACAGAAGAGATTGTGCTCAGGGGCGAAGCGGTCATCTCGGGCCTGGCCCGGGGCATTGACTGTGCGGCCCACCAGCGTGCCCTCGAACTAGGGGGCACAACGGTGGCGGTGCTCGGATCCAACCTTCAGGCCATTTATCCAGCGGAACACCGACACCTGGCCCAAGCAATCGCCAGGCAGGGTGCAGTAGTGAGCGAATTTTCCAGCCGCTGTCCCACCGTCCCCGGTAATTTTCCCCGGCGCAATCGCATCATAGCGGGGTTTGCCCGGGGAGTTCTGGTGGTACAGGCCGGAGCCCGCTCTGGAGCGCTGCGCACCGCGGATTGGGCCTTGGAGTTGGGGTTGGATGTGTGGTCCATCCCCGGGGAGATCAGCGATCCCCTGCGGGAAGGCAACCATCTCCTCATCAAACAGGGTGCCCAGCTGGTTACCGCCCCCAGCGAACTGTTTACTGCTGGGTTAGGTGGCGCCAAACCGCATCCACCCACCCTGGAACAGCTGTTTGCTGCTGGCCGCAGCGCCAATGAAGTTGCAGCCCTGCTGAAAAAGCCCATTCAAGAGGTACTGGCCGAACTTTCGCGCCTGCAAGTCAAAGGTGTTTCACAGCGGAACTGAACGGCAAGTCCGCTTGCATAATATTTCTAAAGCTACTATAATGAGGGTAATTCTACACTGGAGATGAGAGATGGCTTTGAGTAATAATGGTACACGGCGGCCGGCGCGAACGCTGCAGCTTACGGCAGAGGAAGGGGATCTGGAACTCGGACTTCCAGAACTTCTGAGCAGATTGGCGCAGGAGCTGCAGTTGTCCGTCTTGGCCTTAAGCGAGTTAAACACCGACCACAGCAGAGTATTCAGCCCATGGGAAAAGGCCTGCCTCTCCAGGGAAGCGCAGGAGTTTATCTTCACCGTCCGGCATAAAGGGATGGTGACCGCTGAAGAGCTGGAGCAGGCTCTGGCCATCCTCTTTGCCCAAGCCCAAGGGTATGCTGACCTGGAGGACATTCGAATCCTCTTGGAAAGCGTAGTGGAGGACCCGGAACGCCAGAGCATGCTGGCGTTGTTTGATGCTGAGTACAAGCACTGAGGTACGCCCAAGCACGGAGGTGGCTGATTGGCTACGTTAATTATTGTGGAATCACCTGCGAAAGCTAATACAATAAAAGGTTTCCTAGGCAGGAACTATACTGTAAAGGCTTCTTTGGGCCATGTGCGTGACCTGCCCCGCAGCAAACTGGGGGTTGATCTGGACAACAATTTCGAACCCCGCTACATTACCATCCGGGGCAAGGGGCCGATTCTGCAGGAACTTCGGCAAGCGGCCAAGAAGGCCGATCGCATCCTTTTGGCAACGGACCCCGATCGGGAAGGTGAAGCCATTGCCTGGCATTTGGCCGAGGCTTTACAGATTAAGGAACAGAACTGCCGCATCGACTTCCACGAAATCACCAAAACCCAGGTTCAGCAGTCCGTGAAGCAACCGCGTCCTATTTCCCAACCCTTGGTTGATGCCCAGCAGGCGCGGCGGGTTCTGGACCGCATAGTGGGTTACAAGCTTTCACCCCTGCTCTGGGCGAAGGTCAAGCCGGGCTTGAGTGCAGGGCGCGTCCAGTCTGTGGCCGTAAAGCTGATTGTGGAGCGGGAACGGGAAATCGAGGCCTTTGTCCCCCAGGAGTACTGGAGCGTAACTGCCCTGTTGAAGACCGCCCGGGGAGGGCAGCTAGAAGCAAAGCTGCTGAGCAAAGGGGGCAGGAAACTTGAGCTGCCCAATGGGGCCGCGGCCAAACAGGTGGAACAAGATGTAACTGGAGCCCAGTGGGTGGTTGCGGAGGTAAAAACCACCCAACGCCTGCGTAATCCGGCTGCTCCCTTTACCACCAGCACCATGCAGCAGGAAGCCGCGCGCAAACTTGGTTTTTCGGCTAAGAAAACCATGCGCATAGCCCAGCAGCTCTACGAAGGCCTCTCCCTGGGACAGCTGGGTACCCACGGCCTGATTACCTATATGCGTACTGATGCTACCAGGGTTTCCCCTGAGGCCATTGCTGAAGCCCGGACCTATATCAAAGAAACCCATGGATCCGATTACCTGCCCAAAAAACCGCGGCAATACGCGGCCAAGAAAGGGGCGCAGCAGGCCCATGAGGCTATTCGGCCCACATCGGTGCTGCGCACTCCCGAACAGGTCAAACCGTATCTCTCCCGGGATCAGTTCCGGTTGTACAAACTGATCTGGGAACGTTTTGTGGCCAGCCAGATGAGTTCTGCCTCCTTCGACGCCACCAGCGTAGATATCCAGGTTCAGGACTACCTGTTCCGGGCCACCGGGTCGAGGCTCAAGTTCCCCGGTTTCTTGAAACTTTATGTGGAGGGCAGCGATGAAAACGGGCTGGAAAACGAGCTGGGAGACCGCCTGCTGCCAGATGTCAAACCCGGGGAAGAGCTGGCCTTAAGTAAGCTGGATCTGCAGCAGCACTTCACCCAGCCGCCGCCCCGCTACAGCGAAGCGACGCTGGTAAAAACCCTGGAGGAAGAGGGTATCGGACGGCCCAGCACTTATGCCCCCATTATTGACACCATTTTGGAGCGGGGTTATGTCTATCTGGAAGAGAAGCGTTTTCGCCCCACAGAGCTGGGGATTATTGTTGTAGACCTGCTTTCCGAAAGCTTCCCCAAACTGTTGGATGTGGGCTTTACCGCCTCTTTGGAGACCCAGCTGGACCAGATCGAAGAAGGTGCTTTAAGCTGGCAGAGCGTGATCCGTGAGTTCTACCAACCGTTTGCCCAGGATTTGGAGAAAGCCTATGAAGAGCTGGACCGCATCACAGTACAGGATGAAGAGAGTGATGTGGTGTGCGAGAAATGCGGGCGCAAGATGGTGTACAAGACAGGCCGGTTTGGCAAGTTCCTGGCTTGTCCCGGCTATCCCGAGTGTAAGAACACCAAGCCCATCCTGGATGAGATCGGGGTGGAGTGCGCCATCTGCAAGCGGGAAAACCGGCCAGGTGGTCAGCTGGTGCGCAGGCGCACGCGCCGGGGACGCTTCTTCTACGGGTGCAGCAACTACCCCGACTGTACTTTTACTTCGTGGCAGCGCCCCGTGGCAGAGGTATGTCCCTACTGCGGCAATCACCTGGCGGTGCGCAGGGAGGGGAGCAAGCCGGTTTGTGTGAACAAAAGCTGCCCGGGAGGTGAAAGCTGATGACGGTGGTAACCGTGATCGGCGGTGGTCTAGCCGGTAGTGAAGCGGCCTGGCAGGTGGCTCAGCGGGGGCTTGCCGTGCGTTTGTACGAAATGCGGCCCCAGGTGATGACCCCGGCTCACCACACGGGTGATCTGGCGGAGCTCGTCTGCTCCAACTCTTTAGGGTCCGCCCTGGAAACTACTGCGGGCGGTCTGCTCAAGAGGGAGCTGGAATTGATGGGTTCCCTTATCCTGGAGGCTGCCCGCAGAACCCAGGTGCCCGCGGGCGGTGCCTTGGCCGTGGACCGGGAGCGTTTCGCCCAGGAGGTAACCTGCCGGGTTACCAGCCATCCGCGGATCGAGGTGGTTCGGGAGGAATGCCGGACGATCCCCGAGGGCATCGTGGTAATCGCCACTGGCCCCCTTACCAGCCCCGCCCTGAGCAGCACGCTGCAGCGGATAACTAAGGCAGAGAACCTCCATTTTTACGATGCTGCTGCCCCCATTGTTCTGGGGGAGACGGTACGCTATGACCTGGGCTTTTGGGGTGCCCGCTACGGGAAGGGCAGCCCTGATTACTTCAACTGCCCCTTGACTAAGGAAGAATACCTGGCCTTCTGGAATGCCCTGGTCACCGCGGAGGTGGCGCCCCTCCATGAGCACGAGGTGGATCCAGAAGGGTTTCCCGTGTTTGAAGGCTGCCTGCCAGTGGAAGTGATCGCCAAACGGGGGCAAGACGCCTTACGTTACGGTCCCTTCCGGCCAGTTGGGCTTGTGGACCAGGAGGGGCGCCGGCCCTACGCGGTGCTCCAGCTCCGCAGGGAAAACACCGAGGCCACCCTGTTCAACCTGGTGGGCTGTCAGACCCGTCTCAAATGGGGAGAGCAAAAGAGGGTTTTCCGCATGATTCCTGCCCTGCAGGAAGCGGAGTTTGTGCGCTACGGGGTAATGCACCGCAATACTTTCATCAATTCCCCCCGAGTGCTGACGGCGGGTTTCCAGTTTAGGGAAGAAGGCCGCCTCTTTCTGGCTGGGCAGGTCACTGGTGTGGAAGGCTATGTGGAAAGCACCGCTTCTGGGCTTTTGGCCGGAGTGAATGCAGCCCGCCTGGCCCAAGGGCAGGAGCCTTTGGTGCTGCCCCGGGAGAGCATGTTGGGCAGCCTGGCCCATTATGTATCCACTGCGGATCCCGAGCATTTCCAGCCCATGAACGCCAATTTCGGCATCCTGCCTCCCCTGGATCCTCCTGTACGGAGCAAGCAGGAACGCAAGCTGGCTTACACCCAGCGGGCACTGCGCGTTTTGGCGGAGTTCTGGCAGGGAGTTGAGGAGGAGTCTACGTGGAGGAACTGAAAGAATACCTGGATTACCTGCTGGTGCAGCGCAATCTATCCCCGGCTACCGTGGAAGCCTACGAACGGGATCTGACCCATTTCTTAGCTTTCGCCTTTGAACAGCTAGAGCTTTTGGACAGGCCTCCCACGGTACAGGAAGTGGACAAGTACCTGGTTCGGGACTATCTGGCCTTCTTGACTAGAGCAGGCTACTCCCGCTCCAGTGTGGCCAGGCGCTTGGCCAGTATTCGGGGATTCAGCCGTTTCTTGTTCGCCCACGGCCGCGTCGCGCGGGATTTCGCCCTCTCGGTGGGGACTCCCAAGCAAGCCAAGACTGTTCCCGAAATCATGACCATGGAGGAGATCCGCAGCTTCTTAGAAGGCAGGATGCCCGGGCGTACCGAGGCGCTCCAGGCCCGCAATCGGGCCATTTTCGAGCTCCTCTATGCCACCGGGATCAGGCTGGCGGAACTGGTGGGGCTCGATGTAGCTGATGTGGATCCAACCAATCACTATGTGCGGGTCCTGGGCAAGGGGCGCAAGGAACGCATCGTCCCCGTGGGCGAATACGCCATGGCCTGTGTGCATAACTATTGCCAGAACTACCGCGGGCAGCTCCTGCAGAACAAGGAGAATCCTGCCCTCTTTTTGAATGCCGCGGGGGAGAGGATTACCCCTCGGGGGGTCCAGTATGTGCTGGAAGAATGCTGCAAGCTTTTGGCCGTACACAAAAGGATTACACCCCATACCTTCCGGCACACCTTTGCTACCCATCTTCTGGACAACGGGGCTGATCTCCGTTCCATTCAGGAGCTTTTGGGCCATTCCAGCCTTTCCACAACTCAGATCTATACTAAGGTGACCCGCAGTCATCTGAAGTCTGTTTATAATCGAGCTCATCCCCGGGCTTAGCCCCGTTAGACGGAGGGAACAGCAATGAACATCAGGTCCACAACGATCATTGCCGTGCGCCGCGAGGACCAAGTGGTCCTGGCTGGGGACGGCCAGGTTACCTTGGGGGAACGCACAGCCATCAAGCACGGGGCCACCAAGGTGCGTACCCTGGGCGGCGGTCAGATTCTAGCCGGGTTCGCGGGAGCCGCCGCCGATGCCCTGGCGCTCTTTGAAAAGCTGGAACAGAAGCTGAAAGACCACTCCAACCAACTTCTACGAGCTGCCGTGGAAATGGGAAAAGAATGGCGTTCCGACCGTTATCTGCGCCGTTTGGAGGCCCAGCTGTTGGTGGCCGACCGGCAGCTCACCTTGCTGATCGCGGGCAGCGGCGATATTATCGAGCCCGATGACGGGGTGATCGCCATCGGCTCTGGGGGACCCTACGCCATGGCCGCTGGGCTGGCTCTGCTCAAGCACACGCAGCTCTCCGCCAAAGAGATCGCCTTGGAGGCGCTGCGCATTACCGCGGATATCTGCGTTTTTACCAACAACAGGATTTCCGTTGTGGAGCTCAACGGTAAGGAATAGGAAGGGGTGGGGATATGGATCTCACACCGCAGGAAATAGTTGCGGAGCTGGATCGCTACATTATCGGGCAGGAGGAAGCCAAGCGGGCCGTGGCCATCGCCCTGCGCAACCGCTATCGCCGCAGGCAGCTGGCCCCGGAAGTGAGGGAGGAGATCCTGCCCAAGAACATCTTGATGATGGGCCCCACGGGGGTGGGCAAGACGGAAATCGCTAGGCGCTTGGCCCGCCTGGCCGGAGCCCCTTTTGTGAAGGTGGAAGCCACCAAGTTTACTGAAGTTGGCTACGTGGGTCGCGATGTGGAATCCATCATCCGGGAACTGGTTGATGTGGCTATCCGCATGGTCAAAGAAAAGAGGATGGCAGAGGTGGAGGACCGGGCCAGAGTGTTGGCGGAAGAACGCTTGGTTGAGCTGTTGGTGCCCAGTCCTGCGGCTGCTCCCAAACTGAACCCCATGGACATTTTTTGGGGACTGACCCAGCAGACCCCGCCAAGTAGGCAGTCCACGGAGGATGATGAAAGGATCAAAAAGGAGCGCCGGAGGGTGCGGGAGCTGCTCAGGCTGGGGGAGCTGGAAGATGAGCTGGTGGAAGTGGTAGTAGAAAAATCACCTTCCTTCCTCTGGGAGATGCCCGGTTCGGGCCTGGATGACCTGGGGGCCAGTTTCCGGGAGATGCTGGGTGACCTTTTGCCCAAGAAGACCCAAAAGCGCACCATGACCGTGCGGGAAGCAAGGGGGGTGCTGCTTCAGGAAGAAGCCACCAAGCTTTTGGATATGGACGCGGTGATGGCCGAAGCGGTACAGCTTGCTGAGGAGTCGGGGATCGTGTTCATTGATGAAATCGACAAGATTGCCGGGGGCGGCCACGGCGGCGGACCAGATGTGTCTCGGGAAGGCGTGCAGCGGGATATTCTGCCCATTGTTGAGGGCTGCACCGTAATTACCAAGGCCGGTCCCGTCCGCACCGATTTCATCTTGTTTATCGCCGCAGGCGCCTTCCACATTTCCCAGCCTGCGGATCTCATCCCCGAACTGCAGGGGCGCTTTCCCATCCGGGTCACTTTATCTAGTTTGCGTGCCGAGGACTTTGCCCGCATTCTCACCGAACCAACCAACTCCCTGACCAAGCAATATGCCGCCCTCCTGGGCACCGAGGGGGTAATCCTGGAATTCACCCCGGACGGGGTAATGGAGATCGCCAAGATTGCCGAGGAAGTAAACCGCACCGCAGAGAACATCGGGGCGCGCCGGCTGCACACCATTTTGGAGCGGCTGCTGGAAGATGTGAGTTTTGCACCGCCGAGGGGTGAAAAAGTGGTGGTAGATGCCCAGTTCGTCAGGGGCAAGTTGGGCGATCTAGTCCAAGACCGCGACCTAACCCGCTACATTCTTTAATCTTTTCTTTCAGGAAAGAATCTCCACTGCAAGTAGGATTTTGCAGGATTGTGCCGAATTCCTTGCACAGATGGGGGGAGAGGGTACACAACTCCCCTTTTTGTGCTTGCGTTAAGTTTTTGATGACAGGACTTTCCGGTATCTTAGCGAAGTATGCGCGGGAAAACCCTGTCAACAAGGGACCGAGGCGAGGAGGGAGCCCTGGTGTTTCGATTGGTGGACAGATTGAGTTTGGGGCTAAGCAAAGCGAGCCTGCGCCAGACTGTGCTCAGCAACAACTTAGCCAACTTCAACACTCCAGGTTTTAAGCGTTCCGATGTGGTGGACAACCCGTCGTTCAGCCTGGAGCTGGCCAAGGCCCATGGCCCTTCGCTGCGCAGAACCCACGGCCGGCACCTGCCTGGTTTAACGTCAAGCCGCATGGACGCAGCCTTTTCCGTGGTGCAGGATACCACGACCACCATGCGGACCGATGGCAACAACGTGGATGTTGACCGGGAACGGGTTTTGCTTTTGGAGAACCAGCTCTACTATGAGTCTTTGATCGATGCGGTGAGCCGCAAGCTCAGCCAACTCAGGTCAGTAATCGGAGAAGGGAGGAGGTAGGTCATGAGCGTGTTTAAAGTCTTTCGGATCGCCGCCTCTGGTCTAACTGCAGAACGGCTGCGCATGGACACCATCGCCAGTAACCTGGCCAACGCCAACACAACGCGCACCCCGGAAGGCGGTCCTTACCGCCGGCAGGTACCGGTGTTTGCTCCCATTTTGGATCAGGCCATGCAGCGGGGCGCGGCACCAAGGTCCTCCTTTTCAGGGGGCGGAGTGCAGGTAGTGGGCGTGATCAGCGATCCAACACCACCGCGCCGGGTCTATGATCCCCAGCACCCTGATGCCGATGCTGACGGTTATGTGGACATGCCCAATGTCAATGTAGTCACAGAAATGGTCGACTTGATCACAGCCACACGGGCTTATGAAGCCAATATTGTGGCCCTAAATTCTGCCAAATCCATGGCCATGCGGGCCTTGGAGATTGGTCGTTAGGGAAGGTGTTTTCCATGAGGGTTCAGTTTGGCAGCCTGCCCCAGAGTCTAAACGTAAACAAACTGCAGCCGCGGCAAGAGCCGGCGAAGAATTTCCAAGACTACCTGCAAGATGCCCTCCAGGAAGTCAATCAGCTGCAGCAGCAAAGCGATGTGGCTTTGAACAAGCTGCTTACGGGGGAAATAGAGTTCCATGATGCCATGATTGTGGCCGAAAAAGCAAACTTAGCCCTTCAGCTAACGATGGCTATTCGTACCAAACTCATCGAAGCATATCAAGAAATCATGCGCATGCAAGTTTAGCTAGGGTGGGTGTTCTATGAACAACGTTCTGGAGTCAATTAAGCAAACCTGGGGCAAACTGTCGCGTCCAATGCAAATTGGCGTAGGCGTGTTCGTCCTGGGTGTTTTTCTATCCCTAGTGCTCTTGGCGCTGCTTTCGCGCCCCAATTACCAGGTGCTCTTTTCAGGTTTGAGCCCCGAAGATGCGGGCGCGGTTGTGGCCGCTCTCCAGGAAAGGGGTATCTCCTACCAGCTCACCGCAGGGGGCACGACTGTGCTGGTTCCAGAAGAGGCCGTATTTGAGACGCGCATCGCGCTGGCCACATCAGGGGTGCCCACTGGAGGTGTGGTGGGCTTTGAAATATTCAACACCACCCGGCTGGGCGAAACTGAAGCCGATCGTCAGCTCCGTTTCCAGTGGGCGCTCCAAGGGGAGCTCACCCGCACCATCCGGCAGATCAACGAAATCGCGGACGCTAGGGTCCATATAGTGCTGCCCCAGCGCTCCCTGTTCGTACAGGAGAGCCAGCCCGCCAGCGCATCGGTACTGCTCCAGCTGAAACCGGGGGCCCAGCTCTCCCGCAACCAAGTGCGGGCCATCGCCAATTTGGTGGCCAGCAGTGTGGAGGGCCTAACCCCAGAGAATGTGACCATAGTGGACTCCAAGGGAACTGTCCTCAACTCCCCCGATTTTGGAGAGTTGGGGCAAGTGGCGGACCGCTTCGAAATGAAGTGGCGCTATGAGCAGCAGCTGGAAAACAGGATTGTGGCCATGCTGGAGCGCATCTACGGGTTTGGTAACGTGGTCAGCAGGGTCAATGCGGAGCTGGACTTTTCCCGCAGGGAACAGTATAGCGAAACCTATGCTCCCGTACAGCGGGGCGAAGGTTTGGTGCGCAGCGTGCAGACCTTTGACGAAACCTACCGGGGCTCAACCACTTCCGCTGGGGGAGTCCCGGGAGTGGATGCCAATGTTCCGGGCTATGTGTTTGCCGGTCAAGGCGAAGGAACTACCGAGTGGGAACGCCATGAAGCAGTGACCAACTATGAGCTCAACCGCACCGAGACCTGGCTCACGACCCTGCCCGGTGAAGTGACCAGCCTGGATGTTTCTGTGTGGATTAACGGCGATTTGGAACCTGCCCAACTGGCTGCGGTGGAAGAGTCGGTGATCAGGGCCACGGGTTTGAATCTCAACCGTGGTGACAGCATCTATGTAGCCAGCGTACCCTTTGAGGTGATGCCCTTTGCCCCTGAGCTGACTCCAGAGACGCCCCCCGCCATTCCCCTTTATTACTGGCTGGTTGGCGCAGCAGTACTGCTCCTGATCATTGTGCTGCTAGTCCGGGCACTAAAGGTACGCCAAGCGGTGCCTGAAGAGGCTCCGTTGGCCGCCTCCTTGGATGTTGTGGTGGGTGAAGAGGAAGCGCAGCTGCCTGAAAGGGAGCTCACCCCTGAAGAGCAGGAGCTTTTGAACATTCGCAAGCAGCTTCAGAAAATGGGGCGGGAGAAACCTGAGGAAGTTGCCATGATTCTAAGAACCTGGTTGGCGGAGGACTAGGAGGGTCGAACATGAGGGCGCGTAGAATGAGCGGCAAAGAAAAGGCCGCGGTGCTATTGGTCAGTTTGGGACCGGAGATTTCCGCTTCCATCTTCAAACACCTGAAAGAACAAGAGATCGAAGATCTCACGCTCGCCATTGCCGGCCTTAAGCGCGTGGAGCCCGAGGTCAGGGACGAGGTGATGGAAGAGTTCCACGAGCTGGTCATGGCCCGGGAGTATCTGGAGCAGGGAGGCATAGACTACGCGAGGCAGCTTTTGGAGAAGGCTTTAGGCCCTGAGCGGGCAGAAGAGATTATCAAAAGGCTCACAGCCTCTTTGGCTGTACGTCCCTTCGATTTTGCCCGCAAAACGGATCCCAGTCAGCTTTTGAACTTCATCCAGAATGAGCACCCCCAGACCATCGCCCTGATTTTGGCCTACCTGCATCCCGAACAGGCGGGCTTAATTCTTTCATCTTTAAGCCCTGAACTGCAGGTGGATGTGGCCCGGCGGGTGGCTAAGCTGGACCGTACAACTCCCGAAGTGCTGCAGGAAATAGAAAGCACCCTGGAACAACGGCTTTCTGCCTTCGTCATGGACGATTATACAGTTGCCGGCGGCATCGAATCCATCGTGGACATTCTCAACATGGTAGACAGGGCTACCGAAAAGACCATCCTGGACTCTCTGGAGGAAGAGGAGCCCGAGCTTGCGGAGGAGATTCGCAAGCGCATGTTTGTGTTCGAGGACATTATCCTCTTGGACGATCGCTCTATCCAAAAAGTGCTGCGTGAAGTGGATTCCAAGGATCTGGCTTTGGCCCTGAAAACGGCCAGTGAAGAAGTGGCTGCCCGCATCTTCAAGAATATGTCCAAACGGGCTGCTGAAATGCTCAAAGAGGATATCGAATACATGGGGCCTGTGCGCCTGCGCGACATTGAAGAGACGCAGCAGAAGATCGTGGCCACCATCCGCCGCCTGGAAGACATGGGCGAGATCATCATTGCCCGCGGAGGGGAGGACGAGGTGATTGTCTAAGATCATCAAGGCTGCGGAGTTAAAGGTGCTGCTGACCACCGATGAGCAAGAGATAATCCCTGTCATTCCCACCGAAAAGGAGAGCACCCCCGGCTTCACCAAGGGAGCCACCATATTGGAGGCAGCCAACCTCTTAGAAGATGCCCAGGCCAAAGCAGAAGAGATCCTCGCCCAAGCACAGCAGAAAGCGGAGGATCTGCGCAGGCAGGCTGAGCAGGAAGCCGAAGGCATTCGCCTTAAGGCCAAGGAGCTGGGCTTTGCCGAAGGTTACGCCGCAGGTTTAGAGGAAGGCAGGGCCAAAGCCCTGGATCAGGCCGCAGCACTTCTAACCCTGTTGGAGTCCACTGTGGACGAAGCCGCCCGCTTACGAACGGCAAGCCTGCAGGCTCTGGAAGACGACTTTCTAAAGCTCAGTGTTTTCCTTGCCGATAAGATTATCAGAAAAGAAGTGGAGAGCGATATTTCCTGGCTCCAGCCCATCCTCAAGGAAGCCTTGCAGGCCCTGGGGACTGTGGACCAGGTAATCGTCTTCCTCAACCCCACCGATTATGCCCTGCTTCAGGACCAAGGGCAGGAGCTGGGCTTAATCAGCCGGGCTAAACTGTTGTTTGAGCAGGATCCCTCCATTACCCAAGGCGGCTGCTTGATAGAATCGAGTACGGGGCTCATCGATGCCCGCCTGGAAAGGCGTTTAGGCAAACTGGCCCATCACTTATTGGAAGTGCTTTATGATGAGAACAACCGATGAACTCTCTCCCCGGGTGGCCCATTACCTGCGCCACCTGGAACAAGCCACAGATACAATTCACAGCGGCCGCGTTACGCAGATCGTGGGCTTAACCATCGAATCCATTGGGCCCACGACCAACATAGGGGACATCTGTTTGATTAAGCCGCGCGAGGGCAGCGGAATCCCTGCGGAGGTGGTGGGATTCCGTGACCAAAAGGTGCTGCTCATGCCCCTGTCCGATCTTTATGGAATCGGGCCGGGCAGTCTAGTGACGGCAACGGGGGCTCCCCTCATGGTTCCCGTGGGTCAAGGTCTCCTGGGCCGCATCTTAGACGGTCTGGGGCGGCCTTTAGACAACAAGGGGCAGGTCCCCGCTGTTAAGTACCTGTCCATCCAAGGGAGGGTACCCCAGCCCTTGGAGCGTCAGCGCATCAAATCCCATCTCTCGGTGGGGGTAAGGGCCATAGACGGCGTGCTCACCTGCGGCCGGGGGCAGCGCATCGGCGTGTTTGCCGGCAGCGGTGTGGGGAAAAGTACCCTCCTGGGCATGATGGCCCGCAACACGGAGGCCGATGTGACGGTAATCGCCCTTATCGGCGAGCGGGGCAGGGAGGTTAGGGAATTTATTGAACGTGACTTAGGTCCCGAAGGCTTGGCTCGCTCAGTGGTAGTGGTGGCCACTTCGGACCAGCCTGCTTTAGTGCGCATCAAGGGCGCAATGGTGGCTACCACCATTGCCGAATTCTTCCGGGATATGGGCCTAGATGTACTGTTTGTCATGGACTCGGTGACGCGCCTGGCCATGGCCCAGCGGGAAGTGGGGCTGGCTATCGGTGAGCCGCCGGCCACCCGCGGCTACACTCCCTCGGTGTTTGCGCTGCTGCCCAGACTCCTGGAACGGACAGGCCCAGGTCAGCACGGTACCATCACCGCCTTTTACACTGTCCTGGTGGAAGGGGACGATATGAACGAACCGGTGGCCGATACAGTGCGGGGTATCCTGGATGGCCACATTGTCCTGAACAGGGCTTTAGCCGAAAAGAACCATTATCCGGCCATTGATATCCTGGCCAGTATCAGCCGCTTGATGGTGGAAGTAACCACGCGAGAGCACCAGGAACTGGCGGCCAAACTGCGCTCTGCCCTAGCGGCGTATACCGAAGCAGAGGATCTGATCAACATCGGCGCTTATGCCCATGGCTCAAACCCGGAGATCGATGAGGCTATTAGATTGCACCCGGGGATCACCGCCTTTTTACAGCAGGGCGTAGACGAACCCTCGGACTTTTCCGAGACCCTTGCCCGGCTGAAGGCAGTGTTTGCAGACCATAGTTAGGAGTTGAAGCATGGCTCGCTTTAAATTCCGCTTACAAAAAGTGCTTAAAGTGCGGGAGATTCAGGAAGAACAGTCCAAGTTTAGGTGGGCCCAGGAAGAACGTTTAGCCCATGAGGAGCGGGCTAAGCTGGCGCGCTTGAAGGAACACGAACAGAAGGTCAAAGAGTTCGGGTATGGACAAGGAGAAATCCTCCTGCGGCAGGCCATGTATCAATACCTGGAGAGTCTGGACCGCAAAGTGCAGAGTCAGACTCTGCGTGTCGCGCAGCAAGAGGCCGCAGCCCGTGAGGCCAAGACCCAGTGGCTGAAGGCCAGGCAGGAGAGGAAGAAAGTGTCCCTCTTACGGGAACGACAGTACGCGGCCTTTGTCCAAGAGGAGTTGAGTAAAGAGCAAAAAGTGCTGGATGACATGCGCTCGCGTGTCTTGTCCTAGGGAGGTTCTTTCTTTGGGAAGATGGGTGTTGGCCTTCACCTTTTTGTTGATCTCAATCGTTGTAGCCTTTGGAATACTCTCCGCGACCGGTGTGATTGACGGGCCTGGCTTGCTGTGGCGCTGGGGGCTGCGCATCGGCTGGCTCCAGCCCCACCTGGAAACCTATGCCCACGGGCGGGATGCCGAAGCATTCATCGCTCAGCAGGAAGCGGAACTCAAGGCCCTGGCAGCAGACCTGGAGCGCCGGGAGGCTGAGCTGCAGAGTAACCTGAACCGACTGGAGCAAAGGGCCCAGCAGCTGGATAAAAGGGAGAGTGAGCTGGCTGCCTGGGAAGCCAGGCTGCAGCAGGAGCAGGAACAAAGGCGCAATGTGCAGAATTTAGCCCAGATTTACAGCGGGATGGATCCCGCGGACGCGGCCCGCATCATGCAGGAGCTTGATCGGGAGTTGATCCTTAAGGTTCTCCTGACCATGGATACCTATGAGGCCGCGCAGATTCTCACCATTTTGCCAACTAATCTGGCCGCCAGCCTCAGCCAAGAACTGGGCCAGGCCAGGGATTAGCTTGGAGTTCATCTGGGAAAGGGGGTGAGAATATCGACCTAATTGCCATTTCTAATCTGCTGCTGCCCAGCACCGAGCAGGGGACCGGGCACGACGTGCCCCACGGGCAGGAACCGGAGACAGGTTTTGCCCAGGTGTTAGCAGAAGCCCTCAACGGTACTGAAACCCAGGCCGTGAAGGAGCAGCAGGCGCAGCAGCAGGGAGAGGCGCGGGAAGCCGCTCTAGATGAGGGGCCCCCGGAGCTGAAAGCTGGCCTTGTGGGCAGACGGGAGAGTAGACGTTCAATGGTCTATGGACCGTGGGCTTTCGCCCTTGCCTACCTTTTGGGCTCAACATCCCCAGAGCAGTTCAGCACAGGGGAGATTCAGCCAGAGGTAGAACCTCTGTCGAGGTCGCTGGGCAGCGACCCGGGAATGCTGCTAACAGGTCCTATCCAAGATCTGGCCGCAGCAGCAGAAGGGACGGTGGAGGTGCCTACCGCGGTGGATGCAGGGTCCCTATCCACAGAAGCCCGCGGGGATCTGTCTCGAGCCGATGGAACGGAGCCCGACTTGCCTCAGCCCAACCTTTCCGCTGTACTGGCCCCTGATCTCTTGGCCGCAGAGAGTTCCCCTTTAGAGAACGGGCCTGCTGTTTGGGCCTTGAATTCTGGGAAAGATGCGGGCCACACAGCTCCCCAGGTTCGCCTGCCCGAGGAACTGCCTGTTGGGGACAGACCTCGGGAGGCAAAGGCGCCGGCTGAGCAAAGGGTGCCACCGCAAGGGCCGCAGCCCGAAGCATCTTCTGCTGAGCAGCCGCCGCTGGAGCTGCCTCGTTCCCAAGGCGATAGGAACCAGCCTGTGGCAACCCCCAAGCTGGATACACTTGAGGTGGAAGCGAGGCAGGCAGCAGGGAAAATGGATGCAGAATACACTGGGGTACAGGCGGCACCTGACCACCCCAATAATCCTACCGCGGGGGCTAGCTACGCAGAGGCTGGTGAGGTCCTAAGTCTAGAGGTTGAGCCCCAGGAAGGGGAACTGGATGCCCGGGAAGCAGCAGAGGCTGCCGAAGGCCAGGATGGTCCATCCGAACCTGTTCCAGCCAAGACTCTGCAGAAAGGCGCCGCCAAGGTAGGCGCTGCTGTGGAGAGAAGGCAGGGATTGGCCACGCAGACTGGGGAACCGCTCGCTGTTCCGCCGGAACCTCTGCGGAATGGGGCTCCTGAGCTGGAGAGTGTTGAACAGCCCGTTCCACTGCGCCCGGTCTTCGATCTTCGGCAACCAGAAGCGCTCCGATCCAATCTGGTGCGCACCATGGAGTCTATGATCACCGAGGAACGGACGGAGGTGCGCATTGAGCTCAAGCCAGAACACCTAGGGGAGATGCGCATCAAGTTGTCCATGGAGCGGGGCATCATGGTGGCCGAGTTTCTGGTCCAAGACCGCCGGGTACAGGAACTGCTTTCCGCCCAGCTTCCACAGCTCCAGTTGGCCCTGCAGGAACAGGGTACTGTCCTGGGCGAAGTGAGCATCAATGTGGGGTTGGGACAGGAAGGAGAGCTCTCTCAGCAGGATCAGCCCCAGCAGCGTCCCCAAGGCCGCAGCGCCCAAGGGGGGACAAGCAGGCCCGCAGCGGCAGGCGCGCCTCGCTATGCAGGCAGTAGTTGGTATCGGGTAGATGTACGTGTCTAAGGAGGTGAAGTCGTTGTATGTAAATACGGTGGGAACCGTTTCACAGCTGCTCAAACAGCGCGAAGAGGAAAAAAGAGACCCCAGCGCGCTGGGCAAAGACGACTTCCTCAAGCTTTTGATCACACAGCTCAAGTACCAGGATCCAGTCAATCCAGTGGATGACAAGGAGTTCATTGCCCAGCTGGCCCAGTTCAGCAGTTTGGAGCAGATGCAGAACCTGAACACCAACCTCAGTGAGATGATGCTTGCCCAGCAGAAACTGAGCGCCTTGGGACAGGCCATGCAGATGATGGGCAAGGAAGTGGAACTGTTTACCAAAGAAGGAGAAAGCCTCTTTGGAACCGTTACAGGAGTGCAGTTCCGCAATGGCTGGCCGGAAATTGTAGTCAACGGCAAGCTGTATGATTTCACTGAAGTGGTGGCCATCAGGGAGGGAGCGAAGAATGACCCAGCAGTTTAAAATTCCCCAGGGGCTGCCCATCCAACCGGCACAGCAGCGGAGCATTCCCCGCAGCAGACCGGTGGGCAAACCAGGTGAATCCTTTGCCCAGATCCTAGAGAGTAAGCTGCAGCAGCCGGAGCTGAAGTTCTCCGCTCACGCGGCCAAGCGGCTGGAGACTCGGGGTATTCGCTTCACTGATGAGCAACTGCAGACCCTTTCAGCAGCTGTGGAGAAAGCTAGGAGGAAAGGCGGAAGGGAGACTCTGATCCTCATGGGCGATGTAGCCCTGGTGGTGAGCGTGGTCAACCGCACCGTGATCACCGCCATTGATGGCGAGAGTCTCAAAGAGAACGTGTTTACTCAAATCGACAGTGCGGTAATCACCTAATAAACAACATCAACAGTAAAAAGAAAAGCAGGGCCGGACCCTTACGGGGAGCCCTCCCCCCACTGAGCGAATGAGGTGGGGTTTGAAAGGAGGACAGATTCACCTATGATGCGTTCCATGTTTGCCGGTGTCTCCGGTCTTAAAGCGCACCAAGTGCGGATGGATGTCATCGGCAATAACATCGCCAACGTGAACACCGCAGGCTATAAAGCCTCGCGGGCAACCTTCCAGGAGATGCTGACCCAAACCATGCAGGGAGCAACCGCGCCCACGCAGGAACGGGGAGGTACCAACCCTAAACAGGTTGGTCTGGGCGTTCAACTAGGCTCCATTGACGTGAAGCACACCCAGGGAAACGTGCAATCAACAGGCTACACCACGGACCTGGCCATTGAGGGTGACGGCTTTTTCATCCTCCAGGATGGGGATGGTTATGTCTACACCCGGGCAGGTATGTTCGGTCTGGACCCGGGCAAAGCGGGCACTGACGAGAGCGGCAGCAACCAAAGAATCGAAGGCAGCTTGGTCTCTCTGGTCACCGGGCAGAGGGTAATGGGCTATTTGGCCGATGACAGCGGCAACATCATCCTTGACCCTGTTTTGAAACCCATTGAAATCTCATCCTCTGCATCCATTGAGCCCAAGGCCACCACCCAGGTGAACTTTGCGGGCAACCTCGATGCACGCTATGACGTTGAGAAGGGCGAGACCCGAACCATTCAGGTGTTCGACTCTTTAGGGCGCGAACACACGCTGATTGTGACTCTGGAAAAGACCGATGTGAATACCTGGGAATGGTCCGTGACAGCGCCCGAGGACTCCAACCTAACGGTGCAGCTCCTCCCAGATACAGATACGGAGCTCAGCTTTGATCTGGACGGACGCCTCGACAGCGGTGGAGTAGGGAACATCCAGATCGGGTTTCAGGATAACTCAGCCACACCCCTCAGCGTCCAGGTAGACTTCTCGGCCCTGACCCAGTTTGCCAACGACTTCAGCGCCAGGTTCTCCAGCCAGGACGGTTACGCCAGCGGTTCGCTGCAGAGTTTCCTCATCGATCAAAATGGGGTGATTGTGGGGAGCTTCTCCAACGGCTTAACCAGGGCCCTAGGGCAGATCGCCTTGGCCAAGTTCGCTAACCCTGGAGGCCTCTTACGGGTCGGCTCCACGGTGTTTGCGGAGACGCCAAACTCGGGTATCGCCCAGTTCCATCTGCCAGGCATGCCCGGTTATGGCCGCATCGCCCCCAGTTCTCTGGAGATGTCCAACGTTGATCTGAGCGAGGAGTTCACAGAGATGATCATCACCCAGAGGGGCTTCCAGGCCAACTCGCGGATCATCACCACCTCAGATGAAATGCTGCAGGAACTGGTCAATTTGAAACGATAGATTGGGCTTAGGTCAGCGGGGCTGCATGTGCAGCCCCACTAGCCCATAAGAAACGGAGTGCAGGTACATGGATCTGGCAACCATATTGGGTATTATCATCGGCCTAGGCTTGATGATCCTCTCCATCGTAATGGAAGGGGACATACTGCTTTTTTGGAGCCTGCCGAGCCTCATGATTGTCTTCGGCGGAACCTTGGCCTCCATCATGGTCAACTTTTCCATGAAAGAAGTCCTCAGCGTGATTCCCCTCCTGCGCGTGGCCTTTTCCGGCCAGAGAAAGGACAGCGCGGAGGTCATCGATACACTGGTGGAGTTCGCGGAGATCTCCAGGCGCGAAGGTCTTTTAGCCCTGGAAGAAAGGGCCCAGGCAACCAATGAGCCGTTTCTGCAGAAGGGTATCCAGCTTATTGTGGACGGCACCGACGCTGAACTGGTGCGGAACATCCTGGAAATCGAGCTCTTTTTCTTGGAGGAGCGGCACCGTATCGGCCAGCGCATTTTCGAACAGATGGGCCAGTTCTCTCCCGCCTACGGCATGATCGGTACCCTCATCGGCCTCATTGCCATGCTGGGTTCTTTGGATAAACCGGACCAAGTGGGCATGGGCATGGCTGTGGCGCTGATCACCACTTTATACGGAGCGGTGGCCTCGAACCTTCTGTTCCTGCCCATCGCCGGCAAACTGAAACTGAAGAGTGATGAAGAGGTTTTGATCAAGCAGGTGATGATCGAGGGGATTTTGTCCATCCAGGCAGGGGAGAATCCTCGGATTGTAGAAGAGAAGTTGAAGTCGTTCCTGGCCCCGGTGGCCAGGGAAGCCACGGGCCGGGAGCGGGGACGGGCCCGGTCAACCTCAGAAGGAAAGGATGTGCTGACCGGAGCAGATAACCGCCCCCGCTCAGGTTCAAAATCAGGGCAGGCTGGGCGGGAAGCTCCTCGGAGGTTTCGGTCAAGGGAACAATCACCGCATCGATGTGGACCGGCACCCGGACAAACATACGCTCTTGGGTTTTCTCCCACTCGCCCCTGAGCCGCAGCTGCAGCAGGGGTACGCTGGTCCGAAAACGCTTTTCAAC
>JAKOTU010000030.1 GCA_029776155.1 Bacillota bacterium | reverse complement strand
ACACAAATCAACAGCTCAAGGCCATCGAGACCTGGCTAAACACCTATCCTCGCAGGATTCTAAACGGCATATCTGCATGGGAAGCGGTGGAAAGTCTGGCACGAGCAGGATAAACCAAGCCGAGCGAGGAACAGAAACCCTTCGTTGAGTCAGAGAGAAGACGAGCGAAAATCCGTTTCATTTAGAGTTGCATTTCTGCGGCGGTGCAAAAATTCGCTAACGTAGTTGACAAAAACATGCCTTAGAGTTAATATATGGTTGGTATCATTATTTTTTTGACAAGGTTCGGGATCGATTTCTGAAATCGATTGCGGAAAGCAGGCGATTTGTTGTGCAACCCGAGTGGGCAGGCAGTTCCCCGGACCGTTGGCTAAACTGTGGGGTGGAAGGAGGTGCACGCAGCGCGTGCTCGGGTGAAGCATAGACAAACCCATAAGCCAATCCGATTAAGGGAGGAGAACAATGAAAAGATCGACCCTATCGATGCTTGTGTTGTTTTTGGCCCTTTGGTTCGCCTTCTCAGGGCCTGCGGCTGCTAACGTCACAAAGTTCACGTTCTGGACGTTTATTCCCCAGCATGCCCGCTTTTTCGATGTAATGGCGGAGAAGTGGAACGAACTGCATCCCGATCGCCCAGTCGAACTAGAATCCAGCGTAATGCCCTACGACGACATGCACAACAAGCTGCAGATCGCCCTGCAGTCTGGTGTGGGAGCTCCGGACATCTGCGATATCGAGATCAGCCGTTTCCCCAACTACCTCATGGGAGTTCCCCAGCTCATGCCGCTCAACGCATATTTCGAAGCCTATATCGACGACATTGTCCCGTCGCGCCTTGGTATCTATTCCAAGGACGGCAATATGTACGGCGCGCCTACCCATGTGGGGGCCACCATGGCCTTCTACTATGTGGAGATTTTGGAGAGCGCTGGCATCGACTACCGTGAGATCAAGACCTGGGACGACTTCGCCGAAGCCGGCCGCAAATTGAAACAGGTCCATCCCGATAAGTTCATGGGTATCGCCGAGACCAGCGCGGCCTGGACTGTCACCGCCATGCTGGCCCAGCAAGGGACGGACCTGGTTTCCGAAGACGAACGGCCCCTGATCAATACGCCGGAGATGCTTAGAGCCGTGACCACCATGCAGAACATGGTCAAGGAAGGAATCATGACCACCTGCCCAGATGGCCAGCCCGACACCGAAGGCGGTAAAGGCTTCATCGACCAGGGCAATGTGGCCTGCGTGATCATGCCCCAGTGGTTCATGAGCCGCTTTGTGGATGAAATGCCCAGTATGTATCAGAAGATGGCCATAGCACCCATGCCCGTCTTTGAAGAAGGCATGCCCCGCTCCGTGGGCCTGGGAGGTACGGGCACTGTTGTCACCAACTTCGCCAGCAACAAAGAACTCGCTGGGGAGTTCGTAGCTTACGCGAAGCTTTCTGAAGACGCCAACCGCATGATCTGGGAAGACATGGGCTTCGATCCCTGCAATACCGCGCTTTGGACGGATCGGGAGATGACCCATAATCCTGAAAACCGCTATAACCAGTACTTCCTCACGAACGCCTTCGACGTACTGTTGGAGATCAAAGATGAGATCATGATGGTTCGCTCCACATCTATTTCGCCCACCATCAACCAGTATCTGACCACGGTAATGCTCAACGAGCTGTTTGAGGATCTGCTGGATCCCGCGGAAGTTCTAGAGAACGCCCAGTACGACATCGAAAACCAGATCTTCTAGGCTGTCTCAACTTCGGGGGAGGGAAGCTCTTTCCCTCCCCGCAAGTTCTGCAAGGGTGCGTGGTAAAGTGACCAGGATTCGCAAGTTTCTCTATAACCAGAAAGCAGCGCCATACGTTTTTGTACTGCCCTTTGTGCTGACCTTCCTCATCTTTTTTGTCTATCCCGTCCTTACCACTATACGCATGAGCTTTCAGGAAGTCCTGCCGGGTATGGTCACCAACGTGGGCTGGAAGAACTACCAGCGGCTTTTAGGCGATAGGATTTTCCGCACGGCGGTGGGCAACAGCTTCCGCTATATGTTCTGGACTGTGCTGATCCTGATTCCCATGCCCCTGGTTCTAGCCTATATGCTCAACAGCAGGCTGATGGTGGCCTCCGAGTTTTTCAGGGGTGTTCTCTTTTTGCCCATCCTGGTCAACGTGGTGGTCGCGGGCACCATCTTTCGCCTGATGTTCGGCGAGCTGCCCGGTTCGTTTATGAACACGGTGCGGGCCTTCTTTGGCCTTGAGCCCATAAAGTGGCTGCGGCAGAAGGAGACGGGCATGGCGGCGCTGGTGCTCATGGCTTGCTGGCGCTGGACGGGCGTGAACATCCTGTACTATCTGGCCGCTCTGAAGAACATCCCCCTGGAGATGTATGAAGCGGCGGAAATCGACGGGGCAAATGGCTGGCAGAGGTTCCGTCACCTGGCGGTGCCATTAGTCAAACCCACGATTATTTACGTCCTGACCATCAGTATCTACGCGGGTCTGGCCATGTTCACCGAAAGCTACATGCTCTGGGCCGGGAACAACTCTCCCCGCAACATCGGCTTGACCATTGTGGGCTACCTCTACCGCCAGGGTTGGGAGCAGAACCGCATGGGTTTCGCTTCAGCGGTGGGACTGGTACTTTTGCTGGTTGCTTCGATCATCAACTTCATCCAGCTGCGCATCACAGGAGTCTTTGGAAAGGAGCGGGATTGATATGGCTGCCAGAAAACACACCAGCATGCAGGCTTCCGTCCGCTTGGTCATGCTCCTCTTTTTCCTTCTCATTTCCGCTGTGGTGCTGCTGCCTTTTGCCGCCATACTCCTGGCTTCCTTTAAGCCCGGCGATGAGCTGATCCGCTTTGGGCTGAACCTGCGGCTCGATTGGGACGTTATGTCCTTAGCCAATTACAAGTACCTGTTTACGGGCATCACCAGAACCGGGCAGTATCTGCCCCATGACTATCTGCTCTGGTACCGGAACAGCGTGATCCTAACCGTGATGCAGACCGGATTCACCCTCTTTGTGAGCTCCTGGGTGGCCTACGGTCTAGCTGCGTACCGCTTCAGGGGGAGAAATGCCATTTTCACCTGCATCCTCGTTATTCTGATGATCCCCTTTGAAATCCTCATGCTGCCCATGTATGCCCAGGCCAGCGCCATGGGGCTTCTGGACAGTTTTTGGGGGATCGTCCTGCCCTTTATGGCTCATGCCTCCACCATCTTTTTCTTCCGCCAGTTCCTGCTGTCCATTCCTCAGGACATTGTGGACGCTGGACGGGTGGACGGGGCCAGCGAGTACGGTATTTTCTTCCGCTTGATAATACCCATCATGAAACCCGCCTTCGCGGCGATGGCCATTTTGGTGGGCATGCACAGCTGGAATAACTTCCTCTGGCCCCTTTTGGTTCTGCGTTCGGGGAAGAAATACATTCTGGCCATCGGCCTGAATACCCTGCTTACGCCCTACGGCAACAACTACGATATCTTGATTGCTGGAGCTTGTTTTTCCGTCATCCCCCTTTTGATCTTGTTTGCTTTCACCCAGAGGTATTTCATCGAAGGTATGACCATGGGAAGCATCAAGGGTTGACTTTGCACAGGAGGTGGAGCTGAATTTGATAACTATTTCTGACGTAGCAAAGAGAGCCCAAGTGTCCCGCAGCACAGTGTCGCGAGTGTTGAATAACCAGACGCACCACATCAGGGAAGAGACCAGGCAGAGGGTACTGCAGGCAGCCAGGGAGCTTAACTACAAACCCAATCGGGTGGCCCGCAGTCTAAAGACAAAAAAGAGTCATTGTATCGGCGTAATCACAGACGACATCGATACGCCCTTTCTGCCCTCCATGCTCAAAGCCATCGAGCAGTACGCCTTTTCCCGGGGCTACAACGCTCTGGTTTGTAACAGCGGCTACGAGTTCGACCGCCAGAAAGCCTATATAGAAATGCTGGTTCAGCGCCAGGTAGACGGGATTATCTTTGCCGCCTCCTTTGTCTCCTCCTACACCCAGGAGTTGATCAAGCCGGATCTGCCCATTGTCTATGCCTACTCTTTTTCGCCCTACACCAAGAAAAACTCGGTGCTATCCGCCGACGCGGACGCCGCCCAGCAGGCCGTGGACTACCTGGTGAGCCTGGGCCATCGGCGCATTGGCTACATCAACGGCCCGGAGAACGTCATCCCCTCCCGGGAGCGAATTAAGGGCTACCAGAAGGCCCTGGAGGAGCACGGCATTGCCTTTGATCCCGCCTTGGTAAAGAACGGCGAATGGGAAGAGCCCGCCAGCGCCTACAAGGCAGCGCGGGAGTTTCTAGCTCTGTCCGACCCGCCCACAGCCGTTTTCGCGGCCAACGATGTCATGGCCAGCGGGGTCATCGACGCCGTAACTGACCTGGGCCTGCGGGTGCCTGAGGATGTGTCGGTTGTGGGCTACGACGATCGGGATATGGCGCGCTTTCTAAAGCCCCCCCTCACCACAGTAAGGCTGCCCATGGCGGAGATCGGATCCACCGCGGCAAAAATGCTCATCGACTGCGTAGAGCGGGGCGAAACGCTTATCGATTCGGCTTATGTACCCTGCAAGCTCATTATCCGCGGCTCATGCGCGGCGAACAGCAGGTAGCAGGGGCAAGGGACAAGTCGAAGGCAGCAAGGAACAAGGAACGGACAGCAAATCCTGGTTCCTGCCTCGTGCTTCCTGCTTCTTGGACGGGAGGTGATACTGCAAAGGCTGTGTAGGGTTGTTGTTTTCTCCTGTACAGTGAAACTTAGGCCAATCAAACGGGAGGTATCTGCATGAAGAACAGAGCTTTGCTGCTCGCAGTTGCTGTCCTGGTGTTAAGTATGTTGGGAAGCGGGGTCAGCGCGGCCGAGAAAATCACAGTAGCTGTTGGCGGCTGGGCCCTGGAAGACACCATCCGGGCCCTAGAGGAGCTGGGCTTTACCGAGAAGACCGGCATTGAGGTGGAAGTACAGGTCCGGCCGGGAGCCGCCCCTGATTTTCTTTCCCAGATGACCAGTGCCATCATGGCCGGCACCACGCCCTATGACGTAATCGCTCTGGAAGACGAATGCTTCATCAGCATGTCCCGGGCGGGTTGGCTGGTGCCCTTGGATGAGCTGTTCGACGACGAATTTTGGACAGATTTCCCCCAGGATATGCTGGATATGATCGAGGTCTGGCACAGGCATGACGGCCAGCTCTACCGCATGCCCCACAATTTCGAGGCCCAGTATTTCTGGTACCGCAAGGATATTTTAGATGAGCTGGGCTTAGAGGTGCCCCAGACTTGGGAAGAGCTCATTGAAGTGGGCAAGCAGCTCACCGATGATGGCGTCTGGGCTATTTCCGACGGCATGGCCAAGGGTGCTTATCTCATGGTTAATCTGGGCTACTGGACGCTGCAAGCGGGTGGCAATGCCTTCGATCTCGGGCCGGAGTTCGAGACGGCACTCCAGTTCCTGCATGATTTGATGTACGAGCACGCAATCTTCCCAGTGGCCGCCCTCAACCGCGACTTCGACGCCCTCAATCAAGACTACATGAATGACCGCGTGATCATGATGCGCCAGTGGCCGTACTTCTGGGATGTGGGCCGCTCCGATCCCGAATGGTTTGAGGAGGATAAGATGGCCATTGCCTTGCCTCTCGAGGGTCCTGGTGGGAGGGCAACTTATGCTGCCGCCTGGGGATGGTCCATTCCCAAGACCTCTACCAAGATCGACGCAGCCAAAACCTTTATCGAGTTTATGACCTCGATTGAGAACGCACCGAAGCTGGCCCAGATGAGCGTGTGGTGGCTGAGCCCACGCAAGTCCATCTTGGAGGTAGTAGGCGATGAGGGCATCGCTAAGTACATGGCTTGGTACTCCGCGGAAGGCGTCATCAAGCCCCGGCCCTTCCATCCCAGGTTCCTGGAGGCCGGCACGGTCCTGGAGGATATCGCCTCTGCTTACCTCACCAACCAGATCACCCTGGAAGAGACCCTGAACCGGGCCCGGCAGCGATTTGACGATCTCTAGTTGATTTTGCGCTGGGGTGGCGGGTTTTCCCGCCGCCCCCGGCACGAGCGAGGGGGCAACAATGGTCAGTACAAAAAAGCGCTACTTCCTCTTTTTCGTCTTGGTGGGCCCTGCCATTCTGCTCCGTTTCCTGACGGCTGTCTACCCCGTCCTGGAAACCCTGTACCTCAGCGTTTTCAAGGTGGATCTGCTCACCAACACCCGGCAGTTTGTGGGATTGAGGAATTTTCAGCGGCTGCTTGCGGACCAGAGTAATCACGATATCATGTATTTTACTCTTATTTTTATCCTCGCCTCAGTGGCCCTGCAGCTGATTTTGGGTCTGGGCGTGGCCAGCATGCTCAACGCCCGGTTCCCCGGGCGCAACCTGGTGCGCACGATTAACCTGATTCCCTGGGCCATCCCCACCATTGTGGCGGGTTTGGCCTTTCGCTGGATGCTGGATGATCAGTACGGTCTGGTCACGGACTGGCTGTTCAGGCTCACAGGAAACAAATACGAGCTTTTAGTTCATCCGGCAACGGCCAGGCTGTGCGTGATTTTGGTTAACGTCTGGAAGAATACCCCCTTCATGGCGGTGGTGCTCCTGGCGGGGCTGCAGAGCGTTCCGGCGGAGCTTTATGAGGCCGCCCGCATCGATGGGGCCACGGCCTTCCAGAATTTCCGCCATATTACCCTACCCATCAGCATGAGCCTGCTCTTGACTTTGGGACTGTTTTCCTTCATCTGGCAGCTGGCCAACTTCGATCTCATGCTGGGTATGACCCACGGGGGCCCCGGCCTGGCCACGACGGTGCTCTCTTACACCGTGTTCCAGCAGGGTATCCTTTGGTTCAACTGGGGCATGGCTTCCGCTTTGGGAGTTATTCTGATCTTTGTAGTGGCTATAGTGGGTATCCTCGGCCTGGCCTTGTTCCGCCACTACGGGCTTTCTTTGTAAGGAGGGGTGGCTGTGAGCAAACATACACTGCGCAGGGGCTTAGGGCGGTTTGGGCTTTACCTGTCGGTTGTGGTTTTTGTCTTCCTCTCGCTTCTGCCCTTTTACTGGATCACCATCTCGTCCTTAACTGATAAGAATGAGCTGTTCAGCATTCCCCCGCGGTACTTCCCCAGGCCGACTCTGGAGAACTTCGCGATGCTCATCTCCCAGCTACCGTTCACAGAGTACCTACGGAACTCGGTACTCTTTGCCACCGGGGCCACGTTCCTCACGGTGTTCCTGGCCTTTTTGGCCGCTTACGGCTTTGCCCGCTATCCAGTGCCCGGCAGCGGGCTGCTGCTTCTGGCCCTGGTTTTGTCCATGGCTCTGCCGGAGATCACCACGGTTGTACCTTTATTCCGCATCCTGCGGGATCTGTCCCTGATCAATACGGTCCGGGGACTGATCGTGGTCATGAGCAGTGTGCTCCTGCCTTTTACCGTTTGGACCTTGGTTTCCTTCGTCCAGCGGGTTCCCTTGGAGATGGAGGAGGCGGCCATCGTGGACGGGGCCAACCTGATCCAGCGGCTGTGGTACATCGTACTTCCTGTGATGAAGCCCTCCATCGCCACCATGCTGGCCATCAACTTTATCAACGCCTGGAACAACCTCATCTACCCCCTGGTCTTTACTTCGACGCCCCAGGCGAAAACACTGAGCGTGGCGGTGACCGAGGTATTCCAAGCCCGGACACCCTACGGCAGGCCGTGGGAGCTGATCAGCGCCCTGGGGGTAACCATGGTCATCCCGGCTGTAATCATCGTCTTGTTCTCGCAAAGGGCCATTGTCTCTGGATTAACCCGTGGAGCCATAAAATAGTGAGAAAGGGGTATGGCTGTGAAACTCGACGTACTACTCCCTTGTAAGAACACAGTGCTCAAGGGAGGCCTGCTGGCTGATCGGGCCGCGGTGGTCAGGGAGAAGATGATCCCTTACCAGTGGAAGGCCCTCAATGACCTGCTCCCCGATGGGGAGCCGAGTCATGCCATAGAAAATCTGCGCATCGCCGCGGGTGAAAAGACTGGTGAGTTCAAGGGCATGGTCTTTCAAGATAGCGATGTGGCCAAATGGCTGGAGGCAGTGGCCTACAGTC
>JAKOTU010000012.1 GCA_029776155.1 Bacillota bacterium | reverse complement strand
AGCAGAAAGAACACGTTCGCACAAAGCTATGTTTTTGTGCCCATCGAGACGGCATTTGAGACAGGTAGAGTCGCACCCCGCAGGGGTGCGTGGATTGAAACTGGCCAAGTCTCTGAACGTCTACACCAGCTCGATGTCGCACCCCGCAGGGGTGCGTGGATTGAAACTCGCTAGAATAGATGATTGTGTATTAGTGGAATCCGTCGCACCCCGCAGGGGTGCGTGGATTGAAACATGCGTAGTTGGTACCATAGCGCATAGTTCTGGTAGTCGCACCCCGCAGGGGTGCGTGGATTGAAACCATTGACAGGTTACCAGACCCTACAGGAGGCTACGTCGCACCCCGCAGGGGTGCGTGGATTGAAACAGTCGAAGCTTTCAGAGATCTTGCCAGAGATCAAGCGTCGCACCCCGCAGGGGTGCGTGGATTGAAACACCCGTTCGTCCTCCTTGTGGCCGAAAACATATCGTCGCACCCCGCAGGGGTGCGTGGATTGAAACGCTCGAGTTGGAGGTAAGCAAACTGAGACGACAGGTCGCACCCCGCAGGGGTGCGTGGATTGAAACTTGACTGTACCACGCAGATAGCCGGTCGATAGATAGTCGCACCCCGCAGGGGTGCGTGGATTGACACCTCCCGAATTTCAAACATAGCGCCCCCGTACTCAAAGTCGCACCCCGCAGGGGTGCGTGGATTGAAACACGCCGCGGGGCCTGCACACTGAACAGCCCGCTACCGTGTCGCACCCCGCAGGGGTGCGTGGATTGAAACCTCGACCTTGCGAAACGGAGTGAGCCTAAACATAGTCGCACCCCGCAGGGGTGCGTGGATTGAAACATCGGCGCTCACCTCTTCTGCGGCCACCTGCAGCTGTCGCACCCCGCAGGGGTGCGTGGATTGAAACCGTTGTCAATCCAACAGGCAATCGACCACTTGTAGTCGCACCCCGCAGGGGTGCGTGGATTGAAACCCGGTTGAGTGTTAACAGGAACCGATCCCAGCTAGTCGCACCCCGCAGGGGTGCGTGGATTGAAACACCCGGAAAACGTGGGGGTGGCAATAGAACTCAAGTCGCACCCCGCAGGGGTGCGTGGATTGAAACTTGTGCGATGGTTTGAAGATCCGGGGCAAGTGGGAGTCGCACCCCGCAGGGGTGCGTGGATTGAAACTTGCTGGTTTGAGTGACGCTAAATACTCTAACGTTGTCGTACCCCGCAGGGGTGCGTGGGCTGGCATCGTTTTCTCAGTGGGATCAGCCGCATCAGAGGCAAGCAAAAAGGGCTCGTGGTGAGCCCTTTAGAAGAAACGGTTGATGTGTCTACAAGTGTGATGGAGGGGTGTGGTCGAAGAAAACGCATAGGGAACATAGGGTACAGTGATAGCTACCGCCGGAGAAGTGCCCTTTTTTTGGAACGGCACGACTCCATCCGGTTATCTTGGCCTGGTTTTGGGCGTGATAGTTAACGCCCACTTATACTTGCTCCGTGGATCCAGTTAGAGCCCTCAACCCAATATCCCTGCGATAGAAGATGCCGGAGCACTTGACCTTAGCCAGTTCCCCATATACCTTCTCCCTGGCTTCAGGTATGGTCTTGCCTTTGGCTCCCAGGAGGAAGGCCCTTCCGCCCGCGGTGATGAACTGCCCTGCTGCGTTTTTGCAGGTGCCGGCGTGGAAGAGGAAAACCTCGGGGCTAAGCTCATTTAACCCGTAGAGGGTTGCGCCTTTTTCACATTCTCCCGGGTAACCCTTGGCTGCAGCCACCACGCCCAGCATGCCTTCGTCGTCCCATGAAATGTTCGGTTTCTTTCCTTCCAGCAGGCTGAGAATCACCTCAACCAAGTCTGACTGCATCCTAGGCAGGACCACCTGGGTTTCGGGATCTCCAAAACGGGCGTTGAATTCGATCACTTTGGGGCCGCCCTGAGTAACCATGAGGCCAGCATAGAGCACCCCGGTAAAGGGCCGACCTTCTTGGACCAGGGCCTTGGCAGTGGGTTTGAGGATGGTCTCCACGGCTTTTTGGATGACCTCGGGTTGGATCTGGGGAACGGGGGAATAGGCCCCCATGCCGCCGGTGTTGGGGCCCTTATCTCCATCGTAGGCCCGCTTGTGATCCTGGGCGGGTTCTAGGGGGATGACCGTCTCGCCATGCACCAAGGCCATGAGGGAGATTTCCTCCCCGGTCATGAACTCTTCCAGGACGACTTTGGCGCAGGCCTCACCGAACTTTCTGTTCAAAAGCATTTCCCGGACAGCTTCTTTTGCTTCGGTCATGGTCTGGGCCACAACCACGCCTTTGCCTGCCGCAAGGCCATCCGCTTTTACCACTATGGGTGCGCCTTTTTCTGCGAGGTAGGCCATCGCTTCTTCGTAGTCCGTGAACACCGCATAGTCCGCCGTGGGGATGCGGTGTTTTTTCATCACTGCTTTGGCGAACGCCTTGCTCCCCTCAATTTCGGCTGCTGTTTTGTTGGGCCCAAACACCCTCAGCCCAGCCTCCCGGAAGCGGTCCGCCAAGCCGTCCAGCAGGGGAGCTTCTGGGCCGATAATGGTCAGGTCGATTCCTTCCCTTTGGGCAAACTCTATCAAGGCCTGGTGCTCCTTCTCGGTTATGGGCACAAGGCTCGCGCAGTCCTCCATGCCCGCATTGCCAGGTGCTGCATAAACCTTTGCTACCAACGGGCTTTGCCTTACCTTCCAGCAGAGGGCATGTTCTCTGCCACCCCTGCCTATAATCAGTACCTTCATGACTCTCCCCCCGCTTAGTGCTTGAAGTGGCGGATGCCAGTGAACACCATGGCGATCTGGTGCTCGTCCGCTAGGGCGATGGAGTCGGCGTCCCGGATGGACCCACCGGGCTGGATAATGGCGGTAATCCCCGCCTTGGCTGCAGCTTCCACCGTATCGGGCATGGGGAAGAAGGCATCGGAAGCGAGAACTGCACCCTTGGCCTTTTCTCCGGCCTGCTGCAGTGCGATCTGGGCCGCGCCAACCCGGTTCATCTGGCCGGCGCCAATGCCTAGGGTTCTGTCCTTGGTGCAGACCACAATGGCGTTGGACTTCACGTGTTTGACCACTCTCCACCCGAACTTGAGGGCTGCCCATTCCTCTGCGGTGGGCTCCCTTTTGGTGGGGACGATAAGGCGCGCTTGCTCTAGGGTGAACCAGTCATAGTCCTGCACCAGGAGGCCTCCCCAGATGGAAGTGAGCCTCCTTTCCCCTGCGGGCGGAGCATCCAGGGGGAGGGCCAGCAGGCGCAGGTTTTTCTTTTTGGTTAAAAGCTCCAGGGCTTCTGGGGAAAAGGAAGGGGCGATCACGATCTCCAGGAAGATCTCCTGCAGCTGCTCGGCGGTTTCCCCATCCACCTCTCGGTTGAGGGCTACAATCCCTCCAAAAATGGATACGGGATCGCTGGCATAAGCTTTGGTAAAGGCTTCAGCGAGGGTCGCCCCGGTTCCTACTCCACACGGATTGGTATGCTTGACAGCCACCGCCGCGGGCTCCGCGAACTCCCTGACCATCTGCAGGGCCGCTTCCGCATCGTTGATGTTGTTGTAGGAAAGCTCTTTGCCGTGGAGCTGGCGGGCGTAGGGGAGGGAAGACTTTAGCCCTAAAGGCTTGCGGTAAAAGGCGGCCCTTTGATGGGGGTTTTCCCCATAGCGCAGGGGCTGCTGCAGCTCGTAGGTGACCGTGAGCTTCTCGGGGAACGCTTCCCCCGTGAGCCCTGTCAGGTAGCCCGCGATTAGGGCATCGTAGGCCGCGGTGTGGCGGAAGGCCTTGGCTGCCAGCCTGCGCTTAGTCTCGAGGTTTACTTCGCCCTGCTCCCGCAGCTGGCTTAACACTTCCGGGTAGTCCGCGGGATCGATGAGCACCGTCACCTGCTCATGATTCTTGGCCGCCGCCCTGAGCATGGCCGGCCCGCCGATATCAATGTTTTCAATCGCTTCTTCCAGGGAAGCATCTTCCCGGGCGATCGTTTCCTGGAATGGATAGAGGTTCACACAAAGGATCTGGATGGGAACAATCCCGTGCTCCTTGAGCTGTCTTTGGTGGTCCTCCTGATCCAACCTGGCCAAAAGCCCCCCGTGGATTTTGGGGTGGAGCGTTTTCACCCGGCCATCTAGGATCTCAGGAAAACCCGTTACCTCACTGATGCCTGTTACAGGCAGGTTAGCTTCTTCCAAGGCCCGTTTGGTTCCGCCCGTGGAAAGGAGCTCAAAGCCCAGTTCAACGAGCTCCCGGGCCAAATCCACAATTCCCGTCTTATCAAAAACACTAATTAGTGCCCTTTTAGTCAAGGTTCTCCCTCCGCTTGCTAAAGATCTCCTGCAGCACCTTGGGGTACAGCTCATGTTCCACAGCATGGATCTTTTCTTCTAGGCTTTCCCGGGTCTCGCCGGGGTCGATGAACACCGGCCATTGGGCAATGATGGGGCCCGTGTCTATGCCTTCATCCACATAGTGGATGGTCACCCCCGTGAGGGTCACCCCCGCGGCCAGGGCCTGTCCTATGGCGTCTTTCCCTGGAAAACTAGGCAGTAGAGATGGGTGGATGTTGATGATGCGCTGGGGAAACGCCTCCAGAAGCGTGGGCCCAATCAGGCGCATGTAGCCCGCCAGGACGATATACTCCACATCCCGCTCCCGGAGCTGTCTGAGGATCAGCTCTTCATAGACAGCTTTGCTCTGGTACTTCTGGGGATAGAACATAAAGGAGGGAAGGCGGGCCTGGGAGGCTCGGGTTAGGCAGTAGGCTCCGGGTCGGTCGCAGACCACAAGTTTAATCTGGGCCTCCAGCGCGCCCCGCCCGATGGCATCGATTAAGGCCTGCAGGTTGCTGCCATTTCCCGAGGCGAACACCGCGATGTTGGTCATACCAGCCGCACCCCCTCGCCTTGCACCACCCGGCCGATGGTGTAGGGGCGCTCACCCAGCTCCGCAAAGCGGCGCAGCACATCCCCGGCCAGCTGTTCTTCCACGGCGATTACCATCCCAATCCCCATATTGAACACGTTATACATCTCCTGCCGCCCAATTCCACCCAGGCCTTCCAGGTAGGGAAAGATGGGGGTACTTCCCAGCTCCCTTCCTCGATCAGCGCGCCAAGCCCAGGGGGCAGCATGCGGGGGATGTTTTCGATAAAGCCTCCGCCGGTGATATGGGCTAGGCCCTTGAGCTCCAATTGCTTACGGGCTTGCAGGACCGGTTTGACGTAGATGCGGGTGGGTTTGAGCAGCTCTTCACCGATGGTGCAGCCTAAGTCTCCGATGTAGTCGGAGGTGCGCAGTTTGGCCTGGGCAAAGAGGATACGGCGCACTAAGGAGAAGCCATTGCTGTGCAGACCATTGGAAGCCAGGCCGATGAGCACATCCCCCGCCTGGATAGAAGAACCGTCGATCAGATCCGCCTTCTCACAGGCTCCTACCGCAAACCCAGCTAAATCGTACTCGTTCGGCCCGTACAGCCCCGGCATTTCCGCCGTTTCTCCCCCCACCAACGCACAGCCCGCCTGAACACACCCTTCTGCCACGCCTTTGACGATCTCCTCGACCCGCTCAGGATCGGTGCGGCCGCAGGCAATGTAATCCAGGAAGAAGAGGGGTTCAGCGCCCTGCACCACAATGTCGTTCACGCACATGGCCACGGCATCAATCCCGATGGTGTCGTGTTTGTCTACGATCATGGCCACCAAAAGCTTGGTTCCCACTCCATCGGTGCCGGAAACAAGAACGGGCTCCTTGAGGCCCAGGGAGGACAGATCGAAAAAGCCTCCGAACCCTCCCACACTGCCTAAGGTACCCAGGCGCCTGGTGCGCTCCACATGCCTTTTGATCCGGGAGACCACTTCATAGCCTGCCTCCAGGTTCACTCCCGCTCTGCGATAAGCATCCGCCATCTCGATCCTCCTCAGTTCACAGTTTGGGTAGGGAAGTAGGGTAGTTCCCGGTAAAGCAGGCCATACACAGCCCGCCTCCTAAGACCCGGCGCATGCCCTCTTCACTTAGGAAGTGCAGGGAATCGGCACCGATCAGCTCTGTGATCTCAGCGATACTGTGGTTGGCCGCCAGAAGCTCGCGGGAACTTAAGGTATCAATGCCGTAAAAGCAGGGGTATTTGATGGGCGGCGAGCTGATCAACAGGTGCACTTCTTTTGCTCCCGCCTCTTTGAGCAGGCGGGTGATCCGCCTGCCTGTGGTGCCCCGCACAAATGAGTCGTCTACGAGGGCAACGCGCTTTCCTTCCACCACGCCCCGCACTGCGGAAAGCTTCAGCTTCACGCCCTGTTCCCGGAGGGAAGGAGAGGGTTCAATAAAGGTGCGGCCGACGTATCTGCTCTTGACCAGCCCCATCTCGTAGGGGATGCGCAGTTCTTCCGCGTAACCGATGGCGGCGGAAAGACTGGAATCGGGCACGCCTGTGACCACATCCGCTTCCACCGGGCATTCCCGGGCCAGCTGCCTGCCCAGCTCTTTGCGGGCGGTGTGCACGTTGATGCCTGCGAGATTGCTGTCGGGCCGGGCGAAGTACACGTACTCCATGGCACAGAGGTTGCGGCTGGGGGCGTTACTGAGGTTCTCTGAGCAGATCCCCTGGTTGCTGATGATGATCAGTTCTCCTGGCTGTACGTCTCTTGCAAATCGAGCACCGATAATGTCAAAGGCGCAGCTTTCCGCAGCGATCACCCAGGCTTCGCCCAACCTCCCCAGGGAAAGGGGGCGCAGTCCTTGGGGATCCAGGGCGGCGATCAGTTCCTGTTCCGTGAGCAGCAGAAAGGCGTAGGCTCCCTGGAGAAGGGCCAGGGCAGATTTCACCTGCTCTTTGAGGGCAGGCAGCCTGCTGCGGCGGATCAGGTGGGCCACAACTTCGGCATCGGAGGAGGTCTGGAAGATGCTGCCCTGCTCTTCCAGCTGTCGGCGTAGCTCTGGACCGTTGAGCAGGTTGCCGCTGTGGCAGAGGGCCAGGCTCCCTGTGCTGGAGCGAAAGAGCAGGGGCTGCACGTTTTCGTAGCCGGCATCACAGCCGCCGATGGTGTAGCGCACATGGCCAATGGCCGCGGTGCCTTTCAGTTCAGCCATGGACTGTACAGTGAAGATGTCCGTAACCAGGCCTTCGCCTTTTCGCCCCTGCATGTTCTGGCCATCGGTGACCACAATGCCGGTGCCTTCCTGCCCGCGGTGCTGCAGGCTGTGCAGGGCGTAGTAGGTGAGGCGGGAGGCTTGGGGATGGCCCCAGATTCCGAACACTGAACACTCCTCCTTTAGGCTTCCATACCCAACAGGCGGGGAAGAGCTTGGCGATAGGCCCGGCGCAGCTCGGCCACCTCTGCTTCCAGCACAGTCTCGCCCGCGCGTTTTACTACCAGCACCGGTTTCGCGGTCACTTGGCCGATCAGCCTGGCTTCCACCAGCCGTTCGAATTCTGCCTGGTGCTCCGGTTTCACCGAGAGCAAAAAGCGGGACTGGGATTCGCTGAACAGCTCGGAAACCAGGTTACCGCTGAGGGTGATCGCTGCGCCCAGATGTTCAGCATTGATCAGGCACTCGGCCAGAGCTACCGCCAAGCCCCCTTCGGAAAGATCCTGGGCCGACTGCACCAGTCCCCGGCGGATGGCCTGCAGGACCTGCTCCTGGTTCCTTTTTTCCACCACCAGATCCAGCTCGGGGGCCCGGCCGAAGATCCTGCCTTCCAGCAGTTTCTGCAGCTCACTGCCGCCAAACTCGTTCTTGGTTTCTCCCAGGAGGTAGATCAGATCTCCGGGGTTTTTGAACTCAGTGGTGGTGACTTGCTCCAGGTCTTCCACTAAGCCCACCATACCAATGATGGCGGTGGGATAGATGGCTTCACCTTTGGTTTCGTTGTATAGGGAGACGTTGCCGCTGACCACGGGTAGACCAAAGGTTCGGCAGGCCTGGCTGATGCCCTCGGCGGCCTGTTCCAGCTGCCAGAAGATCTCGGGCTTGTCTGGGCTGCCGAAGTTTAAGCCATCGGTTACGGCCAGGGGAGTGCCGCCGGAGCAGACGACGTTGCGGGCTGCTTCCGCCACGGCGATCTTGCCCCCCGTCTCCGGGTCGAGGTACAGATAGCGGGAGTTGCAGTCGGTGGTTAGGCATAGGCCCTGCTCTGTTCCTTCCACCCGGATTACCGCCGCGGAGGAACCTGGACCGACCACGGTGTTGCCCTGAGCTTGTGTGTCAAACTGCCTGTACACCCACTCCTTGCTGGCGATGGTGGGCTGCTGCAGGAGCTGGAGCAGGGTTGCTTTGAGGTCTGCCACCTGGGGTGCATAGTCTTCCATGTTCTGGAAGGTTTGGTAATAGGCAGGTTCCTGCGCAGGCTTGCGGTAAACGGGGGCGTCTTTGGCCAAAAGGTCTGCCGGCACTTCCGCCACAACTTCGCCTCTATGGATGAGGCGCAGCTGCCTATCCGCGGTCACTGTGCCGATCACCGCAGCTTCCACGCCGTGGTCTGCGAAGTGGCGGAGCACCTCGTCTTCCCGGCCGGCTTTGACCACCAGCAGCATGCGCTCCTGGGATTCGGAGAGCATCATCTCATAGGCGCTCATGTGCTCTTCTTTTTGGGGGACCAGGTCCAGATTGAGCTCGATGCCAGTCCCCGCTTTGCTGGCCATCTCGGCCGAGGAAGAGGTCAAACCAGCAGCCCCCATATCCTGCATGCCCACTAGAGCATCAGATTTGGCCAGTTCCAGGCAGGCCTGCATGAGGCGCCTGCCGATTTCGGGGTAGCCCACTTGGGGGGTGACTTCCGCGGAGGAATCGCCAAACTCTTCGGAGGCGAAGGTAGCGCCGTGAATGCCGTCCCTACCTGTAGGGGCTCCCGCGTAGATCACGCTGTTGCCTGCGCCTGCGGCGGTTCCCTTCACGATCTGGCCGTGATCCACAATGCCGATGGCCATGGCGTTCACTAAAGGATTGCCGGCATAACAGGGGTCAAACTGAATCTCCCCGCCTACGGTGGGCACACCGGCCACATTGCCGTAGCCGGCCATGCCGGCCACAACCTCTTGCAGGAGGTATCTGGTCCGCTCATTATCCAGCTCACCAAAGCGCAGGGAGTTTAAGGCAGCCCCGGGTTTGGCACCCATGGAGAACACGTCCCGCAGGATGCCGCCCACCCCAGTGGCGGCCCCGTGGTAGGGTTCCACCGCTGAGGGGTGGTTGTGGCTTTCGATTTTGAAGACTACAGCCTTCCCGCCGCCGATGTCCACTACGCCTGCTCCTTCCCCCGGGCCCTGGAGCACCCGTTCTCCTTGGGTGGGGAACTTTTTCAGGACGGGTTTGGAGTTCTTGTAGCTGCAGTGCTCAGACCACAAGACGGAAAAGAGTCCGGTTTCCGTGTAGTTGGGCAGGCGGCCCAGTTTCTCCACGATGCGCGCGTATTCTTCATCCGAAAGTCCCATGCTCTGGTAGAGCTTGTCCCCTTTGATCTGCTCGGGGCTTGGTTCCCTATGCATAAG
>JAKOTU010000010.1 GCA_029776155.1 Bacillota bacterium | reverse complement strand
CACGAAGGTACGCCCATCTACGGCATGCCCGTGCTGAGGGTGGCGGAAGCCCGCCATGTGATCGTGTTCAACTTGGACCGTTCGCCTGGCTACGCGGGTGTGGAGAACACCTTGTATGAGATGGAGCACTGTATCTTTGTGCCCGGCGATGCCGCGGTAAGCCTGCAGGCATTGCTGCAGGCCCTGCGGGAGGCGAGCTGAAGCCAAAGGCAGGAACGGAAGAAAGGGAGCCGATCTCTGGGGTAAAGCCCCAAGGTCGGCTCTTTGTTTTGATTGACGGGCCTTCTGCCCTCGGCTAGAATGGAGTTTGGAAAAGGAGGCAGCTGCGGTGGAGTCAATGCCCTTGGTGAGCAGGGCCCACAAACCAGAGGATACAGTGGTACAAGTGGGGCAGGTCAAAATTGGGGGTACCCAACCTGTCTTGATCGCCGGACCCTGTTCGGTGGAGGATGGACAGCAGATTATGGAGATCGCGGCCCAGATTAAAGACTGCGCCCACATTCTGCGGGGAGGCGCTTTCAAACCGCGCACATCCCCCTACAGCTTCCAGGGCCTGGGCGAGGAAGGGCTGCGCCTTTTGGCTGAGGCGCGGCGCAGGTTCGGCCTGCCTGTGGTTACGGAGGTGCTCTCGGAAGAGGAAGTGGAGCTGGTTGCGGCCTATGCGGATCTGATCCAGATCGGGGCGCGCAATATGCAGAACTACGCCCTGCTCAAAAAGGTGGGGGCCCAGGGCAAACCCGTGCTGCTAAAAAGGGGTTTTGCCGCCACCATCGAAGAGCTGCTCCTGTCTGCCGAGTACATCTTGGCTTCCGGCAACGGGCAGGTGGTGCTGTGCGAGCGGGGCATTAGAACTTTCGGTTCGGCAACCCGCTTCACTTTGGATCTGGGCGCGGTGCCCCTTTTAAGGGAGCTCACCCATCTGCCGGTGATCGTAGATCCCAGCCACGCCGCCGGGCGCTGGAACTTGGTAGGGCCTTTAGCCAAGGCGGCCTTGGCCGCGGGTGCCCAGGGCGTGATGGTGGAGGTACACAGCCGTCCCCAGGAAGCTCTGTCTGACGGCCCCCAAGCGCTGAAACCGGAGAGATTCAAATCCCTGGCCGCGCAGCTCACGGCCCTGGCCCAGTTTCTCCAGGTCACCGGGGGGAAGGCTGATGGATAGGCTTTTGATCCAGGCTCCTTCTGGAGCCTATCACCTTCATTTCGGGCCTGGGATCTGGGCGGAGCTGGGGGAACTGGCCAGAAGCTTCGATGGGGTTGTTGTGGTCAGCGACCAGAATGTGGCTGCCCTCTATGCCCACCGCTTGCCCTTCCCCCTGTGCGTCTTGGAGCCGGGGGAAGGAACCAAAAGCTTTGACCAGGTGGCTCGGCTGGTGGATCAGTGGGCCGAGCTGGAACTAAGCCGCTACAGCCTGGTTGTGGCCCTGGGGGGCGGGGTGATTGGCGATCTGGTGGGTTTTACCGCCTCCCTGTTTCGCCGGGGGATAAGTTATGTTCAGGTACCCACCACCCTGGTGGCCCAGGTGGACAGCTCAGTGGGGGGTAAGACGGGCATCAACACGCCCCGGGGCAAAAACCTGGTCGGGGCCTTCTACCAGCCCAAGGGCGTCTTCATCGACCCTGCGGTACTGAAGACCCTGCCTAGGCGGGAGATTACCAATGGTCTGGGCGAGGTGTTGAAATACGGGGTGATCCAAGATGGGGCCCTCTTTGAGCTGGTGAGCCGCAGTATACCCGCCTTTTACCAGGTGGCCTTGGATGTGGTTGGTCCAGTGATCAGGCGCTGCGTGGAGATCAAGGGGGCGATTGTGGCCGCGGATGAAACAGACTGGGGTCTGCGCCGCATCTTGAACCACGGCCACACCTTCGGCCATGCCCTGGAGCAGGCCACGGGCTATCGGGTATACAGGCACGGGGAGGCTGTGCTTTTGGGGATGTTCCTGGAAGCGCGCCTAGCCCACTATCTAGGCCTTTTGCCCGCGGCCAGCCTGCGGGAGATTGAGGCGGCCCTTCTGCGGGTACAACTAGAGTATCGTTTTGATCAGGTGGATAAACAGACCCTGCTCAGGGCGCTGGGGCAGGATAAGAAAAACAGGGCAGGGGCCATCTCCTTTATCCTGCCCAGGGAGATCGGAAAAGTGGAGGAAGTGCTGCTCAGCGCAGCAGAAGTGGAGAAATTCTGGGATGAGGTGATGGGCGCGTGAAGGTACTGGTGCTCCACGGACCCAACTTGAACCTATTGGGCCGGAGGGAGCCGGAAATCTACGGCACCAAGACGCTGGATCAGCTCAATGAGGAGATTGAAGCCCTAGCCAGCCAGCTGGGCTTGGAGGTGGAGTTCTTCCAATCCAACCACGAGGGTGTGCTCATTGATCGCATCCAGCAGGCGGCAGGGACCTACAGCTGGATTGTGTTCAACCCCGGCGCCTTCAGTCACTACAGCTATGCTTTGCGGGACGCCATCGCGGGGGCGGGGGTCCCCACCATTGAGGTGCATCTGAGCAACATTCAGGCCCGGGAGGAATTCCGCCGCCACTCGGTCATCGCACCGGTGTGCGCGGGACAGATCAGCGGTTTCGGCGCCGCCTCCTATTTTCTAGCCCTCTACGCCATCTTCGAGCGGGCGGGAGGAGTCCAGGCTCAAAATGAGCTCACTGGCTTCTAAAAGGCTCCTGCAGGTGTAGTCTGCCGGTTCTTCTGTCTTTTCCCGGGATTTGATCAAAATGGTGCGGGTGCCCGCGGCTCTGCCGGCCTGGAGATCCACATCCCGGTCGCCCACCATAAAGCTTGCGCCAAGATCAACGTTGTAGCGTTCTGCCAGGTCTAGAATGAGGCCTGGCTTTGGTTTACGGCAGGAGCAGCCCTCTTTGGGCTTGTGGGTGCAGGCGGCGATTGCGGTGAAACTCCCGCCGCCCTTGGCCACTTCCTGCACCAGCTTGGCGTGGATAGCATCCAGGGTTTCCTGGGTCATGTAGCCCAAACCCACACCGCCCTGGTTGGTCACCACGAAAACTAGGTAGCCGGCTGCATTGAGGCGGCGGATAGCTTCCGGGACGCCGGGCAGGAGGATCAGTTCTTCAGGAGTGTTGGGAGGCCGGAACTTGTAGGATTTGTTGAGCACCCCATCGCGGTCGAGAAATACAGCTTTGTCCTTGGACATCTCAGGTTCCTTTCTAGAGTGTGCTGCCTTTATCTTAGACGAAAAAACGGCCCAGGGGAAGCCCCGGGGCCGTTTTTGTACCTTTTCAGCTTAGAAGCGCTCGTTGAGCATTTCCTGGATGGCCTCTTCCACCAACATGCGGCCTTCGGCCAGAGCCAGGTCGATATCCTCACCTAAGAACACCTTGGTTACCATCTCGTAGATGATGCCGCGGCACTCTTCCCAAGCGGCGATCTTGGGCTGCCAGTAGCCGTACTCGAAGGCCTCCAGGTTGGCAATGGCGGCCTTGTGGGGATTGGCTGCCAGCCATTCTTTGTACTCGGGATACTCCAGGCCGGAGTAGCGCACCGGGAGGTAACCGGTCTTCACCGCGAAGTACACGGTGTTTTCGGTGTTGGTGAGCCACTTGACGAACTCAGCGGCAGCCCGCTTCTCCTCTTCGGTGGCCGAGTCGAACAGGGCGATGTTGGTGCCCATGAAGGGTGCACCGGGTCTGACGCCTGCCGGCAGGGGAGCGGTGCTGAACTCGAACTTGCCGCCCACGGAGTTCTCCGCGTAGGTGATGCCCGCGGAGGAACCGATGTACATGGCGATGAGGCGGTCACCGAAGGCACCGTCTTCATAGCCGTCGATGAGCAGGGCAGAGCCATCTTCCAGCATGCCGATCATCTGCTGTAGGGCCTTTTTGCCTTCGGGCCCGTCGAAGGTGACGTTCAAGTCATCATCGAAGAAGTCGGCGCCGTTCAGCCAGAGGAAGGCGTGGAAGAGCTCCAGGGTGGGCCGGATGCCAAAGCCCCGGGTCTCGCCGCCGGTCTTCTCGCTCACTTCCTTGGAGATCTGGAAGAACTCATCCAAGGTTTTGGGCGGTTCGGGGACGAGTTCCTTGTTGTAGTAGAGCACCCAGTTGCTCTTGTTGAAGGGGATGGTGTAGAGCTTGCCGTCCCAGGTGTTCATGTGGCGGAACACTTCGATAAAGTCGTTGTATTCTTCCTCTGTGAGGTCCATGTAGTCCTCCAGGGGAGCAATTACTCCATAGCGGTAGTAGGCATCGGTCCAGTTTTCATAAACCTGGGCGATGGTGGGGGATGTGCCCGCGGAGAAGGAAGCTACCAGTTTGGTGTTCAAGTCGCTGTAGCGGCCCTGGTAGATAGATTCCACAAAGATTTCGTCCTGTTCTTCATTGAACTTCTGCGTGAGGTAATCCACAGCTTCACCCAGCTCGGCGCCCATGGCATGCCAGAAGGTGATGTGCACCTTGGCCAGGGCGGAGCTGCTGAGGGCTAGACAGAGCACTAGAACCAACAACACCACTTTGCTTGAACGCATAAAAACCCACTCCTTCTATTGATGTTTTATGTTCAACACCTGAAAACAAGCAGCAGCCGTTTCCAAGGACCACCTCCTTACCCTTTCAAACCTGTACGGGCAATGCCCTGAATGAACTGCTTTTGGAGCAGCAAAAACAGGATCAAAATCGGCGCCATGGCAAAGGTGGATGCGGCCATGAGGTAGTTATACTGGGCGCCCACATCGCTCACGAAGTAGGTGAGGCCCACGGGGATGGTGCGCATGCTGGGGGTGTTGGTCATGATCAGCACCCAGAGGAAGGCATTCCAGCTGCCGATGAACTTAAAGAGCATGACAGTGGCCAGGGCCGGTTTGGACAGGGGCAGCATCACGGTAAGCAAGTACCTAAACTTGCCGCACCCATCTAAAACCGCGGCCTCAAAAAGCTCGTGGGGGATGCTCAGGAAAAACTGCCTTAAGAGGAAGATGCTGAATACGCTCACCGTCCAGGGGACGATCAGGGCGTAATAGGTGTCCACCCACTTAAAGTTAACCATGGTGATGTAGTTGGGGATGAGCATCACTTCCCCAGGGATCATCATGGTGCCCAAAAAGAGCACAAAGAGCACATTTTTCCCGAAGAAGTTCATCTTAGCAAAGGCGTAAGCAGCCAAGGAGCTGAAGGCTACTTCAATGAGCATGCACACTGTGGCGATAAAGAAGCTGTTCTTAAAGTAAGTGGCGAAGGGAGCCGCATTCCAGGCGACCCTATAATTCTGCCACTGGGGAGATTCGGGCAGCCACTTAATGTATTTGAGGGAAATCTCGTGGGGTGCCTTCAAGGAGCTGGAGAGCATCCAGACAAAGGGGGTGATCATGATCAAGGCACCCCCAATGAGCACCGCATACAAGAAAAAGCGTTGGATATAATGGCGCGCCCGATAGCGCCACATCTGGTTTTGGGGAAGCATTTCTGTGCGAGCCATGAAAGGACCCCCTTACAAATCGTAGTGCACCCGGCGTCTGGATGCGTACATCTGAATCAGGGTGAACACGAAGATAATGGCAAAGAGAATATAGGCCGCGGCCGAGGCGTAACCCATGCGGTAACGCTCAAAGGCGTTGCGGTAGACGTAGTACACGATGGTCAGCCCGCTGCTTAAGGGTCCAGGGTTGCCTGTGTACAGCACGTAGATTTCCGTAAACAGCTTAAAGGCGCCGATAATGGCGATGATGGAAATAAAGAAGGTGGTAGGCGAGATCAAAGGCAGGGTGATCTTCCAAAAGCTCTGCCAAGGACTTGCCCCATCCACTTCCGCGGCTTCATAGAGCTCACTGGGGACGTTCTGCAGCCCGGCGAGGAAGATGACCACGTAGTAGCCGATGCTCTTCCACACACTGATAATGACGATATTGATAATCGTCCATCTAGGCTCCATGAGCCAGTTGATGTTGCTGAACTGCCAGACTTCAGCCACCTGGCCGAAGGTTAGAAGCTCCACCACACTGTTTACAAAACCAGCCAGCCCGGCCAGGGCCATGTTGAGCAGGCCGTAGTGTTGGTTGTAGATCCAGCGCCAGACCATGGAAATGGCCACGGAAGAGGTGACCCAAGGGAGGAAATAGGCTAGGCGCAGAATGCCGCGGCCTTTAATCTTACTGTTTAAAAGCACGGCAATAATCAGGGCTAAACAGATGGAAATGGGCACAAACCCCACCACATAGCGCACGGTGTTGGAGATGGCCATGAGAAACTGCCGGTCGCCCAGCAGCTTTTGGTAGTTTTCCAAGCCCACAAAATACTGCTCTTTGCGGAGCAGGTGCCAGTCGTAAAAACTAATGATGACAGATTTCACAACCGGGTAGAAACTGAACATGCCCAGAATGACGAGGGCGGGCAATAGGTAGAGGTAGGCTTCGAAAGTCTCCTTCCAGTATTTCTTCCTCTTCATCTCCGCAGGTATCCTGAGCAATACGGGGGTCCTCCTTTCACTCCCGCCTCTGGTAGAAGCAGGAATTCGCCGGGCTCTTTGCGAAATGGTTGGATTAGATCAGTTCGCCTTAGGGGCTAGAAAAACCTCTTGGCTCTGCAAACTTGAAAAACAATTTGGGAAGGAAGGGCTGTGCCATGGAAAGGAAACCTTGGGGAACTGCCGCGGGGCGGCAGGTAGAGCTGTTCACCTTGGATCTGGGCCAAGGAGCCCGGGCGGTGCTCACCAACTACGGCGCGGCGCTGGTCAGTCTCTATGCACTGGATCGCCGCGGTGAAGCCTCAGATGTGGTTTTGGGCTACGACACCCTCGAGGAGTACATCAAAGATACCAAGCACTTTGGAGTAGTGGTGGGCCGCTATGCCAACCGCATTGCCCAGGCCCAGTTCACCCTGGGCGGGAAAGTGTACAAATTGGCCGCCAACAATGGGCGCAACCACCTCCACGGGGGCCCGGCGGGCTTTGCCAAACGGGTGTGGGAGCCGGAAGTTATCCCCGCCGCAGCTGGGGAAGCTCTCAAACTAAGTTACTTCAGCCCCCATGGGGAAGAGGGGTACCCCGGCAGTGTCCAGGTGGAAGTGGTGTACTCCGCTACGGGCACAGGGGGCCTGCGCATTGACTACAGCGCAACTGCGGATCAGGATACGGTGCTCAACCTCACCAACCACGCCTATTTCAACCTGGCGGGCCAAGGCCAGGGGCTGATCCTCGACCATGAGCTGGAGCTCTACGCGGATTTCTTTACGCCAACGGATGCCGAATCCCTGCCTACCGGAGAGATCCTGCGCGTGGAGGGCACCCCCTTCGATTTCCGCACCAAAACCCCCATCGGGGCCCGCATTGAAGCCGAGCATGAACAGCTGCGCTTCGGCAAGGGCTATGATCACAACTGGGTGATCCGCCGGGAAGACTGGGGCTTGGCCCGGGCAGCCCGGGTGGAGCATCCCGCAAGCGGCAGGGTGCTGGAAGTGCTCACCACTAAGCCCGGCATCCAGTTCTACAGCGGCAACTACCTAGATGGGGTGCTGGGTAAGGGCGGGGCGCGCTATGGGCGGCGCAGCGGCTTCTGCCTCGAAACCCAGTACTTCCCCAACAGCCCGCGCCACCTCCATTTCCCCAGCCCTATCTTAAGGGCGGGTGAGCGCTATGAGCATACCACCATCTACCAGTTCTCCACAACCGAATGAGGAGGCTCTAAAGTGAGAATCCAGTTCTTGGGTGCCGCCGGGTGCACCAGCGGCTCCTGCTACCTTGTGGCTTTCGGGGACAAGCAGGTTTTAGTGGACTGTGGACTCTTTCAGGGGCCCGAGGAGCTGAAACAGCGCAACTACGGGGACTTCCCCTTTGTGCCGGGAGAAATTGATGCGGTAATTCTCACCCACGCCCATATCGACCACAGCGGCCTTCTGCCCAAACTGACCAGGTTGGGCTTTCGGGGGCCCATCTACGCCACCGCAGTAACCGCGGATCTCTGCGAGATTATGCTGGCGGACTCTGCCCACATCCAGGAGATGGAGGTGGAGCGGAAAAACCGCAAGCTGAAAAGGCGGGGCCAGCCCCTGCTCACCCCCATCTACACCGTGGCCGATGCGGCCAGGACCATGGAGCAGTTCCGGCGCATGGTGTACGATGAAGAAGTTGAGGTTTTGCCTTTTCTGCGGGTGCGCTTCCGGGATGCGGGGCACATTTTAGGGGCGGCCATTGTGGAGCTTTGGATTACCGAAGAGGGGGAGACCACTAAGCTCGTCTTCTCCGGGGATCTGGGGAACATGGGGCAGCCCATCGTGCAGGACCCCACCTTTATCACGGAAGCGGACATCTTGGTGGTGGAATCCACCTACGGCACCAGGCTGCACGAAGACCGGGAGCAGCGCCTCGAGCGCCTCGCGGAGGTGGTGAACCGCACCATGGAGCGGGGCGGCAATCTGCTCATCCCCGCCTTTGCCCTAGGGCGCACCCAGGACATTTTGCACAGCCTGCGGGTGCTGCAGGATCGGGGGCTGATTCCGCCCCTCACCATCTACATCGACAGCCCCCTTGCTTCCAAGGCCACCGAGGTGTTCAGCCGGCATGCCCAGGTGTTTGATTACGAAACCCGCACCATGATCCGGGAGCAGCGCTCCCCCTTTACCGGCCCAGGTATCCATTTTACCGAGTCGGTGGAGGAATCCAAAAAGCTCAATGAGATTACAGGCGGAGCGGTGATCATCTCCGCCAGCGGCATGGCCGATGCGGGGCGGATCAAGCACCACCTCAAGCACAACCTCTGGCGGAGGGAAGCCGC
>JAKOTU010000008.1 GCA_029776155.1 Bacillota bacterium | reverse complement strand
CAACGAACTGAGCCTCAAGGATGTGGGGCGCATTCTCCGCAAGGAGCTGGCGGTGAGTTCTTTGGTGGGCTTAGCCTTGTCCACAGCCAACTTCCTGCGCGTCCTCCTGGTCTACCCCGGCAGCTACACCATGGCGTTCGCCGTTTCGCTGGCCCTGTACGCCACAGTGATCCTGGCAGCCACCATCGGCAGCATGCTGCCTTTGGCCGCCCGGGCCCTCAAGGCAGACCCAGCGATTATGGCTGCGCCTGTGGTTACTACCCTTGTGGATGCCGCGGCCCTGATCATCTACTTCAAGATTGTGGGGCTGCTGCTCCTCTGATGCGGGCGTCGGAAGCTGGCGGGAAGGAATAGATTTCCGCCTGGTTTCCTGCGCGCCGCTGGTATTCCCTTTGGATATGTTCCATTTAGGCGGGCAGGCTGGTCTGGCGCACCCTGGCAGTGGTGCAGCCGCCGAAGTCTGCCCCCGTCATCCTCGAGCCCAGCACCCCCGGAACTTCCCCAGCAAGCTCCACCAAAAGGTCCAGCTCCCCGCAGCTGCCCCATAGTCTTCCCGCAACGTTTTCGATGAGCAGTAGGGCTGCAGCCCCAGTTTCTAGAATTCCCGTCCCACCCCTTTTAAGTAATAGGCCCAGGTGTTCTCTCTGCTGGGCGCGATTGCTCTCAGCAAGAAACTCTCCCGGGAAGCATAAGCTAGGGAGTAGAGGTTTATCTGCCCTGTGCCGTTCAGCGCTCCGGCTGTGTGCATCCCCGCATCCATGGCCATGGGGGTGGCGTAAGGTAACCCCCACCGCATCCCCCTTGTGTTCGAACACTAATACATAATGGATGTTGGGCTGGCTGCCCAAAAAAGTTCACAATCCCTTCAAGGGAATTGCCCCTTGGATCGGGAAACTAACTAGTATACAAACCAAACAGACACGGAGGGAGCGGTTATGCGCCAAGTAGTGCACACCGACAAAGCCCCCGCGGCCATCGGCCCTTACAGCCAAGCCATTAGGGCGGGGAATCTGCTGTTTATCTCAGGCCAGTTGGGGGTGGATCTGTCCACAGGCACGATCCCCTATGACAGCGTGGCCGAGCAGACCAAACATGCCCTGACTAATCTAGCCAACATTGCCCAGGCGGCGGGAACCAGCCTGGCCAACGCGGTGAAGGTCACCGTCTACCTCACTAACATGGACGATTTCGCGGCCATGAACCAGGTCTATACCGAGTTTTTCCCGGAAAACCCGCCGGCCCGGGCCTGCGTGGCCGTGAGCGCCCTGCCCAAGGGGGTAGCGGTGGAAATCGAGGCCATCTGCCTGTGTGAAGATTAAAGCAGCGAGGGAGGAAGCGCCATGTCCAAATTGAAGGTGGGCGTAATCTACGGTGGGCGTTCAGGTGAACACGAGGTCTCCTTAATGTCCGCGCAGAACGTAATGCAAGCCTTAGACCAAGCAAAATACGAAGTTATACCCATTAAAATCGGCAAGGACGGCCGCTGGCTGGATCGGATCATCCAACCTGACCCCACCTGCCCTTCAGGGTTGGATGTGGTTTTTCCCGTCCTGCACGGCCCCTACGGGGAGGATGGGACCATCCAGGGCCTTTTGGAGCTGGCCAATCTGCCCTATGTGGGAGCAGGGGTGGCTGCCTCCGCGGTGTCCATGGATAAAGCCCTTATGCGTAACCTGTTCTTCCAGGCAGGCCTGCCGCTCCTCCCTTGGGAAGTTGTCTTTAACTATCAGTGGCGCAGCAGCCCCGGGGAAGTGGTCCAGAGGCTGGAAACGGCCCTGGGCTATCCCATGTTTGTCAAGCCGGCCAATTTGGGTTCTAGTGTGGGCGTGAGCAAGGTCAAGGCCAGAGCGGAGCTGGGCCCGGCCCTGGATCTGGCCCTGAGCTACGATCGCAAGGTTGTGGTGGAACAGGGGCTGGAGGGGGCCCGGGAGGTGGAATGCAGCGTATTGGGGCATCACCATCCCCAGGCGTCCATTCCCGGCGAGATCATCCCCGCCAACGAGTTCTACGATTATGAGGCCAAGTATCACAGTGAAGAATCCGAACTGATTATCCCCGCCCCCTTGGGGGCAGAGCAGGTGAGAACGGTTCAAGAGTATGCCTGCCGGGCCTTCCAGGCGGTGGACTGCTCGGGCCTTGCCAGGGTGGACTTTTTCCTGGACCGGGAGGGGAGAATCCTGGTGAACGAAATCAACACCATTCCCGGCTTTACCCAGATCAGCATGTACCCCAAACTTTGGGAACACAGCGGGCTGTCCTATGGGGCCCTGCTGGATCGGCTGATTGAGATCGCTTTGGAGAGGCACCGGGAGCGCCAGGCCCTGCGCACAAGCTATTTGTAAGGCAGGTGATGATGGGGTTCAATGATCATCGAGGACTTATGGAAGTATTACGGCGATGAACTCATCTTTAAGGAAGTACATGCAGTAATCGGCCCTACAGACCGCATCGGCCTGGTGGGGGCTAACGGGGCGGGCAAAACCACTCTGCTGAGGACCCTCGCGGGCTATCTAAGCCCTGATCGGGGCAGCATTACCTGTCCCGGCGGCTTTACCTTGGGCTTTTTGGGACAGCAGATCCTGGATCAGCCCCAAACCCTGGGCCAGTATCTCCAAGAACCCTTTGCGGAGCAAATCGCGCTGGAAAAAAGCCTGGGCCAGCTGGAAAGGGAGCTGGCGCAGCTTGAGCCTGGACCTGAGCTGGACCAAACCTTGGAGCGCTACTCCCGGTTGAGGGACCGTTTTGAACACGGCGGAGGTTATGATTACTTGGTACAGATCAACCAAGTAATCACCGGTTTGGGATTTGCCCAGGAAGATCTGGAGCGTCTGCTTACCACCTTTAGCGGCGGGGAACAGATGCGCATCAGCCTGGCCCGCTTGCTTTTGGACCGCCCGTCCCTGTTGATTTTGGACGAGCCCACCAACCATCTGGATCTGGAAGCCACCCGCTGGCTGGAGGATTTTCTGGCTTCATACCCCCGTGCCTTTATTGTGGTATCCCACGACCGCTATTTCCTGGATCGGATAGCCCAGCAGATCTGGGAGCTCCACGGTCAGAGGCTTTACCAGTACAAAGGGAACTACTCCCAGTATCTTCCCCAGCGTGCCCTGCGCCAGCAGCAGTTGGAGGAAAGCCTGGAGCGGCTGGCGGAAGAGCGGGCCCGCATGGAGGCTTTTATCCAGAAGTTTAAGGCGGGTACCCGGGCCCGGCAGGCCAAGAGCATGGAAAAGAAGCTGGCCCGCTTGCCCGATCTTGAACGGGTGCTGGATGATCCCAGCATGACCATTCGTTTTGAGCCCAAAAGGCCCTCCGGCAGCCGCGTGCTCACCTTGGAGGATGTCCGCAAATCCTTCGGGGACAGGGAAGTGCTCAAGGGAATCTCCGCCGAAGTTAGGCGGGGTGAGCATATCGCCCTGCTCGGTCCCAACGGGAGCGGCAAAACAACCCTGCTGAAGATTCTCGCGGGCAAACTGGACTGCTCCGGTTCAGTCCAGTGGGGCACGGGAGCGGAGGTGGGCTACTTCTCCCAGCAGATCAGTTTGGACCCCGAGAATACTGTGCTGGAAGAGCTCTATGCTGAGCATCGGCTGGAGCTGGGGGTGCTGCGCTCGGTTCTAGCCCGTTTTCTGTTCAAGGGAGAAGATGTGTTCAAGCAGACCACCATGTTAAGCGGTGGGGAGCGCAGCCGATTGGCCCTGGCAAAACTACTGCTGCATCGCCCCAATGTTTTGCTTTTGGACGAGCCCACCAACCACCTGGATGTATTTGCCAGGGAGGCCTTGGAACAGACCCTGGCAGAGTTCAGCGGCACCATTATCTTTGTGTCCCACGACCGCTATTTCATCGACAAACTGGCCAGCAAAATCTGGTTGTTGGAAGATGGCCGGCTGCAGCAGTATGCCGGAGGTTACCGCGACTTTGAACAGGCCCGGGCAGCCCAGGCTGCTGAGCTGCAGGCCAGGGCACCTAAGCCCGGGCCGGATAAACCCAGGCGCAGCGCAGCCAAGCACAGGGAGCGCCTGAGGCTTTTGGAAGAAGAAATCGTGGACCTGGAAGAACGCCTCGCCAAGCTCGAGGCCGCCTTGGCTTCCCCCGAGCTCTACCAGGATGAGAGCCAAAGCGTCCCGGTGATCCAAGAGTACCAGGAGTTGCAGCTGCGTTTGACGGAGAAATACGAGGAATGGGAGTGCTTAGTGGAAGCACAGGAGGAGGAATGAGTATGCCCGGCCAGAGAACTAGAGGAGTGCTCCTCAAAGGCGTGGAAGGGATGCCCATTCAAGTACCCCAGGAAATACTGCACAGCCAGGCCCGCTTGGGCCCCGTAGCCACATTAGTTTGGATCAATCTTCTCGCCTTGGCTCAACTGGGCAAGCCCATGCACATCGATAATCTGTCCGTTTCCCTGGGGCTTCCCAAGTGGGAAGTGAGTAAGGCCTTGGCATTACTGGCCGATGAAGGCTGGATCAACGATGAAGGTCTGGAGATCCAGCTGGCCCTGCCCGAGCTGTTGGAATCCGCGGCTTCCCTGGAGAGACCGGTGGAAGTGGAACCGGAGGCCTTCGAATGGCTGGTGAGCTACTGGTCGGCCAGGGTGGCTCCCGCCTCCCCAGAGGAAATGCGCAAGCTCTTGTACTGGATGGAGACCAAGGGGCTGTCCCATGAGGTGATTGCCGTGGCCATCGAAGAGATGCTCATTGGGGCTGCCCAGCCCAGCTTTCCCTACCTGGAAGGCATTTTGCGCAACTGGCATGCAGTGGGTGTACGCACCTACAACGATTTGCTGGAAAACTCCCATCTCACCAAGGTGCTGGCCCCCATCGCCGGCCGCAGGGAGTTGAGCCCGGCAGAGAGAAAATGGAAAGAGGTATTCCCCGATGAGTTCGAGTGATGTGCAAAGAAGCCTGGAAACCTTGGACCTGCCCGTGGATGTGACCGCGGAACGCCAGGTTCTAGGCATTCTGATCAAACACCCATCCCTGGTGGATCAGGTTGTGGACAGGCTGCGGCCTGCCCACTTTATGGACCTGGGCCACCGCCGCATATATGAGATTATCCTGGATCTCTATCACGGCCAGGGACGCATTTCCTATACCCAGGTTTACAACCGCCTGGTGGCTGAGGGCGTGGCTTCCCCCGCGGATCTGCTCATTGCCCTGACCGAATCCTTTGTCTCCTTGAGCGAATTGGAACCCTGTGTGGAGATCCTGATCCGCCAGGAGGGCCTCAGGCGCATCATTAAAGCCTGCGATACCATCAAGGCAATGGCCCTGGATCCCAAGTTGGAGGACTTGACTGGGCTGCAGGCCCGGGCCCAAGAGCTGATCTTCGCGGCTACGCAGAGCAACGGCGGAGCGGAAAACGAGATCAAAAACCTCCTGGAGGTGCTCAGCCAGTGCTACTTGAACCTGCTCAAGCGCAGGGAGGGCCTGGAGGACGCCTATGGGCTTTCAGTGCGCTTTCCTTCCATTGATGGCATGACCACGGGCTTTAAGAAGGGAGACTTGATCATCCTCGCTGCCCGCCCCAGCATGGGTAAGACCGCGCTTTTGCTGAACATGGTGACCAATGTGGCCAAGCGGGGTATCCCCGTTTTGGTGTTCAGCTTGGAGATGGATGCAGAGCAGTTAGGGGACCGCATTGTCCTAAGCGAGCTGTTCACCTACAAGGAGGGTGATAGGCAGGCGGTTACCTCCTATGAATACCAGACTAAGCTCAGCGATGAGCAGTTCCAGCTCACCCAGAAGGTGTTTAACGATCTTTACCACCTTCCCATTTCCATTGTGGATAAGCGGGGTTTGACCGTGGCAGAAATCAGGGCCAAAGCTCGGCGGTTTAAGGCGGAGAACCCGGCCTTGGGCCTGATTGCCATTGACTACCTGCAGTTGATCAAACCCCCCGGCAACACCAACCGCAGCTGGGCCCTGATCGTGGGCGAAATGGTGCGGGAGCTGAGGGATCTCGCGGGTGAACTGGATGTGCCCCTCATTCTCTGCTCCCAGCTCAACCGGGGTGTGGAAAGCAGGGAGAACAAGCGCCCCATGATGAGCGATTTGCGTGATTCGGGCAATATTGAGGAGTTTGCCGATGTGGTCATGTTCCTTTACCGGGACGACTACTACTATCCAGAGCTGGCCCGGGAAAAGGGTACCGAGGGCCTGGCCGAGGTAATCTTTGCCAAGCAGCGCAAGGGAGCCACCGGTGTGGTACAATTGAGATTCATCAAGGAATACACCCGGTTTATTGAAGAAACTAAAAGGCAGGAGGTAAACCATGCCCTTAGATAGGGAGCTGGATAAGACCAAGGTGCTGTTCATCGATACCTGCCGCCGCCTCATGGAACTGGGCGAGCTCAGTGAGGAGGAGTATCTGGGCATCTGCGATCTTCTGGATCGCCTGGATGAGCTGGATAAGGACAGCTTTGAGCGGGAGCTGCGCCGGGTGAGCAGGGGCTTGAGCGATCTCATCGGTTAGAGGTGAAATGGTGGAGCAAGTGACAAGTCCATCTTATGTGGCGCGTATGATGAAAGAGCGGGGCCTTGCTGCCAAAAAGGGCCTGGGCCAAAACTTCCTGGTGGATAGGAACATAGTGGGGCGTATTTTGGAGAATGCTGCCCTTGATGGGGAAAGCTGGGTGCTGGAAATCGGCCCTGGCCTAGGCGCCCTCACAGGTCCTTTGGCGGAACGGGCGGCTCAGGTTGTGGCAGTGGAGATCGATAGGGAATTGGCGGCTGTCCTCCGGGAAGTCCTAGCCCATCCCCGCATTGCCATCGTGGAGGGGGATGCCCTGGAGATGGACTGGCGGGAGCTTTTGGAGGACATGGGCTGGCGCGGCCAGCCCCTGAGCCTGGTGGCCAACCTGCCCTACTACATCACCAGCCCCCTGATCATGAAGGCCTTGGAAAGCGGTCTACCCTTTACCTCCATCGTGGTCATGGTGCAAAAGGAAGTGGCCGAGCGCATGCTCGCTGCCCCCGGGAGCAAGGATTATGGGGTGCTGTCCCTTGCGGTGCAGTACTACGCAGAGGGCTCCCTGGTAATGAAGGTACCTAGAACCGTGTTTCTGCCTGCCCCCAAGGTGGATTCGGCGGTGGTGCGCCTGCTGCCCAGGCCCCCCAAGGTGAGTGCACCCCGCAAGGAGTTGTTCCAGGTAATCAGGGCCGCCTTTCAGCAGCGGCGCAAGACCTTGCGCAATGCCCTGAAGGCTTTAACCGTGGAATGGGGTTTGGGCCTCGAGCAGCTCGATGGGGCTTTGGCCCGCTGCGGGTTGGAACCTGGTGTCCGGGGGGAGCGCCTCAGTTTGGAGGAGTACAGCCAGCTTACGGAAGAGTTGCTGAAGGGAGTGTGAGTAGATGGAGTTCATCAGTCCCACCAAAGGAAGGCTCACCTTTGAACAGGTATTTGAAGATGTGATGGCCTTTGCCGCGGCCAGCCCCGAGGACAGCTACAGGCTGATTGTGGGGACCGATTCCCAGATCAAGGACGGCACGTGCTTTGTCACCGCGCTCATTGTGCACCGTAAGGGCAAAGGGGCGCGTTTTTACTATACCCGCAGCTACGAGGAACACGTGCGCTCCCTGCGGCAGAGAATCTTCTTTGAAGCTTCCTTGAGTCTGAGCTTGGCTTCCCGCTTGGCGGAGAGACTCGCGGAGTCGGGCCACGAAATCGACATGGAAATCCACTTGGACGTGGGGACCAACGGAGCCACCAAGAGCTTGGTGAAGGAAGTGGTGGGCATGGTGAACGGTTCTGGCTTTCTGTGCAGAATCAAACCCGACTCCTATGGCGCATCGGCGGTGGCGGATCGTTATACGAAATAACGTTCTCCCCTTGACACACGCGCGCCCCCTTGGTACAATATCTGTTTATTTGACAACCGCCTCCGATTGTGGTAGAATTGTTTCGACAAAATGCGAGAAGGCGGTGACCGAGGTGGCTGGGGACGTGAACAGTATCCAGCGCATCAAGCTGGATCTCGAATCCTGTGTGGGCAAACGGGTTAAGCTGCGGGCCAACCGAGGCAGAAAGAAGATCGTGGAGGCAGAGGGGATTATTGAAAGCACTTATCCCAAGGTTTTCGTGGTTAAGCTCGATGCATCCCATTCCCTGGACCGTCTATCCTACACCTACGCCGATGTGCTCACCAAGACGGTGGAAGTAACTGTGGACGACTGGATTATCGGAGAAAGCCCAGCCGCCAATGAATAGACAGAGCTTCCGTAAGGCACCCCAAGCGGTGCTTTTTTCTTTTCCCCCAGCATAGAAATGTAGGGGGGTGGCGGCAGTGTGGAGGCTGAAGCGGCGCTTAGGATCCAGGACTCTGCGTTTTGGGGATCGGGGCCCCGATGTCAGGGAACTCCATGCCTTTCTGCGCCTCCAGGGCTATGACCTGGGCGATGAGGACCACTACGGATATTTGACGAAGGACGCGGTGCAGCAATTCCAGCGCGAGCACGGCTTGGCGGCCGATGGTATTGCCGGCAGGCGTTTTTTTGCTTTAGCTCTGAAAGAGGAGCTTCCCATCCGCAGGCGGGTGCATGTGGTGCAGCCCCAGGAGAAGCTGGAGGAGATCGCGTCCTGCTATGGCGTCGGCCCGGAAGCCTTTGGCCGCAGTGGGGGCCGCGGCAGTCTCTACCCAGGCCAGCGCCTGGTCTTTTTTGATCGGGAGGTGTGGGGCATCTGCCGGGGCGAGGGGACGCTGGAGCAGGGGGCGCCCACCCTTACCGGCGTTATTGTCAGCGCAGTCTCCTCTGCTCCGGCAGAAGTCCCCTGCCTGCTCAGGCCCAAGGAGTTTGCCTGGGATGTGGTGCGCATCCACAGCGCCTTGAAGACCCCCAGGAGGAGGAAGGCAGCGGCCAAGCTGTTTCTAGGGGCAGTGGAACAGGCCCGGGGCAGCTGCGGGCTTTTTCTGCCTTGGAGCGAGGTAGCCCAACTGGATGGGGTGCGCTACATAAAACTCCTCAGCCGCCTGCGCAGGGCCCTGGATCCGGGAAAAATGCTCTGGGTAGAATTGGGTCCTGGAGTGCCCCCTTGGCGGATTTGGGGCGGGGTGGATTACTCCCAAGTAAACGACTTAGTCGATCGGGTAGTGCTGCGCCTACCTAGACCAGCTCAACCAGGCCCTATCTTGGCCATTGACCCCGTGCGGGAGCTGCTGCGTTCTGTGCGCCAGGAAGTCCATTCCTGGAAGATCCTGCTGGATGTTCCCGTGTATGCCGTGGAATGGGAACTGGGAGGGGAAAGCCCGCGCCCGAGCGAGCTTTCCTATCAAGCCGCCCGGGCGAGGGCTCTGCGCCGGGGGGCCCGGCTTAAGACGGGAGAGGGGGGTGAGCCCTTTTACAGCTATCACAGCCGAGGGGCGCGCCATGAGATTCACCTGCCCCAGCTGGGGGTGCTGGCTGAAATCTGTACGCTGATTAACCGTTTGAACCTGGCGGGGATCATCCTCGATGGGCTGGGGCTGGAAGACTCCAGGATCTGGGAGGTTCTGCGCTCCCACTTCCGCACCGCCGCCTTGAATATTTCTCAGGAATAGACATGTTTTGCGGGCTGTGCTCATAGATATTAAGGAAAGTTGGCGGGGAGAGCTCCTTGCCGGTAGTTTATGGCCAAAAAGGGGGAGAGAGATGAGCCTGAGTGTAAAAGAAAGCCGCATTGTGGCGGTAAACCGCGTAGGGGAAAACACGCTGCAGACAGTCCTCCAAGGTAAGGTGGACCTGCCCAGCTCGGCGGCTCCCATCGGCAGAATAGTGTGGGTGAAGGGCCGGCCTGCCCTGCACTCCTGCTCCATGGACCAGGACCGGATCTATGTGCAGGGAGCAGTGGATCTGACCATGGTCTACGTGCCTGAGACGCTGGAAGATGAGCCGGCGGGACTGCAGCGGGTGGAATGGCCTGGTGCCCTCCCCTTTGACGCCCACGTGGAAGTGATGGGAGCGGAGCCCTCCGCGGAGACCAGGGTAGACCTGGCCGTGCTGGCCTGCGAATGGGAGCTGGCCGCGGGCCAGTATGCAGTGGACGTGGATCTGATTCTAGCTGTGACGGCAGCGGTGGAGCAGCTGCAGGAGTTCACCGTGATCAGCGGTGCCAATCTAGCCCGACCGGTGAAACTGGCCAGCGATGGAGTAGTGCTCCAACCTGTAGCGCCGCCTGTGAAGCTGCCGGTAACCAAACAGCTTACAGGGATGTTGGAGTTCGCAGTCGATGAAGATGATCTGGTGCGTTCCATTTTAGATCTGGAGGCCCAGATCAAGTTGGAAGAGCCCGTTGTCCAAGAAGGGGAGGCGGAAGTCAAGGGCTGGGTCACCTTGACACTGCTCTACGAAACGGAAAACTACACGGTTAAGCTGCGGGAGTTCAGTCAGGTGCTCAACTTTGAGTGGAGTTTTGCCCAGGAGGGACTGGGGCCAGGTATGACCCTGCGCCCGCAGCTGGAAGTACGCGGGGAAGGATTCGTGGTAAATGACGGGCGCAGCGTGCGGGTGGAACTGGGCGTGACCGGTGCCCTGCTCGCGGAAAAACCCCAGCACGTGCAAGTGCTGACGGAGCTTTCAGCGCCGGGCGGCCTGATTGAGGTGCGCAAAGAGATCATTGCTGCCGACAGCTTCGTGGGCCACAAGGAGCAGCAGGCCGTGGTCAGGGGCCTAATTGAACTGACAGAGGATCTGCCGCCCATGCGGGAGATCTTGAAACTGCGGGCCACGGCCCACGTCACAGACTACGAAGTGGAAGAGGATAAGCTGACCATTCAGGGCGTCTTAGATGCGGAACTCTACTACCTGGCCCATTCTGAAGAAGATGTGAAGCCTTTGTTCCGGGCCTACGTCCCCGAAGCTCTGCCCTTCACCCAAACCCTGGCGGTGCCAGGTTTGGAGCTGGGGATGCAGCCCAGGATTGGGCTGGAGGTGGTTGCGGCCCGACCCGATTTGATCAACCGGGAGACGCTGGAGGCCGCAGTCACACTGCTCTACACAGTAGATATTGTGGAGTACCTGGAAGTGGAGGCGGTGGTGGAGGCGGTGGATGTGGAGCCCGCCCCGGCCGATCCGCCCACACTCACCTTTGTCTTCGCCCAATGCGGCGATACGGTGTGGAAACTGGCCCGGCGCTATCACACCACAGAAGAAGCTATCCGGGCAGCCAATCCCAGTCTGCAGGAGGAAGCCGAGGTAAAACCGGGCGACTGCGTGTATATTCCCAGATCCTAAGCAGAATGCAGGAATGGACCTCTCTGGGGTCCATTTTTCTTTTGCCGGGCATACTACCCCTAAACTTGGTGTAAGGGGGATTGGGGTGCTGGCACTGCTGATGGCGGCCCTTTCAGGGTTACTCATGGCCCTGCAGGGCTCTTTAAATTCGGCCTTGGGTAAGGTTGTGGGCGTTTTAGAAGCCACCTTTATCGTCCAGGTGGTAGGTTCCATTACTGGCCTTCTGCTGTTGGTTATGGGCCTGGGCCGGGGCAGCCTGCTCAACTTCCGGGAAGCGCCCTGGTACACCTATTTGGGCGGGCTGTTGGGCGTAGCCATTGTCTATTTAGTGGTGGCGGCCATTGCCCAGGCGGGGGTTGCTTCCGCCACCACCGCGATCATCTTGGGGCAGGTGATCACCGCGGCGGTGGTGGATTACTTCGGCTGGTTTGGAGTAGAGCAGGTCCCCTTCAGTATCTGGAAGGGGCTGGGCATCCTGCTCATGGCCGGAGGTGCCTGGCTGTTATTGTCCCGCTGAGGACAGGAGGAATTTTCCCCTCAGTGCGGAAATAAAGCTAGGGACAGGAGGCAGATCATGGACCAAATATCCCTGCGGGCCTACGCGAAAGTCAATCTCAGTTTAGATGTACTGGGGCGGCGCCCCGATGGTTATCATCTGCTCAGGAGCATCATGCAGTCTGTGTCCCTGGCCGATACCATCACTTTAAGGAAAAGGCCCCAGGGCATTGTGATCCGCAGTGACGATCCTGGGCTGCCCCTGGATCAGGCTAATACCTGCTGGCGTGCCTGCACCGCCTTTCGGAGTTTTACCAAGCTGGAAGGCGGTGTCGAAATTCACATTGCCAAACAGATACCCCTGGCCGCAGGTCTGGGTGGGGCCAGTGCCGATGCGGCAGCGGTGCTTTATGGTCTGAACAGGTTGTTCAAGGCAGGCTTGGATTTGGCTCAGCTGCAGGAGCTGAGCTTGAATGTGGGCGCCGACGTTCCCTTCTGCCTCCAGGGTGGAACCTGCCTGGTGGAGGGCATCGGCGAAAAGGTCACACCCGTGGACCCGTTTCCTACGTGCACCTTGGTGCTTGTGAAACCTAGGGCGAAGGTGCTCACCGCAGAGGTTTACGCCCGGCTGGACTCCAACGCACATGGAACCTCCTACACCCCGTGGTTAGCTCAGCTGCTGCGGGAAGGAAGGGGCCTTGCCGAGGCGGCCCAGGCCTTGGGGAATGCCCTAGAGACGGTGACCGAGGTACTGGTGCCGGAAGTTTCCCTCTGGAAGCAGCGGCTGCTTGAGTATGGTGCCCGCGGAGCGCTCATGAGCGGAAGCGGGCCTACTGTATTGGGGCTGTTCAGCACGGCGGGCCAGGCCCGCAGCTTCCAGGAGCGCTATGCCGGCCAGGCGCAGATTTTTGTAGTAGAGTTGACGGGCGTGGGTGTGGAGGAAATCGACGGAGGCGACCAAGTGTGATGAAAGTGGATGCCGTAGTGTTGGCGGGAGCTCCAAATAACGGTCAGCTGCAGGAAGTGGATCCGGCAAAATGGGAAGCCGCTATTGCCATCCACGGCAAACCTATGGTGAGCTATGTGGTTGAGGCGGTGCAGAACGCTGAACATGTGGACAAGATAGTCGTGGTGGGTCCTGTGGAGATTAAAGATGCCCTGCCGCCAGGCGTTACCTTTGTGCGCAGCGGCAGCAGCCTCCCAGAGAACATCTTTTTGGCCCTGGATCAGCTGGAGAAGAAGCGGAAGATACTGTTGATCACCAGCGATATTCCCATGGTGCACGCCGAGGCCTTGGACGATTTTGTGGAGCGCTGTGCTGAGCTGCCGGGAGATGTGTATTACCCCTTGATCTCCAGAGAGGCCACCGAGCAGATGTACCCCGAATCGCAGCGCACCTACTTTACCCTCAAGGAAGGCTGCTTTACTGGCGGAAATGTGCTGTTGGTCAGCCCCCAGGCGCTGATCAACTCCCGCTGGGTGATGGATGATGTCTTTTCCCAGCGCAAAAAGCCGTGGAAACTCGTGCGCATGCTGGGCCTGGTGTTTATCCTCAAGTTCCTGGCCAAGCGGCTGTCCATGGGAGAGCTGGAGAAAAGGGCCAGTTCCATCCTGGGCTATAAGGGAGTGTTCATTATCACGCCTTACCCCGAACTGGGCACCGATGTGGATAAGCCCAGCGATTTAGAACTCGTAAGGAAAGCCCTTGCCCCCATCCAGGGCAAAGAAGCCTAATCTTTGGGGATTACCTCGTCCCACCGGCGGGGTTTTTTCCTGAAATCACAGTGAACTGGAGGTTTACCATGGCACAGACGGCGGCAATTATCCTAGCCGCGGGACAGGGCTCGCGCATGAAGTCTAATTTGGCCAAAGTCCTCCATCCCCTAGCGGGCTTGGAAATGGTGAATCATGCGGTGCGCAACGTGCGCCTGGCCCAGTTTGAAGAGATTATAGTGGTAGTTGGGTACCAGGGAGAAAAAGTGCGGGCGGTGCTGGAAGGAGTTACAATTGTTGAGCAGAAGGAGCAATTAGGCACCGGTCACGCGGTGGATCAATGCCGGGAGGTTTTGAGTACCTTCGATGGGCCTGTCTTGGTCACTTACGGAGATACCCCCCTCTTTCGGAGCGAAACCTTCCAAGAACTCCTCGCTTACCATAAGCAGCAGCAGGCCGCCGCCACCATTGTCACCGCCCGGTTTGCCGATCCCACGGGCTACGGACGGATTCTGCGGGATGAGCAAAACCAGGTGCAAGGTGTGGTGGAACACAAGGATGCCACTCCTGAACAGCGCCTGATTCAGGAAATCAACACTGGAACGTATATGTTCCAAAGCAGGCTGCTCTTCCAATATCTCACCCAGATCACCTCAGACAATGTGCAGGCTGAATACTACCTACCTGATGTGCTGCCGCTGATGATTGCCGATGGTCATCGGGTAGCAGGCTTTATGCTTAAAGATCCTTCCGAAAGCATGGGGATCAATGACCGCATTCAGCTATCCCAAGCGGAAGCCATCTTAAGGGAGCGTATCTGCCGCTTCTGGCAGGAGCGGGGAGTGACCATTGTTGATCCCCAGTCAACTTGGATTGAATGGGATTGTGAAATCGGACAAGATACGATAATCTATCCTGGGTGCTTGATCCAAAGGGGCAGCAAAATCGGGGCCAACTGTGTGATCGGCCCCAACTGCCGCTTGTCCGGGGCCGAAGTGCAGAGCGGGGCTGTGCTTGAGTATGCGGTGGTTGTGGACAGGACTGTTGGTGCAGGTGAGCGCATCCGGCCGTTTTCATTTCTAAGCAAGTAAAATCCTTTGGGGGGCTGTAAAGTGACGGAACATGGTAAAAGGTTTAAGGTGTTTTCTGGCAATTCCAATCCGGAATTGGCCAGGGATATCTGCCGCTGCCTAGGTATCGAGCTGGGCCAGGCAGAATTGCTCCGCTTCCAAGACGGGGAGATCCGGGTCAGAAATGTGGAGACGGTGCGGGGGGTAGAGGTATTTATCGTTCAGCCCTTGAACTATCCTTCCGCGGAGTACATCATGGAGCTGCTGATCATGATTGACGCCATGCGGCGGGCGTCGGCGAGGGAGATCTGCGCGGTGATCCCCTATTACGCCTACGCCAGGCAGGACCGGAAGACCCAACCCCGGGATCCCATTACCGCCAAACTGCTGGCCAACTTGATCACCGCAGCTGGCGCCGATCGGGTGGTCACCCTCGACCTGCACGCGGGGCAGATTCAAGGCTTCTTCGACATTCCGGTGGATAACCTCAAGGGCATCCCCATTATCACTGAATATCTGCTGCGCAAACAGCTGCAGAATGTGATTGTGGTCTCACCCGATGTGGGCGGAGTAGTGCGGGCCCGGGAGCTGGCGGATCGTTTGAACTGCCAGATTGCTATTGTGGACAAACGCAGGCCCAGGCCCAATCAAGCGGAAGTGATGAACATTATCGGTGAAGTTGCCGGCAAAACCGCCATTCTCTTGGATGACATGATTGATACCGGGGGAACTATAGTAAATGCGGCAAAAGCTCTGATCGAAAAGGGAGCAGTGGAAGTGTACGCCTGCTGTACCCACGCTGTGTTCTCCCACCCGGCACCGGAAATCCTGCAGGACAGCCCCATCAAGGAAATCGTGGTTACGGACAGCATCCACCTGCCGCCGGAGAAGAAGATTCCCAAACTCACTGTGCTTTCTGTAGCTCCCCTGTTCGCGGAGGCGATCCGCCGCATCTTCGAAGAGAGGCCTGTGAGCAAGCTGTTTGAATAGAGCCGCTAAGAATGATATGATTAAGCGGTGTAAAGGAGGCAGCAGAAAAATGACAAATTACCAACTAACCGTGGAGGAAAGGACGCTGACCGGCAAGAGTTCCAACAAGAAACTCCGCGCTGAGGGCAGAATACCCGCGGTAGTGTATGGTTCTGGTCAGGAGGCCACCCACATCCAGGCCGATGCCCGGGATGTGGAGCGGATGCTTTCAGGGCCTGTCAACCTGGTGGACCTGACCTTGGGAGCAGGCAAAAAGACGGTGATCGTCAAGGATGTGCACCGCCATCCGGTGAAAGGCCACCTCCTGCATGTGGACTTCTACGAAGTAGACCTCACCAAGAAACTGGAGGTTACTGTACCGCTTCGGCTTGTTGGCGAAGATGGGCGTCCCAGCGATGGCGGCGTAGTGGAGCAGCATGTGTGGGAGCTTCCTGTACTCTGTCTGCCCAGCGATATCCCTAGTGTCATCGAAGTGGACGTGAGCGGCTTAGAACTGGATCAGGGCCTCACCGTGGGCCAGCTCCAGCTGCCCGAAGGGGTGGAAGCCCTGGCTGATCCAGAAGAATTGGTGGCCAAGGTTGTGCTGCCGCAGGGACCGGCGGAGGAAGAGGCTGAAGAGGCCGATGAAGCTGCTGAAGCTGCCGAAGCGTCCGAAGACGGCGGAGCAGAAGCATAATCTCGAGCTGAAAACACCAGAGCGCACAGTGTGTTCCGCCACTGTGCGTTTCTTGTGATCCTTTGAACCTGAAGTAGGGGGTACAGAAGTGAAGGCCATAGTCGGCTTAGGCAACCCCGGGCTGCGCTATGCCCAAACCAGGCACAACATGGGCTTTTGGGTTGTTGATATGTTGAGTGAACGGTGGGGCATCCCCCTGACCAAGCACAAGTTTGGGGCCAAAGTGGGTGAAGGCCTTTTTTTCAGCCAGCAGGTAATGCTGGTCAAACCCCAGACCTTTATGAACCGCAGCGGTGAAGCAGTAGCGGATCTGGTGCGGTTTTACCAGCTGGACTTGGCTGATCTGCTGGTCATCTATGACGATCTAGCCCTGGCCCCAGGCATGCTCCGGGTCAGGGCCGCAGGCAGCTCAGGAGGCCACAGGGGTGTGGCCAACATCATTGATCATCTGCAGTCCAGCGCCTTTCCCCGGGTACGCATTGGTATAGGCGCTCCTCCAGAGCAGATGGAGACCGCGGATTACGTATTGCAGGTAATCCAGGGAGAGGAAACTAAGATTCTCCAAGGGGCCTGCCGCCAGGCGGCCGAGGCCGTGGAAGTGTGGTTGAAAGAAGGCGTTTTGGCGGCCATGAACCTTTACAACCGGAGGCAGAGCAGCGAGACAGGATCGAAGAGGGGGTAGCATATTGTCGCTCCAGAGCCTAGTGGAACTTGTGCGCCAGAGCAGAGAGCTAAGCCTCGTTGGTCAAAGCATCCGGTCTGGGCGAAGCAGAGGGCAGATTATTACCGGGCTTTCCGGCAGCCAGCGCTCCCTGTTCCTGAGCACCATCCATGACCCGCAGCGGGTGATGCTGGTGGTGACAGGGAGCCAAAACCAGGCGGAAACACTCGCTCAAGACCTGTACACCTTACTTCCCGGAAGCAGGATCCTGCTCTGGGAAGCCAATGAACTGATGCCCCACGAGGAAGCCCTCACTGCTCTGGACCTGAGGGCCAGCAGACTGACGGTACTGCAGGAAGGGCATAAGCCAGGAACCATCATTCTAACATCAATAGCTGCACTTTTGGAGGGGCTCGTGGCTCCGGACCGCATGCGGAATTCAGAATTATCACTCAAATGGGGTTCCCGCCTGGATTTAGACGGAGCCGCGGAGCAGTTGGTCAACCTGGGCTATGAACGGGTCCCAACGGTGGAAAACTACGGTCAGTTCAGTATCCGCGGCGGCATTTTGGATATCGCCCCCTTCAATTTACCCTACCCTGTGCGCATTGAGCTGTTTGGGGATGAGGTGGATTCCCTGCGCAGTTTCGATCGTGTCAGCCAGAGATCCCTGGAAAACCTCCAAGAAGTGGTGATCAAACCGGCCCGGGAGACATTATACGACCTCCAGCAGCTGGAGCGGATCAAGGAAGCCATTTGGGAGGCGGCGCAGCGGCAGAGCGAGCGCCTGCACCGCCTTAAGCTCACCGAAGAGGCCGACGAGCTTTTGGAGCGGACCGCCCGCCACCTTGAGGCCTTTGAGCAGCAGCGCTACTTCCCCGGCATGGACCAGTACAAAGTGTTCTTTGGGGAGGTGGTCTCCCTTTTGGAGTACCTGCCCCAGGATACCCTGCTGGTGCTTGATGAACCGGTGCGCCTCAAAGAGGCCGCGGTGCAGGCCTCCATGGAAATTGGGGAGCACTTCAGCCAGCTCCTGAAAAGGGGGCGGATCCTCAGCAACCTGGCTGATCTGTACTGGGACTGGAACTCCCTGTGGGTCAAGTTTCAGCAATATAGGCCGGTTTATCTCTCGGTCTTGGGCAAGCGCGTCAGCGGCATGGAAACCCTTTCCGCCACCGCTTTGGGGCTGCGCATGCCCGAGCATTTCGGCGGCAAAATTGAACGCATGCTGCGCAGGGTGAAGCAGCTGCGCAGAGATCACTACCGCATCCTGATCCTCGTTTCTTCCAAGGAGCGGGGCCAGCGCATTTTGGAGCTGCTCAGGGAAGATGAGGTGCCCGCGGTCTATGTGGATGAGCTCGGTAAGGAGCTGCAGGTGGGCAACTGTGTGATCACCACCGGCACCTTGGAAACGGGTTTTGAGTACCCTGCCTTTAAGCTCAGTGTCCTCACGGAGCTGGAGCTGTATGGGCGTCCCCGCAAAAAGGCCCGCGCGCCCAAGGTGCAGGAAGGCCTGCGCATCGCCCCCCACGAGCTGCGGGAAGGGGACTATGTGGTCCACATCAACCACGGGATCGGCCAGTACATGGGCATTGAGCAGCTGGAAGTAGATAACCGCCGCAAAGACTACCTGCTCATCCGCTACGCGGGCCAGGATCGGCTGTATGTCCCGGTGGACCAGATCCACCTGCTCCAACGCTATGTGGGTTTGGATGAAGGCGCGCCGCGCCTGTCCAAGCTGGGCGGCAATGAATGGAACCGGGTGAAGAAGCGGGCCAAAGAATCGGTGCAGGAAATGGCGGAAGGCCTGCTCAAACTGTATGCAGAAAGGGAAGCGGCTCCCGGCTTTGCCTTTCCGCCAGATACCCCCTGGCAGCGGGAACTGGAAAACTCCTTCCCCTATCAAGAGACCCCTGATCAGCTCCAGGCCATTGAAGCGGTGAAGCGGGATATGGAAAGGCCCCGGCCCATGGACCGCCTGCTCTGCGGCGATGTGGGTTACGGCAAGACGGAGGTGGCCATCCGCGCTGCCTTCAAAGCGGTGATGGGCGGCAAGCAGGTGGCTGTTTTGGTGCCCACCACCATCTTGGCCCAGCAGCACCAACGCACCTTTGAAGATCGGTTTGAAGGATTTCCCGTGAATGTGGGGGTGGTAAGCCGCTTCCAGACCCAAAAAGAGATCAACAAGGTGCTGAAGGGGGTTAAGGCCGGCACGGTGGATGTGCTCATCGGCACCCATCGCCTGCTCTCTAAGGATGTGGTCTTCAAAGATCTGGGCCTAGTGATCGTCGATGAAGAACAGCGCTTTGGAGTGGCCCAAAAGGAGCGGCTGAAGGAGATTACCAGAAACGTGGATGTGCTCACCCTGTCCGCCACGCCCATTCCCCGTACTCTGCACATGGCCATGGTGGGAGTGCGGGACATGAGCGTGATCGAAACACCCCCTGAGGATCGCTACCCGGTACGCACCTATGTGGTGGAGTATGATGAGCAGCTGATCCGCCAGGCCATTCTCAGGGAGCTGGCCAGGCAGGGCCAGGTCTATTTCGTCCACAACCGGGTCCAGTCCATTGAGTATGTCTACTCCGAACTGCAGAAACTGGTGCCCGAGGCCAGGATTGCCATCGCCCACGGCCAGATGGACGAGGCCGCTTTGGAGCGGGTGATGCTGGACTTTTACAATGGGGAATACGATATTTTGCTCTGCACCACCATTATTGAAACGGGTATGGATATCGGCAATGTGAACACGCTGATCGTGGATGAAGCGGATCACCTGGGCCTGGCCCAGCTCTACCAGCTCCGGGGCCGGGTGGGCCGCACTAACCGGGTGGCCTACGCCTACTTTACCCACCGCAAGGATAAGGTGCTCTCGGAAGATGCGGAAAAGCGCCTGGCGGCCATTAGGGAGTTCACTGAACTGGGCTCTGGGATCCGCATTGCCATGCGGGATCTGGAAATCCGGGGCGCGGGTAATCTCCTGGGGCCTGAACAGCACGGCTTTATCGCCTCGGTGGGCTTTGAGCTCTACTGCCGGCTTTTGGAAGAAGCCATCCAAGAACTGAAGGGGGAGGCCAAGGAGGAGCTGCCCGATCCCTTCCTGGATCTGAAGGTGGACGCCTATTTGGCCAGCGAGTATGTGCCCGATCCTGGGCAGAAGGTGGAGTTGTATCAGAGGATCGCCAACCTTTCTTCGTTGGAGCAGTGCGACGATTTGGAAGAGGAGATCCAAGACCGTTTTGGCGATCTGCCTGATGCGGCCCGCAACTTGCTCCAGAGCGTGCGGGTGAAGATCCTGGCCCGCAAAGCAGGGGTAGAGAGCATCACGGCGCGCCGGAACAAGTTCGAACTGCGCTTTGCCGAAGGGAAGGGCATTGATGTAAACAAATACGCGGCACTGTACCAGAAACACCCCGGAAAGATTTCCTACCGGGCCGCCCGCGGCGGGCAGCTCCTAGTGGAAAAGCTGAAGGCCGATGACCAGGCCTTGGACCTCCTGCAGCAGGTGCTGGCGGAGATGGCCAATGAATAAAAGTGGTAACCTGCGTTTATACTAACCCTAAGCTAATCAGGGAAAAGGGGTGTGACAGTGAAGGCAACTGGCATAGTACGACGCATCGACGATCTGGGTCGCGTAGTCATCCCCAAAGAAATCAGGCGAACTCTGCGCATCCGGGAAGGAGATCCTTTAGAGATCTTTGTAGATAGAGACGGCGAGGTCATCCTCAAGAAATATTCTCCCATTGGCGAACTGGGGGATTTCGCTCAGGAGTATTCCGACTCCCTCTATGAAACAACGGGCCATGTGGCCATTATTACGGATCGGGATGCGGTAGTGGCCGTTGCGGGGGGCCCAAAAAAGCAGTGGATCGACCGCCCTGTGGTGGCAGTGGTGGAACGGGCCATGGAGTCCAGGCGCAGCATGACCATTAAGAAGGGAGAGCACCCTGAGGATGAGGCTTGGGATTTTGCCATGCAGGTCATCGCGCCCATTATTGCCGAAGGCGATCCTATTGGGGCAGTTATCCTTGGTACTAACGAAGCGAACCGCCAGATGGGCGAACTCGAACTCAAACTGTGTGAGACTGCTGCCGGCTTTCTAGCTAAACAGATGGAACAGTAAAGTTGGGGGAAGACTCCTCATAAGCCGCCCTTCCCTGGCGTAAGCATGAGTTGGAAGGGAAGAAGGCTTATGACCAAGGAGTCTTTTTTGCGTGGCGCCGCCGTGCTCGCCCTGGCCAGCGCGGTAAATAGGCTCATCGGATTGGTGTATATGATCGTGCTGCCCCGGCTCATCTCTGATCAGGGCATGGGGCTGTATCAGCTGGCCAAACCCATCCATTATTTCGCAGCGGTGGTGGCCATTGGCGGCATACCCGTGGCTGTGGCCAAACTCATCGCGGAAAAAGCAGCCCTGGGCTCGGCCCAGGAGGTTCGGCGCGTGTTTTCCACGGGCCTTTTTTTGGTGCTGCTCACGGGAGGTCTCGTGGGGCTGGGTTTGAGCCTGGGCGCTCCCTGGTTGGCGGTGGTTTTGGCCAAGGATCCGGGAGTTGCCCCTACCCTGGTGGCTTTAGGCCCCGCCTGCTTCTTTTTGGCCCTCAGCGCTGGCTTTCGGGGCTTTTTCCAGGGCTTCCAGTATATGTCACCCACGGCCCTCTCCCAGGTGCTGGATCAGGTGGTGCGGGTGGCCGCCACCGTTTTCCTCAGCCTGTATCTTAGGCCCCGGGGGTTGGAGGCTGCAGTGCTGGGGGTAGCCTCCGCCTTTATTGTGGGCGAACTAACCGGGTGGCTGGTGCTGCTGGGGGCGTACCTTACCAAGGGGCAGAAGCTTTTGGCGGAGCTGAAGGAAAGGCGGGCTGTGCAGCCTGAAAGCACGGTCCAGCTGGCCAGGCGCCTGCTTACCCTGGCGTTCCCGGCCGTTGTGGCCACGATTCTGTGGCCGGTGATGCAGCTCGCAGACAGCCTGCTCATTCCGGCGCGCCTGCAGGCTGGGGGCTGGGGACCCGAGGCTGTGCGGGAAGGTCTGGGGCATTTGGGCATGGCCCTAACCTTGGCCCAGTTTCCCAATATTGTCACCGTGGCCCTGGCCACAAGCCTGGTACCCGCCATCTCCGAAGCCTGGGCTTTAAGGCAGGAGCGGCTGGTGCGTTACCGGGCCGAAGAAGCACTGCGCATCGCCCTCATTTTCGGCATCCCCTCCTGCGCCGCGCTGTACGCTTTAGCTGGGCCCCTGGGCCATGTGCTCTTCGGCTACCGCGAGGTGGGAGACCCCCTGCGCATTTTGGCTGTGGGCACCATAACCTTGGGGGTTATTCAAGCCACCACTGGCATTCTGCAGGGGCTGGGAGCCATGACCGTACCCGTGCGCAACTTGGGCGCGGGGGTTTTGCTGAAGTTCATCCTCAACTATGTGCTGGTGGCCAGCCCGCGCTTTGGCGTTATGGGGGCGGCCTGGAGCACCACCTTAAGCTGGGCCTTGGTGGCCGTGCTCAACTTCTACTCTGTGCTTCGCCACGTGGGCAGGGTGCTCGATTGGCGCCGCGCGGTGCTGCTGCCCTCGGTGGCTGCGGGGGGAACCGGGGCCTTCATGTACCTGCTCCAGGATACCCTGGCCTACTTCCTGCCCGCAGCCGCGGCCACATTGGCCTCCCTCATCTTCGGCCTTACCGTGTATTTTCTCCTGCTCATGATCTGGGGAAGCTTAACCAAGCGGGATGTGGCCCTGCTCCCGGGCATTGGTAGTTCCTTGGGGGCGCGCCTTCAGGAATGGGGGTTTCTGCGCAGGTAAGCTTTGGCCCGATCCCACAAATCGTTCAGGCCAGCCAAGTCCAACTCCTGCAGATCCAGGTTTTCCTCCTCAGCATAGCGTTCCAAGAGCTGAAAGCGTTCCACGAACTTGGCGGTGGCCTTCTGTAGGGCAAATTCTGGGTCTACTTGGAGAAAACGGGCCAAGTTGACCATGGCAAAGAGCAGATCCCCCAGTTCCTCTTCCAGTTCCTGCTGCTGGCCCGTGGCTGCCGCTTCCTCCAGTTCCTGGAACTCTTCCTTCACCTTTTCCACCACTTCTGCGGTGTGATCCCAGTCGAAGCCCACTTTCGCTGCCTTCTTTTGGATCTTTTCCGCACGCATGAGGGCTGGCAGCTCCTTGGGCACCCCGTCCAGGATGGACCTGCGCTGCTCCCCTGTTTTTTCCCGCCGCTTGATGGCATCCCAGTTCACCATCACCTCTTCGGGGGTCTCCGCTGCTACTTCACCGAACACATGGGGATGGCGGCGCACCAGTTTCTCGCTGAGGTTGACAATTACATCATCAATGGAAAACAGTCCCTGCTCAGCTGCGATCTGGGCGTGCAGCAGCACCTGCAGCAGCACATCGCCTAGTTCGTCCTTCATGGCTTGGGGATCCCCTTGGTCGATGGCTTCCAAAAGCTCATAGGCTTCTTCGAGGAGAAAGCGCTTGAGGCTGGTGTGGGTCTGCGCCCGATCCCAGGGGCACCCCTCTGGGGAGCGCAGTTTGGCTACAATGTTGACAAGTTCGGACCAGGACATGAACAAACTCCTTTCCCAACAATAGAGAAAACCCCCTAGTAGGGGGTATCCCCGCCTAAGGGGCTGACCGTGCTTACTTGGGAGCAACTGCTTCGCGGAGAGATTTGCCAGGTTTGAAGGCGGGTACCTTCGTGGCTGGAATCATAATCTCCTCGCCCGTGGAGGGGTTTACGCCCTTGCGTGCTTGACGAGCCCGCACTTCAAAAGTACCAAAGCCGACGATTGTAACTTTTTCTTCCTTAGCCAAAGCTTCCGAGATGGCGGCAAATACTGCCTCTACTGCGTCACCTGCTGCCTTTTTGGTCATGCCAGATTTTTCGGCAACACTGGCGATCAACTCAGCTTTGTTCACAAGTAGACCTCCTTTAGGGTGGAAATATACCCCTTATTTCTAGGATTATTCGAGTTTTCCTGCTGTGGTGGTAATATTTTCCCCACAATCCCCGACTTTAACCCCCCATTTCATGGCTATTTCGGAGCCTTTTTGGGTGAAACTAAGGGAAAACCGAAGGGGGATCATCCATGGCAAGGAAAAACCAGGCAGTGGTGCTGGGTTTGGTGCTGGTGGCCATCGCCAGCGTGGTGCTGCTCATCAGCTGGTCCAGCGATGATCGCAATATCGTGCGGGAACTGGAAGAAGAACCCACCCTCACCGTGTACGTGAATGAGACGGGAGAAATCAAAAAAATGAAGCTGGAAGAGTATTTGGCGGGTGTGGTGGCCGGCGAGATGTTTCCCGACTGGCCCGTGGAGGCTTATGCCGCCCAGGCTATCTTTGCCCGCAGCTTCACCATGGACTTCGTTTCCCAAGGGGGAGTGAAGGACAAATACGGTGCGGACGTGTCCACTTCCATCGAAGAGACCCAGGCGTACAACCCCCAGGCTATCACTCCAGAAATCAGGAAGGCCGTGGAGATGACCAGGGGCCAGGTCATGACCTATGACAACCGCTATGTACGGGGCTGGTTCCACGCCTACTCAGGAGGGATCACCGCCCGGGCCAAAGAGGGGCTGGATTATCAGGAAGAAGAACCGCCCTTTACCAAGAGTGTGCGCCTGCCGGAGAACGAATACGTGCCGGAAGACGTCAAGGCTTGGCAGGTTGAGTATACCGCGGCCGAACTGAAGAATCTCCTGGCTGCCAAAGGCGTGAACGTGGGGGACATTACCGGAGTGGAGATCACTGAGCGCGGGCCCACAGAGCGCATTACCAAGATTCTGGTGCGGGGCACCCAGGGAGAGCAGGAGATCACTGGTCCCGAGTTCCGCTTGGCTGTGGATTCAACGAAGATGAAATCTACCCTGGTGAAGGACTTTGCCTTTGAAAACGGAACGCTGCGCATCGGCGGCACAGGCTACGGCCATGGCGTAGGCCTCAGCCAGTGGGATGCCTTCATGCTGGCCAAAGAGGGCAAGAGCCCGGAAGAGATTGTCCAAACCTTCTTTGAAGGCGTGACCATCAGGCGCATCTACGATTAGTCTATCTTGCCTCCCGCACGCATAGAATGGTGCAGGAAGATGGAGCGCTGGCGCTTCAGTGTTGGGAGGTAAGGCAGGTGGAAGAAAAAAGGCTGAGTAACGTGCGCCACCAGCTGGTTCTGGCAGAAAGGGAACGGCTCACCTTGGACGGAGTAATCCACGTGGAGAGCTTTGATGACCAGGAAATTGTCTTGGAAACGGAACTCGGCGGGTTGGTTGTGCAGGGGGAAGACCTGCACATCAAGGAGCTCAATCTGGAAAAGGGCAACCTCCTAGTGAACGGCTACATCCAGTCCGTGGAGTATTTAGGAGACTCCCTGAGCAAGAAGAGCAAGGGTTTTTTGGCCAGGCTGTTTCGCTAGCGGCGGGGAGGTGCGGGCATGGAACCCCTAGGCACTCAGCTCTACGCCTTCGGTATAGTCCTTTTAGCTGGGGTGAACTTGGGGCTGTTCTTCGATCTCTTCCGCGTGATCCGCGGGCTGCTGCGGTCGGGAACCATCTCCACCCCTTTGCTCGACTTGCTCTTTTGGGCGCTGGTCACACCGGTGTTGGTCTTATACATAATCTTGGCCAACTGGGGTGAACTGCGGGGTTATGTGGTGATCGGCCTGTCGTTGGGCTTTTTCTTCTACCGCTTGATCTTAAGCAGCCTGGTGATCGCTTTCCTGCTCTGGCTGGTAGATCTGGTCCGCAGCCTGCTGAACCTGCTGGTTACCTGCGCCGTCTGGGTGGGCTCTCTGCCCATCATGGTCTATCAAGAGGCCCGTTTTTACTATTCCCACAGGGTTCGCACTCGTCCCAAGGCGGGAAGGTTCTGGAAAATCCGCCCGCGCCTGCGCTGGAGGAAGTGAAAACGCCCAGCAGGCAGGAAAACTCCACGGGAGGGTGAATGAATTACCCAGGAGGTAATCGGCATGGCCCGTGAAGTGAAGCAGCGCAGGAAGGTTCGGATTAACGTCGGGCGTGTTATGCTTGTGGTTTTGGTTCTCTGGGTGGCCTTCGGCTTTGCCAGAAACGCGGTGGCCAACTACAAGCTGCGGCGGGAGATTGAGTCCCTGACCAAGCGCATCGCGGTGCTGGAGATGCGCAAGGCAGACCTGGAACGGGAGATCGAAGAGTGGCTTTCCCCGGAGAATGTGGAAAAGATTGCCAGGGAGCAGCTGGGGCTGGTCAAGCCGGGCGAGATCGTGTACAGGCTGTCGGAACCGGTGGAGGATTAGTGCCGGTTGTGCAGTGCAGTATTCTTGGGTGGAACCGCTGCCTACGCGTTCGACCAGGAAAACAGTTTTATTGACACAAAAATTCCAATAATATATAATGACACTTAGCCGAGTGCCCTGCAGCGGCAAAATCCAAGAGGAGGAATTTTTTAACGTATGTCAATTGATGTCGGCAGCATTGTCGAGGGAAAGGTCACGGGAATCACCAGTTTTGGGGCTTTCGTGGAGCTTTCCAATGGACAAACCGGTTTGGTCCACATTTCTGAAGTTG
>JAKOTU010000003.1 GCA_029776155.1 Bacillota bacterium | reverse complement strand
CCAAGCGCCGCAAGCTGTATAACGGTGGGATCGAATGTCAGTATTACCAATACTACGGGCCCAGGCCCCCTAAACGCAGGGCCTAGCGCGTCAAGGCCGCCCCTTGGGGGAGCGGCCTTTTTGTGTTCCTTTGGGCTAGACAAAGATGAAGTAGAGAATACTGATCACCACAATTCCCACTAAGCCGCAGACCAGGGAAGCTAAGGTCTGGAGCCGGTAGGCCTGGCTTACCTCCATGTCGGAAAACTGGGCCACAACCCAGAAATAGCTGTCGTTGGCGTGGGAGACGGTCATGGAGCCCGCGCCGATGGCCAGAACTGCCAGGGTTGGTCCCAGCCCCGAAGCCAAACCCAGAGCGTTCAGCAGCGGAGCAACAATCCCCGCGGTGGTGATAATGGCCACGGTGGAAGACCCTTGAGCGGTCTTCAAGGCCGCGGAGAGCAGGAAGGGCACGAAGATACCAAAGCGCAGGCCACTTAACACATCGGAGATATACGCGGCGATGGGCGTGTCCCGGATCACCTGACCTAAAGCGCCCCCCGCACCGGTGATCAGGATAATGGTCCCGGCACTGGCCAGGCCCACCCCCACCCAGTCGCCCAGTACTTCCTTGGTGATCTTCGGCACCGTAAGGAAGGCCAGAAAAACTCCGATCAGCAGAGCGATATTGGGATTCCCAATAAAGCTTAGCAGCGCTTGGAGGGACCCGCTGCCCAGGGGTCTGCTGGGGTAGTCGGCGAAGGACTTTAAGGCAATGAGCAGCACAGGCACCACGATGGGCGCGAAGGATTTTAAGACTGAAGGGTACTGCCGATCATCAACCTTTTCAGCCTCGGTTTCCTGCGCCGGATCAATGTAGATCCTCGAAGCGTAATGCTTGGCGAAAAAATACCCGGCGAGAATCGTGGGGATGGAAACGATCAAACCCCAGATGATCACCGAGCCTAGATCCGCCCCAATGGTGCCGGCCCCGGCAATGGGCCCCGGTGTTGGCGGTACAAACACATGGGTGGAATACAGGCCCATGCTCAAGGCGATGGCGAAAACCGAAAGCGACTGTTTGCTGCGGGCGGCTAAGGTGCGGTTGAGCGGGGAGAGAATCACAAACCCCGAGTCGCAGAACACGGGCACCGACACCACACCGCCGGTGAAGGCCATGGC
>JAKOTU010000089.1 GCA_029776155.1 Bacillota bacterium | reverse complement strand
ATGGGGAGGTGCTCTATTTAGAGACGGTCTACCCCATCCAGCACCAAGTGCGCCACTCCGATGTGGGCCGCCTCGGGCCCATGCACTGTACGGGCGTGGGTAAAGCCATGCTCGCCTATATGCCCGATGAATATGTGGAGAGGATTGTGGCCGTCAAGGGTCTGCGTAGATTTACGCCCAATACCATTACCACTCTGGAAGAGCTCAAGGCAGAACTTGCGGTTACCCGGGAGCGGGGCTACGCCGTGGACCGGGGAGAACACGACCGCCACATCGGCTGTGTGGCTGTGGCTTTAGTCAATGATCAAGGTTTGCCCGTGGCCGCGGTGAGTGTATCCGGGCCGGTACTGCGTTTTGGAGAGGAAGCGAGGCCGAAGTATGCGGAGCAGGTGATGCAGGCTGTATCCAACCTCAAGCGCTACATACACCTGCTGCCCCAAACCTCCCCGGTTCCCCTGGTGGAGCCCAGGAGGGAGCAGCTGTAAACCCGCTTCGGCTCAGCTCTCAGCAGCATATTTCCATAACCAAAATTACTTAAGGAGGAAGAAAGATGCGTCTGAAAGGAATCGTGGTGCCCATTGTTACCCCCTTCGATGAGGCTGGCCATGTGGACACCGAAGCGTTAAAGAACTTGTGTGAGTTCCTCATCGAAAAGGGAGTTCACGGGCTTTATCCCTGCGGCACCACCGGTGAAGCCGTTCTCTTGACCACGGAAGAGAGAAAGCTCATCGCCAAGGTCGTGGTGGAGCAGACAGGGGGAAGAATCCCCGTGTTTGTGCACGTGGGGGCAGCCACCACCGGGGAAGCTGTGGAGCTGGCTAAGCATGCCGTGGAGATTGGCGCGGACGGCATTGCCGCGGTAACTCCCTTCTATTTCGGCTACTCCCAAGAAGCCCTGATCCAGTATTACGAAGAGATCCTGGCCGTGGTCCCGGCAGATTACCCCGTGTATCTGTACAACATCCCCGGCTGCACTGGAAACGATCTGCTGCCCAAGTCCGTGCAGTACTTGGCGGAGAAGTATCCCAACATTATCGGCATCAAAAACAGCATGCCCGATCTGATCCGGGCCATGGAATACATCGAGTGCCGGGAAAACTTCTCTGTGGTTTTGGGCAACGACCTGCTCATCGCCCCAGGCGTGCTTGTGGGCTGTGACGGTGCCGTATCTGGTAATGCCCAGGTGGCCCCGGAACTGTTTGTTAAGCTCTATGAGGCTGCCGCGGCCAAAGATGTGGAGACTGCAGTGGAGCTCCAGAAGAAGGCTACCCTCGTCGCCAAGCTGCTCAGGAACGGCGGAGACCTCTCCTTGTTCAAATACGGCTTGGCCCATCGGGGCGTGCCCGTTGGCGATGTACGGGCTCCCTTGAAAAAGGTAGATCCCCAAGAAGCTGCCGAAATTATGGCCAAGATCGACGAGCTGGCGGTGTACTAGGAAAGGAAAGGAGGTGGACCTGTTTTAGGTGTTTAAGGCCCAAGAAATACTGCGCAAAGTGCGCAGCGGTGAACTAGTTGTCGGTGCCCATGTGTTCTTTGCTCACTACGAGATTACCGAAGCCTTCGGCTGGATGGGATACGACTTTGTGTGGATCGATGGCGAGCATTCCGCCTTCGATCGGGAGAAGATTCTGCAGAACATTATTGCAGCCAATTCAGGCGGCACCGCATCCTTTGTCCGGGTTGCCTGGAACGACCCAATCCTGATCAAACCGATCTTGGAAATGGGGCCGGATGGGATTATCCTTCCCATGATCTACACCGCAGAACAAGCTCGTCAGGCAGTGGCTGCCTGCACTTACCCGCCAGAAGGCATCAGGGGCTTCGGTCCCAGGCGGGCCAACCGTTACGGCACCATGGATACGGAAGAGTATTTGGCCCAGGTAAACCAGTCTTTCCTGCGCATTATGCAGATTGAGCACTATCAGGGCGTGGAAGATTTGGAGGAAATCATGGCCGTCCCTGGCGTGGATGTGATCATGGTTGGACCCAATGACCTCTCCGCTTCCCTGGGACTTTTGGGGCAGACCAGACACCCCAAGGTGATGAAGTACTTCGATCTGCTGGCGGAAAAGTGCCTCAAAGCCAACAAGCCCTTTGGCGTTTCCCTCTGCGCATCAGATGAAGCATCGATCCGCGATTGGATCGACAGGGGAGTTAACCTCATCGGATGCGCCGACGACCTTGGTCTAGTTCGTACAGGAGGACAGCAGACGCTGGCCTTTGTACAAGAACTTAGAAAAAACTATGAAGCAAAGGTGAAAAAGGAGGATTAGAAGTGAAGAAACTGCTGTTTGTTGTAACCCTTACCCTCGTTGTTGCCCTGTTGGGCGGTCAAGTGTTGGCCCAGACCAATTATCCCACAAAGCCCATCAACCTGATTATCCAAGCTGCACCTGGCGGCCTGTCTGACCTGACCGCAAGGACCGTTGGCTCTGTCGTATCCGAAGTTCTGGGCGTTCCCGTTCTCTTCACCAACAGGCCTGGTGCTGCCGGTGCTGTGGCCATGACCTACGTGAAAGAGAGCAGGCCCGACGGCTACACCATCGGTTATGTGCCTGTAGAGTTGGCTATGGTGGAAGCACTGGGTTATGCCCAGGATCTCAATCCCCATTCCTTTGACCTGATCTGCGCCTCCAACATTGCTCCCGCTACCATTACTGTGCGGGCCGACTCCGGTTGGGAGACCCTGGACGATCTGATTGAATGGTGCAAAGCCAACCCCGGCAAACTGCGCGTGGGCAACTCCGGTACCGGTTCCATCTGGTACGTAGCTGGCGCCAGCTTCGCCAAGGCGGCTGGCATCGAAGTCAACCATGTGCCCTTTGATGGCGCGGCTCCTGCAGTGGCTGCCCTGCTCGGCAAGCACATCGATATGGTGCCCGTAAGCGAAATGGAAGTACGTTCCGGCGTAGAGAGCGGTGAGCTCCGCATCCTGGCCGTGTTCAGCAGCGAGCGCAGCCAGTACAATCCTGATGTGCCCACCATGAAGGAACTGGGCTACGACATCACCGTGGCAGCTTGGGGCGGCTTTGCGGCTCCCAAGGGCATTCCTGCTGAGATCATGGCAGTACTCGAGGATGCCTTTAGGCAGGGCGTCCAGTCCCAGCTTTTTGACGAGGTAACCAAGGCCAACGGCTATTCCGCCTTCTACCTCGATCGTGAAGAGTTCACCGAGTTTGCTGTTCAGCAGTATGAGTTCTACAAAGAGCTCTTCAAGGAGTTAGGTAACTAAGAATGCGGCGTGGTACACCTCTGCACACCGTGCAGGGGTGTACCACACCCATGAGGGGGATCAGCAATGACAGAACGCAAGTTCTCGCTTAATGCCCTGAGCATCATCGGCTTTTTAGGGATTTTACTGGGCATTTGGTGGGCGAGCATGGCCAGCAAGCTGCCCGGCGGGTCCATGGATGGTACGCCCGGTGCCGGTTCTTTCCCCATGGCCGTTTCCATTGCCTTGATTATTCTAGGGGCCATCATGGTGTACAACGGGTTCAAGGAGCAGGTGGCCTACTTCGCCCGCCCAGAAGGTGTTTCCGTTGAAATGGCCAAGGAGAATGTCCTTGCTATTCTGCTGACGGTGGCGGCCTGTGCCCTGTTTGTTCTGCTTTGGTACTGGACCAATAATTACGTTATTGCCAACTTCGTGCTCATGCTGGCTTTGGCTTTGGTCTACAGGGTGCACGTTGTTAAGTCCTTAGTCTTTGCCATCGCTTTTAGCCTGGGCTCTTACTATTTCTTCTCCAAAGTTCTGCAGGTACTGCTGTACGCGCGATAGATTGTCGCCGAAGAGGAGTGAAAAGGTGTGCAAATGCTGTTTGGCGCTTTCGCCGAGATTTTGACAACCAACCTGTTTTTCTACTCCCTTTTGGGTGTAGTGGCAGGTATGGTCGTTGGTGCACTGCCGGGCTTGTCCGCCACCATGGGAGTGGCCATCTTGACACCCCTTACCTTTTGGTTGGAACCGGCTCAAGGCATGGCGGTGCTTTTGGGTGTCTACAATTCTGCCATCTGGGCAGGGGGCATTACCGCGATTCTGATCAACACTCCAGGGACCCCCGCTTCCATTGCCCAAACCTTTGATGGCTATCACTTTGTCAAGAATGGGAAAATTGGGCTGGCCCTGAGCGTGAATACCATCTACTCTGTGGTAGGTGGGCTCTTTGGCAGTCTGGTGCTCACCATAGCTGCCTTCCCGGTGGCCCGGTTTGCCCTGAGATTTGGGCCCCCCGAGATGTTTGCCCTGGCCCTGTTTGGGCTGACCATGATGATCAGTGTCTCCGGTACCAAGCTGATCAACGGTCTTTTTGCAGGGTTTTTGGGCCTTTTGATTTCCACCATCGGCCTGGATCCCATGCACGGTATGCCGCGCTTCACCTTTGGCAACGTCAACCTGCTCAGCGGTATTCCCTTTGTGGTCGCCCTGGTGGGTATGTTTGGCGTGGGCGAGGTGCTCTACCAACTCAGTGAACGCCGGGCTCGGAACCGTTCCTTCGCCGGCGATGCAGACACCAGCGGCATCCTCAAAAACCTGGGCCGCTGGCTGCCTACCCGGGAGGAACTGCGGGAGTCTAACTTGGCAGTGTTCCTTTCCTGCGTAATCAGTACGATCATCGGGGCTATTCCCGGTGCCGGCGGTGATATTGCCTCCATCGTATGCTGGCAGCAGGCCAAGCAGATGTCCAAAAAGCCCGAGGAGTTCGGTAAGGGTTCCTACACCGGACTGGCGGTAGCCTCCCTGGCCAACAACGGGGTAATTGGCGGCGCCATGACCACCATGATGACCCTGGGCATTCCCGGCGATGGAGTTACTGCCATCCTCATCGGCTCGCTGATGATGTACGGTATGCAGCCCGGGCCCCGTCTGTTTGTGGAGCAGGCTCCCTTTGTGTACAGGATTATGGCCCTTATGTTCGTGGGCTATCTGATGATTCTGGTTTTGGGCATGCTCACAGCCCGGGCCAGTGCGGTCATCCTCAAGCTGAAGCAGGAGTACGTGTGGCTGGCTGTAATTGGTTTCTGTATTCTGGGCTCCTTTGCCATTAACAACTCTGTGTTCGACGTGATCGTGATGTTCATTGCTGGCTTAGTGGGGTTCATCTTTAAGAAAGCGGATATTCCCCTGGGTCCATTTATCTTGGCCCTGCTGCTTGGCCCCATTGCCGAGTCGAACTACAGGCGGAGCTTGGCCCTGTCCCAGGGCGACATGTCCATCTTCTTTACCAGGCCTATTACCGTTGTCTTGCTCGTGCTGACCATTCTGTCCCTGGTGTGGCAGCCCGTGCGCGATCTGATGAAGCGCAGGCGCGAAGCCAAGGCAGCTTAACAAGTAACAGCCTGGTCGCAGCATAATGCGCGCCCTTGGCGCTGAAGGGGAGATAAGGGCTATGATCCTTGACAGATTGGAAAATGCCCATCTGTATGAAAATCTAAGTGCCAGCTTTAGGGCGGGTTTGGAGTTCCTCCGCCGCCCCGACTTGCCTGAGCTGGCGGTGGGGAAGTACCCCATTCAGGGGGAGGCGGTGTTTGCCGTGGTGCAGGAGTACACGGCCAAACCTGTGGAAGAAGGCAAGTATGAGGCGCACCGTAAGTACGCCGATATCCAGTACATCGTGGGCGGAAGGGAGCTCATCGGCTGCACCAACGTGGACGGCCTTGAGCCCCTGGATGACTACGATGAGGAGCGGGATATTCAGTTTTTTGCTGGTACTGGCGATTTGTTCAAGATAGAAGCGGGGATGTTTGCCGTGTTCTTCCCCCACGATGCCCACATGCCTTCCCTAGCTGTGCAGGCCGGGGAACAGGTAAAGAAAGTGGTTATCAAAGTGGCGGTGTGATGCGGCTGAGTTTTCACTAATGCATCCAGCACGCAGAAGATCTCACCACAGTGCTGTGCCCTCAGCCCAGGGTGAGATCTTCTTTATCCTTCTATCCCCAGAACAGAACAAAGCTTAAGGAGAGTGCAGTTGTGAGTAGAATCGTTGTCCTTGATGGCTACACCCTTAATCCAGGAGATTTGAGCTGGGAGGGGCTGGAAAAGCTGGGTGAGCTCACGGTTTATGACCGCACCCCCGTAGAGGAGATTGTCCCCCGCATCGGCGATGCCGAGTACGTTTTTGTGAACAAAGTGCCCATCACCCGGGAAACCCTGGAGGCCTGTCCCAACCTTAAATTCATCGGGGTTTTGGCCACCGGTTACAACATAGTTGATGTGCAGGCGGCCCGGGAGAGGGGTGTTGTGGTCACTAACGTACCCACCTACGGTACCGCTGCGGTGGCCCAGTTTGTGTTTGCCCTGCTTTTGGAGATCTGCCACCATGTGGGCCATCACTCCGCAGAGGTTTTCCAAGGGCGCTGGACCACCAATCCAGACTGGTGCTTTTGGGATTATCCCCTCATTGAACTAGCGGGAAAAACCATGGGCATTATCGGCTTTGGGCGTATCGGCCGGGCTGTGGCGCGCCTAGCCCAGGCCTTTGGCATGCAGGTAGTCGCCCACAATCCTAACCTCTCTGGAGTTGTGGATGGAGTGACCATGGTTGAGCTGGATGAGCTGTTGGGCGTCTCCGATGTGATCTCCCTGCACGTACCCTTGACGCCCCAGACGCAGGGCCTGATCAACAAGGAAAGCATTGCCAAGATGAAAGACGGAGTGATCTTGATCAACACCGCCCGGGGTCCGCTCATTGTGGAAGAAGACCTAAAAGAAGCCCTGGATGCGGGTAAAGTATATGCCGCGGGGCTGGATGTTGTTTCTGTTGAGCCCATCCAGCCGGATAATGTGCTGCTCAGCTGCAAGAATGTGTTTATTACGCCCCATATAGCCTGGGCGCCGAAAGAATCCCGGCAGCGGCTCATGGATATTGCCGTGGAAAACCTGCGGCAGTTTATGGCCGGAAACCCCATCAACGTGGTGAACAGGTAAAGGGCCGGTGCCCCACCAGAGGAAAAGAAAAGGAGAAAGTGTTTATGCTGGAGTCCATGAGGAAGTTCATGCAAGTGGGCCTGGTCCACTTTATGGCCTATCCCCAGACTACCAAGGGGGTGGGAATCGAAGAAGCAATCCGTAAAACCTGCCAGGACGATTATTTCGACGCCATCGAGATCACCTGGATCGAAGATCCTGAGGTGCGGGGGAGGGTCAAGAAGCTCCTGGACTCGTCCCGCCTCACCGTGGCTTTTGGCGGCCAGCCCATGCTCCTTGCCACAGGCAGCAACCTCAATGATCTGGATGAAGCTCGCCGCCAAGCTGCGGTCACCTTGATGAAGCAGGGAGTTGACCAGGCCTACGAAATGGGGGCCGTGGCCTTTGGCTTTTTGGCGGGCCGCTATGCGGAGGAAACTAAAGAAGAGGCTTATCAGGCCTTGGTGCAGTCCACCAAGGAGCTCTGCGCCTATGCAGCTGCCCACGGGAACCTGAAGCTTGCTTTGGAAGTCTTCGACTACGACCTGGACAAAAGGTCATTGATCGGCCCTGCCCCCTTGGCCAAGCGGTTTGCCGAGGAAATCACGCAAGAGCATGACAACTTCGGGCTCATGGTGGATCTCTCCCATATCCCCATGATCCACGAGACTATTGCCGATAGCCTGGAAACCCTCAAGGATTACATCATCCACGCCCATATGGGCAACACGGTGATCAAGGATCCCAGTTTAGAGGCCTATGGCGATACCCATCCCCGCTTTGGGTTCCCCCACAGCGAAAACGATGTGGAGGAGCTGGGGGAATACCTGCGCAAGCTTTTGGAGATCGGTTTTCTCAACGAGCACAACAGACCCATTGTAAGCTTTGAAGTGAAGCCGTGGGGCGCTGAAGATCCGGATGTGGTCATTGCCAATGCCAAGCGCACTTTAAACCTGGCTTGGGCCAAGCTGCAGCGTTAGGGGTGGACTGGCGTTCTGGGCGGGTTAACTGGACCTGTTTAGCTGGGCCATTTCCTCATACCTGTTTAGTTAGGAGGAAATCCCAGCATATTAGCGAAGAAAAACAACGATATGTTATGTCAATAGCAAAGTCGAACATAGATGGAGGGGGTGGGAGCCAGTCGGTTTGCTTGCCAGTTTCGATTTAACAAAATAAACAAAGGGAGTGACGAGCGTGAAAAGAAGTCTTGGATTGTTACTGTTAGTAGCTTTGATGCTGTCGCTGGTGACCCCAGCAGCCTTCGCGAAACAGTACACCATCGTCAATGTGCCGAAAGTGGCGGGTATCGCTTGGTTTGACCGCATGAAACAGGGCGTAGAGCGCTTTGCCGCGGATACGGGCCATAACGCCTACCAAGTAGGTCCGTCCCGGGCCGATGCCGCCCTGCAGGTACAGATTGTGGAAGACTTAATTGCTCAGGGCGTAGATGCCATTACCATCGTTCCCTTCTCCGTTGAGGCCCTGGAGCCTGTCTTGAAGAAGGCCCGTGAGGCCGGTATCGTTGTGATTGCCCACGAAGCTTCCAACATCCAGAACGTGGACTGGGACCTGGAAGCCTTCGAAAACGAGGCCTATGGTGCCCGCCTGATGGATCTCTTGGCTGAGGCCATGGGTTATGAAGGCGAGTTTGCCACCTTTGTGGGCAGCCTCACCTCCAAGAGCCACAACGAGTGGATTGACGGCGCCATGAAGCGTCAGCAAGAGAAGTATCCCAACATGAAGGTTGTGGCCGAGCGCTTGGAGTGCTATGACGACCAGACGGTGGCCTACAACAAGATGAAAGAGCTGGTCATGACCTATCCCAACCTCAAGGGTATCCAAACCTGCGCTTCCACTGCACCTCCTGGGGCGGGTCTCGTTCTGGAGGAAATGGGCTTGGTGGATGAGATCGCCATCGTCGGCACCAGCCTGGTTTCCGCCGCCGGTCCTTACCTGGAGAGCGGCGCCGTGAACTGGATCGGCTTCTGGGATCCTGCCGAAGCGGCCTACGCCATGAACGTACTGGCAGTCCATGTGCTGGAAGGCAAGGAAATCCATGAAGGCATGGATCTGGGTGTACCTGGCTACAACAACCTCAAGATCGACGGCAAGGTACTCTACGGCGAAGCCTGGATCTTTGTAAACAAAGACAATATGCACGAGTATGACTTCTAAAAGCTGAATATGCTAACTAGGCGCCCATCCCTTCTTCCTGGAAGGGATGGGTGTCCACAAAGCGTAAGGGAAGGATTTGGTGTCACGTGTCCCAACCATTAATCAGCCTTTCCAAGATCAATAAAGCCTTTGCCGGAGTGCGTGCTCTCCAGGATGTGAGCTTGGAGATTTATCCGGGAGAGGTGCGCTGTTTAGCGGGAGAAAACGGGAGCGGGAAGTCCACCCTGATTAAGATCATCGCCGGTGTCTATGCTCGCGACAGTGGAAGCATTGTAATCAACGGGAAAACCTATGAGCGGCTTACGCCCATGGATTCCATCCGTGAGGGCATTCAAATCATCTATCAGGACTTTTCCCTCTTTCCTAACCTCACGGTGGCGGAGAACATAGCCATGAACTATCAGCTGGCCAAGGAAGGTCCCTTGGTCAACTGGCGGGAAATCAGGGAGCTGGCCCAGCGGGCCGTTAAGCTGATTGACCTGGACATAGATATCTATGAAAAGGTTGGCAACCTCTCCGTGGCGGAAAAACAGCTGGTGGCCATTGCCCGCGCCCTCCTTTATGATGCCAAGCTGATCATTATGGACGAACCGACAACGTCCTTGACCAATAGAGAGGTGCAGACCCTGTTTGGGATCATCAACGATCTGCGGGCCAAGGGCATTTCCATCTTGTTTGTGAGCCACAAACTCAATGAAGTGTTCCAGATCTCCGATACCATCACCATTCTGCGCAACGGCAGGAAGGTGTTTGACGGCGCGGTGGCCGAGCTGGATCGGGAGTCGTTGGAATACTACATGACCGGGCGCCATATCGACAAGTCGGACATTTATGTGAAGAAGATCGAGGGAGAAAAACCCCTGCTCACCGTGGAGAACCTCTCCGCGGAAGGGCGCTTTAAAAACATCTCCTTTTCCCTCTACCCCGGGGAGATTTTAGGCATCGCCGGCCTGCTTGGTTCCGGCCGCAATGAGCTGGCCCACGCCCTCTTTGGTTTGAGGCCTGCGGACAGCGGCACCATCCGCATCGGGGAAGAGCAGGTGGTGATGGACTCGGTGCAGACCGCCATGCGCCACGGGATCGCCTTTGTTCCCGAGGACCGCCTCACCCAAGGCCTGCTTTTAGAGCAGACCATTGCCAACAACATCAACATCTGCACCATCGACCAGCTGACCGACTCCCGGGGTTGGATCGACGAGGAGCGGGCTGCGGAGCAGGTGGAGCAGTGGATTGGGCAGCTGAAGATTCAGGTGGCTTCGCCGGAGAATCCGGCCAAGAGCCTCTCTGGCGGTAACCAGCAGAGAATCGTCATCGCCAAGTGGCTGGCCACCAAGCCCAAGGTACTCATCCTCAGCGGCCCCACCGTGGGGGTTGATGTGGGTTCTAAGGAGGCCATCCACAAGATTCTGCGCGACTTGGCCCGGAGCGGAATGGGCATTATCCTCATTTCCGATGATATTCCCGAAATCACCGCCAACTGCAGCCGGATCCTTTTGATGCGCAGCGGTGAGATTGTCGCGGAGTACCAGGCCGGCCAGCTCAGCGAAGATGAGTTGTCAGACATTCTCCTGGCGTCGTGATACAGGAGTGACAGGAGGCTATAATTGTGGGTTTCAGTCAGCGCCTATTTAGAAAACACGAGTTCTACCTCGTGCTCACCATCGCCATACTGTCTGTGATTATCGGGCTGATCAACAATGCGTTCTTTACAGTGGGTAACTTGTTCTCTTTGATCCGCAGCTGCATTGTCACTGGGATTTTCGCCCTGGGTGTGCATATGGTCATCGTCTCTGGCGACATTGACGTCTCCTTTATGGCCATCGCCACCTTTTCCATGTATGTAACGGGGAGGTTCTTGATCAACAATCCCCAGTACGCGGATAACCTTTTTTTGGCCTTTGCCATGTCCGCTGTTATCGGCATGTGCTTGGGAGCCCTCAATGCCTGGTTTATCTCCACCTTTAAGCTGCCCACCTTTGTGGTCACTCTGGGCACCCAAAATGTGTACCGCGGCTTTCTTTTAGCCTTTATCGGGACGCGCCTGATTACCACCCTGCCCAAGTGCATGCTGGATCTTTCCCGTTCCAATTTGGTTTCGGTGCGGCAGGGCAGGATTCTCTACAGCCTGCCCAACACCATCTGGTTTTTGGTGGTGCTCACCATCATCACCTGGCTGATCATGCGCTACACCAAGTTGGGGCGGGGCATCTACGCCATCGGTGGTGACCCGGTGGCTGCGGAGCGGGTTGGCTTCAACATTGCCCGCATCCGCCTGTTCATGTACACCTACGTGGGCTTTTTAGCGGGGATCGCGGGCATCATCCATGCTTCCATGATCCGCATTGGCAACCCCTTCGACTTAGTGGGCCAAGAGCTGAACGTTATTGCCGCGGTGATCTTAGGCGGAACCAAGATTACCGGCGGGGAAGGGAGCGTTTTGGGAACCCTCTTGGGCGTGTTTCTGCTAACCATGATCACCAACAGCCTGATCCTCATGGGGATTTCTTCTTACTGGCAGAGGGTGGCCATCGGGTTGATTCTGATTGCCAGTATCGCGGTGACAACTTATCGTGAACGAAGGGGTGTGACCAAGGCCTATGCGTAGAACAGAACCCCAAGGACTGGAGAAAGCCAAACCAAAGCTGCAGCTCATTGACTTCATCAACCGGGACCCCAACCTGAAGCGTTTGGCCATTATCTGCGTGCTCACTTTCGTGATCATGGGGCTTTTGGCCCCCGGCAGTTTTCTCACCATGCGCAATCTGCGCTCCATGGCCTTCCAGTTTCCCGAGTATGGGCTGCTGTCCATTGCCATTTTGCTGGCCATGTTAACGGGCGGCATTGACCTCTCGGTGGTGGGTATTGCTAACCTGTCCAGCATCCTGGCGGCCCTGCTCCTCACCAGGTTCGGCTCTGAGCTTTCAGGTGTCGGGGAGCTGCTGTTGATCCTGGGAGCCATATTAGTTGCCCTGATCACCGGTCTTGTGGGCGGCGCTTTAAACGGGGTTTTGATCAGCCGCATCGGGATCACCCCCATTTTGGCGACGTTGGGTACCATGGAGCTATTCACGGGCATTGGGGTGGTGATCACCAAGGGTACGGCGGTGTTCGGTTTTCCCGACCGGTTTGTGTTCATCGGCAACGGCACCATCTTGGGCATTCCCGTCCCGTTCCTCATTTTTATCGTGTTCGCGGTGATCTTTTCCTTCCTGCTGCGCAGGACCCCCTTTGGGTTCAAACTGTTCATGCTGGGTTCTAACCCCACCGCTTCCCAGTTTTCGGGAATCGACAAGAAAGAGATCCTCTTTAAGACGTACGTTCTAACAGGCATTCTGGCTGCCTGTGCCGGGATTGTGCTCATGGCCCGCACCGCTTCCGCCAAGGCGGACTACGGTACCTCTTACACGCTGCAGGCCATTTTGGTGGCCATTTTGGGCGGCACCAATCCCGCGGGCGGCTTTGGTACAGTAATCGGCGTGGTTTTGGCCGTCTTTTCCCTGCAGTTCCTGTCCAGCGGGTTTAACCATCTGCAAATCAGCAACTTCGCCAAGGACTTTGTCTGGGGAGGTCTGCTGTTGTTAGTTATGGCGTTCAACTACATTATGAACATGCGTAGTGAACGGAAAAAACGTGAATCACAATTAATAGGAGGATGACATACATGAAGAAGATCATGAACAAGCCCGAGAATTTTGCCAACGAAACCCTCGAGGGGATCCTGAGGGCCCATCCCAACGACCTCAGGGCTGTGGGGGATGATGTGCGGGAACTGGTGCGGGCCGATGCCCCTGTCCAGGGGAAGGTAGCCATTGCCACCGGCGGCGGTTCCGGCCACCTGCCAGTGTTCCTGGGTTATGTGGGTAAGGGCATGCTGGACGGGGTCGCGGTTGGTGATGTGTTCAACTCCCCCAGCGCACAGCAGATGTTCAACGTAACCAAAGCCATCCACGGCGGGAAAGGTGTGCTCTACCTCTACGGCAATTACGGCGGCGATGTGATGAACTTCGATATGGCTGCGGAAATGGCCGAGATGGAAGATATTCGGGTGGAGACTGTCTTGGTGGCCGATGACGTAGCTTCCGCTCCCAAGGGAGAGGAGCACAGGCGCCGGGGCGTTGCTGGCCTGTTCTTTGCTTACAAGATCGCCGGTGCCAAGGCCGATGAAGGCGCGGACCTGGACGAAGTGGTGGCTGTGACCAAGAGGGCCTTGGCCAACATCCGCTCCATGGGTGTAGCCCTCTCCCCCTGCATCATCCCCCGGGTGGGCAAACCCACCTTCACCATTGGGGAAGATGAGATGGAAATCGGTATGGGCATCCACGGCGAGCCCGGCATTACCCGGGGCAAGCTGAAGACAGCCGATGAGATCGCGGAGACTCTGCTGGAGGCCATCCTCAATGACGGTCCCTACGAGTCCGGCGATGAAGTAGCTGTACTGGTCAACGGCCTCGGTGCCACTCCCCAGGAGGAGCTGTACATCGTCTACCGCAGAGCCCATGAGATCCTGCAGGAGAAGGGCCTGAAGGTGTTCCACGTCTACGTGGGCGAGTTTGCCACCTCCATGGAGATGGCGGGCATGTCCTTGACCGTGTTCAAGCTGGATGAGGAGCTGAAGCGGCTGCTGAAGGCCCCAGCCTACACACCATTCTTTGCTCAACCTCAATTGTAATAGGGAGTGTGACCCATGGCGTATACCATTGAAGATCTGCGTACACAGTTTAAGGTGATCAGTGCACACATCAATGCCAACAAGGATCTCCTCATTGAGCTGGATTCTGCCCTGGGCGATGGGGATCTGGGCTTAACCATGTCCACCGGGTTCGAGGCAGCGGTGGAAGCTTTAGAGGCCGATGGGGGCGAAGATCTGGGCAAAACCCTCATGCAGGTGGGCATGGCCGTGAACAACAAGGCGCCGTCCACCATGGGAACCCTGATCTCCTCGGCCATCCTCCGGGCAGCCCGGGTGGTCAAGGGCAAGGCCGAGTTTGATGATCAGGATTGTGTGGAAATGGCCAAGGCAGCTGTGCAGGGCATCAAAGACCGGGGTAAGGCGGAACGGGGCGACAAGACCATCCTCGATTCCCTCATTCCCGCGGTGGAGGCCCTGGAGGCCCGCCTTCAGGAAGGCGCCAGCATCAAGGAGGCTCTGGAGGATGCGGCCCAAGCGGCCAAGGAGGGTTTTGAGGCCACAGCCGAGATGGTTTCCCAAAAGGGCAGGGGCCACTACTACGGCGAAAAGTCAAGGGGCCACAAAGACCCCGGCGCGGCAGTGGGCATGCTCATCTTTGAAGCCCTTAGTCAGGAAGCGAATAAGTAACTTTCTGGAAAACCCCGGTCTTGGCGGCCGGGGTTTTTTTCAGCTTACTTGCCGGAGCGGATCTCGGTGACGGGTTCTGGGGAGTAAGTTAGGTGCTGGAAGATAACTTGACAGCCGTTTCCCGTGGGGGACTGGGCCACCACGCCCACCTTCACTGGAGCGTCACATTCCATACGGAAATAGCGCACTAGCTCCCACCAGGTGCCGTCGTGGGAGTAGTGGAAGGCAAAGCAGGGGCCGAAGCGGGTGATGCGCAGGTGAATGCCGGTCTTGGGCACGGCGAGGGAATTGCAGTCATCGGACAGGCTGCCTGGCCGGGTAACTACGCTGACGATCATGGGCCTCTGCGAGCTGTATTCGTAGCACAGTTTGCCCCAGTTCGCATCATCCACCATGACCAGGAGCACCGCTGCATCAAAGTCAGATTCCATGTCCACCTGGGCAAAGGTGCTCAAGGTAAAATCTCCCTGGAGGTGGGTGTACAAAAAGTGCCCGTCGGCTTTAACGCCTGTACCCGCGGGATCGATGAAGTAGTCTGTTTTTGGTTCCGCCTGCACCACCAAGCCTTGGTTTGTAAAGGTCCATTGGGCCGGTTCATTGAGCCAGTGAAAGCCTCGGGGGAGTCTTTTTCCCTCCACTGAAGCGAAAAGGTTTACCATGTTTTTCCTCTCCCTTCATGAACTTAGTGTACTATGGTCTGCATTGCCTATTCTGGGCTTTCTCCTAGAATCCTGCGGCACGGCGGTGGGGAGGGTTCAGAATAGTCCAGCTTAACCCCTGATTTTGTTTTCACATGGCAGGAGAAAACAAAAAAGAGGGGCATTAAATAAGTTACCAAAAAAGTGAAAAATGACCAAGGATTGGGTGGTAAATGCTGTGTTGAAAAGACTGCGTATTTCTCAGCGGCTGTACGGAGTAATGCTCCTGCTCATAATCTGCATTGGTGTGCTGGGCGGCACCTCCCGGTTCATGCTGCGCCGGGTTGCCGCAATTAACGCTCTGGCCCAGGAAGCCCTGGCCCACATGGCCATGCTGGATGAACTGGAGATCGCCCATCTGGATTGGGCCCTGCAGCTGGCCAACTCTTTGAACTTGGAGCAGCCCTTTTCCGGGCAGCTGGATCACACCAAGTGCGCCTTGGGCAGCTGGTATTACACCTTCACCGCTTCTCCTGAGTTTGCGGCCCTCTCCCCCCAGCTCCGGCAGGCCTATCAAGCCTTAGCCGAACCCCATGAACAGCTGCACCGCTCCGCGGTGGAGATCAGCACCATCCTGCAGAGCCAAAACTACAGCGCCGCGGCTTGGGCTCAGGCCAAACGTTTCTACGAACAGACTACCCTGGCCCATCTCGCGACGGTGCGCCTAAGGTTGGAGGCCATTTTGGATCTGGTGCGGCAAGAGGCAGCTGCCTTAGAACAGGAGGCCCAGCAGGTGACCCTTACCTCGGATCTGGTGAACGCTGGGGTGATCGCCCTGGCTTTGGCCATCGCCCTTTTCCTGGGTTTTTTCACCGTCAGATCGGTCTGCCGTACCCTGCGCCGCACAGTGGCCTTAGTGCAGGAGCTGGGCCAGGGGGGCGGGGATTTAACCCACCGTCTGCCGGTGCAGGGCGAGGACGAAATGGCCAAGCTGGCCCAGGGGATGAATACCTTTATCGCCACCCTGCAGGAGATGATGATCAAGGTGGCCCAGGCCTCCGCGCAGACCGCGACCAATTCGGCCCATGTGGCCGCGGCGGTGGAGGAGACCTCGGGGTCGGTAGCTTCTGTATCCAGCGCCACCAATGAGTTTGCCGCCTCCATCAGCACCCTGCACGAGCAGACCCAAAACGTCGCGCAGCTGGCCCAGACCACTTTGGAGAAGACCACCGAGGGAAGCAGGCAGATTGAACAGACGCTGGCGGTGATGGGGGAGATCGATGCCGCAGTTGCCCAGCTCCGGGAGGAGATCGGGGATCTGGATCAGCAGTCCCATCGCATCCGCTCCATTGTGGACATGATCACCGACATTGCTGAACAGACCAACCTCCTGGCCCTCAATGCGGCCATTGAAGCGGCCCGCGCCGGTGAGCAGGGCCGGGGCTTTGCGGTGGTGGCCGAAGAAGTGCGCAAGCTCGCGGAGGAATCGGCCGCGGCCGCCAGTGAGATCACCGAGCTCATCGGCGGTATGCGGCGGAGCGTCCAGGAGACGGTGGCCAAGAGCGAGGACAGCTCCTCTAAGGTTGCCCAAGGCCGCGCTGCGGCCGCGGCCAGCGGCCAGATGTTCGCGGAAGTGCAGCAGGTGATCAGTGAGCTATCCAGCGGCATTGCCCGGGCGGCAGCGGCCATCGGCGATCTTTCCGCAGCCGGCGAAGAGATCGCCGCCGGCAGTGAAGAACAGTCGGCCTCCCTGGAGGAGATCGCCGCTTCCATGGATCAGATCGCCGCGGCAGCGGCAGAGCTGCAGCAGCTGGTGGAGTATTTCAAAGTCTGATCTCTGACAGAAGAAAAAGCCTTGGGCGCAGCGCTGGGCCCAGGGCTTTCTTTTTTTCTACGGCTAGATTTGTCCCCACTTTTCCAGGGCGATCCGCAGCTCGGGGCTTTCCTGCGCAGCTGTCTGAAGATCCAGCCCCTGGGCCACCGCTTCGATGGCCTGGAGCATGGCCTTGGCCCCGCTGGTTGTGCCCAGGGGATGGCCTTGAATACTGCCCCCGGCTGCCAGGACCAGGTCCATCCCCAGCTCCTTAACTAAGGTGGGTACCATGCCTGGCGTTACTCCTCCCCCCACGGCGGGCATGGCGGGGCGGATGCTGTAGTAGGGCTGGCTGAGCAGGCGGGCCATCTGCATGTACTTGCTGCGCAGATAAGGGTAACCGCCGTAGGGTGTGTTGTACAGGACAATATCCGCGCCGGCTAAACGGGCCAGTTTGCCCAGGTACACCAAGGAGTCCATCCCGGTGGATGTTGACTCGATCCAAGGGCCGGAGCCGGCGTAGTGGGCTAAGATGGGCAGCTGAATCTGGGGATCTGCCGCCAAGGCCGCCAGGGCATCCAGCCCGCTGAACACAAAATTGACCATGAGTCCGTCTGCGCCCAGATCCGCAGCCCGTTTGGCGTGCTCCAGCATATCCGGGAGGCGGTCCGTGATGTTTACAAAATAGGCGGTGCGCTTGCCCGTCTCCCCGTAGGCCCGGTCCCTGGCCTGGGTGTAGGCCTTGATCCGTTCTTCCACAGGGAGGTAACTGGGGTTGGTGAGCAGCTCATCATCTTTGATGATATCTACTCCCCCCAAGGCCGTGGCGTAAAAAATCTCGGCCCCCGTTTCCGGGGTAAAGCCCAGGCAGGGCTTGATCATATTCAAAAGCAGGGGCCGCTTGGGAACCTGCAGCTTCTCCCTCAGGCCCTTGATGCCGAACTTGGGTCCTGGAAACTGCTGCGCGTATTCCTCAGGGAAGTGCAGATCCACCAGTTTGGCCTGGACTGAAGTTGAGGCATCATTGCCCAGCAGTGTGGTGAGCAGAGCGGCAAAGGACCGGCCAAAGTTGATGTGGGGGAAGGCGATGCGGATCAAAAAGAAGGACTGTTCCTGGCCGTCCGCGGCAATGTCCCGGGGAGGCACATCTTGAATGCCCGCGATCTTGCCTTGATACAGCTCCCGCATCTGATCGGTGATGGTGGGCAGCTCCACCCACGTGCCCACGGTCTGCCCCACGGCAAACTTCTCCGCCAGGCGGCCGATGTCCGCACCAGAGGGGGCCTGCAGGCAGTAGGTGGCGAGCACATAGCGCCCAGTGCCCAAAAGCTCTTCTGGGGCTGCGTAACTGGTAAAGGCCATGGATTCCCCCCTCCTAGCTTAGCATCTGCCGGCTGCTAATTGGTGCAGCCAGCCGATCTGTGCCGTTTCTTCCACAAATTCTGCGTTGTGTTCAGCCTCCAGCGCATTGGGTCCCACGGCCACCACCCCGTGTTCCTTGAGGACAAAGGCGGGGAGGTTGGGATGCTGGTCAAACAAACTGAGCACTTCCGGCATATGCTCCTTGGGTACAACGGGTGTGGCAAAACTTAAGATGGGAATGGGCGTCCCGATCTTGAGGTGGGCATGCTGGGTGACCAGGGGGATTGCGCTGCTGCCGCTCATGGACCAGAGGATGCTCCACACCGAATGGGTGTGCACCACCGCGCCCACATGGGGCAGCTTAGCGTACAGGGCCCCGTGGAGCAGCGCTTCCCGGGTTGGTTTTAGGTTGCCTTCCACCAGGTCTCCTGCAAAATCGCAGATGAGCAGATTCTCTTCTGTGCAGTCAATAAAGGATACTCCGCTGGCTTTGACGATCATGAGCTCGGTACCGGGAATCCGGGCGCTGATATTACCCCCATTGCCCGTCTGGATGCCCCGTTGATAGGCTCTCCGGCCAGCTTCGATCAACTCTTTTTTCAGCTTCGCGACCACGTTCATTGTCATTCCTCCAAACAAGATCTGTGTTGAACAAGCATCTCCCGCAGCTCTTTAGCGGCGATCTGCCCAAAGCGGGGCTCGTTAATGTTGGCATCCACATCCAGCCATTCGATTTCCGGCTTCAGGCGGCTGCGCAGCTCGCGCAGGAAGGCCTGATCCACCTCGGGATCCCACAGGGGACCGCCCGGATAGGACTGCTGATGGAAACCCCTTAAAGGGGCCAGGAACTTCACCGGCCCCCGGCTGGCATTGAGCCGCTCGGCCATGACCTTGGCGATTGCCACCATCTCCTCTGCCTTCAGTTTGAGGTGGAGCACGGTGGGATGCTGGTAGATATGCTTGCGGCTCTTCCAGCCCTCCGGCAGTTCGGCCAGGTCGAAGTCCATCACATCCACGGCCCCAGGTGCGCACACTAGGGGAATGCCTGCTTCCGCCGCGGCCAGCAGGCGGTTGGGGGCGCCGTAGGAATAGCCCATGCCAAACCACTCGCAGGTGATTTCATGGAGGGTGAGATCCAAAATGCCCGCAAAGACGCGGCTTTTAGCCAGTTCTTCCAGGGCCCGGCCCCCCACACCTGTGGCGTGGAAGCGCACCACATCAAAGCCGTGGCTTTCCAGATCGGCGGCAGCGCCTTCCACCCCGTCCGTGGTTACCCCCAGCATGGTGGTGGCGATGGTGTTCTTGGGCAGTTCCAGTTGGCCTGCGCCTAGTGTGGCCATGCCCACCATGGCCGCCGCGGCGTTTTTCAGCACCGTGCGGGTGATGGCATTGAGCCCGGAGATATCTGCTACGGAATGCATGAGCATGATGTCTTTGGTGCCCACGTAGGGGTCAAACATCCTGCGGCCGCTGGAGGTGGTGGACACCATGAGTTTGGGAATGCCCACCGGCAGGGCCTGCATGATGCGGGTGCCGATAATGGTGTTGGCTCCGCCGCCAATGGAAAACAGTCCCCCGATCTGCTGCTTGGCCTGGAGCTCGCACACAATGGCGGTGATCCCGGCAATGATGGTTTCAATGCGGTGGGTTTTATCGCCCTGCTGTACCGCCTGCCAGCAGGCACCGATGGCGGAGCACACTTCTTCCCGGGGGATATCCGGCTCAATTAAGGGAGGGGCAAACACCCCCGCGTCAATCACCATGGTGGGTACGCCCGCGGCTTCAATAATCTGTTTGCAGTATTCAACTTCCCGGCCCTTGGTATCTAGGCAGGACACGATCACAATTGGTTTGGCCATTTTTTCCACTCCCACAAGTGCGGTATCGCCTCACCAAACGGGGGGAGGCGATACCGTGTGCTTGTCAGGTCTTCTAATTCTGCTTCTTCCCAAAGACGGGGGTCTTTTCCATGCGTTCCAGGATGCTGGGCTCATGGGAGGGTAGGATAAACTCTCTGCCCTTGGCCCTCCTTTTCATCTCCTCAATGCTCTTCCAGCAGGCCACAATATCTGCATACCTGGCTGGGGGGGTGATGGAGTAGTGGATCTCCGGGATGGGATCCAGGTTCTCGTAGATGAAGATGGCATCTCCGCAGATGATGTAGGTGCCTTCTTCCGTATCCACTTCCACGGACTGATGGCCCGGGGAGTGGCCGTGGCTGGGGAACACCCTCACGCCGGGGATAATCTCCTCTTCGCCATCCACCGTTTCGATTTCGATGCCGGTGAAGGGAGCGGTAATGCCCAGGGCCGGATGCTCGTAGGACTTGTAGTAAACGGGGATGGGATCCTTGGCAAACTCCAGCTCCTTGCGGTGGGCAATGAACCTGGCGTTGACGAATTTGTCCAGGTAGAACATGTGATCCCAGTGCATGTGGGTGAAGATCACGATGTCGATATCTTCGCATTTGATGCCGAGTTTTTCCAGTTGTTCATGAATGGCATAGCCTTCGGGCTGGACAGAACCGGGGTGATGATACTCGTTAGCCCGTTCAGTCCAAGCCATACCCGTATCCACCAGGATCAGCTTTTCGCCGCCTTCAATGAGGAACACGAGGCAGGGCAGGGAAACTTTTTCATCTTGCTCCAAGCCGAGATGTTTATGAGTGCTGTGATGAAAATGATACAGCTTGCGCGAAGTGGGGATAAAACCAGTGTTGATGGGTCTGATGGTGAGGTTAGACATACTGTGTACATCCTCCTTATATAATGTAGATTTTGGTATTACCTAATCTGTCCACCGCAGCCTCAGCTGATCCAGGCTGACAGCAAACAGAATTACCAAGCCAACCACAAGTGTCTGGGCCAGTGAGGACACGCCCAAAAGATTCATGCCGTTAACCACCAGGGTCAGGATCATGGCTCCAATCACAGAACCGGGGATGCCGCCTTCGCCGCCAATCCGGGAGGTGCCGCCCATAATCACCGCTGCCACGCCCTGGAGCACGAAGGGCTGGCCCATACCAGCCTGCGCCGCATCGAGGCGGGCGGTCATGATCAGACCGGCAATTCCAGCCATTAAGGCGCTGAACACGTACACCGAGAGCAGGGTCTTTCTAACCCGGACGCCGGAGTAATAGGCCGCGTCCCGGTTGGAGCCGACGAAGTAGATGTCGCGCCCGGCTGCGGTTTTAGTGAGGAAAAGGTGCCCCAGCACGATCAGGACGGCGGTGATGATCACGGGGACGGGAATGGCTCCCACATAGCCTGTGCCCACAATGCGGAAGCTCCTGGGCAGTCCGAAAATGATCGCTCCCCGCATGAGGATCATGGCCGCGCCTTCCGTAATCCAATAGGTACCGTAGGTAGCCACGAAGGGAGGCAGATCCAAAGTTCCCACCAGGATCCCGTTGAGCAGTCCCACCAGACAGGCCGCGGCCAAACCGATCACCACCGCCAGGGGAATGGGCACACCTGCCTTCATGAGTTGGGCCGCGAGGCAGCCCACCAGGGCCATGGTTCCGCCCACGGAAAGATCCATGCCGCCTGTGAGCAGCACGGTGGTGAGGCCCACCGAGACTATGGTCAGAATGGTTGCCTGGCGCAGCACATTGATAATGTTGTTCCAGGTGAAGAAGTATTCATTGAGGATGGTCAACACCACCACCAAACCCACCAGGACAAACCAGCGGATTAAGGAGGGGAGGTAGCGGCGGAGGTCAAACTTTTCCAGGGTCCAGCGTCCCTGCGCTAGAGCGATGCGCTGTTCCTTCAACTTTGTACACCCCCTATCTGTCCCGTGCTTTGGTGAAGAGCACATCTAAGACGATGGCTGTAACGACGGTAACGCCAATCAAGCCGTATTGGTACATGTTGTGGACACCGGCGATATTCAAGCCGTTGCGGAGCACGCTGATGAGGAGCACGCCTAAAATGGTGTTAGCGATGCGCCCCCGGCCCTCCCTAAAGGAGGTTCCGCCCACCACGGTGGCGGCGATGGCTTCAAAGTGCCAGCCTTCTTGGGCTGCCGCGTAGCCCGAGGCGGTGCGGGCGGCCACCATAAGTCCGCCCACGGCTGCCAACAGGCCCCCGTACACCTACACCAGCAAGCGGGCCAGCTCAATATTCACACCGGCGGTGCGCAGGGCTTGGGGGTTGCCTCCCAGGCCCACCACATTGCGTCCGTAGGCTGTGAAGTGCATGAACACGTAGGTTACCCCAAAGACCACCAGGGCGATGACGATGGGCATGCGTATACCCAAAACCGAACCTTGGAAGATGAACCGGAACGATTCCTGCAGGGCAGGAATGGAGCGTCCCCCAGTGGCGATGAGTCCGATGCCGTAGGCCACGCTGCCCACGCCTAAGGTGGCGATGAAAGTGGGGAGTGAGGCGATGGACACCAAAAAGCCGTTGACAAGGCCGCACAGGGTGCCGCTAGCTAATCCGCCCAGGATGGCTAAGGCCACCGGATGACCTGCCTGGAGCATTAAGGAGGTTACCACGCCTGCCAGGCCGGCCACAAAACCTAAGGAGAGGTCAATCCCTTCGGTAAGAATGATCATGGTCATGCCGATGGACACCACGAACAGGGGAGCGGCTTGGATGGCAATATTCAGCGCATTTCTCCCGGACAAAAACCCTGGAGCAAAGATGCTGTACACCACGATCAAAAACAGAGTCATCCAGATCACAGGCGGAATGCTGCCCAGGCTAACCTGCCGTCCTTTGAGCTCGACCATTGCCCTTCACCCCCACTCCTAGCATGAGAGAAGCTACCTTCTCCTGGGTTGCCTCTTCGTGCGTAAAATGGCCTACGATACGGCCTTCGTACATAACATAAATGCGGTCGCTCATGCCGAGCACTTCTGGTAAATCGGAGGAAATCATAAGGATGCCAGTTCCCTGCTGTACCAGTTGGTCCATGAGGGTGTGCACTTCCACTTTGGCGCCCACGTCAATCCCGCGCGTCGGCTCATCGAAGATCAAAAACCCAGATTCGGTATCGAGCCACTTGGCCAGGACCACTTTCTGCTGATTGCCGCCGCTGAGATAGCCCACGGTGCGCCGCACGTGGGGGGTGGCGATGTGCAGCTTCTCCACGTAGGTGCCCGCCAGTTCATGGATCTTGCGCTCACTGATGATCCCTTTAGGGAAGCGCTGGCGCAGGCTGGCCATGACCGTGTTCTGGGCCACACTGTTGCGCAGGGCCAGACCATACTGTTTGCGGTCTTCCGGCAGCAGGCCCATACCCCGTTTGACCATCTGGTTGGGTGATTGGGGCTTGACGGGTTGTCCGTAGAGGCGGACTTCTCCTTTTTCAATGGGGTCGATGCCAAAAACAGCTCGGGCCAGTTCAGTGCGGCCGGAACCGACCAGGCCCGCAATGCCCACAATCTCGCCGCTGTGCACCTTGAGGTTGATGTTTTGCGGTCCGTTTTTCACACACAAGTTAGAAACTGCCAGCACTTCCGCCCCAGGTTCCCGGCGGTGGCGGGGATACATCAGGGAGATGTTGCGGCCAACCATGAGCCGCACCAGCTCATCATCGGTTACTTCGCTTAAGGGGCAGGTGGTGACGTGCTTACCGTCCCGCAGCACCGTGACCCGGTCCCCGATTTCCCGGATCTCCTGCAGGCGGTGGGAGATGTACACTATGGCTACGCCCTCTTCCTTCATGCGCCTGACCTGCTTGAAGAGGAGTTCCACTTCCCTGGCGCTGAGCACCGCGGTGGGTTCATCCAGGATAAAGACGCGCAGTTTCTGCTCTAAGGCCTTGGCGATTTCCACCATCTGCTGCTGGGCGGTGCCAAGCCTGCGGATGGGCAGGCGGGTATCGATGTCCACACCTAAGGAGCTGAGCAGCTCCCTGCTCTGCCGGTGCATGGCGGAGTGATCGATGAGGAAGGTGTTTTTCCAGCGCGGCTCCCGGTTCAAGAAAATGTTCTGGGCCACATTGAGCCAGGGGACGAGCATGAACTCTTGGTGCACTCCCCCAATGCCGTGGGCTCTGGCCACGGATGGGGAGGAGATGTTCACCTGCTGCCCATCCACGAGGATCTCGCCGCTGCTGGCGGTGTAGATGCCCATGAGAATCTTGGAGAGGGTACTTTTACCAGCACCGTTTTCACCAATGAGGACATGTACTTCCCCCGGGTAAATATCAACGCTCACATCATCCAGGGCTTTCACCCCGGGGAAGTACTTGCTGATGCCTTTCATCTGAACAACTGGGCGTTGCGTCATTTTCTAACCTCCTCCAAGCCCAGGGGCGGGATTGGAGCCGAAGCTCCAATCCACAGCCCTTGGCTAGGCCTGCAAACTACTTCCACCAAGCCTGGTGTTCCATGAAGTATTGGATGTTCTCCCGTGTTACCAGCGGTTCGTGTACTGCTGCGGGGTAGGGTACGAAGGCCGCAGGGGGCAGGGTTCCATCGTTCAGGTACATGACCAGGTAAGCAGCGGCCGCGATGGCGCTGGACATGGGGTCGGTGTTGTAGGTCACATGCATTCTGCCTTCGGCGATGGCGTTGCAGGCATCCTGGTTGGCGTCAAAGCCGGCGATGATGATGCCTTCCCGGTCTCTGCCGGCGGCTTCAATGGCCATAACGGCGCCCATGGCCATTTCGTCGTTGCAGCCGATCACCGCATCTACCTGGCGGAAGCGCTGGAGCAGGTTTTCCATAACCTGCATGCCCTCAACACGCCTGAAGTTGGCGGTTTGGGAAGCGATAATCTTGATTTCGGGATACTCGGCGAAGGCTTCCTCAATGCCCCGGAGCCTTTCAATGGCGTTCTCGGCCTGGGGCGGACCTTCCAGGATGATCACGTTGCCTTTGCCGCCCAGTTCTTCGGCAACCCATTTGCCGATCACATAGCCCGTTTCACGGTAGTCAACGCCGGTGCGCATAAAGGTGAGATCGGTATTGGCTGGGGTACCGATGGTGACTACAGGCACGCCCTGGGCTACCGCGGCTTCCACTGCGGGAACGATACCGTTGGAGTCGGAGGGATGGATCACAATACCGTCCACGCCGCGCAGCAGGAGGTCTTCGATCAGGCTGACCTGTTCTTCGATGTTGTCAGCTTTGCCGGGGGCCAAGGTGATGGCGGTGAAGCCCATCAGTTTGGCGGCGACTTCCATACCTTCGAGCTGTTTGATCATGTAGGGGTTGACGGCGTTTTTGACTACACAGGCTAGAACATAATTCTCATTGGCTTTGACATCGGTTGTCACTTCCCAACCCAGTCCGGTGATGGGATAGTCAAACGTTTCTGCTGCAAACCCTACTACAGCACCGAACAGAACCGCGAGGGCTGCCAGCAATGCTACCATGCAGCGCTTAGTCATTAGGCTGATACCTCCGTAAGTTGTGGTTTATTGTTTTTGGTATGCCGTGTGCTCAATCAATCGCCTGCCCTTTGTCCCCATTTCTCACCTCCCCTTGACTCGCGCGGATGTCGCACCGTTATTGGTGTTGTGCGTCTTGTATTTCTCTACTAAAACGGCAGCGTGCTGACGTAAACTCTCACTTACCAGCTGTTTGATCTTGTCAGGATCCCTTCTGCGGGCAGCATCTAGGTACTGCTTGTGTTCTTCCCGGGCGTATTCGATCATAAATGGAGTGGAATGGACCAGGCGGTAGTAGGCTAAGGAGCGCCAGATGCTCCGAATGTGTTCACAGACGTGTCTAAGTTTGGAGGCGGAGTAGAAGGCAAAATGAAACTCCTGATTGGCCTGGAAGTACCAGAGGGAATCCCCAGCGTCGATGGATTCTTCCACTACTTGGGCCAGGTGTTCTAAATGGGCCAGTTCCTCTGGGGTCATGCGCATCACGGCCACTTCCGCTGCCTTGCTTTCCAAAAGCTCCCTGAGCATGTACAGTTCTTCAATGTCCTCTGGAGAGAGCTCCCGCACCCAAGCACCGCGGTAGGGGACCGATTCCACTAAGCCCTGAGCCTCCAGCATTTTCAAAGCCTCGCGCACGGGCATCTCGCTTACGCCCAGTTCATCCGCGACCTTTTTCAAGACGATGCGCTGCCCCTTGGCCAGGGTACCATCGAAGATCCACTGGCCGATCTGCTCCATGACGGCTTCGGAGAGCGTTCTCACTTTCATGCACTTGGATTCCACATGTTCGGATGAGGCTTTGAATTTGGCGGCGTTGCTCAACAGGATAACTCCTTCCCTAACAAAATCAAATATTTGATAGGATATCTGTGATACGAGTTTACTGCGTTAATTTCGGACGCCGCAAACTGTCCCATAGACCCTCGCTCCCCGTATTTGTCGAAAATCTGTATAAATATTGCAAGCGAGTTTGTGTTTCGCGTAATTGCTGTGCTATCAGATCTGAAAGAGAATGTTAAGAACCGCTCCAGGGCTTTGCTGCCCCTTTGGCGTCCCTTGGCGTCTTTTGGCGTTCTTTTAGATGGTAAGTGTTGTTAAGGGATGCAGAGTCTCAGCGCCGGTGATCCCCATGTCTTGGGGGCACCTGGCGGGGGGAAGCGAAGTCAACAGGGAGAGTGTGGAAAGGGGGGGCTGGGAGGGGGCGCAGTAAGTAGAATCGGAGCAGGAGTAAATGTTCACTTGTAGAATAGAAGTTCAGTGGACAAAACAAGAAAATTTTCTTACTCTCAACTGGTTGATCCCCAAGCTTTTGTGGCGATGTATGTTTTCTGGAAATCGTTGCAGGAGTATGCAGTTGGGGGGAGTAATAACTAAGGTGGTCCACTGGGGCTTCTCCTGCCCCGGATGAATTGTTAATCTTCTTACTAATAGCAAGAACTGGCAAGTATGCCTGAGTACACTTGTAGTCTGGGGGTGAGGCCGCGGGGTTAGAGAAGGGCAAAAAGGTCTAGTTGTTGGGAAGGAATGTCGTGGACGGTTCACTAATACTTGAGGGAGGTTCAGTAATGAAAAAGACTTTAGCATTTGCTCTCTTGGCACTGCTCCTCATCGCTCTGGTAGGACCAGCTGCCTATGCGAAAGATTCTTACAGGTTCGTAATTGTTCCCAAGGTAGTACACCCGTGGTTTGACAAGGTGCACGAGGGTGCTCTCCAGATGGCCGAGTTCCTGTCTCAACAGACTGGCAAGGAGTTCATCATCGACTATCGTGCTCCTTCGGTAGCAGATGTTGTCATGCAGAACAACATCATTGAGCAAGCTGCTGCCACCCGTCCTGATGGTATCGCCGTTGACCTTCTCGATGGCGATGGCAACAGGGCTGTAATCGAGTCCGTTATGGGCTTGGGCATTCCCGTTGTGATCTTCGACTCTGAGGCTCCGGCGGATCTCGGTCTGCTGAGCATCGGTAACGACTTTGCTGAGCAGGCTGCCATTGCTGCTGAAAGGCTCGTTGAGCTCCTGGGCGGCAAAGGTAAAGTGGCCATTATGCAAGGCGTTCCCACCGCTCCGAACCACCGCATCCGCTATGAAGCCCACAAGGCTACCCTGGCCAAGTATCCTGGCATCGAGATCGTAGCCGAAGGTATCGACAATGACGATATCGAGACTGCTCAACAGCAGGCTGCTGCTATCCTCGCTGCCCATCCCGACCTGGACGGCTTCCTCTCCTGCAACGCCGCTGGCCCCATCGGTATCGGCCTTGCTATCCGTGAAGCCGGACGTGCCGGCCGGGTTCTCTCGGTAGGTATGGACGATTTGGATCAGCTGCTCGTCCTCATCGAGGAAGGCGTAGTTGACTCCTCCTCCTCCACCAAGCCCTACCTGCAGGGTCAGTGGACCGTACTGTCCATGTGGCTGGCTCGGGAAGGCATGCCTCTGCCCAAGACCATCGACACTGGTATCGCCATCATCACCAGAGACAACCTCGACACCTATCAGTCCGAATAGTCTTTTGACTAGGTTCGATTCGAGAATGTGGAGTTTTTACTCCACATTCTCGTGAAAGGAGTGCTGTCCATGATTCTGCTCGAGGCACGCGGCATCACCAAAGTCTTCCCAGGAGTTGTTGCTCTGGACAATGTGGATGTTTCATTCCAAGCAGGCAGCATTCACGGAATTGTTGGAGAAAACGGAGCGGGCAAGAGCACACTGATTAAGATTTTGACCGGGGTCTATACGCCCGATCAGGGTAAAGTGATTATTGAAGGCGAAGAGGTCCATGGGGCTTCACCGCTGTTCCGCAAACTCGCGTATGTACCCCAAGAATTAGACTTGTTCAACCACATGACCGTGGCTGAGAATCTGTTTATGCCCTTTGACCGCACTGGTTTTGAGGGCTTTGTAGTTAATCGCAGAAGAATGTTCAGGGAAGCCCGTGTCTGGCTGGACAAATTCAAAATTAGTGCCGAACCCACCGATTTGGTCAAGGATATCTCCGTGTCCAATCAGCAGCTGCTGCAGATTGCACGGGCTGCCGTCAGCAAATATTTCGAGATCCTCGTTCTAGATGAACCTACCACAAGTCTGACAACCGCGGAAACGGAGCGGTTGTTCTCCGTCATGCGGGAATTGAAAAACGAGGGTAAAGCCATTATTTTTATTTCTCATAAGCTCGATGAGCTGATGGAAATCTGCGATGAGATGACCGTATTACGCAACGGTGTCAAAGTTGCTTATTCCACCATAGATCAAGTTTCCCGGCAGTGGATTATTGAGCACATGACTGCCAAGGAGATCACCGAAGATACGGTCTTTCGCCCAGAGTCGCCTTCTCAAGAGGTTCTGCTGGATGTCCAGGACCTATCGGGCCTCGGGTTTTCCGGTGTCAGTTTCCAGCTGCGTGCAGGTGAGGTGTTGGGCTTCGCGGGACTGGTGGGGTCAGGCCGCAGCGAGATTATGCAGACCCTCTTTGGCTTTCTGCCCGCCCGCGGCGGCCGCGTTACCTTGGGCGGCCAGCCGTTTGCCCTGGGCAGCACCACACGCTCCATAAGCAGCGGCCTGGTCTATTTGCCTGAAGAGCGCAAGCAGCACGGCATTTTGGAGCTGCTCAGCGTAAAAGACAACATTACCGTTTCCCTTATGGACCAGGTAACCAATCTGTTTGTGGTGAACGGCCGCAAAGAAAAGCAGATCGCCCAGCAGGTAGTGGAGGACTATGCTGTGAAAACGCCCTCCCTGGAGCAGCCCATCCGCTTCCTCAGCGGTGGCAATCAGCAGAAGGCCATCATTGGGCGGGCCATGAACACCACACCGCGCATCCTCATTTTTGATGAACCAACCAAGGGAATTGACGTTGGTGCCAAGGTGGAGATCTACCGCATTATGAAAACCCTCGCCGAGCAGCGGGGAGTGGGTATCATTCTGGTTTCTTCCGACTTGACTGAGCTTCTGCGCTGCAGCAACAGGGTGATTACCATCTACGAAGGCCGGAAGACTGGGGAGTTTGATGTGGAGACAACCGCAAGCACCGCGATTATGGGTGCCATGTTTGGGGAAAGCAATCAGCTTGATGGAAAGCAGGTGAAGGCAAATTGAAGGCCGTAGTTGGAGCGTTTAAGCGTCTGCGCATTAACGGTGTTTTTGTAGCGCTGGTTCTCATTTCTGTTATCGCATCACTGGTTTCACCCTATTTTCTCACCTCCTACAACCTCCAGTCCGTGGTGAGAAACCTGGCCTTTGTAAGTATGGTGGCCCTGGGCCAAGCGTGTTTGCTTATCCTGGGTGAGCTGGACCTTTCCGTTGGCCCCATGGCTGGCTTGTGTGGGGTGATCGGTGGTCTGTTTATGGTAAAGTGGGGCTGGGATCCCTACCTGTCCTTCTTCTTAGTGCTCTTGGTAGGTGCCGCCTTCGGCTTTGTGAACGGCTCGCTCATTTCCTTCTTGGGCCTCAACTCCCTGGTTACCACCATCGGTATGTCCGGCGTGTACAAAGGTATCAACCTTGTGATCTCTAAAGGCCGGGCCATTACCGGTATCCCCAAAGAAATCCACTTCCTGGGCCAAGGCGATCTGTTCGGCGTGCCCATGCCCTTTGTGATCATGCTCATCGTCATGGTGGGGATTGTGTTCTTAACCAGATACACCCCCTTTGGACGTTACATGTATGCCATTGGTAACTCCGCGGAAGCCGCGAGGATCCTGGGTATCCGCGTGCGGCTGATCCGGGTGCTCACCTACATGCTGGTGGGTATGGTGGCCGCGCTCGCGGGCATGTTAATGGTGGCCCGCTTGGGTTCCGCCCAGCCCAGCATTGGTGAGCAGTGGGTATTGAACTCCATTGCCGCTTCGGTAATTGGCGGCGTGCCCACCACAGGCGGCGTGGGCAGCCCCGCGGGTGCCCTCATGGGTGCAGCAATTATTGGCGTTATCGAGAACATCATCGTTCTCTTTGGCGTATCCCCCTACTGGCAGACAGCAGTGAGCGGTATTATCGTGGTCGGCGCCATCTCCTTGGATGCGCTGTCCAGGTTCTTCGCTACAAAACGTAAGATGGGAGGCATTGCGCAGTGAAACTAGGACTGAACCTATCATTTGCCACAAAAAGGTGGTTGGAACCCAAGGTGCTAGCCGCGCTGATCAGGGACGAACTGCAGGTTGAGGAAATCCAGTTTTCTTGGGATCTGCTCAACCCTTGGTGGCCAGCTGAGCTGAGGGATGCCCTGGCTGCCGAGTGGGGCCAGGCCTTCCGGGAGGCGGGGCTGGTCTTGGATGGGACCTTTGGCGGTCTGGCATCCTACACCTATCCCCATCTCTTGGCGCCCCGGGAGGAGCTGCGCCAGGTGGCCTTGGACTTCTTTAAGCGGGCGATTGACATGACCATTGCCATGGGCACCGACAGCATCGGTACGCCCCTGGGCGGCATGGATCATGCCGATGCTTACGACGAAAAGCGTCGGGCTGAGATCTACAAGCGCACCCTGGAGCTGGTGCGGGAGCTGGCCAGCTACGGCAAAAAGGCTGGTTTGAAGCAGATTTTAATTGAGCCCACCCCCCTGTTTACCGAGTTTCCCGGTACTCCCGATGAGTGCGTCCAGCTCATGGAAGATCTAGGCGACACCGATATTCCCGTGCTGTATCTCTTGGACTGGGGCCATGCCCTGATGAAGCCCTTCCTGAATGAAGAGGCGGATGTGGACATCTGGCTGAGTAAGGTGAAGCCCTATATCGGCGCCTTCCACCTGCAGCAGACCGATGGCCTGCTGGATCGGCACTGGGGCTTTACCCAGGAAGGGATCATTGATGTGGTGGAGCTGAGGGACAAGTTGGCGGAGTATGGTTTGGATCATATGACCCAGTTTGTGGAGATCGTCTATCCCTTTGAAGCCACCGATGAGTATGTTCTGGATGATATGAAGAAGACCATGGCTTACTTGCGCTCAAGACTAGCAGGAGGTGCTAAGTAATGAATTATCGTGAGCAGGCCAAGATCATCTTGGAGGAACACAGGCAGGTCTTTGAACGTTTGGACACTGAGCAGATCCAAGCTTTTGTGGATGCCATTAAAGCAGCCCGCAGGATTATCCTCATCGGCGTAGGCCGGGAGGGTCTGTCCACCAGGGCCTTTACCATGCGTTTGATGCACCTGGGGCTGGACAGCCACTGGATCTGGGATGAGACCACACCTTCCATCGGCGAAGGGGATCTGCTCATTGCCACCAGCGGTTGCGGCGAGATCGGCCACATCGATTACGTGGTAGATCGGGCCAAGGCCAATGGGGCGAAGGTGGCTGTGGTGACGGGGGACCCCCACAAGAAGACGGCCAAGAAGGCTGATATCCTGCTCTTCCTGCCGGCCGCGGTGTACCTGGGCACGGCTGATGTGGTGCCTTCGGTGCAGCCCATGGGGAACCTCTTTGAGCAGGCACTGCTCATCCTGTTTGACATGATCGTGATGGACCTCAGAGAACAGTTGGGTAAGACTTTCCCTGAGATGGAGGCTATGCATAGGAATTTAGAATAAGCGCAGGTGCGCCGGAACTGAAAGGAGTCTGGGGCCTGGATGAATAGAGATTACTTAACGGCTGAACAAGTCAAATCCATGCTCATTGCGGTAAGTGAAGCGGTTGTTGCTGCCAAGGATCAGCTGGCCGATGCCGACCGCGCCATAGGAGATGGCGATCACGGCATTGGCATGGCTAACGGCTTTTCGGCAGCGAAGGAAAAACTGGAGGCTGCAGAGCCCCAAGATGTGTACGCCCTCTTTGCCTTAACGGGCCAAACCCTGATTCGGGTCATGGGGGGCGCTTCGGGGATTATCTTCGGATCCCTGTTCTGGGCAGGTGCCAAGGGTAAAGAGCCGCAGGCCACCTTATCGCCCAAGGAGTTCGCAGGGATTTTCCAGGCGGGCTTGGAGGACGTGATGCGCAAAGGCGGAGCTAAGCCTGGAGATAAAACAGTGGTGGATGCTTTGGATCCCATGGTCAAGGCCCTGCAGGAGCAGGCTGAGGCTGGAAAAGACTTCCTGGAGGTGCTGCGGGCCGGCAGCGCCGCGGCAGAGGCCGGCAAAGAAGCCAGCAAGCAGTATGTGGCCAAGTTCGGTAAAGCCAAGTCCCTAGGCGAGCGGGCTGTGGGCTTCCCCGATGCGGGTGCGGTTTCTTTGACCGTAATCGCCCAGGCTATGCTGAACTGGGCGGAGCAAGAATTCCAGGGTGCATAGATAAAGGAGTGATTTAAGTGGCCAAAAAGAATTTTGTAGTTGGGTGCGATAACGCTGCGGTGGCGCTCAAGAAGGAGCTCCTCACCGTATTGGAAGAGCTGGGCCTAGAGTATGAAGATGTGGGCGTAAATGAAGCCGGGGATGAGACCATGTATCCTTCCGTGGCTGAAGAGGTCTGCCGCCGCATTATCGAGAGCGGCTATGAGAAGGAAGGTATTCTGGTCTGCGGTACCGGGATCGGCATGGCCATTACCGCCAACAAGTTCCCGGGGATCTATGCCGCGGTGTGCCATGACAACTATTCCGCCGAGCGGGCTCGACTCAGCAACAACACCAACGTGATCTGCATGGGTGCCCGGGTGATCGGGCCTGAGTTGGCCAAAAAGGTGCTGCGGGAGTGGTTGAGCCTGGAGTTTAAAGATGGCCGCTCCACCCCCAAGGTGAACAAGATTAAGGAAATTGAAGGTGGTCTGTATCGTGGGTAAGCCTCGCCCGCTGCTCATGGGCAGTAATTTGAAGATGTACAAGACTGCGGGGCAGACCAGGGAGTACCTGGCAGCTCTGCAGGAACTTACGGCAGATATTCCCCGGACTGAGCTGCAGCTGTTTATCATTCCGTCCTTCACTTCTCTGCCCGCGGCTGTAGAGCAGGTGGACCAGGATTTGATCAGGATCGGAGCCCAGAACGTGTTCTGGGAAGACCAGGGTGCCTGGACCGGGGAAATCTCCCCCCTCATGCTCAAGGATCTGGGTGTGGGCCTGGTGGAGCTGGGCCACTCTGAGCGCCGGGAGCATTTCGGGGACACGGATCTGACTGTGCAGCGCAAGGTGCAGGCGGTGCTCCGCCACGGCATGCATGCCCTGATCTGTGTGGGCGAAACGGCCCAAGAAAAGGAACTGGGCGTGGGGACCGAGCGGCTGCGCGCCCAGGTGAAAATCGCCCTGCACGGCGTTCCCGAAGGGGCCCTGGATCAGATCTGGATTGCCTATGAGCCGGTGTGGGCCATTGGGGAGAAGGGAGTACCCGCAGAGGCTCCCTACGCCAACGAGATGCATGGCGTAATCCGCCAGGTGCTAAAAGAGCTCTACCCCAACCGCGGCGCGGATGTACCCATTCTCTACGGCGGCAGCGTCAACTTGGACAATGCCGATTCTTTCGCAGCCCAGCCGGAAGTGGACGGCCTTTTTGTGGGCAGGTCGGCCTGGGAAGCGGCGCGGTTTAACGAGATGATTCGCAGAACCTTGAAAGTGTGGAAGGAGGCGCGGCGGTGAAAAAGTTGATCAATGATCCCAGAAATGTGGTGGAAGAGCTGTTTACCGGCTTTGTGGCCATGCACCACCCCAAATACCGCTTTGTGGGTGATGCCAAAAATATCGTGGTGAAGAGCGAACTAAAAGAGGATAGGGTCATGCTGCTCATCGGCGGCGGCAGCGGCCATGAACCCCTGTTTCTGGAGTTCATCGGCGAGGGTTTTGCCGATGGAGTGTGCCAGGGCAACGTGTTTGCCGCACCCTCTCCCGATACCATCCTCACCGCGACCAAAGCCCTGGATCGGGGTAAAGGTGTGCTCTACGTGTATGGCAACTACGCCGGCGACAATATGAACTTTGATATGGCCGCTGAGCTTGCTGAGGCGGAGGGCATCCAAACCGGTACGGTCCGGGTGTGGGATGATGTTGCTTCGGCGCCTAAAGATAACGTTTCTGAACGCCGGGGTATTGCCGGTGACCTGTTTGTGATCAAGGTGGCCGGTGCGGCCTGCCACAGCGGACTGGAGCTGTCTGAGGTGGTGCGGGTTACCTCCAAGGCCAGGGATAACACACGCACCATGGGAGTGGCCTTGGCACCTGGGTATATCCCCGGGGAAACGAAGGCAACCTTTGAGCTGGGTCCCGATGAGATGGAAATTGGCATGGGCCTGCACGGTGAGCCTGGGGTGCGCCGGGGTAAGCTCAAACCGGCCAATGAAGTGGTAGATGAGATCTTGGATCTGATTATTGAGGATCTGCCCTTTGCCGCCGGTGATGAGGTGTGCGTATTGGTCAACGGCTACGGCTCTACCACCCGGATGGAGCTGTTGATCTGCATGGGCCGGGCCTTGGAGACGCTGCAGGCCAAGGGAATCAAGGTTCACCATTCCCTCATCGGCAACTACGCCACCTGCCAGGAGATGGCGGGCGTATCCATCACCTTGATGCGCCTGGATGAGGAACTGAAAAAGTATTACGACTATCCCGGAACATGCCCGGCGCTGTGTCAAGTGCCTACGCGCTAGACAAACGGCCTTTAGGCAGGTATATGGGTGGGCGCAGATCGCTGGCCCACCCATTTTTCGTATGAGGACAGGGCTGGTCTAGTAGGTTGTTAGTTTATTTGACTAGGAGTTTACTGTCCGTTATAATTCCTTACTGAAAGGTCTAGCTGTTCGGAGGGGGTGGTTCTTGGAGGATTGTTGGGGTTGGAGTGTGCTTATAGGTATCAGTTGAGTGGTTGGTAAACTAGCAATTTAACGAGGAGGAAATGGAATGACCAAAAGAAGCGTTTTGCTGCTGTCGCTGATTGCTGTGCTGATTTTCTCCTGGACTGCTTTTGCCGCCAAGGATCCTAGCGAGATTACCATTGTCATGATTGTTAAGCAGAGTGACCCCTGGTTTGACGATATGGAACGGGGCATCAACCAGTTCCGGGAAGACTTTGGAGTCAATGCCTACACATTGGTACCCGAATCGGGCGATCCTGCTCTGCAGATTGCCATTATGGAGAACCTCATTGCTCAACAAGTAGATGCCATCACCATCGTGCCCAACGATCCCCAGGCCATGATCCCGGTCATCCGCAAAGCGCGGGAAGCTGGCATCGTTGTAGTCACCCACGAAGCTCCCGACATCGCTGAGCATGTGGATCTGGATCTGGAAGCCTTCCGGAACGAAGACTTCGGCGTGCTCATGGGCAAGTCCCTAGCGGAGAAAATGGGCGGCAAGGGCAAGTACGCCGGTTTTGTGGGCGGCCTGACCATGACCACCCATATGGAATGGTACAAAGCTGCTGTGCAGTATATCGAAGAGAACTATCCTGAGATGGTCAACATCTCCAAAGAGCCCTTTGTGGATGAGAACAACCTGCAGGTTGCCTACAACCGGGCTTTGGAGATCTTGAGGGTGCATCCTGATATTCGCGGCTTCTTCGACTGCTCCGCCCACGGCGCCGGTATTGCCCAGGCTGTCCGGGAGCGCGGCCGCTCTAAGGACGTAGTGGTGGCGTCCCTGGCCATTCCTTCCATGTCCGCCACCTTCCTCAAGGATGGGTCCATGGATCACGGCCAGGCTTGGAGGCCCGCGGATGCCGGCTATGCCACCGTGTACGCCGCTTACAAGCTCGTTGTGGGCGAAGAAGTGACCACCGGCACCGATCTCAAGGCCCCTGGCTACGAGGACATTATCGTGGAAGGCAAGATCGCCTACGGTTATGCTCCCCTGGTAATCACCGCTGAGAACGTGGATGATTTCGAGTTCTAGCCTGAGGCTAGCTGTTTAAGTTTGTGACCAGTCGCTGCCCTGCCCGCTTGGGGCAGGGCAGGGCTTCATGATCCTTAAGGTCACCGCGGAGGGTGAGGTAGAGGTTGAAGAAGGCTTTAGTTACCTTAAAAGATGTGAGTAAAGCGTTCATCGGGGTGCAGGCCCTCTCCAAGATCAACTTGACCATCAATGGGGGGGAAATCCTCTGTCTGGTGGGGGAAAACGGATCGGGTAAGTCCACTTTGGTGAAGATTATCACCGGTGTGCATAGGCCCGATGAGGGTGAGATCATCTTCGGCGAGAAGAGCTATCCGTTCCTAACACCCCGCACGGCCATTGCCGAGGGGGTTGAGGTGATCTATCAAGATCTCTCCCTGTTTCCCCATATGACCGTGGCCGAGAACATTGCCATCAGCAGGAACATGTACAACAAGAAGAAGTTTGTGGATTGGCGCGAGGTGCGGCAGGTTGCCCAGGAACAGCTCGATAAGATCGGGGTTGAGTTGGATCTTGAGGCCCGGGTGGGGGAGCTTTCCATTGGCAATCAGCAGATCACAGCCATCTGCAGGGCTTTGGCTTTAGATGCCAAGATTCTCTTTATGGATGAACCCACCACTGCCCTGACCAAAAAGGAAGTAGCCCGCCTTTTGGAAATCGTCCAGGGACTGCGGGAAAAGGGCATGGCCGTGGTGTTTATCAGCCATAAACTGGATGAGGTTATGGAAGTGGCGGACAGGATTACCATCCTGCGGGACGGTAAGAAAGTGGGTGACTTTAAGAGCACTGAGCTGGATGAGGACGCCATTGTGCGCCACATGACCGGCCGCGACGTTACTTACAGCAAATACCGGCGGGAGAGCGCAGATGATACTGTGCTCCTGGAAGTTCGCAACCTCACGAAAAAGGGGCAGTACGAAGGGATCAGCTTCCAAGTGAGGAAGGGCGATATCCTGGGCTTGGCAGGGCTTCTGGGCGCGGGGCGCAGAGAGCTGGCCCTGTCCCTCTTTGGGCTCAATCCCCCCGATTCGGGCGAGATCTACTTTGAAGGCAAGCCGGTAACCATTGATTCGCCCGCGGCGGCCAAGGCCTTAGGGATTGGCTTCCTGCCTGAGGATCGCTACACCCAGGGCTTGTTTTTAAACAAGGATGTTACCCAGAACATTTCTTCCACTGTTTTGGATGAGCTCAGCGGGTTTGCCAAAGTGGTGGATCAGAAGGCCGAGGAGCGGCTGGCCGATGAGAGCATTGAGACCCTGAAGATCAGGACTTCCTCCCGGCGCACCGTGATCAAGACCCTATCTGGCGGCAACCAGCAGAAGGCTGTGATCGGTAAATGGATGGCCATCCAGCCCAAGCTCTTGATCCTCAACTCCCCCACGGTGGGCATTGATGTGGGTGCCAAATCGGAGATCTATGAGCGCATCCAGGATTACGCGCGGGGAGGCATGGGTTTGATCTATATCTCTGATGAGATCAACCAGATTGTCAACAACTGCAATCGGGTTTTGGTTATGGCCAACGGCCGGGGCGTGGCCATGTTGGAAGGGGAGGAGTTGGCCAGCCCAGATGTGGAGCGCCAGATCGAGGAACTGATCAGCAAGGACATCTAAACGCGGTGGAACCGTGGTGCAAGGAGGATCGTAGGTGAAGTTCAGACGACTGGATAAAAGAATCTTCTTTCTTTTGGGCATTATCGTAGTCTACAGCACCATTGTGGGCCTGAAAAACCCATACTTCCTCAGTATCCAAACGGTCTTTGATACCATCAGGTCTTCGTCTGAAGCAGCGCTCGTGGCCCTGGGCTTGCTGGTGATTATGATCGCGGGGAATATCGATATCTCTTTTCCCGCCATCGCCCTGTTCGGCGGCTATGTTACTGTGGTGATCATGATTGCCACGGGCATCGACAACCTGTTCTTTGCCTTTGCCCTTTCCACTTTGTTTGGTGTTGTGCTGGGACTCTTTAATGGGTTTTTGGTCCATTCCCTAAAGATACCCGCACTCATCATTACCCTGGGTACGCAGTATCTGTTTCACGGCATTATGACCACCTTTATCGGCAGTGCCACTTACGGTGCCGGCGTCATGCCCAAATCTATCCTCAGTTTCTCAGCGAAACAGCTGTTCCAAATCAAGCTGCAGTATGGAACCACAGGTTTGACCTATTTTGTCATCCCGGTGGTTATTGCCATGGCTGTCACCTGGTTTATTCTGTACCGCACCATGCTGGGCAGAGGAATCTTCGCCATGGGCAACTCGGAAGAGGCGGCCCGCCGGGTGGGCTTCAACCCCCTGGTGATCCGGCTGTTTGTGTATGGTTATATGGGGGCGCTGGCGGGTATGATGGGCATTATCCACCTAGCCAGCGTCAATGCGGTCTATCCCAATGCCCTGATCGGTACGGAAATGATGGTGATCGCGGCAGTTGTCTTAGGGGGCGCCAGTTTTTCAGGCGGCCGGGGAACCATCCTGGGGGCCCTGCTTGGGGTGGTAATCATCAACTTGATGAACAACACCCTGATCTTCCTGGGCCTTTCCTCCTCGTGGAATAACTTCTGCGTGGGAGCTCTCATGGTGATCAGTGTGGTCATCACCTCGTATCAAGAGCGCCTGGAGAACAGGCGAAAGCTCCTATTTACTGATTAGAGAGGGACAGACAATGAGATTGATCAGAGAACTAAGACAGGATTCCAAGCTGTTTGTTTTGGTCGTGGTAGGTATCTTCACCGCCATCCTGCTGGGTATTCTCATTGGGGATAAGCTGTACACTCCGCGCAGCCTCATGTCCATGGCCTACCAGATCCCCGAGTTCGCCCTCATTGCCGTGGGTATGGCCTTGGCCTTCTTAACGGGGGGGATCGACCTTTCGCTGGTGGCCAACGCTAACACCTCGGGCATTTTCGCCGCCATGGTGCTTAAAGGGCGCTGGTTTCCCGGGCTGAGTGAGGGGGCAGCCATCTTGGTAGCCATCTTGGTGGCTTTAGTCAGTTCCATGCTCTTTGGGCTGCTCAACGGGGTGATCATCGGCAAGCTTTCCGCCCAGCCCATGATCGTCACCTTGGCCAGCATGCTGTTTATCTCGGGAATCGGCATGGCCCTAACCAGCGGCAATGCCATCGTGGGTTTTCCCGATGCCTTTACTAATATTGGCACGGCGCATTTGTTTGGTGTTCCCGTGATCTTCATCTTCTCCATGATCGTGATCCTGCTGTTTGGCAAAGCCCTCAGTTCCACCAGTACAGGGCGCAGGCTGTATCTCTATGGGGAAAACAAAACCGCGGCCCGTTTTTCCGGGTTTAAGGTGGAGCGCTTGGCCATGCTGGTGTACACCCTGACCGGGCTGTTTGCGGGCCTTTCCAGTATCATGATCATCAGCCGGGTAAACTCGGCCAAGGTGGGCTACGGCGAAGCCTATCTCCTTAAGGCTCTGCTGGTGTGCATGATCGGCGGGATCAACCCCGATGGCGGGGAAGGGAAGATCTCGGGGGTGCTGATTACCATCCTCATTATCCAACTGCTCACAGACTCTTTGACCATCTGGGAGCTCTCCCCCTACAGCAAAAAGCTGATCTGGGGAGCCATGCTGCTGGTGATCATGTTCCTCAACCACCTTTACAACAGGTACCGGCAGAAAAGGCAGCTGGAGCGCACCGTAAAGGGTGTGAGCTGACATGTGTACCCCAGCCGCGGCTGGGGTTTTCACTGCAAAAATGGGCCTTGCCCGTAAGGGGCAAGGCCCAAGTCTTCGCTGTGCAGTTGGTTTATTCCACAGTCTGGGGTACTTCGGGGTTGTTGTTGGCGAAGTTCTGGAGGATAACCAGGGGCTCATACTTGCTGTTGTTCTTGATTACGATGCCCTCTTTGGCTGCCTTTTCCGAAACGAAGAACTCATCGCCGGAGGGCTGGCCGAAGCGGAGCATGATGGGCGCTTCACAGTGATAGGGGCCGAACTGGCCAAAGCCCTGGACCACCAAGGCGCCGTAGCAAGCCTGATCCACAAGCTTCACCGTTGCTCCCGGTGCCACGGTCACTTCCTTGGCCGCGACCCATTCGTTGGCATAGGCGACCCATTTTTCCGTCAGACCCTTTTGGGTTTGGGGCTTCTCAATGGGCCGGCGGAAGTATTTGGCTTTGTAGTCTGGGCGGGTGCTTTCTTCCCAGTCGATCTGGCTGAAGATAGCCTCCACATCGTTCTTTTCTTCCTCGGGCGTGCAGTCGGTGAGCATGTTGGGCGGGTTGATCTCACCCATGGTCACGTTTTCCATGATGGTGTTCACATCGCTGTTCCACTGCGGCTCGTAGGTGACCACAGAACCGGGGGCGTGGATTACTCCCGCGGGAGTGTACCAGCCGGTGCCCAGCTCAATGCGGTACGCCCTGGAGTATTGGGTAATGCGGGTGTCAAACTTGGCGAAGTTGCGGATGCACTCCTTAATATCTTCAGGATCCGTGGAAGGATCAAAGCCGAAATAGGTTACTGGGAAGCGGCCCAGATAAGCGTTGTACTGGTGGGGGAAATAATAGGCTTCTGGTTTGCCGTGCCGCCCGATTTTGTTAGCCTTCTCCTCCGTGAGGTGCAGGTGGTGGAAAAGGGGCTTGTCATAGTCAAACAGTTTGGCAAAGGTGGGCCAGGTACCGTACTTCTCAAACAGCCCAGGACCGATCAGATCGGCACCAAGCTCTTCCACGAAATCGGCAAACAAAATCTGCTCGTTCTGCTCCGGATCGGCCAGGACAAAGCTCATTCCTTCCGTGGGGCCGGTCTTGGGGCCGTTGAGGGCTACGGTAACCGAGCCAATCCAGCGCTCGCAGATGCCGCCCCGATCCAAGCCGAAGGCGTAATAATCATCGGGATGCAGGCGCAGCCTGCGGCCAGGCTCATTAAAGCTTCTGGGTACCCAGGTGGGGACCAGCTGCAGCACTCCTTGGCCCTGCTCAAACACTTCCCTAATCCGCTTACTCGACATGTCATCTCCTCCTTATGTTCTGTACAGGGCAACTTGCCCTGGCTCCAGTTGCTGGAGTTCTTATGCACGGACGTAATAAAATTTCATTTCACCGCTTAACAAAAGTATAGCACAGCACGTTGGAAAAGTATAGTATCTGTTTTTGGGAATTAATTCTAGCCCTTTTCAAGGGCTATTTTGAAGAAATTTTATTTCGTTTGTGTATTGACATGGTGTTGGTGCCATGTTATGATTTACGCGAATCACTTGTTTTCATACATTCAAAAAACGAGTGGTGAAAATTTATTTCAGGCAGGGGAGTTTATTAGTGTTACTAAATTTGCGTGATCTATTGTCGGTAGCAAATGAGCATTACTTCGCAGTACCAGCATTTAACATCGGCACAGGGCAGATCCTCAATGCAGTAGTTGAATGCTGCGAGGAAAAACAGGCACCTGTTATCCTAGCCATCCACCCCAATGAACTTGAGTTCCAAGGTGATCACTTCATCGCCAGCTGCATTGCCCTGGCACATAAATCCTCTGTTCCCATGGCGATCCATTTGGACCATGGCAGCACTCTGGATCAAATCCTCAGGGCAGTTCGGGCTGGCTTTACTTCTGTGATGATCGATGCCTCCCATATGCCCTTTGAAGAGAACATCCGCCTGACCAAACAGGTTGTGGATATGGTTCATCCCCTGGGCATCTCCGTGGAAGCGGAGCTGGGCACCATCGGCACCACCGAAGGTGATGCGGAAGGCGGCGCCGAAGAGATTATCTACACCAAACCGGATGATGCCGCGGAGTTTATGGAGCGTACCGGTGCCGATGCCCTGGCGATAGCCATTGGCACTGCCCACGGGCTGTATCCCCAAGGCTTTGTGCCTGAGCTGAAGCTGGACCTCCTCAGCGAGATTAAAGCCAAGGTGAACGTGCCTCTGGTTCTCCACGGCGGTTCGGCTAACCCCGACAGCGAAATTGCCGAGAGCGTAAAACGGGGCATCAACAAAATCAACATCTCTTCTGACATTAAAGATGCCTTTTATCAGCAGCTGCGGGTAACCCTGCACAATGACAAGAAGCTCAGGGAACCGTTCCAGCTGTATCTGGAAAGCATTGCGGCCATGAAAGAGGTAATCAACCACAAACTCGAATTGTTCAACACGGTTGGTAAGGCTCAGTTGTACAAACTGGTATAAGGAGCCTAAAGAGCATGGAACAGGAGAGAAAATCGGTATTAGCCAACATCCGGGCACATTATCCGAAGATGTTCGCAGCGGAAAAAAGGGTGGCCAAGTTTATCCTCAACCACCCGGAAGAGGCCATTATGATGAACGTCTCGGAGTTGGCCAGGCGCAGCGATGTGAGCGACGCCACGGTGATCAGGATGTGCAAGCGGATTGGCTATACAGGCTACTCTCAAATGCGGGTCATTCTCGCCAATGACCTGGGCAAGATCCAGGCCAATGAGGTCAAGAATGACGGAAAGCGGCCAGGCAACATTCCGGAGCTTTTCCAAAGGTTCAGCGCCTCCCTTGTGGATGTGCAGCGCAATCTCGATGAACAGACGCTGTTTTCCTGTGTGGAGCTGCTGCAGAACGCTGATTTTGTGCATATTGCAGCAGCGGGTAATACCACGCCCATGGCCAATGACCTGGGCTTCCGCCTGGAGCGCTTCGGGGTGCGGGCCACCTACTCCATGGTTACGGACTACATGCTGAACCATCTGAGCTTGGCCACCGAGCGGGATGTGCTCATCGCCATCTCCCATTCGGGGACCTCGCGCCAGGTCGTGCAGGCCTGCGAATTGGCCAGGCAGCGGGGGCTTAAGGTAATCGCCATCACGGGTTCGGAATACTCCCCCGTATCCAGTATGGCAGATTATCTGCTCCTTTCGAAAGTGACCCACCCCGTGTTTTCCGATTACGACCCCGATTCCCACCTGGGCGTGATCCTGGTCATGGATACTCTGCTCTACTTCTTGGCCAATTCGGAAAAACTCAAACGCAGTGATGATATTGAGCTGATTTTGTCTGAATACAAATTATAAGCATGGAAGGGTTACCGACCACAAATGACCTATACGGATAAATACGCTGATTATCTCGATTCTTTGCAGAAGGACATTGCCAAGGCCAAAGCCTCAGGCAAGTTCATTGCCTTCGGCTACACCAGCAATTTGGACATCCTGCTGGAATGGGATGTGGATGCTTTCAACCGCATCCTGAAAGAGCACTTGAGCGCTGTGCCCTCTGCGGTGGATGGGGCTAGCATCGGCTCTTTAGAGGACTTTGCCGGTATTGTGGCTTCCTACCTGACCCGCGGGTTGGGCGGCGAGATTCAGATCACCAGTGCCCAGGTGTGCGATTTTCTGGAGGCCACCTTCCAGGGCAGTCAGGCCATTGGTGGTACTGGTGCTCAGGGCAGTGCAGCCCTTGGGGCCGTGGGCATGCCCGTTGTGACCCACCTCACCGACGATTCCCAGGAAGTGCGCCGCCTGTTCTGCTACCCCCAGGTGTTTGTCGTCTCCCAGGGGAAACTGGTTCCCGTTTGTGAAAGCGAGGGCAGTAGCGGCCCTGCCAAGCACATGGTGCTCCAGTATGACCGGGGAGATGTGATTCACGTTGGCGGTCAGCGGTACGCAGCACCAGAATCCAACCGGCTCATTTTGGATTACGACGATTTGAACACCCGTCTGCCCCTGCGGTGCGAGTTTCTGGAGTATGTGGAAGAAAACGCTAAGCGACTGTATTCTTACTCTATCTCCGGCTTTAACTTGATTGTGGATCCAGAGGTGCTGCGGGAGAGGCTGGATCAGCTGGAGCCCCACTACCGGAGGGTGAAAGACGAGAACCCCGAGTGCATCATCTACCTGGAGGCGGCCCACTATCTCTGCCCTGAGATACAGAAAATGGTGTTTGACAGACTAGGGCCCTGCCTTGATATTCTGGGAATGAACGAGGAGGAGCTGGTGGATTTCACTGCCCGTTTAGGAGTGGACACGGATCCAAATAGCCTTCCCTCCGTTTTGCAGGGTTTAGAGGCGGTGGTGAGCCAGCACTCGGTTAAGGGTATTGTGCTCCACACCAAGGATTACGCCCTCTACTACGGGCAGGAGCTGCCTGGGGTGGATCTGGAAAAGGGCCTCACCATTGGCAACCTCATGGCGGCAACCAAAGCCCGCATCGGGGTGTACGGCACAGTAGAGGACTGCCGGGAAACCCTCTCTACTTGGGAGCTCAGCCCCAAGGGGCTTGAGTTTGCCCAGGAGCTGGGGGCCCTGCAAACTGAGCGTTATGCCTGCCTAGTGCCCACCCGCTACAACAAGTACCCCAAGAGTACCATTGGGCTTGGCGACACGTTTGTGGCTGGAGTGCAGATGGGCTTCATCATCTAAGTTGGTGGAGAGTTGTCATGGCATATTTAATGGGAATTGATTTGGGTACATCAAGCCTGAAGGTCATCGTCATTGACGCTGAGGGCAATCTGAAGGCACAGGCGGCGCGCAGCTACAAGTTCGATTCTCCCGAGATAGGTTTTGCCGAACAAGATGTGACGGTGTGGTGGGAGGCCTGCTGTGCTGCAGTCCGGCAGGCCATAGACCTTCTGGGGGCCCCCGCCGAGGAGATCAAGGCGGTGAGCTTTTCCGGCCAGATGCACGGAGCCGTACTTTTGGACAGTGAGCTGCGGCCGGTGCGCCCGGCTATCCTGCACTGCGATGCCAGGTCTGCCCAGCAGGTGGCCCACATGGAAAGGGTACTGGGGGCCGATTTAATCCAGAGGGTGGTACTCAACCCCATTTATACCGGGTTTCTGCTGCCGTCACTGCTCTGGGTGAGGGAGGTAGAGCCCCACAATTACCGGCGCACCAGATACGCCATTTTACCCAAAGACTATTTGAAACTCAAGCTTTCTGACAGGATCACCTCGGATTATTCCGATGCTTCAGCTACCTTAGCCTTTGACATCAAGCAGGGGAGCTGGTCCCGGGAAATCCTGCAGCGTTTGGATGTACCAGAGGAGATCCTGCCGGAGTGTTACGCCACCACCGAACCCATAGGCCGCGTGACCCGGGCAGCGGCGGAGGCCACAGGGCTGGCCGTAGGGACCCTAGTGGTCAACGGCGGTGGGGATCAAATCATGCAGGCCATTGGTGCGGGGGCGGTTAACCCCGGCATGGCTACGGTGAACATTGGCAGCAGCGGCCAGGTGTGCTTCCAGTGCGACAGGCCCATCGCCAATCCGCGGCTGAACACCAATACTTTTTGCGGGTTCAGCAAGGAGCGCTGGATTACCATGGGGGCCACCATGAGCGCCGGGTTGTCTTTGGCCTGGTTCAACTCCCTCTTCCCCCATACCGATTACGAGGAGCTGAATAGGGAAGTGGCCAAGATCCGGCCGGGCAGCGGTGGGCTTGTGTTCCTCCCCTACCTCAACGGGGAAAGGACACCCCACGTCAATCCTAACCTGCGGGGGATGTTTGTGGGTATGAACCCGGAGACGGACCGCTATCAACTGGCCCGGGCGGTAATGGAAGGTGTGGCCTTTTCCCTGAGGGAATGCCTGGAAGTGTGTTGGGATTTGGGACTGACCACCTCTGAGCTCATTGCCTCCGGAGGAGGAGCCCGCAGCGCCCCGTGGCTGCAGATCCAAGCCGATGTGTACAATCTGCCGCTGAGGGTATCCGCAGTGGAGGAGCAGGCAGGCCTAGGCGCAGCCATTGCAGCTGGCGTAGGAGCCGGCATTTTCAAGTCCATTAATGAAGGCTGCCAGGCGGCAGTGAAGTATAAAGAAGAGATGTATCTTCCCAGTAAAGTGAATCATGAGCTGTACACAGAGTACTATCAGCTGTTTAAAGAGGCCTTTTCCGCCACGCGGGGGGTGATGGAACGGGCAGCCCAGCTGGGAAGAGCAACTGGTGTTTACTATTGAGGGAGGGAAGCAGATGTCTACTCAACAAGGGGCCGCGGCCAACGAGTACATTTTGATCTGCACTGGCATCTCTAAAGCGTTTGGCGGTACCCAGGCCCTGGAAAACGTAGACTTTCGGGTTAAAAAAGGCGAAGTACATGCCCTGTTGGGGGGCAACGGTGCCGGAAAGTCCACGCTGATGAAGATTATCATGGGGCTGCACAAGCCAGATACGGGGAGCATCATCTTTGATGGGCGTCCCTATGTGGTGCGGGGACCGGCAGATGCCTTAAACGCTGGGATCTCCATGATTCACCAAGAACTGAGCAGCATCCCCCAGCTCACCATCGCGGAAAACATCTTCCTGAACAGGGAAGATACTTTCGGACGCAGTCCTTTTCTCAACAAGGCGGCGACCAACCAAAGGGCCCGGGAACTTCTGGAGCGCTTTAACTTCAAGATGGATCCCCGCACGCCCATGGGCGAGCTGACTTTGGCCCAGGCGCAGATGGTGGAAATAATTAAGGCTAGCTCTTATAACGCAAAACTGATTATTATGGATGAGCCCACATCCTCGCTGGATGAAGAAGAGACCCAGAATCTCTTCCGCACCATCCGGGACCTGACAAGCAAGGGCGTATCGGTGGTGTACATCTCCCACCGCATGGAAGAAATCTTTGAGATCTGCGATACAGTATCCATTCTGCGCGACGGACACTATGTGGGGACCAGGCCCGTGGCGGAAGTGAGCAAAGATGAGCTCATCTCCAAGATGGTGGGCCGCAAGGTGACCAACCAATTCCCCAAGGTAGATTGCGAGATTGGGGATGTGGTGCTGAAGGTGGAAGGCTTCACCGGCAGAGGGTTTCATGACATCACCTTTGAAGTGCGCGCCGGTGAGATTTTGGGGATCACTGGCCTGGTAGGTTCGGGGCGCAGTGAGACCATGCGTGCCATCTTCGGCCTAGATGAAAAAACCAGCGGCAAGCTCTATTTGGACGGCCAGGAGATCGAAATCCGCAGTCCCGTGGAGGCTGTGCAAAAGGGTATTGCCATGGTGAACGAGGACCGCAAAGGCTACGGGCTCTGCCTAACCCGGCCTATCCGGGAGAACATGTCCCTGGCTAGTTTGGAAGCTAAGCATCCAGAGCTTCTGATCAACAAGCGCCGGGAGAAGGTGGAGACTGCCGAGGTAGCCAAGACCCTAGCTGTGAAGGCCTCCAGTCTCGAGGACGAAGCCATGTCCCTCAGCGGCGGCAACCAACAGAAAGTGGTTCTGGCCAAGTGGCTCATGACCAACCCCAGGGTACTCATCTTGGATGAACCGACGCGGGGTGTGGACGTGGGGGCGAAATCGGAGATTTACGCTTTGATGTGCAAGTTCGCTGCCCAGGGTATGGCCATTATCATGGTTTCCTCGGAACTGCCTGAAGTGATGGGGATGAGCGATCGGATCCTGATCTTCAGGGAAGGCAGAATTAACGGCGAGGTCACCCGCGAACAGATCCTCTCAGGTGCGGTTGGCCAGCAAGAAATTATCTCGAAAGAATTCGGACAATAGGAGGTTTTGGGGATGTGGGCAACACAAGGGGAGAAGAAGGCGGTAAGTTTTAGTCGCCACCGAATCAGTGCTTTTGTGAAGAAGCACAGTATCGGCATCATTGCACTGTTACTGTTTGCCATCCTGTCTTTCGTATCGCCTTACTTTCTCACCAGCAGAAACATCATCAGTATTCTCTTGCAGGTATCCATTAACGGTATTCTCACGCTGGGCATGGTTTTTGTAATTGCGGCAGGCGGTATTGACCTGTCCATCGGCTCCATGCTGGCGCTCACTAGTGTAATCATCGGGATGATTCTCAACAGCGGAGGCAGCATCTGGCTGGCCTGCATCGTGCCCGTGATCGTTACTACTTTCTTTGGCTTCTTAAACGGGGCACTGATCTCCAAGCTGAACATGTTCCCCTTCGTGGTTACACTGGCTACCCAGTTGGTGATCAGGGGTATTGCTTATATTCTCTCCGGGGGTTACTCCCAATCCTTGGCCAACATTCAGTTTAGGAACATTGGTTCTGGCAAGCTGTGGGATTTGATTCCCTATCCCGTAATTGCCCTGATTGTACTGGCCATCCTAGCTTACATCATTCTCCACCATACCAAGCTGGGGCGCTACGTCTTTGCGGTGGGCGGCAACATAAACGCCGCGAAGGCCTCGGGCGTGAACGTGTTCTGGACCAGAACCGCCACTTTCATGATCATGGGTTTTATGGCTGGTGTTGCCGGGGTGATTATGACTAGCCGCATCAACGCAGCACAGCCCAATATCGGGGTGGGCTATGAGACCGATGCCATCGCCGCGGCAGTTATCGGCGGCACTTCCTTCGCCGGTGGCGTGGCCAGTATTCCCGGCACCATTGCAGGTATCCTGATTATCGGTCTGATCTACAACGGCATGAACTTGCTGGGGATCAGCTCCTACTGGCAGACCATTACTAAAGGGCTGCTCATTTGCGGCGCAGTTATCCTGGATATTATCGTAAGAAAAAGAAGGCTTGATTAATTACCTTTTGCAGGCTTGGCCAACTAGTTACGTAGAGAGGGGGGACTCTATCGGGGTAGCAGGGAGGATGTCACCATGGTTGGTAGAATTGGTTCTGGGAACATGATTTCATTTATCTGCAGCTGAGTACTATTCAATTCGGAGGGATTCCAGAATGAGAAAAGTCGGCAAGCTATTGGTAATGATTGCCCTGTTTAGCTTGGTCTTTGGTTCCGTTGCTTTTGCCCAGAAGAAGGAAGGCGAGTGGGTAATCGCCTACATCGCCAAGAACACCGTTGACGCTTTCCACGCCACCCTCAACGGCGCGGCCACTCGTGAACTCAACAACCTGAAAGCCCAAGGCAAAATCGCTAACTGGTTCTTGCTGGACGGCCTGACTGACCCGATTACACAGAACAACCTCCTGGAAGACGCTATCAACATGGGAGCAGATATCGTGATTATGCTGCCCGCTGAAGCAGCTGGCTGCGCCCCCATGCTGGTTAGGGCCCAGGAAGTAGGTCTGCCCGTAATCGTTGTGAACTCCAAGACCGACAACACCGACGAACTGGCTACCGCCTACGTTGGCTCCGACGACGTTCAAGCTGGCGAGATGATGGCCCAGTTCATCCTCGAGCAGATTCCTCAAGGCGGCGGCTATGCTCACCTGATGGGCATCATCGGCAACTCCGCCCAGATCGAGCGCGGCATTGGTATCCACAACATCATGGACAACCAGCCCAACTGGGTCATGCTCGATGAGCAGTCCGCTGAGTGGCAGGCAGAGAAGGCCGTACGCTTTGCCGAAGACTGGCTGACCAAGTTCGGTGATCGCCTCAATGCCATCATCTGCGACAACGACGATATGTCCTCCGCAGTACAGGCAGCCATGAACGCTGCTGGCAGAAGCGACATCGTGTGCATCGGCGTTGACGGCAACATTGGTCCCCTCACCATGGTGAAGAACGGTGAGCTGCGGGCAACCGTTTACCAAGACGGCGCTGGCCAAGTTCTGAAAGCCATTGAGCTGGCCATGAAGGTGCTCAACGGTGAGGAAGTGCCGAAGGAGACCATGATCGACTTCGTGCTGGTCACCCAAGAAAACGTAGACGAGTACCTGAACCGGTAGTCGTATACCGGAAGGGGATGTTCCCAGAGCTGGGGGCATCCCCCTTTTTTTGCCCAACTTGCCCCTGGCCTAGGGCAGAGGTCCTATTTTCCCAAACCTGCTTCCAGCAAGCAGGAAATTGGGGACAGGCGCGGTATTTAACCTATTGATAAGAGTTCGCCAACTCAACTATAGCACGCGGAGGATTGGTGGTATTACTGTGCTGAAAAACTTGAGGATTTCCCAGAAGCTGTACGGAGTCATTGTTCTGCTCATCATCTGCATCGGGGCTTTGGGGGTGGTCTCCCTGCTCATGCTGGACCGGGTGGTGAAGACCAACGACCAGGCTCAGGTGGCCCTGAACCACGTCTCTTTGCTGGAAGACTTGAAGATGGATCACATGGAGTGGGCTCTGGAGCTATCCAATGCCCTCAGCCTCCAACAGCCGTTCACCATTGAACTGGATCCTACCCAGTGTGCCTTAGGGTTGTGGTATCATGAGTTTTTAGAATCGGAGCAGTTTGCCAGCTTACCAGAGGAGCTCCAGGCTGCTTACCTGGCCCTGGCGGAGCCCCATGAAAAGCTGCACAGCTCGGCAGCGACGGTGGTAAACAGGCTAGCTGCCTTTGACTACGTGGACACGGTGTGGGGCAGTGCCCGGATTATCTACAACGATACCACTGTGGCCCACCTGGAAGAGTTACATAACGGACTTAATCAGATCATCGATCTGGTGAACCTGGAGGCCGCGGAGCTGGAAGAACAGGCTAAGCAGATGGCTGTAGCGTCCAATGTTATCACCATATCTGTCATCGCTGTGGCGCTTTTGATCGCGGTGTTCCTAGGTTTTCTAACCGTCTATTCCATCGTGCGCTCCCTGCGCAGGACCGTGGAACTGGTGGAGGAGTTGGGGCGCGGCGGCGGAGATCTCACCCAGCGCTTACCTGTGCAGGGGAAGGATGAACTGGCCAGGTTGGCCCAAGGTATGAACTCCTTCATCGCTAAGCTGCAGGAAATGATGCTGAAAATTGCCGATGTGTCTGCCCAAACGGCCAGCAGTACTGCCCAGGTGGCCGCGGCTGTGGAGGAGACTTCCAGTTCTGTGGCGTCCGTTTCCACCACAACCAATGAGTTCGCAGGTTCCGTGACCACGTTGAACGAACAGACCCAGGACATTGCCGAGATGGCTAAAGAGACCTTGGAGAAGACTGCTGAGGGCAGCCGGCAGATTGAGCGCACCTTAGCGGTAATGGGCGAGATCGATCTGGCCGTAACCCAGCTGCGGGATGAGATCCTGGAGCTCAACGATCAGTCTGATCGGATCCGGGCTATTGTGGGCATGATTACCGACATTGCCGAACAGACCAACCTCCTGGCCTTGAATGCGGCCATTGAGGCGGCCAGGGCAGGCGAGCATGGCCGGGGCTTTTCGGTGGTGTCCGAGGAAGTGCGCAAGCTCGCTGAAGAATCGGCGGATGCAGCCAGTGAGATCGCTGAGTTAATTGGCAGCATGCAGCGCATTGTCCGGGATACGGTGGAGAAGAGCGAGCACAGTTCCCGCAAGGTATCTGAGGGTAAGGATACGGTCACTAAGAGCGGCCAGATGTTTGAAGAAGTGCAGCAGGTCTTCGATGAGCTGTCTAGGGCCATCAACCGGGCGGCTGGTGCCATCAGCGACCTCTCTGCTGCAGGGGAAGAGATTGCCGCCAGCAGTGAAGAGCAGTCTGCATCCCTAGAAGAGATCGCAGCATCCATGAACGAGATCGCCTCCGCTGTTACCGAACTACAGAGATTGGTGCAGTATTTTAAGGTATAGGATGGAATCATGAAGTGGGTAGAGCAGATGAGTTGCTCTACTCATTTTTTTTTGCCCTGGGTGCTGCGTTGCACGGCCCCACCGCAAGGACAACTATGCACAATTCACAATGAAGACATTTTGATAGAGCAAATGCTAAGCATGTGAGCAAAAGAACAAAATTAGGAATGAATCGGAGTGTTTGCGGAGAAAGTTATCTTACGATCAACGGGGTATTAAAATCGCATTAATGTGAGGGGGTAGCGATAGTGAAAAAGTACCTAGTAGGGTGTGACATTGGGACGGGAGGAACCAAAGCGGTTGTCATGGACCTTCACGGACAGGTTCTTGGGCACCATTTTGTTGAGTATTGTCTGCACACTCCTCAACCCGGCTGGGCGGAACACGATCCGGAGGTTTACTGGCAAGCCGCGGCCGAGACCATCAGGGTAGCTATCGAGAGTTCGGGAGTGTCACCAAAGGACATCGGTGGTGTAGGTTTGAGCGGTATGTCCCCTGCCTGCATCTTGGTTGACGAAAATCATAAGCCGCTGCGTCCATCCCACATTTGGATGGACCGCCGAGCGATAACTCAAAGTGAATGGATCAAGAAGGAAATCGGGGAGGATGCCATCTTTGAATTAAGTGCTAATCCGGTGGACCCTTATTATGGCATCACCAAACTTATGTGGGAAAGAGATAATGCACCTGCTGCCTATGAGCGGGCCTATAAGGTCTTGAACCCTAAGGATTACCCGCTTCTAAAGCTCACCGGAAAAGCGGTAACGGACTATTCCAACGCCGCCCTGATGGGCATCTGTTTTGACATTCGCAGGCGCCGCTGGGACGAAGACATGGTAAAGCGCCTGGGTATCAGGTATGACGTCCTGCCAGAACTCTATCCTTGCGATGAGGTGGTGGGGGAAGTAACCGCGGAAGCGGCCCAAGTGACGGGTCTAGCCGAAGGCACACCTGTGGTGGCTGGAACCGTAGATGCCAATGCGGCTTGGTTGTCTATGGGAGTGATTGATGATGGTGAAAACGCTCTAACCATGGGTACTGCCGCATGTTGGGGTGTGGCTCACGATGATGAGTTTTTTGCCCCTGGGTTGATAATTCTCCCCCACGTGGTGGAGTCTGAGCGTAAGTACTTTACGGCTGCGGCAATGGTGGCCGGTGGAGCGCTGATTCGTTGGTTCAGGGATAATTTCGGCCAACAGGAGCGCATAGCCGGCAGAGAGTTGGGTGTTAGCGCTTATGACATCATGAATCTTGAAGCAGCCAAAGTCGCTCCGGGTTGCGATGGGCTGATCACTCTACCCTATTTTATGGGTGAGCGAACTCCCGTTTGGGATGCAGAGGCTCGGGGTATTCTCTTCGGACTGTCCCTTAGCCACGGGCGCGGCCATATTATCCGCAGCTTAATGGAGGGCGTTGGTTTCGGTGTACGTCAGAACATTGAAATTGTGAGGGAACACGGGGTTAAAGTGCTGCCCTCTCTGGGCCTAGTAGAGGGAGGAGCAGTCAGCGCTTTATGGCGCCAGATCATGGCTGACATTGTGCAGGTTGAAACGGTGTTCCTGGTCCTTAGCATGGCTGCCGGCAAAGTGCCTCCGGGCAGTGATGGTCTAATTGTGCTCCCGTATTTCATGGGTGAACGTACACCAATCTGGGACCCTTTAGCCCGGGGAGTGGTGTTTGGGTGGTCACTGGCCCACACTCGTTCACACTTAATTAGGGCAATGATGGAGTCAGTGGCCTACGGTCTGCGCCACAACTTCGAGTTGATGAAAGGCAGTGGCATAGAGATCAAATATCCGCTTGTTATGGGCGAAGGAGGAGCCCAGAGTGCCGTTTGGCGGCAGATTGTATGTGATGTGCTGAACATTCCCGGGGCCTATATGCAGGAAAACAAAGGGGCGCCGTTTGGCAACGCGATTAACGCAGGAGTTGGAGTGGGTCTGTTTGATTCGTACGATGTGGTGAAGCAGTGGGTTTCCTGGACGGATCACCATGAACCTATCGCAGAGCACACAGCGGTGTATGATGGCCTGTACGGCGTGTTCAGGAAACCGTATCCTGCGCTGAAAGGGCTGTATCAGGAATTGGCTGAAGTAACGGGTTATATCTAAGAAAGACTATACCCAGGTATTGGTGAGGGGTATGTTATGTTCGAAGACAACCGCTTGGAAGTGGAAGTGGCAATCAGATACTATTATGAACACAAGACTCAAAGCGAGATCGCCAAGGAGCTAGATCTGTCTAGAGTCAAGGTCCAGCGACTATTGCAGAAATGCATGGACACGGGTATAGTGCGCGTGCTGATCGAGGATCCGCTTGTCCACTGTATCAACTTGGGAAAGGATCTGAAACGCAACTTTGGCCTGAAAGAAGCGTACGTAGTCATGACGCCCTCCAACAAGACCTTTGCCACTCGCCAAATAGCAGTTAAAACCGCTAGCGTTTTTGATTCGAAGCTTCGGTCGGGCATGACGGTGGGGGTCTCTTGGGGGCGTATGGTGCACGAGGTGGTCAACTTCCTGGAACCTAAGGGGCGGTGCGAAGTCAACTTCGTGTCTGTCGTTGGAGGTTTGACAACCAAGTACGCAGTGAACCCCTTCACGATCATCCATAAACTGGGGGAGCTTTACCATTCGGATGTTGAATACCTACCTGCTCCGGCTGTAGTGGATTCTACCATCCTCAAAGAAGCGATCATGAAGGAAAGCCTTCTGGAGAGCGTTTTTAGGAAGATGGACAGAATCGAGCTGTGCATGGTAGGTATAGGTAACGTAACGGAGTCTTCTACGCTGTTCGAGACGGGTTACGTATCTCACTACGAACTGGAAGATTTCCGCGCCAAAGGCGCCGTCGGTGAAGTTCTGTTGTACCACTATGATATCTACGGTCGGATCATCGAGTCTGATTTTCACGACCGGATGATTGTCATCGGGAGTGACCGTCTCAAATCTATTGACACGGTGATTGGCGTAGCCGGCGGCCAGGACAAAGTTGAATCCATCATCGGTGCGGTGCTGGGAGGTTTCGTGAACGTCCTTATTACCGATGAAGACACGGCGCGGCGCGTTTTGGAACACCCTGTGTCCCAGACGCAGCTAAGTATGGGAAAAGCCAGGAGAAGCTAGGTTTGTGCGTGTATGTGTTAGGTGACCCGGAAGGGGACATCCTAGTCTCTTATTAGGACGGATGTCCCTTTGTTGATTCAACATCTGGCCGGTGTTGACTTCGGGACTTCTCTGCACTACGAAAGTCATGGTCTTGACGGCAGAATTAAGAAAGGGTCCTCCCTGAGAAGGATATTGTGAATCGGTGTCAAATAATAAGAGACACGTTGCACTTTGCCGTGCCCATTTATGTAGCGTGGATTTAACCCGCTTCAATTAAGGTGAAAGCTCTTGAAAAGACGGTACAGGACAGGGAAAGCAAAGAGGAAGCAAGTGACAATTGAAGATGTGGCGCAGCACTTGGGTCTGTCCAAAGCGACGGTCTCCTTAGCCCTGAACGGCAGCCCCTTGGTGGCGGAAAACACCAGGCGCCGAGTGGTGGAGGCGGCCCGGCAACTGAACTACCGAGCCAATTACTTCGCCACGAGGTTGTCTAAGGGGAAGTCTGATACCATCGGGCTGTATGTTTTAGGCGGCCACGGTGATAAACGCAAGTGGACCCTCCCCTCCAGCTGGATGTTTTATAACCCCATTATCAGGGGCGTCATCGCACAATTGTCCGCGAAGGACTACCGGCTGCATCTGGAGGTAATTACCTACGAACAAGCCGCACAAAAGGACGTGATCACCAAGACTATTCAGGAAGGTTCTTTAGATGGCATGCTGTTCGTAGTGCAGGATGATCTGGATTACGGTTTTCTCGCCGCAGTGGAAGAAGCCTCCTTTCCCTTTGTTGTGCTCAACGCCAGGCTGCCCCTGGACATCAGTTCAGTGCGCATTGATAACCAATGTGGAGCGCGCAAGGTGGTGCATCACCTAGCCTCCTTGGGACACCGGCGCATTGGCCATGTCAGCGGGCCGGTTGACGACTTGAATGCCATTGAGCGCCGGGTTGGGTTTAACCTAGGCCTCCATGAAGTGGGCTTACATCCCCAGGGTGAGTACATCCAGTTCGGCGATTGGCAGATCGCCTCGGGTTACGAGCTAACCAAAGTCCTGATGGCTTTGGAGGAGCCGCCCACTGCCATCTTCTGCGCCAACGATCATATGGCCATTGGAGCGATTCAATGCTTGCGGGCCATGGGACTGCAGGTTCCAGGCGATGTATCTGTGGTGGGCTTTGACGACACGGACATGGCGGAGGTGATCTCGCCCAGGCTCACAACGGTGCGCCAGCCCTTGGAAGAGATGGGGCACTTGGGTGCCCAGGAGCTGCTGCGGCACATTGAGGAAGATCACCCTTCGGTGCGGCATGCCAGTTTAGAGCCGGAGTTGATTATCAAAGAGTCCACGGCTGCCTGGACGTGAGTGAACCACACAAACGAAGCAGAACACGATCACCAGCGCTCAAGCAGCGTCTTGTTTTAGGACTCGATTTAAACCGGTTCAAGAACCAGGTGAGTCCCGGGAATTTCCCGCTGGAGATATTGCGGTTTTGTAAGTGCTTGAAAAGACATATACATTCGAAGCAGAGTATACCCGGTCTAGGCTCAACAATAATTCAGGTAAGGATGTGATGGTATGTCGAGACAAATCAAACTGGTTACCGCACCTGCACCCGTAGTGGAGATTCCCGGGGATATGCCAACCCTGCCCCTGGAGGTCTATGAGCAGCGCTTGAGCCGTCTGCGGGCTAGGATGGAGGAGCGGGGTCTAGATTATGTGGTCATTTATGCTGATCGGGAACATGCGGCCAATTTCGCCTACCTAACCGGCTTTGGCCCCCGCTTCGAAGAAGCCCTGTTGATTGTGGGCCAAAGCGGAGCCCCTAGGGTGCTTTTGGGCACCGAGAACCTGAACATGGTGGATTTTACCCCTGTGCGGCTGGAAGCTGTCCATTTTCCCAGCTTTGGCCTCTTGGGACAACCCAGGGGAGGACGTTCCCTTGTTCAGATTCTGCAGGATGCGGGGCTGAAGCCGGGAATGACCGTGGGCACCGTGGGCTGGAAGTATTTTGAGGCCGAGGATGGCTGCCCGGCCGGTTCCATCGAAGTGCCCCACTACATAGCGGCGGCGGTTGCCGAGGCCGTGGGCCATGAACTGCCTGCCTTTTCCGCAATCACGCAGGATGGTCCCGTGAGGAATGTCACGGACATCTTTATGTCCCCGGCCTATGGTCTGCGCACCGAGTTGGAAGCGGAGCAGATTATTGTCCACGAGTACGCTGCCTGCGTAGTGTCCAAGGCCATCTTAGACCTGCTTAATACTGTTGAAGTGGGTGTTAGCGAGCTGGAGCTAGGCAGCAAACTGGCCAGTTACGGGCTGCCCCTTTCGGCGCACGCCATGGTTTCCGTGGGCGATAAAGCCAGGTTCGGCCTGACCAGCCCCACTGACCGCAGGGCTAAGCTGGGCGATTTCCTCACCACCGCCTTTGGTTTGGAGGGGGCCCTGTGCTGCCGGGCCGCGTTCATCGCCCACGACGCAGGGGAGCTCCCCGGCGTTGATGACTGGTTCGAGCGGGTTGCCGTACCCTACTTTAAGACCGCCGTGGAGTGGTATGAGATGGTGCGCATCGGCCTGGAGGGAGGCGCCATCTTCCAGTTGGCCATGGATCGTCTGCCCAAGTCCTTCTATGGCTGGGAGCTGAACCCAGGCCACCTCATTGCCCAAGATGAATGGGTTTCTACCCCCTTTATGCCCGGGTCTAAGGTCAAGCTGCGCAGCGGCATGTACATGCAGTTCGACCTGATTATCGCACCTAAACCCCCCTATTTCGGTGCCAACCTGGAAGATGGGATCGTGTTGGCAGACCAAGGGCTGAGGGAGCGCATCCGCGCACTCAGTCCCCAGACCTGGTCCCGCTTCGAAAGACGGCGTAAGTATATTAAGGAAGTGTTGGGCATCAACCTGGCAGAAGAAATCCTGCCCATGTCCGACCTGCTGGCCTATTACCGGCCATTCCTGCTGCAAAAGGACCAGATCATGGTCGCCCGCTAGCTTCTGGGCAGACCATGATCTGCCCATTTTAAACCATTTTGGAAGGGCTTTTTCTTTACCTACCGCCAACACGAATAAGACAATATGAACATTAGGCACATTTAGTCATCTTTTACAGAAGGAAATCTTGGAGTTGCGACGTATATTATAGTCACAGGTTTAAAACGGTTCAAATGCTAACCCTGTGCTTGATATCTAGGGGAAGACCCTGAAAAAGGGAGGTGGGGAACCCTACAAAACAGAGGAGCTTGGTAACACCTGTTTGACTGTGGATGGTTAAGCGATAGCTAATTAGAGACAAGGAGGATCTAGGATGCGCAAAGCGCTAGGTGTTTTGCTGACCGTTGTAATCGTTTTCTCCTTTGGTGTCCTGGGACTTGCCCAGGAGAAGAAGCCTTTGATCGCTTTTTCCCAGTGTGCCATGAACCATCCGTGGCGTGTAGCCATGACCAATGACATTTTGTACTGGGCTGAGAAGTATGGTGTGGATTTGATCTGGAACGATGGTGAAATGGATGCGGCCATCCAGTTGACCAAGGTTAGGGACCTGCTGCTGCAGAATCCCGATGCCCTGATTATCTCCCCGTTCCAAGCTACCGCTCTGGATCCTGTGAAGGAACTGTGCGATGAGAAGGGAATTCCCCTGGTCTGCATTGACCGCAGTATTGACTCCGAACCTGGAACAGGCATGTACATCTCCTTTATCGGTAAGGACAACGTGGAGATCTCCAAACAGCTCGGCCAATTTGTAGCCGATTACCTCTACTCCATCTACGGCGAGTACAAGGGTAACATCGTGGAGATTCAAGAAGCGGTTGGTTCTTCCGCCACCATTGAGCGCTACAATGGCTTTAGGGAAGCCTTGGCGCAGTATCCCAACATCAAGATCATTGCCAGCCAGACCGGTCATGGTTACCGCTTAGAGGGAACCAAGGTCATGGAGAACTACCTGGAGCGCTTCCCAGCAGGCAGCATTGACATCGTCTACACCCACAGCGATGAAATGGCTCTGGGCGCTCTGCAAGCTATCAAGGCAGCCGGTAGAACAGAGCTCGTCGGCCGGATCGTAACCATTGACGGACAGCGTGCTGCCATTAAGGCGGTAGTAGATGGCGAACTCTTGGCCGTGGCAGACTATGCTCCACACTTCGGCGAAGCTGCATTCAGAACAATCCTCGAATACCTGGAAGGCAAGGAAGTAGCACCCGTCCAGATGCTCCAATTCAACATGTACCATATGCAGACTGCTGAAGGCAAAGCATTTACCACCAATTACTACAACAGAATGTTGGCCGAGGATCTGTTCTACTAAGGTGCACGGGGCCGCAGTCTCTGGCTCGGCCCCCTATTCTTTAGTTTTTGGCGAAGAGAGGTTGAAACAGTGGATACATGTGGCGTGCGAGCAAGGAAGGCCGTTACCCTACTGGGCATGATCCTCATTTTACTGCTGGCCCTGGGCAGCGTTCTCCACGCGGCTGAAGAAGAGGAAAAGCTTACTCCCCTCACCAACTTCGCTGAACTTGGGGTGGAGGATCTGGACCGCAATTATTACGCACTTGTTGTGGAATGGACCCAAAAAGGCGTACTCAGCAACGATGTTCAGGTTGAGGTCTGTTATGTGGACCCTAGAATGGCCGTAGCCTTGGGTGTAATGAACGGTGAAGTGAACGCCGAGAACTTGGCCGAGTTTGTGGAAGAACTGGCACTCCAGTATGCCCAGGAGACTCCCTTTGTGATCAAGCTCTCCCATGACAGCAATCGGGACTTATTGAACCTAAGGGATTGGACGGTCACTTTGAAAAACAACGCTGGCGATGAGTTCGAAATCGGGAAGATCATCGGGGGTCAGCCTGAGCTGCGGACTTCCTACAGCCGCGGCAACTACTACCAAGCCAGCTATGAGGTTGCTTTTCCCACGGCGGGATACCAATTTCTCAGTTCCTCCACGAAATGGATGAAAATTGAGTTTTCCCGGGGCGGCAGCCGCTATGAGCTGATGTGGGACTTCCAGGCCCAGGTCAAGGAAGAGGACTCCAATCATTTCGTGGCAGTGGTAAAGGTCTCCTTTGTTGTGTTACCTGTGCTTTTGGGTGTCGGTCTGCTTATGACCCGTCCCAAGCGGCACATCCTAGTGGACGGATTCTCAGCCAATTAGTGAAGGAGATGTGATCCATGGCAAGGGCAATCCAGGACAAGCTGAGGGAAGTTCTTGCGGCGCGGCGGGAGGAGTACCTGGGCTACCTGTTCCAGCTTCTGTCTAAAGACACAAGCGTGATCGGTCATGGTATTGCCGGGGGCTTGGAAAAGGCTGGTCAGGATTTCTTGGAAGACTTATTAAGCAAGATGGGGGCCAGAATTACTCGCGAACCTTTAGTGGAGGACCTCGTGCAAAAGGGGATTCTCGAATACAAAGAGGGCAATCCCGGCCACAATTACGAGGACCGCTACAACCTAGTGGCCGAATTCTCGGGTGCTCCCGGGCGTTCTCTCTTGTTCAACGGTCATGTGGATATTATGCCCCCCGGAGATCTGGAGCTGTGGGACAGCCATCCCTTTAAGCCCGAAATCCGTGATGGACGCATCTATGCCCGGGGCGTTGCGGATATGAAAGCGGGTTTGATGGCCAGTGTGCTCGGGGTCAAGCTGCTGCAGGATGCCGGGCTGGAACTGCCGGGGAAAGTCACCATCTTATCAGTGGCCGATGAAGAAGGGGGCGGCAACGGCTCCATAGTATCTGTGCTGAAAGGCCGCAGAGCAGATGCGGCAGTGGTGTGCGAGCCCAGCAACAGGAATGTGGTTGTGGCTCATATGGGCTTTATTTTCTTCGAAGTAACGGTGACCGGGAAGACCCTCCATTCCGCTTCCAAATGGGAAGGCGTGAATGCCATTGAAAAGGCCATCTTCCTCATTGATGCCCTGCGCGAACTAGAACGGCATTGGCTCATGGTGTACCGCCACCAACTCTGCCCCTCCCCCACTTTGAACATCGGCGTGATCGAGGGGGGCACCGCGGGCAATGATGTGCCTAATAGATGTACTTTCAAGTTCTGCCTCCATTATGTCCCGGGAGTTATGGAGCACGATGCGGTAATTAGTGAGGTGCACAATACCCTCATGACCCGGGCCCAAGGTGATGCGTGGTTGAGGGAGAATCCACCGGCCATCAGCATCTACCAGCAGGGCCTCGGCTTTGAGCAAGAGCTAGATCATCCCTTTGTGCAGCTTGCCCAAAAGTGCGCGGCCCAGGTGTTCAGCGAAGAGGTAGCCCTGAAGGGCAGCCCCGCGGCCAATGATGCCCGCATTATGAAAAACATGGGTCAAATGCCCACGATCATCTTAGGACCAGGCCGGATTGAGGATTGCCATGTGGTCAACGAGTCCGTTCCTGTTGAGGAGTTCCTTGATTTTATCCTCATTTATGCGCTCCTCATCCTCAACTGGTGCCAACCGTCCTAGGAGCTGTAGTGGAGTAGAGTGGAGAAAACCAGGAGAGGATGGATGTGTTGTGCATAAAGAACCCGTTCTCCAGATGAAAGGCATCAGCAAGCAGTTTCCTGGCGTCCAGGCATTGAAGGATGTGGACTTCTCCGTGCTGCCTGGTGAGGTGCACTGCCTGGTGGGCGAAAACGGGGCCGGGAAGTCCACGCTGATTAAGATCATGACCGGGGCGCAGCCCAAGGATGCGGGTACGATTCTGATTAACGGGACCCAGGTGGAGATGAACAGCCCCCAGGATGGTAAGAACCTGGGCATCCGGGCCATCTACCAAGAGCTGGACCTTTTGCCGACCCTGTCCGTGGCGGAGAACATCTTTGTGGAAGATATTCCCCGCACCAGCATGGGGCTGGTGAACTGGAGCGAGATGAACCGGAGGGCTGCAGAACTGCTGGCCACCTTCCACGTTCCCATTGATCCTAAGGCCTTGGTGAGGGACTTGACGGTGGCGGAGCAGCAGATCGTGGCCATCGTAAAGGCCCTTTCCCAGGATTCTAAGGTGTTGATTATGGACGAACCGTCCGCGGTGCTCACCGGAAGCGAATTAGAGCGCCTTTTTGAAATTATCGGCACCCTGAAAAAACAGGGAGTGGGCATTGTCTACATCACCCACCGCCTGGTTGAGGTGTTTGAGATCGGGGATCGCATCACCGTGCTCCGGGACGGGCAGTGGATTGCCACCTCAAATGTTGAGGATGTAACTATGGAGCAGATGATCAGCTGGATGGTCGGGCGGGAGCTGGGCGAGCAGTTCTACAAGGAAAAGGTGGAAATCGGAGATGTGGTGCTGGAGGTAAAGGATCTACCGGTGGCGGGCAGTAACCGCACCGTCAGCTTCCAGCTCCGGGAGGGCGAAATCCTGGGTATTGCGGGCTTGGTGGGCGCAGGCCGCACAGAACTCTTGAAGACGCTCTTTGGGGCTTATCCCGCGACCAAAGGCACCATCACCATCTTCGGGGAAGAGTGCCGCATCAAATCACCCCGGGATGCCATCAAAAGAGGCTTAGGCTTGGTTCCGGAAGACAGGAAGACGGAAGGGGCTGTGCTCTGCAGGAGCATTGAGGAGAACATCTCCGTGGGCATCCTGGCCAAAAGGAAGTACAAGTTTTTGGTGCGCTTTACAGAACTGTTTGCACGCACCGTTGAGCTGGCTAAGTATGTGGCCGTGCGCTGCCACTCCCTCTTGCAGGAAGTGGGCACCTTAAGCGGCGGCAACCAGCAGAAGACAGTGCTGGCCAAGTGGCTGGCTTCAGAATCGAAGATCCTGCTCCTCGATGAACCCACGAGAGGTATTGACGTCGGCAGTAAGCTGGAGTTTTACAAGCTCATGGCCGAGATGGTCAGGGCCAAGAAATCCATTATCCTCGTTTCCTCGGAACTGCCGGAGTTAATGGCCTTGTCGGATCGCATCCTGGTCATGTCCAACTCCCAGATCAGGAAGGAGTTCCTGGCCGGTGAAGCGACCCAAGAACAGATTCTACAGCATGCCATACCTCAAGAGCTCCGCGATGCGGCAGAGGCCAGTTAGGGGGTATCAAAGTGTTGCAAACGCAAGCAAAGCTGAATAATCGTCTGCGCCTATCCTCTTCCAGCAATGTCCTTTTGTATGTGATTTTTATTGTTGTGGTTGCACTGTGTGCCTTTGCTTCACCTTTGTTTTTGACTTCCGAAAACTTTAGGAACATCGTGATTGGCTCCACCACCTTTGGGCTTTTGGCTTGCGGAATGACCATGGTTTTGGTGGCCGGTGAAATCGACCTGTCCGTGGGTTCGCAGGTGGCCTTGACCTCAGTGCTGATGGCTACGCTGGCGCCAAAAAGCTTAGCTTTGGCCATCGTGGCCTCTTTGGCGGTGACGGTGGGTATCGGTTTTCTCAACGGCGTTCTGCTGGTGAAAACGGGCATGCCTTCCTTTGTACTCACCCTGAGCACCATGGGTATTGTGCGTTCCATGGCTCTGGTTATCGGCAACGGTCAGCCTGTGTACGGTATTCCCAAGTCATACACCGCCATTTCCAGCGCCATGGTGGGACCCGTGCCCCTGGTGGGCTACATTTTGGTGGCCATCTATCTTCTGACCTGGTTCTTCCTCAAGTACACAACCCTGGGCCGTTCCATCTACGCGGTGGGTAGCAACAGTGAGTCGGCGCGCCTTTCCGGGGTGAATGTGGACCGGATCAAGGTGGCAACGTATGTGATATCCGGTTTCATGGCTGGGCTGGCCGGCCTGTTCTACACCTCCTACGTTACCCTCGGTCTGCCCGATGGCGCCGTGGATTACGAAACCCAAGCCATCACCGCAGCAATTATCGGCGGAACCAGTTTCTTTGGCGGCGAAGGCAAGGTGTTCAACACCTTTATTGGCCTGTTTATCGTGGGCATGGTTAAAAACATTCTCAACCTCATGGGGATATCCCCATTTGTGCAGCCTGTTGCCGTGGGCATTCTGATCATCTTGGCAGTTGCTGCCAGAACCCGGACGGCCTAAGGAACGCTGAGGAAAAGAACCCACTAAAGGGGGAGAGCGGCATTGAGTAAAGCAGCAGTAACGGATCAAAGGGGTCGCAGTGAAAACAAGATAGTGCAGATACTGACCAAAAATCCTCGGATCACCGCCTTTTTGGTTCTGGCGATTGCCTCCACCGTGCTTTCCAAGGGGATCTTCCTAAGCCCCGCCAACCTGCATAACATGCTTCGCCAGTACGCCAGTATCGGGATTATGGCGGTGGGTCAAACCATAGTCATTCTGCTGGCGGGAGTGGATCTGTCCCAGGGCGCCATGATTGCCTTGGTATCCATGGTCGTTGCCTATTTGAACGTAAACGGTTATGGGCTGATCATTCCCCTCCTTGCCGGCTTGGGCATTGGTGCCCTGGGCGGTTTGCTCAGCGGAACCATTATTACCAAAGCCAAAGTACCTCCCTTCATCGCCACTTTGGCGGTGGCGAACATAGCCAAGGGGTGCGCCACGCTCATGACCCAGTCCCGTCCCATTTACGGCCTTTCTCCTGAGCTGCTCGTCTTCGGCCGGGATACCATTTTCGGCCTGGGTGTTCAGGTTGTGGTCTGGATCACGGTTGCCCTGTTTGGCATCTTCCTTTTGGGCCGGACCGTCTTTGGCCGGGAAGTGTACATTGTGGGCGGCAATGAGAAAACGGGACACCTCTCGGGGATCAATGTGGAAAAGGTGAAGCTCTTGGGCTACGCTTTTTCCGGCATCTGCGCGGCCATTGCGGCCATTATGGTCACCTCCAAAATGGATATGGGCGGCCCGTACGTGAACCTCAACGACAACGTCCAGTCCATCGCCTCTGTGGTCATTGGGGGCACAAGTTTTGCGGGGGGTAGGGGTTCTGTGTCGGGAACGATCATCGGCACCTTGATTATTGCCATGATCAACAACCTCATGAACCTCATGCTCATCAACCCCTACATCCAGCAGGGCATCATCGGCATGATCATTATCATCACCACCACCATGAACTTGAGGAAAGCGAGTAGATAGGGTCAGGGCGAGGGGAAGGAGCGCAGAGATGAGGATCTTCACAGCCGGTTTTCTGCATGAAACGGCAAATCTCTCCCCCATCAAGGAAGATGAGATGTACAGGTTTGCCGGTGAGGAGATTAACCCCTATTTCCAAGGCGCCCTCCAGGTGTTCGAAGAAGCAGGCGTCGAGCTTGTGAAAAGCGTTTTCTTCACCACACCCATGGGTGCGGGGGGCTTACTGGACCGCAAGGAGTTTTTGGCCTGCGCTGACCAGATCCTGGAGGACCTGAAGCGGGCTGGGGATATCGATGGCGTTTTTCTGCGCCTGCACGGTGCTTCCGATGTGGAAGACTTGGGCCAGGGAGAAATGTACATTTTGCGGGGGATTCGGGACGTACTTGGCTACCAGGTGCCAGTGGCGGTGGCCATGGATCCCCACGGCAACTTGTCGCCGGATATAGCCAAGTATGCCAATATTATCAGGGCTTACCATACGGCGCCCCACCGGGATGTGGTGGATACCTGCCGGCGGGTAGCGGAGCATCTGCTGGTGAGCATCAAGGAAGGAAAACTGCCGAGACCCGTGGTTGTACGGGTACCCATGCTGCTCAGCGGAGACTTCGCCATCACCGACATGGAGCCCACCAAGTCCATCATGGCTGAAGTGGAGGCGTGGGAGAAGCGGGAGGAAATCCTGTGTGCTTCCTTTTTCATGTCCTTTGTGTTTGCCGACGTGGATCACAGCTACCCCTGCGTGGTCACCGTTCCTTCGGCACCGGAGCATGCGGCCTTAGCTGAGGAAGCGGCCCACCTTATGGCGGAGCAGATTTACGCCAAAAGACATGAGTTTCGCTTTGCCGGCCTTGCTCTCAGCCCGGAGGAGGCCATCAAGCAGGCGCTGGTTTTGGAGACCCCCGTGATTGTTTCTGATTCCGGCGATAACCCCACAGGGGGCGGCCCGGGGATTAACACCTACTTCTTAAGGCGGTTTTTAGAACACGGTGAGACCAAAGGCAGGAAGATCCTGTTTTCCACCATTTATGATCCCCTGGCCTGTGCGAAGCTCATGGCCTTGGAAGAAGGGGCCGCGGTGGATTTCCTGCTGGGCCTTGGCCTGAATAGTTTATCTGAGCCTGTGAGGATCCAAGGCGTCCTGAAAGCCAAGGGCAGAGCCATCAAAGGCGTGATGTACAACCGAGACTCCACCGACTACGGTAACTCTGTGCTGGTCACCTCGGGTGATCTCACGGTGCAGGTTACAGACATCCGGGATTCCCTGATGTACAACGTCCAGCTGGAACAGGCCAAAATCAACCTTCATGAGTATGATGTGATCGTTATCAAGCAGGGCTATCAATTCGAGGATATTGCCGCCTACGGAAAATCACACATCATGGCCTACACCCCTGGGACCACCTACCAAGACATAACGGGCAGGCCCTTCAGCAAGGTGCCCAAGACCATTTTCCCATTCAAAGATTAAGGAGGATGACCGTGCTGGACAGAATCAGGGGCGCCGTAAAGGCTCGTTATGGGGAGATTATGCAGACGGTGGAAACGCTATCCACCATTGACCGGGGGAGCCGTTACCTCAAAGGTCTAGAGCAAACAGCGGACTTCCTCCGCCGCAAGCTTGAGGAGCTGGGCTGCACCGTAACAGTCTATCCTGATGAGGAATACGGCCCTACAGTGGTGGGACGCAAAAAGGGCCAGGGCAAGGCCAGGATTCTCCTCTATGCCCATATGGACACGGTCTGGCCTGAGGGCACCTGCGCCCAGCGGCCTTTTCGGGTGGAAGGCAGGTTCGCCTTTGGCCCTGGTGTGAGCGACTGCACCCACGGGATCATCGGTTCCCTCTATTCCCTGCAAGCCTTACACGATGTGGGCTGTGCAGATTACGGAGAGTTGATTATTCTTTTCAACCCAGATGAAGAGCTGTATTCCCCAAGTTCGAAAAAATGGATTGAGCACTACGCCCGCCTGGCTGATGTGGCCTTTTGCATGGAAAGCCCCGATTTCGAGGATGAGTACATCACCAGCCGCGGCGGAGTGATGTATTACGAAATTGATGTGGTTGGTGTGAAATCCCACGCGGGCGTGCGGCCGGAGGCTGGGCGCAATGCCCTTGAGGAGCTCTGCCACAAGGTTACCCTAATTCACAAACTGGACATCCCTGGAGCCATCCCCCAGGTGACCCTCATGCAAGGGGGCATAGCCGAAGGGGTGATTCCCGACCACGCCTGGGCCCATGTGGATATTCGGGTGGACACCTTTGCAGCCATGGAGGCTATCCATGCTGCTATGAAGGAGATCGAAGGCAGCACTTTGATCCCGGGCACCACAACAACCTGCCGGCACCGGCCGGGCGGGTGTCCTCCCCTGGTGAAAACCCCGGCAGTGGACAAGTTCGTGGAACTGATCAACAGGACCAGTGCTGAGGTGGGCCTGCCCCTCCATGAGGCCTTCTGCGGGGGAGGGGCCGATGCCTGGATCAGCGCCCAAGTGGGTACACCTACCATCGACGGTCTAGTGCCCATGAGCTACTTCTGTCATACCGATCAGGAACGTTTGGATCTGGAGAGTATTATCCCCCGGGTGACCATTATGGCCGGGGTACTGCAGAGAATCAGCAGTGATGACCGCTACTTAAGGGCGGATCGGGAAGAAGAGTAGAGGCAAAAACGGAAAGATGGTGAGGAAATGAAGGAGCGGCTGCAGGCGGCGCTGGAGAAAAACCGCGCCAAGTACGTGCAGATGCTGCAGGAACTGGTGCGGCGGGATACCCGCGTCATCGGCCACGGCATAGAAGGGGGCAATGAGCTCCAGGGGCAAGAGTATCTCGCGGAGCAGATTGTGGCCTTGGGGGGCGTGGCCGAGTTTAAAGAGGTCAGGGAAGATCTGATCCAAGAAGGCATCAAAAGGTTCGGGGAAGGCAACCCGGGCCATAACTATACCAACCGCCCCAATTTGCTGGGCACCTTCCGGGGTACCGGAGGCGGCAGATCCCTGGTCTTCAATGGCCATGTGGACACCATGCCCTATGGGGAGAGAAATCTGTGGAGTTTTGATCCCTTCAGCGGCAATGAGGTGGACGGCGTCATTCAAGGCCTTGGCGCCACGGACATGAAGGGCGGTCTGGTGGCAGCCTTGGCGGCCATCGATCTGGTGCGCTCCGCCGGGTTCAAGTTGAAGGGTGATGTGTTCTATCAAAGTGTGGTGGATGAAGAGGGCGGCGGCAACGGCACACTGGCTCTGGTCATGGATGGCTTTAAGGCCGATGCAGCGGTGGTGTGTGAGTTTACCGACCTAAATGTTCAAATTGGCCATGTTGGCTGGGTGTTCTACAAATTTTCACTGTTGGGTCGGGCCATCCATTCAGGCCGTAAATGGGAAGGTGAAAGCGCTATTGAGTATGCGATCAAGTTGATCGCCCGCCTCTATGAACTGGAGCACAAGTGGCTGATGCAGTACAAGCATCCTTTGATGCCGCCGCCCACACTCAATGTCGGCCAGATTTACGGCGGTGAAGCCGGTTCTACGGTTCCCGCCAACTGCGAGTTTAAAGTGTGCATCCACTACTGCCCGGGAGTGACCAAAGGGGACATTGAACGGGATGTCCTTGGAGTTGTGCGGTCCCTGGAAGCGGCCGAACCCTGGCTGCGGGAAAACCCCATTCAAGTAGAATGCTATCAAGAGGGGCAGCCGTATGAAATACCGGCTGCACATCCCCTGGTACAGCTGGCGGCTGCACTGCTGCCCGAGGGCAAACAGGTTGTGGGGTCGCCCATCGGTAACGACGGCCGGCTGCTGCACAACATCGCCGGGATTCCCGCCATCGTCTGGGGACCTGGCAAAGCGGAGCAGGCCCACAGCATCGATGAATTCATCGCGGTGGAGGATTACCTCCAGGCTGTTTATCTGTACGCTAACCTGCTCATCTCCTGGTGCGGTATAGAAGAGTGATTTCAACCCGACAACTAGACCTCTCTTCACGCCCGCTGTTTCCCCGTGGAATACCACGCTTGGCTTGGCGCCAGGCGTGGTATTTCACTTTTTGGGCCTTTGGGCGAAATTCGCTTCAGCGGGAAGGAATTTTCGGTTTTGCGTTGAATGATTTTACAAAGTGTGCAACAAATGTAACGGGTTGCACAAAATGTAACGTAGGGGAATCGAGCGTTGTCCACTATTTACGAGATTGCGAAAAAGCTGGGTGTTTCCACGGCCACAGTATCCCGGGCCCTCAATAATAAGGGTTATGTGCGCAGGGAACTGAAAGAACAGATCTTGGCCACCGCCGAGGAGCTTGGGTATGTGCCTAACTCCCTGGCCAGGAGCCTGGCCAGCGGCTTGACCAAGGTGATTTCCCTGATCGTTCCCGATATTGCCAACTCCTTTTTTGCCCTGGTGGCCCGGGGCGTAGAAGACATGGCTTATAACCACGGATACAGCTTGATTATCTGCAATACTGATGGCCTAAAAGCGAAGGAAAGAAAATACGTGCGCATCGCCCGGGAGCGCCAGGTGGATGGGATCATCTTCATCGGCAGCATTGTAAGTAAAGATTATCTGGAAGAGTTGGTGCAAGCCCGTATTCCCATCGTCATTGCCGACCGCTATGTGGATGGCCTCAATGTGGATATGGTGGTGAATGACAACTTGAAGGGGGCCAAAGATGCGGTAAGCCACCTGATTCGCCTAGGACACCAGGCCATTGCCACCATCCGGGGGCCGCAGAATACCCAAACGGGCATTGATCGCTATATCGGGTATGTAGAAGCCATGGAGGAGCACTTCCTGCAGATTCGTCCCGAATGGGTGCGGGATGGGGACTACAAAGAGCGCAGCGGCTATATTGAAACCCGCAGGCTGCTCGACTTAGAGGAACGCCCCACCGCGATTTTCGCGGCCAACGACCTGATGGCTTTAGGGGCCCTCACGGCCATCGAAGAGGCCAATCTGCAGGTGCCCCAGGATATTGCCGTGGTGGGCTATGATGATATACCCCTGGCCGCTAAAGTGCGGCCGCGGCTGACCACTGTGGCGCAGCCCAAATATGAGCTGGGACAGCAGGCCATGGAGCGCCTAATCTGGCGTTTGAGCAATGGGGATGTGGAGAAAAGGGCAGAAACCATGGTGCTGCAGCCGCGCCTGGTAATTCGCGAGTCCAGCCTTGCTGGCAGCATAGTCAATGAAGAAAGCCTGCAGGGGAGGTGATTCTGGGGAAAAGTAAGCTGCTTGCCGCGAAGTCAATGCTCTCAATAAATCCAAGGAGGATGTGCGATGAACAGAAAGCTTTTCGTGATCTTGAGTTTGGCCTTGGTCCTGCTGGTCAGTTCGGCAGCAATGGCCCAGCCCATTCGCGTCGCGTTGGTTCTTTCCGGTTTCTTGGGCGACCAGTCCTTCAATGACAGTGCCTACCAAGGTCTGCAGCGCGCCATTGAGGATTTCGGCATTGAGCTGCGTGTTTTGGAGTCCGGCAACCCCGCCGACTGGGAGCAGAACCTGGTGGCCATGGCCGATGCCGGTTATGATCTGGTGATCGCCAACTCTACTCAGTTCCAGGAGATTCTCGATCGCAACGCCCAATACTTCCCCAACACCAAGTTCGGTATCATTGACGGTGTAGTGGAACAGCCCAACGTGGTTTCCGCGGTGTTTGCCCAAAATGAAGGCTCCTTCCTGGCTGGTGCAGTGGCCGCCATGTGGACGACCATGGATCATCTGCCTGGCGTGAACAGCGAGAAGATCATCGGCTGGGTAGGCGGGATGGATATCCCCGTTCTCCACGACTTTTTGGTGGGCTACAAACAGGGTGCCGCCTACATCGATCCCGAGGTACAGGTACTGGTAGCCTTTGCTGGCAGTTTCACTGACCCGGTGCGGGGCAAAGAACTCACCCTGTCCCAATACGAACAGGGGGCAGATGTGGTCATGAACGTGGCCAGCGGCACCGGCAACGGTATCCTGGAAGCCGCCTATGAAGAAGGGCGCTACGCCATCGGCGTAGACCTGGATCAGGACGGCATCTACCCCGGCTCCATTGTCACCAGCATGCTCAAGCGGGTAGACCAGGCCGCTTACCTCATGGTGCAGAAAGTCGTTGACGGCACCTGGCAGGGTGGCGAAGTTCTGTACATGGACATTGCCAACGGCGGCGTCAGCCTCACAGATATGTCGGTGATGAGGGAAGCCCTTGGTGACCAGTTCCCCATGGAGATCCTGGAAATGGTGGCTGAACTCACCGAGAAGGTCAAGCGGGGAGAAATCGTGGTCGACACCTATGAGGGCTTCAGGAGGAACTAGCAGTTACTTGGTTCAGGCCCGGGGTTTTCCCGGGCCTGACTAGGAGGATGGACTATGGAACCAATTGTGCGCATGACCGGGATCGTGAAGCAGTTCCCGAATGTGGTGGCCCTGAAAGGAGTGGACTTCTCGGTCCAAAAGGGTGAAGTCCATTCGCTAGTGGGCGAGAACGGAGCAGGCAAATCTACCCTCATGAACATTCTCTATGGAGTTCTCCAGCCCGACCTGGGGGAGGTCTACATCCACGGCCGAAGGCAGACCATCCATTCCGCCCGGGATGCCATGAACCTAGGTATTGGCATGGTGCACCAAGAGTTCATGCTGGCTCCCGCCATGACCGTTTTGGAGAACATCATCTTAGGGTTTGAACCCAACCGCCGGCGGGTTGTGGACTATGATGCTGCCCGGGAAAGGATTACAGCTCTCTCTGCCGAGTATGGGCTGGCCATCCGCCCTGACAGCAGGATCATCGACAACTCGGTGGGTGAAGCGCAGCGGGTGGAAATCATCAAGGCTCTGTACCGGGGGGCCGAAGTTTTGATCTTGGACGAACCCACCGCTGTACTCACTCCCCAAGAGACGGAAGACTTGTTCAAAGTGATCCGTTCCCTGAAGGAACACGGGAAAACCGTGATCTTCATCTCCCATAAGCTCCAGGAAGTGTTGGCCATCTCGGATCGGATTACGGTGATGAGGGACGGCAGGGTGCAGGGCACGCTCTCAGCCGCGGAAGCCACCAAGGAAAAGATCGCCACCCTAATGGTAGGCCGGGAAGTGTTCCTGAACATCAGGGCGCCTGAGCGGGAGAAGGGCGAGGTGGTTTTGGATGTCCGGGGGCTTTCAGCCAAGGGCAGGCGCAAGCTTTCGGATCTGAAAGACGTTTCCTTTCAAGTGCACGCCGGCGAGATCTTGGGTATTGCCGGAGTGGATGGCAACGGCCAAAGTGAGCTGGTGGAGGTGCTCACCGGGCTGCGCCGCGCAGAGCAGGGAGAGGTACTGGTCTCCGGCAGGAACATCACCAACCTCGCGCCAGGTGAGATCCGCAGGCAGGGGGTGGCCCATATTCCCGAGGATCGCAACCGCTCGGGGCTCTGTGCCGATTTGACGGTGGCGGACAATCTGATTGCCACCAAACTGCGGCGACCGCCGCTGTCCAAAAAGGGGATCATCAGAGGGCAAGCCGTAAGGGAGCTGGCCAGCAAGCTGGTTGACGAGTACGATATCCGCCCCGGAAACTACCGGATTCCTGCCCGCAACCTCTCTGGCGGTAACCGTCAAAAGGTGGTAGTAGCCAGGGAAGTGTCGGAAGATGCGGAACTGCTCATTGCCGCCCATCCCACCCGCGGCGTGGACATCGGATCAATTGAGTTTATCCGCTCCATCCTCATTGCCCAGCGGGAAGAGGGTAAGGCGATTCTCCTGGTATCCGCGGATCTGGAGGAGATCATGTCCTTAAGTGACCGCATCGCGGTGATGTTTGAGGGCAGGATTGTGGGGATTCTCCCTGCTTCAGAGGCCAATGAGCAGGTCTTGGGCCTGATGATGGCCGGCGGAGAGTACCGGAGGGCCCAGCGAGAGGAGGACGAGGTCGTTGAAGCCTAAGCTGCTGGATCGACTCAATAGATTGCAGTCTCCCTTGAATGTTTTGGTGGCCGTGATCATCGGTTTTGTAATCGGTACCGGCCTTATGCTTATTGAAGGACACGACATTGGGGAAGCCTATGCGGCTCTGTTTAATGGAGCGTTCAGCGGTCGGTTCAATTTCGGCGGCACCCTGGAACGCTTTGTGCCCCTGCTCCTTTCTGGGTTGGCTTTTGCCATCTCCTCCAAGGCCGCCGTCTTCAACGTGGGAGTTGAGGGCCAGCTCTATTTTGGTGCCATGACCGCCGCCTATTTCGGGTACATCATCACTGGTTTACCGCGGTTTTTGCATATCCCCCTCATTCTGGTCCTCGCGGGGATAGCCGGTGCCATCTGGGCGTTTATCCCTGGTTTTCTCCGGGCCGCCTACAGAGTTAACGAGGTGTGTACCACCATTATGCTCAATTATGTGGCCATCTACTGCACCGGTTATATTGTGAATCATGTGTTCAAGAATCCCAACATCGGAGTACCCCAGACTCCGAACATCCAAGAATCGGCGCGCCTGGCCCGCATCCTTATGCCCAGCCGGGCGAACAGCGGCGTGTTTATTGCCCTGGGGCTGGTGGTCTTTTTCATCTGGCTCATGGATTACACAACCCTGGGTTATAAAATCAAAACGGTGGGGCTTAATCCCCAGTTTGCCACCTATGCTGGCTTTCAAGCCCGCTCCATTATGGTGGGCGCCATGGCCTTAAGCGGGATGATCGGCGGCATCATGGGTGCCATCCAAGTTTTGGGCATACACGGCTATTTTCTCGACAATTTCTCCAAAAGCCTGGGTTTCGACGGCATCATGGTGGCCCTTTTGGCCCGCAACAACCTGAAGGCCCTGCCCTTTGTGGCCTTCTTACTGGCTGCCCTTAAGTCTGGGGCTGTGGGTATGGAACGCTTCACCGGCATTCCGCGAGAGCTCATTGGGATTATGGAAGCGGTGATCATTTTGTTTGCCGCGGCCGAGGCCATCATTGTCATCAGGCGGCGCATCTCCTACGGGAAGGGAGGGGCGGAAGTTGTTTAGGCTCTCCGACGTGTTTACCTTGACGCTGGTGCGGGCGACTATCCGCATGTCCACCCCCATTTTGCTGGCTGCCTTGGGTGTGATTGTGACTGAACTTGCGGCCATCACCAATGTGGGTATTGAAGGCATTATGCTGGTTTCGGCCTTTATGGCCGTGGCAGCCAGCTACTACTTTGGCAGTTGGGTTCTGGGTCTTCTGGCCGCGGTGGTGGCGGGGGTGCTCATTGCCAGCCTCATGGCCTTGATTCACCTCAAGTTCAAAGCCAACGTTCTAGTTGCAGGTATTGCCGTGAACATGTTCAGCTTGGCCTTTACACGTTTTTTGCTCATCAACTGGTTTGGGGTGGCCGGAAGTTTCTACAGCCCCAGGATTTCACCTATTCCCCGGATCAACCTGTCTATCTTAGCGGCCCATCCCGTGCTCGATACCCTGTTCAACAACTACAACCTCATGGACTACTTGGGTATCGTTTTGGTGTTTGTGTTCCATTTCCTCATCTACAAGACGGTGTGGGGGCTGAGGCTGCGCTTTACCGGGGTACATCCTTTGGCGGTGGAAACAGCCGGGGTAAATGTGACCATGAAAAGGCTGCAGGCCCTATTGATCAGCGGGGTTTTGGGCGGTTTGGCTGGAGCCCACCTGTCCTTAGGGTACACGACCCAGTTCATTGAGAACATGACTAACGGCCGTGGTTTTATTGGTGTAGCTGCCATGTATTTTGGCGGTGTTTCGCCCATTACCACTTGGTTGGCCAGTCTGTTCTTTGGTTTCACCGAGGGCGTAGGAGCTCGCCTGCAGAACCTTGGTTTTCCCTCCCAGTTCATGCTCATGCTGCCCTATGTGGCCACAGTGTTTGCCATTACGTTTAGTATGATCCGTCAGCAGCGCCGAGAGACGGATAAGCAACCATTTTAGCGAAAGGAGTCGCGCGGTGAAAACGAAGATTATCCTCGATGTGGATCCTGGTCATGATGATGCCGTGGCTATCCTGGTTGCGGCCAAGCACGAAAAGCTGGACCTGAGGGGCATCACAGTTGTGGCAGGCAACCAGGTGTTGGAAAAGACCCTGCAAAATGCCCTCAAGGTGTGCAGTTTTGCCGGCATCGATGTGCCGGTTTACGCCGGGCAGGACCGCCCTTTGCTCCGGGACCAAGTGATCGCCGATGATATCCACGGGGATTCGGGCTTAGATGGCCCCCAGTTTCCCCCGCCCACCAAAAGGGCGGAAGAGAAGAGTGCTGTGGACTTCATTATTGAGGAGTGTCTGCAGCATGACAGGGAAATAGTCCTAGTTCCCACAGGCCCCTTGACCAATATTGCCCTGGCTCTGCTCAAAGAGCCCCGGATCAAGCAGGGTATTAAGGAGATAGTGCTCATGGGCGGTGCCTATGGTCTGGGTAACGTAACCCCTTCCGCGGAGTTCAACATCTTTGTGGACCCGGAGGCGGCCCATATTGTCTTTGAGAGCGGACTGCCCATTACCATGGTGGGGCTGGATCTAACCCATCAAGCTAAGGCCTACCCTGAAGTGGTGGAGCGGATCCGCCGCCTAGGTACACCCGTGGCCGAGCTGGTCGTGGAGCTCTTTGCCTTCTTTGGTGACACTTATAAGCGGGTGTTCGGTTTTGAAGCTCCCCCTCTGCACGATGTGTGCGCCGTTGCCCATGTGATCGATCCCACCTTGATTAAGACCCAGAAAGTGCCCGTAGTGGTGGAAACAACCCGGGGCGCCTGCTACGGACGCACCGTGTGCGACTTCTACTTCAAAACCGGGAAGCCGGCCAATGTTCACGTGGCCATGGAACTGGACCAAAAGCGGTTTTGGGATCTTGTGATCGATACTCTGAGCAAGTATTAAAGGTGGTGAGCACATGATGGACCGTCTGCAGGCTGCGCTCCAACAGAATCGGGAGAAGTACATCCAGCTGCTGCAGGAGCTGGTACGCATCGATACCAGTGTCATCGGGCATGGGATCGATGGCGGCAGAGAGCTTAAGGGCCAGCAGTTTTTGGCCCAGCAGATTGAATCCATGGGCGGGATTGCCGAGTTTAGGGAAGTAACTGAAGAGCTCATCCAGCAGGGGATTGAAAAGTACGGGGAAGGTAACCCGGGGCACAACTATACAGACCGGCCCAATCTTTTGGGCATCTTCCGGGGCAGTGGGGGCGGCAGGTCCCTGGTGCTCAACGGCCATGTGGATACCATGCCCTATGGTGAGCGCGGGCTCTGGGCCTTTGATCCCTTCAGTGGCGCTGAGGTGGGTGGGGTCATCCAGGGCTTGGGCACCACGGACATGAAGGGCGGCCTGATGGCAGCACTGGCGGCCATTGATCTGGTTAAGTCCGCCGGCTTAAGGCTGAAGGGAGATGTATTCTTCCAAAGTGTGATTGACGAAGAGGGGGGCGGCAACGGAACACTGGCCTTTGTGGTGCAGGGTTTCAAGGCTGATGCCGCCGTGGTGTGTGAGCCCACCGATCTGCATCTGCAGGTGGGCCATATGGGGTTCATCTTCTACAAGTTCTCCCTGTTGGGCAAAGCCATTCATTCTGGCCGCAAGTGGGAAGGGGAAAACGCAATTGCCTACGCCATGAAACTGATTGCCCGCCTTTATGAGCTGGAGCATAAGTGGCTGATGAAGTATAAGCACCCCTTGATGCCGCCGCCCACCTTAAATGTGGGCGAGATTCACGGCGGAGATGCCGGTTCCACCGTCCCCGCCAACTGTGAGTTCAAGATCTGTGTCCACTACTATCCTGGTCTGACCAAGGAGATCATTGCCCGTGATATTCTGGCCGCGGTGAAGGCTTTGGAGGCGTCGGAGCCGTGGCTGCAGGAAAATCCAATCAAGATTGAGTGCTATCAGGAAGGTAAACCCTATGAAATCTCGAGGGATCATCCTCTGGTGCAGACCGCCGCAGCCATTCTGCCTGAGGGCAAGACCATCACGGCCTCCCCGGCCGGGAATGACGCCAGGCTCCTGCAGAATATCGGGGGAATCCCCACCATCGTCCTGGGGCCGGGCAAACCTGGACAAGCCCACAGTATCAATGAATCCATACCAGTGGAAGACTACTTAACCGCGATCTACATCTATGCCAACTTGTTGGTTAAGTGGTGTGGGCTGGAGGAATAACACTTGAGGAGGTTGAAAAGATGAAGAGGGTTCTATTGGTTGGTGAAAGCTGGGAGACCTTTTCCATCCATATCAAGGGTTTTGATGCCTTCTTTACCACCAAATATGGAGAAGGCGCAGAATGGATGATCAGAGCATTAACAGAGGGCGGCTACCAGGTTGATTACATTCCCAACCATCATGCCCCCAGTAAGGTGCCAACCAAGCTTGCTCAACTGCAGGAGTACAGCGCAGTGCTGCTCAGTGACATTGGTGCCAACACGCTCCTTTTGCATCCCGATACCTTCGAGCGTTCCCTGGCTACTCCTAACCGCCTAAAGCTCTTCAAGGAGTACGTGGAACAGGGCGGGGCTTTTGCCATGATTGGGGGATATATGTCCTTTACCGGCATTGATGCCAAAGCGAAGTACAAAAACTCGCCTGTGGAGGAGATTCTCCCCGTTACACTCTTGGAGCATGACGATCGGGTGGAAATCCCGGAAGGCGTAAATCCAGTAGTGGTGAAACCGGACCATCCAGTGGTGCAGGGGCTGGATACCACTTGGCCCATGCTGCTGGGCTACAATCAGGTTATTGCCAAGGAAGGCGCCGAGGTTCTAGCCGTGGCCAACGACGATCCGATCCTAGTTGTGGGGATCTACGGTCAAGGGAAGACGGCCGCCTTTACATCAGACTGCGCTCCCCATTGGGGTTCCCCTGAGTTTGTGGAGTGGTCCCAGTACAGCAGACTCTGGCAGCAGCTCCTTGACTGGCTGACCGCTTAGGACTCCCACTACTGCTTGGGCAAGGAACGCCACGCCTGGGATTGGCTCTGGGCGTGGCTCTTTACATTATAAGGAGTGAGAAAACCAGATGAAGTCCTTCATTGCAGAAAAACGGATGGACGAACTGATTTTAAAGCACATGCCCCAAGTTGTGGAACTAAGGCGGAGGATCCATGCCCAACCGGAACTGGGCTTTGGGGAAGTGCAGACCAGCGCCTTGGTGCGCACGCACCTAAGCGACTTGGGGTTGGCTGTAGAAACACCCTTGGGCGACACTGGTGTTGTGGGCGTGCTCCGGGGCGAAAAGCCGGGGCCTGTGACTATCCTCAGGGCCGACCTGGATGCTCTACCTATCCAAGAGCGCACCGACCTACCCTTCGCATCTAGGAACCCAGGAGTGATGCACGCCTGCGGGCATGATGGGCATGTGGCCATGCTCCTCGGTGCGGCCCTGGTGCTGAAAGAGTTGGCCGCTGAGCTTCCAGGTACAGTCAAGTTCGTATTTCAGCCGGCGGAAGAACTGCTCGCAGGGGCCAAAGCCATGCTGGAACGGGGCGTGTTGGAGGATCCTCGGCCCGACTGTGCCTATGCCTTTCACCTGTGGCCCGCGCTGCCCTTGGGCCACGTGGGTGTCAAACCGGGGGTGGCCATGGCCAGCGCGGCCAAGTTCAGAGCCAGCTTTTCCGGTAGCGGTGGGCATGGGGCCAATCCCCACTTGGCCAGCGATGCCGTTGTGGCCGCGGCCAACTGGATCACGCTGCTCCAGAATATTGTCAGCCGCAAGGTGGATCCCACAGAACCCGCAGTGGTGAGTGTGGGCAGAATCGAGGGCGGAAGCTCTTACAATACCATCGCCAGGTCGGTTGCTGTGGAAGGTACTGTGCGCACCGTCTCCCCAAGGACTCGGGAACGCATGCCGCAGTGGTTGGAGGAACTGCTGGAGAGTGTGGCCAGCCCAGCTGGCCTCTCCTATGAGCTCCATTACGAAGAACTCTGTCCTCCCCTGATGAACGATCCCCAGCAAAGCGAGCTCGTCTTGCGCCTGGCGGAGAATCTGTTCGGCCCAGAACGTGTCCATCAGCTCACCCAACCTTCAATGGTTGCCGAGGACTTCGCCTATTTCCTAGAACAAGCGCCAGGCTGTATGATCTTCCTAGGGATTGGCGAGCCTGAACGGGCCAATGCGCTGCATACCGATACCTTTACCTTTGATGAAGAAGTGCTCTTCCAGGGGATCAAGCTCATGGTCAGTTTGGTCCTCTCCAAAGGCTGAAAACAGAGACTCCCTGGCCAGATCAGCCAGGGAGTCTGCTTAACTAAACCCATACCGAGATCGTAACGCCTCCAGTGATTTGAGGTGTTCCAGGCGCTCAGGCTCCAGTTTTGCCACTGTCACCAGGAGGGCATCGGCTATGATCACAGGGATGGCCATGGAGGCAAACTCGCCAATCTTGCCCCGTGCGGTGCGCAGAACCACATCGGCGTACTGCACAGCGTTGGTCAGCGCGCGATCGGTGACCAAGATAGTGCGCCCGCCGCGCTCGCGGATTTCTTTGAGCAAGATGTCCACCTCTTGGTTCTTGGAGCGGTACCCGAAGGCCAGCGCCGCGTCGTTTTTGGTCAGGTGCACAATCTTCTCAAAGAAGTTGCGCCCCGTATCACTGATATCCACCACGTCGATACCCAGGCGGCGCAGCCAAAAGGAGAGCTCCAAGACCGGCGCGCGGGCACTCCCTTCTCCAAATACGTACAGAGTGTCCGCGGACACAATCAGTTCGGCGGCTTGTTTCAATAATTCAAGGGTGATGGTGCTTTCCAGTTGATCCAGCGCTTGGCGGTGATCTTGGATCAGTTCGGAAAAGAACGTATCCTGGTCCGCAAATTGCCTCAAGGTGGCACTCAGTTTCTGCGATGACGAGTAGGCATTTTTCAAATCGCGCTGGATTTCCTGTTTCATATCTAGATAGCCGGGGTAACCCAGGGTTTGCGCGAATCTGATCACGGTGGATTCGCTAACCCCGCACTGGGCAGCCAGCTCCTGGGCAGACATGACGCCCAAAACGTTGGGATTATCAAAGAGATACCTGGCGACTTTCTTTTGGCTGCTGGTCAGCTTAGGGTAAATCGCTTGTAGTTTCTCTTTGAAAGACGGTGTTTCCATGGAACTCCTCCACAAGAGAATCTCTAGCCGACATGGCCCTCCAAAACGGCGTTGGCTATGCTGAGGGAGAGTCTGTTTCCAGACTTCTGCTCAAAAACGCGAACCAAATCCAAATCGAACGTGACCTTTACCAGTTCATCGCTCTTCAGATCGGTCAAACCGTCAATGCGCACAGTGAGGTAGAGGTTATCCCGGACAATCCTCACGTAGGTTTCTGCGCCGGCAGGAAGGATAGAGAAAACTTGGAATGTTGAGGGCGAGGCCTGGCTTACTCTAGATAATTTGATGTGCTCCGGGCGAATTCCTACCACGATGTTCTCCACGCCGGGATAGGGGTTGTCCTGAACCCGCAGGCGCAAGAAGCCCATATCGATGTGAGTTTGACCATCCTGTGCCTGCAGTTTTGCCGGGATCAAGTTGATTTTGGGATTACCCACAAAGTCGGCCACAAAGGTGTCCGCGGGGTTGAAGTAAATGTCGAGGGGCGGGGCGTACTGACGCACGATGCCCTCGTTCATCACCGCGACCATGGTGGACATGGTCAGGGCCTCCAGTTGATCGTGGGTTACGTAAATCACCGTTGCACCAGTTTCATGATGCAGACGCTTCAGCTCGGCGCGCATATCCATGCGCAGCTTCGCATCCAGATTGGACAGGGGTTCATCGAGGAGGAGAATCTCTGGCTTGGACGCCAGAACTCTAGCCAGAGCCACCCTCTGCTGTTGGCTGCCAGAGAGCTCGCTGGGGTATCTTTGCAGCAGCTGTTCTATTTGGAGTAGTTCAGAGATGTGGGTGATGGTCTTTTTTATGCTGCCAGGATCCATCTTTTTGACTTTCAAGCCAAAGGCTATGTTGTCCCACACGGTCATGTGCGGCCACAAGGCATAACTCTGAAACACCAAACCGAGATTGCGCTTGCCCGGCGGCAGAAAGAGACCATCCTGCGAGGAATAGAAGACCTGGTGGTCAGTCTTGATGGTACCACTGGTGGGCTCTTCCAGGCCGGCGATCATCCTCAGGGTAGTGGTCTTGCCGCAGCCGGATGGTCCAAGTAGGGTTGTAAAGCTCCCATCCTTGATTTCCAGGGAAAGGTTGTCCACTGCCAGAACATCTCCGTAGCGCTTAACAACGTTTTCTAAGTAAATAGTCGCCATAGTCTAGCCTCCTATACCTTTCGCCAGGTCGGTTTTCATAAGCTTGTTCATGAGTAGGGTAGAAGCCACCACTACGAAAACAATCACCAGCATGATCGCATTGGAGTACTGATACCAACCCCGTTCCGTGTAGCGAATCGTCAGGGTTGTGGCCACTGGAGTCGCAGGGGTGACCAAAAGCACCAAGAGACTAAGTTCCCGCATGGCTGAAATAAAGGGCAGAAGGATACCTGTACCCACTGCGCTCTTCTGCAGAGGCAGGATGATCCTGGTCATCCGGCGGAACCAGCCTGCACCCGTCATCTCCGCCGCTTCCTCTAGTTCCCGTCCCAACTGGAGCATGGCCGTGGTGCCTGCCCGGGAGGCATAGGGAAGATACTTCACCACACAGACCAAAACGAGGATAGTGAAGGTTCCGTACAGGGCTGGGATGGGCCCCCGTGCGCGGCCAAACAGCGATAGGTAGATGGCTCCAAAGGCAATGCTGGGGAAGAGATAGGGAGCAAAGGAGAGCTGGTCCAGGGTTTTGCTGATAAACCGCCCCCGATAGCGCACAACCACATAGCCGATGAGGATGCCCAAAATACTGCAGATCACCCCTGTGGTCAATCCCAGCTTGAGACTGTTCCACAGACCGGTCACGGTTTGGGGGTTGCGCAAAATGCCGGCATCTCCTGCTCCTCCCGCAAGGTCGTATCTGCGCTCGCCAATCCAATACTGCAGGGTTAGGTTATCCCAGGTGTAACGGCCTGAGAGCAGTACCAGGCTGTCGAGGGTAAGGATGAGCAAGGGGACGCAAGTAACGAGGAGCACGAAAATCAGGACCAGGTAGCTGATGGGCATTCTCCATTTGCCCAAGCTCTGCAGGCGGGCCATTTGACCTTTACCTGTGATGGTGGTGTAGGAACGCCTGCGGCCGATAACCCTTTGGT
>JAKOTU010000069.1 GCA_029776155.1 Bacillota bacterium | reverse complement strand
AGCCAGGACGCGGTAGTTGGCTGCCACCTGTCCCAGATGCCGGCTGAGTCCCTGGTTCCCAAGGCCGAACGTGCCTTGGTAGGCGCCTGTAAAGCGGAGATCTTCATAGTCATAGACGGCCCAGACGCTGTTCAGCAGGCCGGAAGCCTTGGCCCCTTCTTTGCTGCCCAGAACTTCAGTGTAAGTGGTCCAGCCGTAGCTGAGCTGTACCCCCGCCGCCAGCTGGGCCGCCGCGCCCTGGGGCAGGGACAGCAGGGCCAAAACCGTAAGGAAGACACTAAACAGCATGAAAAGCTTACGCATGGGTGGTTCCTCCTCAAGGGATAATCGTCGCTTGCCGCGATAAATTCGTGTTCTTCCCGCCGAAAACCTGCTGTGCTGAGAAGGTTTTCGGCAGGCTTGTCAGAATATAGACAGAAACAACACTGAAACCTGCGGAGGGCTGAATCGTGAAGAGATTATTTTGCATGTTAGCGGTTGTAACTTTGGTTCTGGGAGCAAGTTTTATGGCCAGTGCCATTTCCATTGAGGGGGATGCCAGCTACTTGATTGGACTTGGCCAGGATAAGGGGCAGGGCTTTGCGGTCCACGGCAAGGCGGAGCTGTTCAATGACATCTTTGCCGACGCTGCCTTTTCGGCTATTTCCTTCAAGGGTGCTGGGGATGGCGAGAAGGGACTCAGTGACACACTGTTTACCGTGGGAGGACTGTACAGAGTGGCCAATGAAGAGGACCTGCAGATCTTCGTGGGCGGTGGTTATGCCATGCTTACCCACAAGCATTCTGGGGAAGATGATGAGAGCGGGTCCGGTGTATTCGGCAAATTTGGCTTTAAGCTGATCCCCGCGGACAAGCTGAGCTTAGTAGCTGATGTTGCCTATGCCCCCAAGTTCAAACTGAGTGCGGGCAGTGAGAACCTCACCACAGCCAGGGCTACCATATCCTACGAGGTTCTGGAGAACATCTTGGTGCAGGGAACCATTAAACACTACCGGGTGAGCAACTCCGATGTGACCAGCGGCATCTTGGTAGGCGGCGGTGTGTCCTTCACTTTCTAGGTAGAGTCTTGAAACCCCACATTAAGATCAACCCCGGTTTTTAGCCGGGGTTTTTTAATTTATGAATACCCATATTGACAACATTAATCTTAGGGTTTAAGATATGAAGTGTGGAACTGGAAAATTAAGGTGTGATCTTAGACATTTAAAGGTGGAGATTAATTGTGCCAAGACCCATTCTCACCAAGTGCCCCGTATGCGGGAAGGCCCTGACCGTGACCAAGCTGCACTGCAGCAGCTGCCATACTGCTGTGGAGGGGCGTTTTGAGCCTTGCCGCTTCTGCCGGCTCACTGGGGAGCAGCAGCACTTCGTCGAAGTGTTTCTGGCGGCCCGGGGTAACATTAAGGAAGTGGAACGCCTTTTGGGCATTTCCTATCCCACGGTGCGCAGCCGCCTTGATCACGTGTTAGAAACCCTAGGCTGTGGAGTGGAGCGGGACCAGGACCAGAGGCGCAGGGAGATTCTGGAAGCGCTGGATAAGGGTGAAATTACTCCGCAGGAAGCGGTCAAGCTTCTGCAGAGTTAGGAGGAAGGTTAGGATATGCAGGAAGAACGGAGAATGATTCTGCGCATGCTGGAAGAGGGGAAGCTTACCGCGGCAGAGGCCGAGGCCCTGCTTGCGGCCTTAGGGGACGGCTCTGCCGAAGCAAAAAGGGAGGTCGGGGAGGAACCCTGGTCCCACCTGGAGATAATGGGCGCGGGGATCGCCTCCGTAGTGGCCGAGGCGGCAGAGCGTTTTTCCCGCTCCCTGGAGCACACCCTTGGCGAAGGGCTGGCCAAACTGCCCCGGCTGGTGGTTTCCAGCTCAGAAGCCCACCCGGAACACACGCAGGTGGTGCGGGGGCCGGTTGGCCCTGGGCAGGTTCTTCCGGTGAGCTTGAGCAATGTGAACGGGCCCATCCGCGTGCAGGGCTGGTCCGAGGATTACTATCAGCTCACAGTGGTGCAGCGGATGAGGGGCCGGAGCCGGGACGCTCTGGACAGCCACCTCTATGAGGTGGACTGGGAGGATAATGCGGTCAAGGATGAGTTTAGGCTGAATGTGCCCGATTTTGGGGATCGGTCCGTTTCCCTGCACCTGATGGTGCCCCAGTCCCGGATGTATGAAGTAAGGCTGACATCCCACAACGGCTCCCTGCGGGTGGAAAACCTTCAGGCAACCACACTCACCTTGGAGACCGTCAATGGTTCAATGGGCCTGCGCTCGGTTACGGCCCGCAGCATTCAAGGGCGGGGCGAGAACGGCTCCTGCGCCATGGAAGGGGTGGAGGCGGAGAGCATCCGACACGAGCTGGGCAACGGTTCCTTCCGCATCTCAGCAGGGGCGCGGGAAATGGATCTGACAACCACCAACGGCAGCATTAACGCTCGCCTTGCCGCCGTCACCGGCTGCGCTGAACACCGCCTGCGCACCTCCCACGGCTCGGTACGGGTGAGCCTACCCCGCCAAGGCGACCTGGGGGTGGAACTGGACCTAGAGACCTCCATTGGGCGGGTTTCCACCGACCTAGAGGATTTGGAGATCATTGAGCACAAAAGGAGCGGTGGAGGTACTGCTTTGAAAGCTAGGACCGCGGGCAACGAAGCTTCTGCGCATCAGCTGAGGCTGGAGGCCAGCAGTGTTACGGGATCCATAACTGTATCCAATTAGGCAGGAATAGTGAAATAAAGGGCGAAAAATAAAGGAGATGGTTAAAGGCCATCTCCTTTTTGACGTACTAGAAGCGAGGTAAGGTATGGTTAAGTTAATTGCATCGGACCTAGATGATACGCTGCTGAACCGAGATGGCCGGATCAGCAGGGAGAATAAGGAGGTGATTAGAGAAGCGGTTGCCAGGGGCATAACTTTCACCTTAGTGACCGGCCGCATGTTCCAATCGGCGCTGCCCTATGCTTTGGAACTAGGTTTAGACCAGGAACTGCCCATTATCTGTTACAACGGCGCCTTGATTAAACGTGTGTCCGGGGAGACACTGTATGAAAGCTTTCTCGCCCCAGAGCTGGCCCAGGCTGTGATCGAATTTGGCCGCGAGCGCGGCTGGACAGTGAATGCTTACTACAACGATGAACTCTATGTGGCCGCAATCGATCAGTGGGTTGAGTACTATGCCTCCGGTGCCAGCGTGGACATTAAGGTGGCGGGCGATCTGGTGAAGTTCATTTCAGAGGGCCCCAAAAGGCTGGCCAAGATTTTGATCCCAGGTCCCCGGGAAGAGAGCCTGGACCGCGTAAGAGCGCTGCAGGATCTGCTGGGATCGCAGGCGGAAGTAGCCTGCTCGAAACCGGAGTACATCGAGATTACCAGTGCGAACACCAACAAGGGGCGGGCCCTGAAGTGGCTGGTAGACTTTTTCGGGATCAAGCCCGCAGAGGTAATGGCCATTGGCGACGGGACTAACGATGTCAGTATGCTGCAGGTGGCGGGAATCGCCGTGGCTGTTGGCAATGCTGCCCCCCAAGCCAAGGAGGCAGCCGGTTATGTGACCAGCCCCAGTTGGGAGCATGGGGTAGCCAAGGCTATAACTGAGCTTGTGCTCGCTCCCACTAACTGAATAGAGTTATCTGCCCCCACCCGAAGCGAGAGGGGCAGGATCAGGGAAAGATACGGGAAACTTTGTTTTGCCAAACAAAATATTGTGTGATATTATTTGATCGTAAGTTAATATGTTCGGGAGCAAGACCGGGCATATTTGAGATATTCCAAGGTTTGACAGAGAGGAGATTTGTCGTTGGCACAAGTTCTTTTGAGAAACGTTACGAAACGTTTTGGTAATGTTACTGCTGTGGACAACATCAGCTTAGACATTAAAGACAAGGAATTTATCGTTTTGGTCGGCCCTTCGGGCTGCGGTAAGTCCACCACCCTGCGCATGGTGGCTGGTCTGGAGGAAGTCACATCTGGTCAGATTACCATTGGAGATACCGTGGTCAATGATGTTCCGCCCAAAGATCGGGACATTGCCATGGTCTTCCAGAACTACGCCCTCTATCCCCACATGGACGTGTACAACAACATGGCTTTCGGCTTGAAGCTGCGCAAGTTCCCCAAGGACGAAATCGACAGGAGGGTTAAGGAGGCAGCTAAGCTCTTAGGGATCGAAAACCTCCTGGACCGCAAGCCCAAGGCCCTCTCCGGCGGACAGCGTCAGCGTGTTGCCGTGGGTCGGGCCATCGTGCGGGAGCCCAAGGTGTTCCTGATGGACGAACCCCTATCCAACCTGGACGCTAAGCTCAGGGTGCAGATGAGGGCGGAGCTGAGCAAACTGCACAACCGCCTGCAGACCACCATTATTTACGTAACCCACGACCAGACGGAAGCCATGACCATGGGCGACCGGATCGTGGTGATGAAGGATGGGCATATTTACCAAGTAGGTGCTCCCCTGGACATCTACAACAATCCAGATAACATGTTTGTGGCCGGCTTTATCGGCAGCCCTGCCATGAACTTCCTCGATGTGGTGCTGAACAAGGAAGGGGAAACCTACAGCATTGATGCCAAAACCTTCAAGCTGGACATCCCCGCGGAGAAAGCAGCCGGCATTAAGAATCTGGGCAAGTATGTGGGCAAGCCCATCGTGCTTGGCATCCGTCCAGAAGACATTGAAGATGCGGCCCTGGTGGGTGAAGATCCCAAGTTCGCCATCGTGGAAGCCGATGTGGACGTTACCGAGCCCATGGGCGCCGAAGTATACGTCTACTTCTCCTCGGGCGAGAACAGCTTCATCGCCCGCCTGGATGCCTCCACCACTGCCCGGGACGGCATGAAGGCCAAAGTGGGCTTCAACATGATGAAGATCCACCTCTTCGACCGGGATACGGAGGAAGTAATCCGCTAACGACAGCAGGTTCGAGAGGGTGCCGCCAGGTGCCCTCTTTTTTCGCGCCTTTTTGGCGAACATTGGTTCCCTTGGCAAGACTTACAAGCCTTCTAGCAGGAGGAATAGTGTTTGGCGGAGAGAAATAGTTAGGCGTACCGCCCCGGGAGGAGATTCTCAGGCGACTTCACGACCAAGGGGTGGTACATGCAGCGGCCCAAGCCAAACGGCTCCAGAAAGGAGGTGTCCCCCGCGAGCAGCTGGGACCAGCTGCCGTACAGCCGAGACTATTCGCACCTACGGGAGATCACAGGAGAGGAAACGTGGATACTCACCAAGGATCATCCCCGACGCAGCCTACAGTCGAGTGCTGTATGCAGAGTAAGAAACACAGTGCAAAGAGGGGATTGACACAATGAAAAAGACAATCATTCTTGCCTTGGTTGCGGCCCTGATCGTCGCAGCTCCGGTTTCCGCCGCAGGGCTGGACATCAGCGGTTCCATCGAGACGAAAATTGAAGTAAACAAACAGGGTGAAGATCTGACAGTGGTTCCCGGTTCGGAGCTGTCCCTGAATCTTGGCCTCAGCGCAGCTGAAGACAAGGTACGGGCCGGCCTGGAGTTCGGGCTCTCCAAAGAGACTGAAAACGAAGACCTGGTGCCCACCAACATCACCCTGGGCGACATCGCTTTGAAGCAGGCCTTTATCGAGGCCGATGGTGCTTTCTGGTACGGCGGCCCTGAAGCCACCACCCGGTTCGGCACCCTGGAGATCAACTACAGCCCGTACGCCAGCTTGGCCAAGCGCAGCGGCATCAGCATCAGCGGCATCAACGTTGACGTGGCTGAGCTGAACGGCTTCTATGCCCTGGCAGGCGAACACGGCCACGTGCTGGGCATGCGCGGCGACCTGCTCCTCCTGGAGGACGTTGCAGTTGGCGCTTCCGTGATCAGAGACGATGAGCTTACCCGCCTGCAGCTGGATGCAGCCGCAGCACCCCTGGAGGGTCTGCAGGTACGCGGCTCCGTTGCTGCTGACCACACAGATGAGTCTGGCCTGAAAATGAACAACCTCTGGGCGGTCGAGGCTGGCTATGAGCTGGCTGGGAACACCATGATCACCGCTGGCTACAAGCACATTACCGATGGCTTTGTGCCCCGCTATGTGGCCGAGAAGAGTGAAGACGGCGATGCTGAGCACGACTGGATCCACCTGCCCCGGGCCAAGAACTCCGGCCTGTTCGTAGGCTTTGCCACTGAGCAGCAGGGTGTGGAACTGCACGCCGACTACGACCAGATGTTTGCTGAAGCACGCATTGGTGCCGGTACCGAGTACGAAGGCTTCCGCTTCGATGTGGAGACTGTCCTGGATATTCCGGCAGTGAGCGGTATTTCCACCAAGTCCACCACCTTTGGTGTGGGCCGTGAGTTTGAGGTTATGGAAGGCCTGGCCATCGATGCCAGCTACGAAGGCAAATGGACCGGGGCCGAGCGGAAACTGGTGCACACATTGGGCGCCAAGACCACCCTGGGCCTGATCCCAGCCGTGGACGGCCTTGAGCTGAGCGCTGAAGTGTCCGCTTCCGAGTTCTCCCTGGATTCCGTTGGTTACAAAGTTGGTGCCAAATTTGAGGCTCCCAACGGTGTGAACCTGGGCATCGAGCATGCTCGCCACGAAGGTACCACCTTCAACGCCGGCATGAAGGTTGAGTTCTAAAACTGAATAACACTCCGCAAAATGGCTCCTGGGCTACCGGGAGCCATTTTCGCGCCTTTAGGTGGCAAGATCAAGGGAATTTGGCATAACAATAGAAAGAATAATATAGCGAACAGCGTACCCCTTTTGTGGGGGTCGTTGGAAAAAAGTTCGCGGTTTGGAAGGATTTATCTGTTTGACGTCAAATAACCCTATATACTCTCGTGCTTTATGTTCGCGAAGGCCCTGGAAGGAAAGGGGGTGTCCGCTCAGTATCCAGCAGCCGCGCCGAACATGAAGGCACCGCCGAGGGAGAAACGGGGATAAAAGGAAACAAGGAGACTTTTTCCCCGTAGTCCTCTGGTAGTGCAGGGAGCTTCAAGCACACAATATCCAAAAAACTGAGGGGGAAAAACGAATGAGAAAAGCATTAGTTCTCGCCATGGTACTGGTAATGGCTCTGGCCACCGGTGCGATGGCAGCTGCTGAAGTTGGCGGCGTGTTTAAAGCCGAAATCGACGGTCTCAAATTCTTCGAAGATGAGTTCTCCGTTGATCCTACACTTTCACTGTATCTCACCGTGAAAGACGAGACCGAAGAAGCCCTCAACTGGGATCTGGAAATCGAGCTGCTGCTTGAGAATAGCGCCAACGACGAGGATAGCGCCGACGGCGAGGATAGCACCATCGACCTTGGCGAATACAAGCTGCACCTCAACGATGATTACTTCAAGGCTTGGGTCTGGGGTAACGGGTATTACCTCAGTGACAAGAACACCTATTTCTCCATGATTCTGGCTGGAGCCACTGCAAGCGGCATCCGCGGCCGTCTGCAGGTGCCCGTATTGGATCTGGCCACCATCACCGTGGACGCTCAGCCGGGTGACAATCTGCGTGCCTTTGTTGATGCTAAGGTTGGCGACGTAGACCTTGGTCTGGCCTATGCCC
>JAKOTU010000049.1 GCA_029776155.1 Bacillota bacterium | reverse complement strand
TGAAGGAAGCCCTCATAAGGCGCGGCTGTCCAGAGGATGTGGCCGAACAGACAGCCAGGGAGATGGCCAACAACTCCCTGGAAGGCGTCTACACACATGGCATCAACCGCTTTTACAGCCTGATTAAGGGCATTGATGGTGGTTTCATCAACGTCCACGGCAGACCGGTTCTGGTTGAACGCTTTGCTGCCCTGGAGCGCTACGACGGGCAGATGGGATTGGGTGTGCCCAACGCGCTGTTCTGCCTAGATCGGGCCTTAGAACTGGCCCGGGAGTATGGTATCGGCCTGGTGGCCCTGCGCAACACCAACCATTGGATGCGCGGCGCCACCTACGGTCTCAGGGCCTGCGAACAGGGGATGGCGGCCATCTGCTGGACCAACACGGTTCCCAACATGCCTACCTGGGGGGCAGTAGATCCGCGCTTGGGCAACAACCCCATCACCTTGGCGTTTCCCAGACCTCAGGGGCATGTGGTGGTGGATGTGGCCATGACCCAGTTTTCCTATGGAGCGTTGGAGCTGGCCAAACTGGAGGGACGGCAGCTGCCTATGCCGGGAGGTTACGATGAACAGGGGGAGCTAACCACAGATCCAGTGCAGCTCATGCGCACTTTGCGCCTGCTGCCCATGGGCTACTGGAAGGGCGCGGCTCTCTCCATCATCCTGGACGTCTTTGCGGCCGCCCTATCCGACGGCAACTCTGCAGGTGAGATCAGCAAGAAGTTCAACAACAACTTCGGCGTGTCACAGGTGTTTATTGCCATAGATGTCGCCCGCCTTGTCTCTCCTGAACGGGCCGCGGAGATTGCCGACCAGGTAGTGGAAGATGTACTGGGGTCGCAGCCTGTTGAGGAAGGTGGGCGAGTGGTCTACCCAGGGAAGCGGCGCTTGGAAGTCCGCGCAGAAAACCTGAAGCTGGGGATCCCCGTGAACGAGCGGGTGTGGAGCAAAATTCTCAGTCTGGGAGAGGGAGGAGCGTAGAGCCGCTCCTTGGCAGATGGCTTGCATCAAAAAAAGTTGAAAAAGTGATCTGGGTCACAGCGTGGATCCGCGCGAAGCGGTACAATGGCTTTGCCTGAAAGATGGGCAAAGCTTTTTTGTTGGGAAGGTGATATGCGATGCAGGAGAAACTGTTTAAACGTCCAGAAATGGCTGAGGCTTGGGCGGGCTTCAAAGCTGGCCGCTGGTCTGAGACCATCGATGTGCGTGACTTCATCCAGCAGAATTATACCCCTTACTATGGTGATGAGAGCTTCTTGGCAGGGCCAACCGCCCGCACCGCTGAGCTGTGGAGACAGGTTGATGCACTGATCCAAGAAGAAGTGCGCAGCCAGACCATTAAGGTGGATCTGGAGCGCTTCAGTGGGATCGATAACTTCGCTCCAGGTTATATTGATCGGGACAAAGAAGTGATCGTGGGCCTGCAGACCGATGAGCCCCTCAAGCGGATCATGAACCCTTATGGCGGTTTTCGGATGCTGAAGAACGCCCTAGACGCCTATGGGTTGAAAATGGATCCAGAAATGGAAGAGCGTTTCAACGAATACAGGAAGACCCACAACCAAGGTGTGTTCGATGCCTATACCAAGGAAATGCGTACCGTGCGCTCGGTAGGCCTGCTCACAGGGCTGCCCGATGCCTACGGACGGGGCCGCATTATCGGGGACTACCGCCGAGTAGCCCTCTATGGCGTGGATTTCCTCAAGGAAATGCGCATGAAGGATCGGGACAACCTCACCGGTCCCGCCACGGAAGATGTGATCAGGCTGCGGGAAGAAATGACGGAGCAGATCCGGGCTCTGGAGGCCATGAAGGCCATGGCTGCCCGGTATGGTTACGACATTGGCCGGCCGGCGTGCAACGCCCAGGAAGCTGTGCAGTGGCTGTACTTCGGGTACTTGGCCGCGGTGAAAGAGAACAACGGCGCCGCCATGAGCCTGGGGCGCAACACCGCTTTCCTCGACATCTACCTGGAGCGCGATCTGCAGCGGGGCCTCATTGATGAGCAGACCGCCCAGGAGCTCGTGGATCAGCTGGTGATCAAGCTGCGTCTGGTACGGCACCTGCGTACGCCTGAATACGATGAGCTTTTCGCGGGAGATCCCACCTGGGTAACCGAGGCGATTGGCGGCATGGGGGAGGATGGCAGGCCGCTGGTGACCAAGACTGCCTACCGCTTCCTGCATACCCTGACTAACCTGGGAACGTCTCCGGAACCCAATATGACTGTGCTGTGGTCTACAGACCTGCCTCGGCCCTTCAAGGAGTACTGCGCGGCCATGAGCATCAAAACCGACTCCATTCAATACGAGAACGATGATCTGATGCGGCCCATTTATGGAGATGACTACGCCATCGCCTGCTGCGTCTCGGCCATGCGCGTGGGCAAGGACATGCAGTTCTTCGGCGCTAGGGCGAACTTGGCTAAGGCGTTGCTCTATGCCATCAACGGGGGCTATGATGAGCTGAAGCGGGACAAAGAAACCGGGATGCCCATACGGGTTCTGCAGGGCATTGAGCTGAACAACCAGGAAGT
>JAKOTU010000015.1 GCA_029776155.1 Bacillota bacterium | reverse complement strand
GCTGCTGGAAATCTGGCGGCAGCTCCAACAGTCGCTCGTCTTCTGCAGCCAAGCCCTGGAAATCAATCTCGACACCCTGACCCTCGATGGTTGCCGTTTCACCGATCTGGCCAACCTCACGAAAGCCAACCTGGCCGACCTGCGCGAGGCCATCCGCAACCAGGACCCCGTCCTCATCGGCGACCTGCTCCGATATGACCTCGAAGAGGTATTCGCCAAGTGGGAAACACTGCTCAGGGCTATGCAGCAGTCAGTGATTAAACCATAAGGCGCAGCGCACTTCCCAACTCCCGGCCATAACATGGCGGGAATGCAATTGAGCCACCGGCCCCAGAAGGCTCCGTCATCCTCCCCCTGCCGGACGCGACCATCGAATTCTGTGGAATGGCTGTGGGGCATACAGGCCCAATGCTCAAGCACCCCACCGTAGCGGTGTCATCGGGTTTCTGCTCCCACCTTTCTTTTACACCTTTGTTCGAGCACTTGCCTCGGTCCCCACCCTGTTCAGATTCCGCCTCACAGCGGACATCCTTGCCTTCGGCCTGCGCTTGCGGTCATCACGCCCCACAAAGGGCTTGCCTTTCCTGGAAGTCACAACGTGCCTGCGCATAAAGAGGGGGGGGGCAGATAAACTGCCCCCCCCGAACACTCAACTGCCAGAGAATTCCTTTAAGGAATCACACAGGACACTGTCCCAGCCTTGGACAAGCTGCTGACAATGTTAATATCACTAACGTTGACCTTTCCGCTGCAGTTCACATCGTACCAGAAGTTATCCCATCCCACATTCTCAGGACCACTCTGGCTCCTGACTGCATTGATATCCGCAACATTGACGCTGCGGCTATTGTTAATGTCTCCATAGCGATATGTGAGGCTCACACTGCCTGACGCCGGTCCTCCCCCATCGACCCCCATCACATCAGAAATCGCCAGGGTGACGCAGGTTTCGTCAGTAGCACCAGTCAATGGAATTATGAGCTGATTGCCATCTATCGTCACAGTGCCCACAACCGGCGGAGGTCCACCAATCGCACTCGCCTGCACGGTCGGGTTACCAGTAATCTCCTTATCGAAGATCACAACCACCATTGGGTTAGAACCTGGAGCAACGCTCTCATCAGCACGGCATTCAACTGTGGCGTTGGTTCCCGATGCCAAGGACAATTCAATGGGAAAACTGCCAGCCGCGCCATGCGTCCGCCATGACTGGGCTGCCGTTATCACAGGCGCCTCAGCCGGCGGGAGCAGTTGGAACGTAATGGTGTCCTCTTCGACGACGTTGGCTGCCACCGCAAATGCCGCGGGGGGATTCTGGACATTCAGCAGGTCCACGTCACCACGAAGCACGTTGACACCGCCGGTGTTTGAGGTCGGCGTCCGGGTGGGCAGGGCTCTCAGCCGGTAGACTCCGGGAGGCATGCCCATCGTATTGATCTGCCCCTCACAAATCGGCTTGATGCCCAAGCCGGTCTGCATGGTGCCGCTGGGATATGCCCGCCACTGGGTCATACCCACGCCCGCCCAAGTCTGCACCGTCTTGGTCGTGTTGCTGCGGAACCAAGTCGAGTAGCCGCATCCCTGGCCGAGCAGCTTGCCACCGACAACGGTCGGATAGCAGAACGTGCCGCGCCCCTGGGTGTCTTTCCCGCCCAGATTCGGCCCGCCTACCGGCGGCTGATGGCTCCCGCTGGCCAAGCCCGGCGAGTCGATCGCCCGC
>JAKOTU010000001.1 GCA_029776155.1 Bacillota bacterium | reverse complement strand
CATCACTGAGTACCTCCAGCGCAAGCAGCTGCAGGATGTGATTGTGGTCTCCCCAGATGTGGGCGGTGTAGTCCGCGCCCGGGAGCTGGCAGATCGTCTCAACTGCCAGATCGCCATCGTAGACAAACGGAGGCCCAGACCCAATCAGGCCGAAGTGATGAACATTATCGGCGAAGTCGGCGGCAAAACTGCCATTCTCCTGGATGACATGATTGACACTGGGGGAACCATAGTAAATGCGGCTAAGGCTTTGATCGAAAAGGGAGCAGTGGAAGTGTACGCCTGCTGCACGCACGCGGTGTTCTCTCACCCAGCACCACAGATTCTGCAAGACAGCCCCATTAAGGAAATAGTGGTTACCGACAGCATTCATCTGCCGCCTGAGAAACACATACCCAAACTCACAATACTGTCCGTGGCTCCCCTCTTCGCGGAGGCTATCCGCCGCATCTTCGAAGAAAGGCCTGTGAGCAAGCTGTTTGACTAGCGCCGCTAAGAATGATATCATTAAGCGGTGTAAAGGAGGCAGCAGAACCATGACAAATTACCAACTAACCGTGGAGGAAAGGACCCAGACTGGGAAGGGTTACAACAAGAAACTCCGGGCTGAGGGCAAGATACCCGCGGTAGTCTATGGTTTTGGTCAGGAAGCCGCGACGCTCCAAGCAGATTGGCGTGATGTGGAGCAGATGCTGTCCGGGCCGGTCAACTTGGTTGATCTGAACCTGGGCACAGGCAAGAAGACCGCCATAGTCAAAGACGTGCACCGTGATCCGGTGAAGGGTACGCTCCTGCATGTGGATTTCTACGAAGTAGACCTCACCAAGAAGCTGGAAGTCACTGTACCGATCCGGATTGTTGGGGAAGACCAGCGTCCCAGCGATGGCGGCGTTGTGGAAACTCATCTGTGGGAACTCACTGTACTCTGTCTGCCCACCGACATACCCAATGCCATCGAAGTTGACGTAAGCGGACTCGAGCTGGATCAAGGCCTCACCGTAGGCGAACTCCAGCTGCCCGCGGGAGTGGAAGCTCTCAGTGACGCCGATGAGCTCGTGACCAAAGTGGTCCTGCCGCGGCGTCCGGAAGCAGAAGAAGCAGAAGCAGAAGCTGAAGCCGCCGAAGGGGAAGCTCCAGAAGCATCCGCAGAAGCAGCTGAAGACGGCGGAACAGAAGGATAAGCTTGAGCTGCAAACAGAGGATACGCACAGTGCCATCCGCCACTGTGCGTTTCTTCTGATCCCAAGGTAAGGGGGTAAGCGTTTGAAGGTCATAGTGGGCTTAGGCAACCCCGGGCTGCGCTATGCCCATACCAGGCACAATATGGGTTTCTGGGTCGTGGACCTCTTGAGCCAGAGGTGGGGCATTCCCTTGACCAAACACAAGTTTGGGTCGAAAATTGGGGAGGGCCGTTTTTTCACTCAGCAGGTCATGCTGGTCAAACCCCAGACCTTTATGAACCGCAGCGGCGAAGCGGTGGGCGATCTCGTCAGGTTCTACCAGTTGGATCTGGCTGATCTCTTGGTGATCTACGATGATCTGGACCTGGCCCCCGGCATGCTGCGGGTCAGAGCCGGCGGCAGTTCGGGAGGGCATCGGGGAGTGGCCAACATCATCGACCATCTCCAGGCCAGCAGCTTTCCCCGGGTGCGCATCGGCATCGGGGCACCTCCCGAGCACCTTGAAACCGCCGACTACGTATTGCAGGTAATCGATGCAGCCGACACTAAAATTCTGCAGGAGGCCTGCCAGCGGGCAGCCGATGCAGTGGAAGTGTGGCTGAAAGAAGATGTCTTCGCGGCCATGAACCTATACAACCGGAGGCAGATCAGCGGTACATGACCGCAGAGGGGGAAGCACATTGTCGCTACAGAGCTTAGTGGAACTCCTGCGCCAGAGCAGGGAGCTGAGCCTCGTAGGTCAGAGCATCCGGTCGGAACAGGGCAGGGGGCAGATTGTCACCGGGCTATCGGGCAGCCAGCGCTCCGTCTTTCTCAGCACCATCTATGATCCCCAGCGGGTTATGCTGGTGGTGACGGGAAGCCAGAGCCAGGCCGAGAAACTGACCCAAGATCTGCAGACTCTGCTGCCCGAGAGCAGAACCCTGATCTGGGAAGCCAACGAGCTGATGCCCCACGAGGAAGCCCTCACCGCTCTGGACCTCAGGGCCTCGCGCCTGATGGTACTGCAGGAAGGGCATAAACCAGGAACGATCATCTTGACATCCATAGATGCGCTTTTGGAGGGACTCGTGGATCCAGACCGCATGCGGAATTCAGAAATTTCAGTCAAATGGGGTACTCGCCTGGATCTCGATCAGACTGCTGATCTGCTTGTCAACTGGGGTTACGAGCGGGTGCCTGTGGTGGAGAACTTCGGCCAGTTCAGCATCCGCGGCGGCATCTTAGATATCGCGCCCTTCCATCTTGCTCAACCAGTGCGCATTGAGCTCTTTGGCGATGAAGTGGACTCCCTGCGCAGTTTTGACTTTGCCAGCCAGCGGTCTCTGGAGAACTTGGGAGAAGTGGTGATCAAACCAGCCAGGGAGACGCTGTATGATCTGGACAGCTTAGACCGCATCAAGGAAGCGATCTGGCAGGCGGCACAACAGCAGAGCGAGCGCCTGCACAGGCTCAAGCTCATGGAAGAGGCCGATGAGCTTTTGGCCCGTACCGCGCGCCACCTGGAAGCCTTTGATCAGCAGCGCTATTTTCCCGGCATGAACCAGTACAAAATGTTCTTCGGGCCCATCGTCTCCCTGTTGGAGTACCTGCCTGCGAACACCCTTGTAGTTCTGGATGAGCCGGTACGCCTGAAAGAGGCCGCGGTGGGCGCCTCCATGGAAATCGGTGAGCATTTCAGCGAGCTGCTCAAGCGCGGGCGCATCCTGAGCAACCTGGCGGATCTCTACTGGGATTGGAACTCCCTCTGGTCCAAGTTCCAAAAATACAGGCCCGTCTACCTGTCGGTGCTGGGCAAGCGGGTCAGCGGCATGGAAACCCTTGCTTCCACAGCCATCAGCATGCGCATGCCTGAGCACTGCGGCGGCAAAATCGAGCGCATGCTGCGCCGGGTGAAGCAGCTGCGCCGGGATCACTACCGCATCCTTATTCTGGTTTCTTCAAAAGAGCGTGGCCAGCGCCTTCTGGAACTGCTGCGCGAAGAGGACGTACCCGCGGTGTACGTAGACCAGCTGGGTAAAGAGCTGCAGGTGGGCAACTGCGTGATCACCACCGGAGCCCTGGAGACGGGCTTCGAGTACCCCGCTTTTAAACTCAGCGTCATCACCGAGCTGGAGCTTTACGGCCGGCCCAGGAAAAAGACCCGGGCCCCCAAAGTGGAGGAGGGCCTGCGTATCGCGCCCCATGAGCTGCGCGAGGGCGACTATGTGGTGCACATCAACCACGGCATCGGGCAGTACATGGGGATTGAGCAGCTGGAGGTGGATAACCGCCGCAAAGACTACCTGCTCATCCGCTATGCTGGGCAGGATCGGCTTTACGTGCCCGTGGACCAGATCCACCTCCTCCAGCGCTATGTGGGTCTGGACGAAGGGGCGCCGCGCCTGAGCAAGCTCGGAGGCAGTGAATGGAATCGGGTCAAAAAGCGGGCCAAAGAATCTGTTCAGCAGATGGCCGAAGGCCTGCTGAAACTCTACGCGGAGCGGGAAGCGGCGCCGGGCTTTGCCTTTCCACCCGATACTCCCTGGCAGAGGGAGCTGGAGAACTCCTTCCCCTATCAGGAAACCCCCGATCAGCTGCAGGCCATTGAAGCTGTGAAGCGGGATATGGAAAGGGATCGGCCCATGGATCGCCTGCTCTGCGGCGATGTGGGCTACGGGAAAACGGAGGTGGCGATCCGCGCCGCCTTTAAAGCGGTGATGGGAGGCAAGCAGGTCGCGGTGTTGGTGCCCACCACCATTTTGGCCCAGCAGCATAAGCGCACCTTTGAGGATCGCTTTGAAGGCTTCCCGGTGAATGTGGCGGTGGTAAGCCGTTTTCAGACCCAGAAAGAGGTGGCCCAGGTACTCAAGGGTGTGAAAGCCGGCACGGTGGATGTGCTCATCGGCACGCACCGGCTGCTGTCCAAAGATGTCACCTTCAAAAACTTAGGGTTGGTCATTGTCGATGAAGAACAGCGCTTCGGAGTGGTCCAGAAGGAAAGGCTGAAAGAAATCACGCGGAACGTTGATGTGCTCACCCTTTCCGCTACACCCATTCCGCGCACGCTGCATATGGCCATGGTGGGGGTGCGCGACATGAGTGTGATTGAAACTCCCCCCGAAGATCGCTATCCCGTACGCACCTATGTGGTGGAATACGATGATCAGCTGATCCGCCAGGCCATCCTCAGAGAACTGGCCCGGCAGGGACAGGTCTATTTCGTGCACAACCGGGTGCAGTCTATCGAGCATGTCTATAATGAACTGCAGAAGCTGGTGCCTGAGGCCAGAATTGCCATTGCCCACGGCCAGATGGACGAGACAGTCTTGGAGCGGGTGATGCTGGACTTTTATAACGGCGAGTTCGATATCCTGCTCTGCACCACCATTATCGAGACGGGCATGGATATCGGCAATGTGAACACACTGATCGTGGATGAAGCCGACCACCTGGGATTAGCCCAACTTTACCAGCTCAGGGGCAGGGTGGGCCGAACCAACCGGGTAGCTTACGCCTACTTCACTCACCGCAAAGACAAAGTGCTCACGGAAGATGCGGAAAAGCGCCTGGCGGCCATTAAAGAATTCACCGAGCTCGGCTCGGGCATCCGCATTGCCATGCGCGACTTGGAGATCCGCGGTGCGGGCAACCTCTTAGGCCCGGAGCAGCACGGGTTTATAGCTTCAGTGGGCTTCGAGCTCTACTGCCGGCTGCTGGAAGAGGCCATTCAGGAGCTCAAGGGGCAGGAGAAGCCAGAAGCGCCCGAGCCGTCCCTGGATCTTAAGGTCGACGCCTACCTAGACAGCGCCTACGTACCCGATCCCGGGCAGAAAGTGGAGCTGTACCAGAGGATCGCTAACCTGTCCTCCCTAGAGCAGTGCGACGATTTGGAGGAGGAGATTCAGGATCGCTTCGGCGATCTGCCTGACTCCGCCCGCAACTTGCTGCAGAGCGTCCGCGTGAAAATCCTGGCCCGCCAGGCGGGCATCGAAAGCATCACGGCGCGCAAGAGCAAGTTCGAACTGCGCTTCCTGGAAGGACGGGGCCTCGATGTGCACAAATACGCGGCTTTGTACCAGAAGTATGCCGGGAAGATCTCCTACCGCCCCAGCCGCGGCGGCCAGATTCTCGTGGAGAAGTTGAAGGATGATGAGGAGGCCTTAGCCCTGCTGACGCAGGTATTGGCTGAGATCGCCAATGAATAAAAGTGGTAACCTGCGCTTATACTAACCCTAAGCTAACCATGGGAAAAGGGGTGTGACGTTGAAAGCAACTGGCATAGTACGGCGCATTGATGATCTGGGTCGCGTAGTCATCCCCAAAGAAATCAGGCGAACTTTGCGCATCCGCGAAGGAGATCCCTTGGAGATCTTTGTAGATAGAGATGGCGAGGTAATTCTGAAGAAGTATTCTCCCATCGGAGAGTTGGGGGATTTCGCCCAAGAGTATTCCGACTCGTTGTACGAGACCACAGGTCATGTGGCCATCATCACTGATCGCGATGCAGTGGTGGCTGTTTCGGGAGGGCCGAAAAAGCAGTGGATCGACCGCCCCGTGGCGGCAGCGGTGGAACGGGCCATGGAATCCAGGCGCAGCATGACCATAAGGAAAGGGGAGTACCCTGAGGACGAGGCTTGGGACTTTGCCATGCACGTGATTGCTCCCATCATTGCTGAGGGGGATCCCATTGGCGCAGTCATCCTTGGTACTAATGAGACGAACCGCCAGATGGGCGAACTTGAACTCAAACTGTGTGAAACTGCTGCAGGCTTCCTGGCCAAACAGATGGAACAGTAAAGAAGGGCAGAGGACTCCTCATAAGCTTTCCTTCCCCAGCGTAAGCATGAGTAGGAAGGGAAGATGGGCTTATGACCAAGGAGTCTTTTTTGCGTGGAGCGGCCATACTGGCTGCGGCCAGCGCGGTGAACAGGCTCATCGGGCTGGTCTACATGATCGTACTGCCTCGTCTGATTTCTGACCAGGGTATGGGCCTTTTTCAGCTGGCCAAACCCATTCACTACTTCGCGGCCGTGGTGGCCATCGGCGGACTACCGGTGGCCATTGCCAAAATCGGTGCCGAAAAAGCAGCTCTGGGCTCCGCCCAGGAAGTGAGGCGCGTCTTCCGTACGGGCCTTTTTTTGGTGCTGCTCACAGGTGGTCTAGTGGCCCTAGTGCTGACTTGGGGGGCTCCCTGGTTCGCCGCGGTGCTGGCCAAAGACCCAGGTATCACCCTCACCCTCATGGCCTTGGGCCCAGCCTGCTTTTTTCTAGCCCTTAGTGCAGGTTTTCGGGGCTTTTTCCAGGGGCTGCAGTACATGACACCCACGGCCATATCCCAGGTTGTGGACCAGGTAGTGCGGGTTGCGGCCACAATTTTCCTCAGCGTGTACCTCAGGCCCCGGGGCCTGGAGATGGCAGTGTTGGGGGTAGCGGTTGCCTTCATCTTAGGCGAGCTGACGGGTTGGTTGGTTCTGCTCGCCGCTTACCTGGCCAAGGGGCCTCAGCTGTTGGCTGAGCTCAAAACCAGGCAGGTGGTTCAGATTGAACCCGCCTGGCAGCTGGCCAAGCGCTTGATCTGGTTAGCTGTTCCCGCGGTAGTAGCCACCATCCTCTGGCCGGTGATGCAGCTCGCTGACAGCCTGCTCATTCCCGTACGGATGCAGGCCGCGGGGTTCAGCTCCGATGCCGTGCGGGAAGGCTTGGGGCATTTGGGCATGGCCCTCACCCTTGCCCAGTTTCCCAATATCGTCACGGTCGCCCTGGCCACCAGCTTGGTGCCGGCAGTGGCCGAAGCCTGGGCCCTGCGGCAGGAGAGACTGGTGCGGTACCGGGCCGAAGAAGCGCTGCGCATCGCCCTCATCTTCGGTATCCCCTCCTGCGCGGTGCTCACTGTGCTGGCTGCGCCCCTCTGCCAGGTGCTCTTCGGCTACAGCCAGGTGGGCGTGCCCCTGCGCATTCTTGCCGCAGGCACCGTTACCCTGGGCATCATCCAAGCCACAACCGGCGTGCTGCAGGGGCAGGGGTCCATGACCGTGCCCGTGCGCAACCTCAGCGCCGGGGTGCTGCTCAAATTCGCCCTCAACTTCCTGCTTGTGGCCAATCCCAGCATAGGGATTCTAGGAGCAGCCTGGAGCACCACCCTGAGCTGGGCCCTGGTGGCGGTCTTGAACTTGGTTTCGGTCTACCGACAGGTAGGGAACGTCATTAACTGGCGCCATGCTGTCCTGCTGCCATCCTTGGCCGCTGGCGGCACCGCGGCCTTCATCTACCTGCTCCAGGATACTTTGGTGTATTTTCTACCAATGGCTGCGGCCACTTTGGGTTCCCTCGGCGCAGGGCTGATCCTTTACTTCCTGCTGCTCATGATCTGGGGCAGCTTAACCCGGCGCGACGTGGCTCTGCTCCCGGGAATCGGGGAATTCTTAGGGGCGCGCCTTCAGGCGTGGGGGTTTTTGCGCAGGTGAGCTTTGGCCCGATCCCAGAGCGCGTTGAGGCCGTCAAGATTGAGCTCCGCAAGATCCAGGTTTTCTTCCCGCGCATAGCGCTCTAAGAGCTGGAAGCGCTCGGTGAACTTGGCCGTTGCTTTCTGCAGGGCAAACTCCGGGTCGACCTTGATGAAGCGGGCGAGGTTGACGATGGCAAACAGCAGATCGCCCAGCTCTTCTTCGAGTTCTGCCTGCTCACCCTTGGCCGCGGCTTCCTCCAGCTCTCTAAACTCTTCTTTCACCTTTTCCACCACTTCAGGAGTGTGATCCCAATCAAAGCCCACTTTGGCCGCCTTTTTTTGGATCTTCTCCGCCCGCATCAGGGCCGGGAGCTCCTTGGGCACGCCATCCAGGATGGAGCTCCGTTCCCTGCCCGCCTTTTCCCGCTTTTTGATGGCATCCCAGTTGACCATGACCTCTTCAGGGGTTTCCGCGAAGACCTCGCCGAATACGTGGGGGTGACGGCGCACCAGCTTGTCGCTGAGATTGGTGATCACATCTTCAATGGAAAATTGGCCTTGTTCAGAGGCGATCTGGGCATGAAGCAGCACCTGCAGCAGCACATCACCCAGCTCGTCCTTGACCGCGGCAGGATCTGCTTGATCGATGGCTTCGAAGAGCTCATAGGCTTCCTCCAGCAGGAAGCGCTTCAAACTGGTATGGGTCTGCGCCCGATCCCAGGGACACCCTTCGGGGGAGCGCAGTTTGGCTACGATGTCAACGAGGTTAGACCAGGACATGGCGGAACTCCTTTCCGAAAATAGAGAAAACCCCCTAGAAGGGGGTGTACCCACCTAAGGGGCAGATAATTCTTACTTAGGAGCAACTGCTTCGCGGAGAGACTTGCCAGGTTTGAAGGCAGGTACCTTCGTGGCCGGGATCATAATCTCTTCGCCCGTGGAGGGGTTTACGCCCTTGCGTGCCTGGCGAGCCCGCACTTCAAAAGTACCAAACCCTACGATCGTGACCTTTTCTTCACGAGCCAAAGCTTCAGAGATAGCCGCAAATACTGCCTCTACTGCGTCACCTGCTGCCTTCTTGGTCATGCCAGACTTGTCGGCAACACTGGCGATCAACTCAGCTTTGTTCACAAGTAGACCTCCTTTAGGGTGGAAATATACCCCTTATTTCTAGGATTATTCGAGTTTTCCTGCCGCGGTGGTAATATTTTCCCCACATTCTTTGAGTTTAACCCCCGAACTTAGGCGATTTTGACGCGCTTTTGGGTGACACTAAGGAAAAACCGAAGGAGGATCCCCCATGGCAAGGAAAAACCAGGCTGTGGTGCTGGGCTTAGTCCTGGTGGCCATTGCCAGTGTGGTGCTGCTGATCAGCTGGTCAGGCGATGACAGCAACATCGTGCGCGAACTGGAAGAAGAACCCACCCTCACCGTGTACGTGAACGAAACGGGCGAGATCAAGGAGATGAAACTGGAGGAGTACCTGGCAGGGGTCGTGGCCGGCGAGATGTTCCCCGACTGGCCTGTGGAAGCCTATGCCGCCCAGGCTATTTTTGCCCGCAGCTTCACCATGGACTTCGTTTCCCAAGGGGGAGTGAAGGACAAATACGGTGCGGACGTGTCCACTTCCATCGAAGAGACGCAGGCGTATAACCCCCAGGCTATCACTCCAGAAATTAGGAAGGCCGTGGAGATGACCAGGGGTCAGGTAATGACCTATGACAACCGCTATGTGCGGGGCTGGTTCCACGCCTATTCGGGGGGGATCACCTGCCGGGCTAAAGAGGGGCTTGATTACCAGGAAGAAGAGCCGCCCTTCACCAAGAGCGTGCGCCTGCCGGAAAACGAGTACGCTCCGGAAGAGGTGAAGGAGTGGCAGGTGGAATACTCCGCCTCCGAACTGCGCAGTCTCTTGGCGGCGCGGGGAGTGAATGTGGGCGAGATCACCGGAGTGGAGATTCTGGAGCGGGGTCCCACCGAACGCATCACCAGGATCAAGATCTCGGGTACCCAGGGCGAACAAGAAATCACCGGTCCCGAGTTTCGCTTAGCCCTAGATTCCACCAAGATGAAATCCACCTTGGTCCGGGAGTTGGCCTTCGAAAACGGAGTGCTGCGCATCAGCGGCACAGGCTACGGCCATGGTGTGGGCCTCAGCCAGTGGGACGCCTTTATGCTGGCTAAGGAAGGGAAAAGCCCGGAAGAAATCGTGCAGACCTTCTTCCAGGGCGTGACCATCAGGCGCATTTATGATTAGTCTAACTTGCCCCCAGCAAGCATAAAATGGTGCAGAAGATGGAGTGCTGTGCGCTCCTGTGCTGGGAGGTAAGTAGGGTGGACGAAAAGAGGTTGAGTAACCTGCGCCATCAGCTCATTCTAGCTGAGCGGGAACGGCTTACCCTGGACGGGGTGATCCATGTGGAGAGTTTCGATGATCAGGAAATTGTCTTGGAAACGGAGCTGGGTGGTCTGGTTGTCCAGGGCGAGGATCTGCACATCAAGGAACTCAATCTAGAAAAGGGCAATCTCCTGGTGAACGGCTACATCCAGTCCGTGGAGTACCTGGGAGATTCCTTAAGCAAAAAGAGTAAGGGGTTCTTGGCCAGGCTGTTTCGCTGAAGGCGGGAGGTGTGCCCATGGATCCCCTGAGCGCTCAGCTCTACTCCTTCGGAATTGTGCTTCTGGCTGGAGTGAACTTGGGGCTGTTTTTCGATCTCTTCCGCGTGATCAGAGGCCTTTTGCGGCCGGGCAGGTTCTCCACTCCCCTGCTCGATCTGCTGTTTTGGGCCTTGATCACCCCTGTCTTGATCCTCTATCTGATTCTGGCCAATTGGGGTGAGCTGCGCGGCTATGTGCTGATCGGACTTGCCCTGGGGTTTTTCTTTTACCGCTTGATCTTGAGCAGCATGATCATCGCTGTGCTCTTGTGGCTGGTGGACCTGATCCGGCGCCTTTTGAACCTGGTAGTCACCGCCGCGCTTTGGCTGGGTTCACTGCCCGTTCTAGTCTATCAGGAAGCCCGCTTCCACTATGCCCATAGAAGGAAAGCCCTGCCCAAGGTGGGCAGGCTGTGGAAGCTGCGCCCTAGACTGCGCTGGCGCAAGTGAAAGGGGCAAGGGAGCAGGAAAACTTCACGGGAGGGTGAATGTTTTACCCAGGAGGTAATCGGCATGGCCCGTGAAGAAGGTAGAAAAAGCAAGAAGGTCCGCCTTGACCTGGGACGTGTTCTGCTGCTTGTTTTAGCTCTGTGGGTAGCCTTGGGTTTTGCCCGGAACGCGGTGGCCAACTACAAGCTGCGGCGGGAGATTGAATCCCTAAACCGGCGCATCGCGGTGCTGGAGATGCGCAAAGAGGATTTGGAGCGGGAGATTGAAGAGTGGCTCTCCCCAGAAAACGTGGAGAAAATTGCCCGGGAACAGCTGGGCTTGGTGAAACCCGGTGAGGTCGTGTACAGGCTCTCGGAACCTGCAGATTAGTGAGGCGGGAGGGGCGCCGCGGCGCGCCTTGGGACCGGGAAAATAGTTTTATTGACACAAAAATGTCAATAATATATAATGGCATGTAAGCCGAGTGCCCTGCAGCGGCAAAATCCAAGAGGAGGAATTTTTTAACGTATGTCAATTGATGTCGGCAGCATTGTCGAGGGAAAGGTCACGGGAATCACCAGTTTTGGGGCTTTCGTGGAGCTTTCCAATGGACAAACCGGTTTGGTCCACATTTCTGAAGTTGCTGATGCCTACGTAAAAGACATTAAAGACTATCTCAACGAAAACGACATCGTCAAAGTCAAGGTCATTAATGTCAGCGAAGGCAAGATTGGACTGTCCATCAAGCAGGCCAATCCCCAGTACTCATCTCGTGACCGGGATCGCCGCAGTACCCGTAGAAGGGCTAATTCCCCAGATTTCGAAGAAAGACTCATGCGGTTTCTGCGCGATAGTGATGAGAGGCTCTCAGCACTGAGGAAAAGCCAAGATTCAAAGCGGGGAGGCAGGGGCGCACGGTAAGAACGGGTTTCACTGCTTAACACATGATTATAAGCACCTCCATGCGGGGGTGTTTTTGTTCGAGGAAGTGATCTTCTGAAACAGAGCAAACCGAGTAAGGAAGTTCTCAGCATAATCAAACAGCAAATCGGCCGCGAGCCCCGGGGTGTGCTGGAGGTGAGGACCAAGTGCCGGTGGGGCTATCCCCAGGTGATCGTGAACAGGCCCGTGTCCGCCCTCACTTCTGACCTGGAGGTTTTCCCCACCCTGTACTGGCTGACCTGCCCCTATTTGTGCCGAGAGATTGCCGTGCTGGAGAGCGCAGGCGTTATCGCCCAGTTTGAGGAGCGCATCGCCGGCGATCCCGCCTTTGCGGCTGCGGTGGCGGAGAACCATGCTAGCTACGCCCAGGAACGGCTGGCCCTAATCCCTAAGGATGTGCAGAGGAGGCTGAGGCAGGAGTACCCCGAGCGTTACCAGGTGCTGGCGCGCAGCGGAGTGGGGGGCATCCGCAGCCCCCAAGGGGTGAAATGCCTGCACACCCACGCCGCGGACTATCTGGCCAGGGGAAGCAATGTGATCGGCGCGGAGACACTGGAGATGCTCAAAAAGCCTTGGTTCTGCCCCGATGCGGAATGCAGGAGGTATGAGCAATGAGGGCCGCCTTGGATGTGGGCACCAATTCGGTTCGGCTTTTAGTGGCGGAAAGCACGGCGCAGGGGCTGCGGCCTGTGCGCAGGGCCATGCGCATTGTGCGCCTGGGCGAGGGGGTAGATGCCGCGGGCAGGCTCAACGCGCAGGCTGTGGAGCGCACCCTTCAGGCCTTGGAGGAGCTGAAGAACCTGATCCCGCCAGGTGTACCCGTGGCCGCCTTTGCCACCAGCGCGGTGCGGGATGCCAAAAACGGACAGGAGTTTGCCCGGCTGGTGGAAGAGCGCCTGGGCTTCCCTTTGGAGATTCTCTCTGGCGAGAGGGAGGCGGAGCTGTCCTTTGCGGGAGCAGTGTGGTCGCTGCGGGAGCTTAAGCTGCCCGAGCCCATCACCGTCGTGGATGTGGGGGGCGGCAGCACGGAGATCTACACCGGCCTGGGTACCGGTGAGCTTCTAGGGGGAGGCAGCAGCCAGGTGGGGGCGGTGCGCATGCTGGAGCGCTTTATCACCGCGCATCCCCTGCTTTCCTCTGAACAGCTGGCCATGGAAGCAGAAATTAGGCGCCTCTTGGCGCCCCTGGCGGAGCGCAGCAGAGCCCTTGGGCCCAGGAGCCTGGTTGCGGTGGGCGGTACCGCCACGAGCCTGGCGGCCATACTCCAGAAACTGGCAGAGTACAGCGATGAAAAAGTGACGGGCTATGCCTTTTCCCTTGAGGATCTGGGCAGAATCTACGGACAGCTGGGTAGACTAAGCTTGGAGGAGCGCAGGCAGATCCCCGCTCTGCAGGCGGGCCGGGAAGATGTGATCGTGTGCGGCGCGGCCATCTTGGTCCAAGCGGCGGAGCTGTTGGGATTCCGGAAGCTCTATACCAGTGCCTGGGATCTGCTCTACGCCCGGCTGGCATTGTCGGTTGACGGGGGCTGCTAAATGGCGTATAATGATTTCTGTAAATGAGCCGGGGTGGCGGAATGGCAGACGCTACGGACTTAAAATCCGTTGGGCTTTTGAGCCCGTGAGGGTTCGAGTCCCTCTCCCGGCACCAAGCCAAAAGCGCCCGGGCACCTGCACGTAGGGTGTCTTTTCGCGTTGGAGGGGTAGCGGTGAAGCGACTCAGCAGAAAAAGTGAATTGGAGAAGATGCTGGCGGCCAGCCTGCACGGAGCCCCAGAGCTGAAGCCCGATGAAAAGCGCCGTTACCTGGGCTCTTTCCGAGAGCGGGTGATTCAAGCCGTGACCTTTGACCAGCTGCGTACGCAAGCGGGGCTCACGGTTATGAAAGAAGCCCTCCAGGATCCCCGCGCCGTGGAGCTGCTCATCCATGAGCAGGCCCGGGGACCTGCGATGCCGCTCATTGTGGAAGCGCGGCGCCGCGGGGTTGACTTCACCATTGTATCCAATCCCGATTTCGTGGGAGAGATCGCCGCAGCCTTGGTGGCCGCAGATGCGGTTGATGGGGAGCGGCTCTATGCAGAGCAAGAATAAAAAAGAGGTGCAGCCTGGGGGCCGCACCTCTTTTGGTTCTAGAAGGGCAAATCTTCGTTTTCTTCCTCCGGCTCTTCTTCTTTTTCCCCCTGCTCTGCCTCCACTCCCACCGCTTCTTGGGTCCAGGCAGGAGGCTGCTGGGCAGCCTGCTCTTCTTTGGCCTTCTCAGGACGCAGCACCAGGGCGGTGAGCACCAGGGCTAGACCCACAAACAGGGGCAAAAGCCCAAAGAGCAGCCACACCCCGATCCCGATGGTGAGCAGGGCAATGGTAATGGCCAAGCCCACTAAACCCACAATCAACCCTGCGGCCAGCAGGTTCTTGCTCTTCTGCTCCACGTTCCGGCCCTGTTCCGGGGCTAGGCCTTGGGCGATGAGGGCCATACGTTCGCGGTAGCTGAACCAGCGCAGGGTGATCACGAGCAGTACTCCCAGGGCGGTGAGGATAATGGGCAGCCACACGGTCATGAAAGGCAGCCAATAATTGGTCACAGCAATCCCCCCATTTTCTAATTTGTAATCCTTAAGGAACCAAGTGCTAACCGTGCCGAGATGGAGCCGCGCTGTTCGCCGCGGCCCACAATCCCCTTGACGCTTTTCTCAGACTGCTCCCCGGTGAAGGGCACAGCGAGATAAATACCTCCCAAGTCCAGCTTTCCATCTAAAACATATGCTTCGTCCGGCAGGAGATGCAGCCTGAGATCGCCCAGGCGCGTCTCCAGTACATTGCTCGCGGCCAAAGTGGCTGAAATCTGCAGATCACCTAAGTGGGTGATCGCGGTGAGCCGGTCTGTAAAGCTGGAGCCGGTCACCCGAATATCTCCCAAAGCAGTCTCCAAATGGGCACTGCCTTGGCAGTCCTGGACAGTAATGGTTCCCAAATGGGTGTGGACCTGCACATTCCCCTGGACCTGGTTAACCTGGATGTCGCCCAACCCGGAGCGCAGCTCTAGATCTATGGTGCCAGGGACTAAAATGATCAGATCGGCCTTGGCCTCCTCCTGCGCTTCCACCTTGGGCAGCTGCACCACCAGCTTAGTGGCATTTTTGGTTGTGGTCACATCCAGGGAGATGCCAGCGAGCAGCTGCTGGGCGCGCTCCGCGCTGCCTGCGCCCGCTTCAGCCACCATGGTGATCTCCAGCTGCTCGACCTCAGCGCTTCTCACCTCGATGCTGCCCACGGGTGTATCCACCACAAGCCGCGGCCTTATTTCCGCAGTATACCCACTGGTTTCCTGCAGCTTACTGGTGAAGGGGAGCACGCTCGTTCTCTGCATCGGCGTGTGCTTGGGCAGCGGAAGGGAGATTACCCCCACACTGGCCAGCATCAGGCCCAGTACCGCCACAAGCAGAAGGACAGTGATGACAATTCCCAGCTTGCGCATCCATCCTCCATCCTTTCTGGAGAGCCTCGCTAGATGATTTCCATAGACAGCTGGATTGTCCTCTTGGGGCAGGGGAATTTTCTAACCCGGATTTCGAAATGTAGAGGGTTTGCTAAGAAAAGTGTAGAATAAATCTGGCACACATCAAGTTTGGGAGGCGATTGTATGCGCAGTCGATTCAGTAAGTCTAGGCTTGTGCTTGTTGTGGTTTTGGCTGCTTTATTGACAGTGAGCCTGCCCCTGTGGGCTGCGGAACTGATCATCCTGCACAACAACGATGTCCACTCCCGCCTAGAATCCCATGTTCCCGAGGGAGCAGAGGTGGAGCAGGGCGGACGGGTGCGTTTGGCAACCCTGGTCGATGAAATCAGGGCGCTCTATGGAGCAGAAAAGGTGCTCCTCTTGGATGCAGGCGATGCCATCCACGGTATGAACATTGACAACCTCTTCGGCGGCCTGCCCTCCATCGAAGTGATGAACCTCATGGGGTACAACGCCTTCGTCCCGGGCAACCACGAGTTCAACTACGGGCAAGAGGTGCTGCTCCAGCGCATCAAGGATGCCGAGTTCCCGGTTCTGGCGGCCAACGTCACCTATGCAGATGGCTCCTTGTTCACCGGAACCAGCGCCCTGATTCAAGATTTTGGCGGGGTGAAGGTGGGGATCATCGGCTTAGTGGCTGAAGAAACACCCATTGTGACCCATCCCAAGAATGTGGAAGGCTTAGTCTTCCATGAACCCATCACCATTGCCAAGCTCCTCGCGGAAAGGATCAGACCCAGGGTAGATGTGTTGATCGTTTTGAGCCACCTGGGCTATGAGAAAGACGTGGAGCTGGCTAAGGCAGTTCCGGAGCTGGATGTGATTGTGGGCGGGCACAGCCATACTGAGCTTCCCGTGGTGGAAGAGGTCAATGGCGTGATCCTGGCCCAAGCCCATGAGTACGCCAACAATCTGGGCTTCCTGCACCTGGAAGTAGAAGATGGCCAGATCGTCCGCTACAATGGCTTCCTGATTCCCGTCACCGCTGACATTCCTGAACATCCAGGGGTACGGGCCGTGATCGACTACTGGAACGACCAGCTGCAGCAGCGTCTGGATACGGTCGTCGGCCGCAGTGATGTGAGCTGGAACGGCGAGCGGGCCTTTGTGCGTACTTCCGAAACCAACCTGGGTAACCTGGTGGCTGATGTGATCCGGGCAGCCGTGGGCAGCGATATTGCCGTTACCAATGGCGGCGGCATCCGGGCCAGCATCCATCCTGGGGAGATCAAGGTTGCTGATATCTACAACGTCCTGCCCTTCGACAACACCCTGGTTGTGGTGGAAATGATGGGCATGGATATCATTGAAGCACTGGAGTTTTCGGTACGCCTCCTGCCGGAGCAAAACGGCGGCTTCCTCCAGGTCTCCGGGCTCACCTTTGAAGTGGATCCCAAGGCCCAGCCCGGCGGCAGGGTGATCAACGTGAAGGTAAACGGCGAGCGGATCGCCACCAGCAAGTACTACACCGTGGCTACCAACGACTTCTTGGCTGCCGGTGGTGACGGTTACGATGTCTTCCTGAACGCCAAACTGGTGGCCGAAACCGGGATTATGCTGAGGGACGTCATGGTCGATTACATCTCCGCCCAGCAGGTAGTAGAAGAGCCGGAAGGCGGGCGGATCATCATCCTCGAGTAGAAAGCAGATCGCAACATCGGGGCTGCCGCCAGGCAGCCCTTTTGCGCGCCCTTGCCTGCTGTCGTCGGAAAAAGGACTGCCGGGCGCAGGGACGGAAGGAATCTTGTAGTCGGAGGCGAAATGGACTGGAAACATGGTGCGGGAGGAGGCTGAGGGGTGATCGTAACTACAACTCCCAACATTGAAGGGAGAAGAATTACCCAGTACTACGGAGTGGTGGCCGGGGAAGTGATCCTGGGGGCTAATATCTTCCGGGACTTTATGGCCAGTATCACCGATGTGGTTGGCGGGCGCAGCGCGGAATACGAGGAACAGCTAATTAAGGCCCGGGAAACAGCGATCCGGGAAATGTGCGTTCGAGCGGCTAGACTTGGGGCCAATGCGGTGGTTGGGGTGGATGTTGACTATGAAGTGCTGGGGGCCAAAAACGGCATGCTCATGGTCTCCGCTTCCGGCACCGCGGTCAGGGTGGAGTAGGGAGCTCCCACAAGGAGGAGATAGCCGTGGCATTACTGAGTATACTGCAGGCCCGGTTTGAGCAGAATATGCAGCGTCACCCAGGGGTGGAGTGGGCAGAGGTACAGGCCCGCCTGGAAGCCCATCCGGAAAAGCTGGCCGTGCTGCAGGCCATGGAAGAAACTGGCGGGGAGCCCGATGTGATCGGCTGGGACCCGGAGGGCCGCTGCATTTTCTGCGACTGTTCTCCCGAAAGCCCCGCAGGCAGGCGCAGCCTCTGCTACGACGGCCAGGCCCAGGCGGAGCGGGAAAGGAAGGGGGTTATTCCCCAGGGAAATGTGCTGGCCATGGCTGAGGCCCTGGGCATTGAGCTGCTGGATGAGGAGCAGTACCGAGCCCTGCAGAAACTGGGCCCCTTCGATACCAAGACCTCCAGCTGGGTGAAAACGCCCCAGGAAGTGCGGGATTTGGGCGGAGCCCTCTTTGGGGATTTCCGCTACGGACGCACCTTCATCTACCACAACAGTGCCGGCTCGTTTTATGCTTCCAGGGGATTTCGCGGGCTTGTCCGAATCTGATTTTCCATCTTGACACTGCAAGGGGACAAGAGATATAATGATCCTGCGGTGTGGGCCATTAGCTCAGCTGGTAGAGCACCTGACTCTTAATCAGGGTGTCC
>JAKOTU010000085.1 GCA_029776155.1 Bacillota bacterium | reverse complement strand
GTAGCTGTTGGGATCTCCTCCCTTGGTGCGGGCAAAATCCTGACCGGCATGTAAGAAAGGAATACCCTGGGCCGTGAGGATAATGGTGTGGGCCAGCTTGATCATCTTCAGCCGCTGGGCATGGTCTTCCGAGGCAGTGGTGCAGAGCAGCTTATCCCACAGCGTCAAATTGTCATGGGCCTCGGCGTAGGCCACGCTCTGACTGGGGTGCCAAGCCCAGGGGCCCTTGGAATAGAGCACCCTGCCGTAATCCACTTGGGGATGCTGCACCGCTCCCACCAAGCCGAACTTCACCGACTCCTCCAAGCCTTGGCCCTGGATGAACCCTCCCTCCTTGGTGTGGAACACATGCCCCTTGATCCCGTCCCGGAGATCGTTGCAAAACGAAGCGATCCCGGTCATGCGGTTGGTGTTCTCCTTCACCGCCCGCCTAAACTCCGGCAGGGTGCTGGGGCCGGCAGCCCAGCCCTCGCCGTAGATCAAAATTCCCGGGTTCACTTCATCCAAAGCCCGGCGCACCTCCCGCATGGTATCTAAATGGTGCAGCCCCATGAGATCGAAGCGAAATCCCGCCAGCTTGTATTCCTTAGCCCAATACACCACTGAATCCAAGATGAACTTGCGCACCATGGAGCGCTCATCCGCCAATTCATTCCCGCAGCCGGAGCCGTTGGAGAAACCTCCCCGGGCATCATGGCGGTAGTAATACCCTGGAACCAGCTTGTGGAAAGAAGACTCCAGGCAGTGGAAGGTGTGGTTGTAGACCACATCCATGATCACCCCGATCCCCGCTTCGCTTAGGCCCTGGATCATCTTCTTCAGCTCCCGGATCCGCACCCTGCCGTCTGTGGGATCGCTGGCGTAGGATCCTTCCGGTACATTGAAGTTCAAAGGATCATAGCCCCAGTTGTAACTCCCCTGGGGATCCGCCTCATCCGCGGTGGCGAAGTCAAAAATGGGCAGTAGGTGCACGTGGGTTACCCCCAAGTCAACCAGATGGTCTAGACCTGTGGCAATGCCGCTAGGTGTCTTGGTCCCCCGCTCCACCAAGCCCAAATACTGCCCCCGGGCCTTGATCCCAGAACAGGGCGCGCTGGAAATATCCCGCACATGCACCTCGTAGATCACTGCATCCACCGGGCTGGCCAGTGGCGGCAGCTTGACCTTTTCCCACCCCGGGGGGTTGGTCTTGTTCAGATCCACAATCTGCCCCCGCCTGCCGTTCACCCCCGCGGATTTGGCATAGGGATCCACCACCTCCTCAGTCTTCGTACCGTGGGTGACTCGGTAGGTGTAGAACTTGCCTTCCAGATTCTCCGGGACGATTGCGGACCACACTCCCTTTTCTCCTGGGGCCATGGGCACCTTCTTCCCTCTGCCCCCTACTCCTTGGTCGTAGAGCACAACCTCAAGCTTGTCTGCGGTGGGAGCCCAGACCCTGAATATGGTCTCTGTCTCTGTGAGCGTTGCGCCCAGATCATCGCCCTCGTAATGAAACGCCTCGTAGAACTCCCTGCTGTCAAAGGCCCGCCCTAGTGCCAGGGCCTTCTGCCCATGGGTGTCATGGCGGAGGACGTAGCGTCTAGTCAGATCCAGCGGTTCTGCAGTTTTGAGCAGAAAAGCCCTGGGACCGCCCTGGGCATAGAGGGGCTGAACCTGAGCTAAGGGTACTTCCTCTTTTCCCTGGAAAAACCTAAAGCCCCAGTTAGGTCCCTGGGAATACACAGGGAGGTAACACTCCACCCTGATGCTGGAAGTGTCGTCCAAGGAAGCCAAGGTGAGTTTAGGGGTACGGTCCACATCCTCCTCCCGGTAGTAAATGCGGGGATCGTCCTGCATCAGCCATACTTCCAGGCGTCCGTGATCCGAGGCGTAGTAAAGGGGTATAAATCTGTCCCTGGTTCCATCTTTCGCGGCCCAAGGGAAACCCGGCGCGCTCTTCCTTGGAATGAGGCCCAGTTCGGCGGCATCACTCTGCTCCCTGAGTGTTATTCTGGCCACGGCCCCAAACTGGTCCTGCTCCGTAAAATCCACCTGCCGGCCGGGGCTATCCGGCTCCCAGATCCACAGATTCCAGCCCGCGTAACTGCCGTCATGGCGGTAGTAGTGAACTGTGAGTTCCAGTTCCGAAAAGACCCGCACCTTTTCCCTTAAGTGCGCTGGAGGAGCCAGGTAGACCTGGGGATCGCCCCCCACCAGCCACACTTCCGCCGTATCCCCTACGAAGTCCTCAATGTAGCGGTCGTGGGCGATATCCTTCTCCCAGGACTCACCCCGGATCAGAAAGCCAATGCGTCTGTGCTCCCTCCCCACGGTGCAGCTGGCGATGCTGCCGAAATGGTCGAGGTCTGAAAAGGGAACGCTCTGCCCTCCGCACCCTTCCGGCCAGAGCCAAACGCTCCAGGGAGCGTAGTTTCCATCTTCCCGGTGGTAGTGGATGATCACCCTGCGCATACCCATGCCCCTTCCCCTGCACGTCCTTCCTCCTAGTTTATCCCGTTCTTGGCTGAAGTTTGCAGGAGGATCCGTGCCCTGTTCCGCCATCCGTGGTATAATAACCCCATCAACTGGGAAAGGTTGTGCATTGTGGGGCACTTGAACTTAATCGCCACCGCCACCTTCGGCTTGGAATCCTTGGTGGCGGAGGAACTGCGTAAACTAGGCTGTACAGACACTGCGGTTGACCAGGGGAAAGTGAGCTTCAGCGGGGATGAGCGGGACATCTGCCGGGCCAATTTGTGGCTGCGCACCGCGGCCAGGGTCAAGGTGAAAGTAGGCGAATTTCAGGCCACAACCTTCGAGGAGCTCTTTGAAAAAACCAAAGCCCTGCCCTGGGCGGACTATCTCCCCAAAAACGCCCAGTTCCCCGTGGAGGGCCGTTCGGTGAAATCCACCCTCTTCAGCGTGTCCGACTGCCAGGCCATTGTGAAAAAGGCAGTGGTGGAAAGCCTGAAGAAAAAGCACCGCCTGCAGTGGTTTCCTGAAGACGGCCCCTTGATGAAAATTGAGGTGGCCCTCCTGAAAGATACGGCCACCCTGACCATAGACACCAGCGGCGCCGGGCTGCACCAGCGGGGCTATCGGGAGATTGCCATGGGTGCACCCTTAAAGGAAACCTTGGCCGCGGCCTTGGTCATTTTAGCCCGCTGGTATCCCGACATCGCCCTCAT
>JAKOTU010000038.1 GCA_029776155.1 Bacillota bacterium | reverse complement strand
CTACTGTATCTTCAAGTAAACTAAGGATGAGAGCGGTGTTGCTAACATCGCTTCTCATGAGACCTCGCCTCCTAACTGCTACTGATTTGTGTGCGAGGTCTCTTTTTTTATGTCTACACCAGGAACTCCTTCCAAACACCTACTAAAACCTTACACTAACATCAAGAATCAGACAATCCCTATTCTAGCACGTTCTAGAGCTTGTTAGTGGGCTCAGGCCCCTAGAGCCTCCCTACGGGGCTTAAAGCCAATTTGTTCCAAAAGACGCAGATAATCCCGGGGAGTAATCTGTTCAACTGGCTTGTTCAGCAAAGCAACCAGCAGTCCTTCCATCACATTGGTACCAAAGGACCTCCCGCCCAGATTGGGCGTGGTGGTAATCAGCTCCTTGACGTGGCGCTGGCGCAGAAACTCCACATCTTGCGCGGTGATGGTGTTGGTGATAATTATCTTACCGCTGAGATCATCGGGCATGTATTTGCGGATCTGGTGGTAGTCACCGGCAATGATATCTGCCCAGGCGTAGAACTTTTCATATTTCTCCCGGTCCGGCGACTCCTCTTGCTTGGATCCAGTGGGATACAGCCACTTAAAGGGAAACTGCACCACAATGGGGGCAAAGACGGCAGCCACCCTCTCCAGCGCCTTCAGGCTGTAGAGGGGAATGGGCAGACCCAGCGCAAACATGAGATCGCCATACAACACCTCTGCCCCCGTTTCCTGCAGCGCCTGGGCCATGCCGAAGCGATCCACTCCACAGGTTAACAGCACTTTTTTGCCCCGGAACATGGCCGGATCCTCTTGGGCCAAGGTCTCGATGGCTTTGCGCTCCAGGGTGTTTTTCAGCCCTGAACCGTCTACGATGGGGGTAATCTTGGGGGCCTTGGCAATTCGCTTGGCCTCCCGGAGGATATAGCGGCGATTGCCTCCCCATAGATAAAGGTCAATTCCCCCCATGCCGAAAGCCGCCACTTTTCCATCCAGCTCCTGGATGATGGCGATAGCCTTCTGCATATCTCCATCGGTACCGATGCGCTCCAGGGAGAAGTCTTCCCCGAGGACATTCACCACCGCTTTGCTGTCCCGCTTGGATGAACCTATGCTCACACTCACTATCCGTCTCATGGGCTACTCCCCTTTGATGGATGTAATCAGCTTCTTGAGCTGTTCGGGGCTGAAATAGTGATCTTCCTGGATGGGTGAAGTGCCCAGGCACACGCCCACAACCTTTTCGCCAAGAATGGCCTCGGCCAAACGGATGCGCATGTCGGAACCGATCATAATCACATGATCGAAGGCACTCATTTCCATCATCAGATCCATGAGCCAGTTAAGCAGACTTTTGCCGTCAAAGGATTCAATCAGCCGCCAACGCTCCCCATCGGTGAGCAGCAGGGTATACTCCACCCCCAGCTCCTGACACAGCTGCTTGAGCTCCTCTGTGTTGGCCAACGGAAAACCGATTACAGCCAAGCTGCCTCCCTTGCGGATCTCCGCCAGGCTTTCCAGGCGCGAAATGAAGGTGCGATCGCAGCCCACCCGCTGCGCCACCTCCTGCTGCGCTAGCCCCGACATCCTGAGCTCAAATATACGGTCGATGATCCGATCCAGCTTGGCTCGGTTGAGCAGTTTATCTCCGATGCGAAAAAAGCCGCCCATGGCCCCACCCGCTTTGTGCACACATTGTTCACACCTATTATAGCACGCGCTAAGCAGCGCTACAACAACTGTTTGAGCAGACGTTCCACTTCTTGCACAGAAGAAGCGGTGTTCAGTTCTTTTCTCACGTGCGCAGTATGGGGAACGCCCTTCAAATACCAGGCCAGGTGGGGGCGCATTTCCCGCACGGCCCGCCCTTCCCCATCGTATTCCACCTTCAGGTGCAGATGGCGCAGGGCCACGGTAATCCGCTCTGTGAGGGAAGGCGGTGGCAAAAGGACCCCTTCCCTCAGGTAGGCCTTAACCTGGCGGAAGATCCAGGGGTTGCCCTGGGCACCCCGGCCAATGGCTAGATGATCACAGCCCGTCTGCTCCAGCATCTCCCTGGCTGCTTGGGGGGAGAAGACATCTCCATTGCCCACAATGGGAATCCCGCTTTGGGCCTTGATCTTGGCGATCCACTCCCACTGCGCCTGGCCGGAGTAGAACTGCTCCCGGGTTCGCGCGTGGACTGTAAGCCAATGCACACCTGCTTCTTCCAGCCTGTTGGCGATTTCTAAGCAGTTAATGCTGTTTTGGTCCCAACCGAGCCTGATTTTCGCCGTCACGGGAATGGGCACTGCCGCCACAACCGCGGCGGCGATTCTGCCCACTAGTTCCGGGTCTTTCAAGAGGGCGGCGCCATCCCCGTTTTTCACTACTTTTGGGGTGGGGCAGCCGAAGTTAAGGTCGATCATCTCCGGCTGGACCTGGGTGTACACCAACTGGGCAGCTTGGGCCATCACCTTCGGATCATGGCCAAAGAGTTGGATAGCGCAGGGCCTTTCTTCCTCGTGGATGGCGAGCATGCGCAGGGTACGCTGGTTTTGATAGACCAACGCCTGCGCAGAGACCATTTCACTTACCACCAGGTCTGCGCCGAACTCCCGGGCCAAGACCCGGTAGGGCAGATCCGTTACTCCCGCCATGGGGGCCAGAAACACTCCCACTCGCACCCCTCCTCGTTTCCGCTAACAAAAAAGCAGGGCAGCCCCTGCTCTTTGTTGCTTGCTTACGATTCTGTTCAGGTCGATACCTTGCTTACTCTTGGTCCAAATTCCACCTGGTGCGGAAACGCTCGATCCTGCCGCCAGAGGTGGTTACAACCTGCCGCTGGCCGGTGTAGAAGGGGTGACACTTGGAGCACACCTCTACCCTAATCTGTGGCTTGGTGGATCGGGTTTCAAAAGTCTCTCCACAGGCACAGGTTACCACTGCTTTGTCATACTTGGGATGAATACCAGCCTTCATCTACTTCTTCACCTCACTAACCGAACTGGCAGAGCCACAGCACATTATAACATAGGACTGCCAGCCTGGCAAGAATGTATACCTACTTCAGATAACTCTGGGGATTAACCGGGTTGCCGCGGTAGCGAATCTCAAAGTGCACGTGCGGGCCCGTGGAATTACCAGTATTACCGCTGTAAGCGATGACCTGGCCCCTGGTGACCGATTGACCCACTTTCACATTCAAGCGGGAGTTGTGGGCATACCTGGTCTCCACGTTGTTCCCGTGGTCAACGATGACCAGAATGCCGTAGCCGCCGTTCCAGCCAGCGAAGGTCACCCTGCCATCGGCAGCAGCCCGTACTGGCGTACCCGTATTCACAGCAATATCCAGACCGTTGTGCATCCTACCCCAACGGGGACCGAAGGGTGAAGAAATCCGTCCCGTGACCGGCCAATCGAAGGCCCTCTGCAGCTGCCCGTTGACCAGGAGCACATCCTTGGGCCGGAGCTGGGTAGCCCCTGGGATGATCAGCTTGGTGTTGGGCATAATGCGCGCGGGGTCGGTTATGTTGTTTACCCTGGTGATTTCCTCCATGGGCACCTGATAGCGCTGGGAAATCTCCCACAAGCTCTCACCTGTGGCGACTTTGTGCAATACTCCCTGCACAGAGAGGATATTCAGTTCTTGGCCCACCGCGAGCATGTTAGGATTCTTCAACTCATTAGCTGAGATGATGGCATCCACAGACACTCCATAGGCATTGGCAATATCCCACAAAGTCTCCCCGGGATTAACCTTGTGCACGAAGATCGTGGGTCTTTCTTCTTCCTTCTTTTCCTCCACCTTAGGCGGTGCAGCAACTGGAGGGGTAGCCACCTGGAGGGCCGACTCCACCCTAGATGGGGCTGTGGGTTCGGGCTGCTCCGCTACTTCCGGAAGCGCCTCGGCCGTTCCTTCATCGAGAACCTGAGGCTGCGGGGTTTCCACCGGTTTGGCAGCTCCATCGAGGGCGGCTAGAGTCTGCACTGTAGGTAACGGTTGTCCGTACTCTTGGGAATCGAGGGTGCTGTAATAGAGATACTCGTCCACATTGATGTAAATCAGACTGTCCAGATCCCAGTCGCTTCCACCAATGTGCATTCTGGTATCCACTTGTCCTAGGATACCGAAGCTGAAAATTACTGCAAAAAGCAAGAGTATAAACCCCTTGCCGCGGGCAAACCGCCTCCTCATGACTAATCCTCCCTCGATTGGCAATAACCTACTCGGTACATTTCTACGCTAAGCGACGCTTTCCCTTCATTTATTTCTAACATTTTCAGCGAAAGGCGAGGAGATGATCAACTCCACCAGCTCTTGGTTGGATTTGGTGTTCACTACCCGGTCCAAAAGCAAATCAAGGGTTTCCGCTGGCCCCATGGCACTCATCACCCGCCGCAGCATCCAAGTGGCCTCCAGCTCCTGCGGTGTCAAGAGCAGATCCTCCCGCCTGGTGCCCGAACGGTAGATGTCAATGGCCGGAAACAGCCTGCGCTCCGCTAGTTTACGGTCCAAGTGGAGCTCCATGTTGCCAGTACCCTTAAACTCTTCGTAGATCACTTCGTCCATACGACTGCCAGTCTCCACTAAAGCTGTAGCAATAATGGTCAAACTGCCCTGCTCCTCAAAATTGCGGGCTGCTCCAAAGAACCGCTTCGGACGGTGCAGGGCCGCAGGATCCACCCCACCGGAGAGGGTGCGGCCGCTCGGCGGCACCACCAGATTGTGGGCCCGGGCCAGGCGTGTGATGCTGTCCAAAAGGATGACCACATCCTTCCCCGATTCCACCAAGCGTTTCGCCCTGGCCAAGACAATGTCGGCCACGCGCACATGGTTTTCCGGCGGCAGATCGAAGGTGGAACTGATCACTTCGCCGCTCACCGAGCGCTCCATGTCCGTAACTTCCTCGGGGCGCTCATCGATAAGCAGCACGATAATCTCTGTATCAGGATGGTTCTCCGCGATGGCATTGGCCAGCATCTTCAGCACAGTGGTCTTACCAGCCTTGGGCGGAGAGACAATCAAACCCCGTTGACCAAATCCCAATGGGGATAATATGTCCATGAGGCGCATGGTATAATTCGTAGGATCTGTTTCCAGGTGGAGACGCCGTTTGGGGTAAATGGGCGTTAGATCGTCAAAACATGGGCGCTGGGCAGCCAATTCAGGGTCGGTGAGGTTGATGGCCAAAACCTTCAAGAGGGCAAAATACCGCTCCCCATCCTTGGGCGGGCGCACCTGACCTAGGATTTCATCCCCGGTACGCATGGCAAAACGCCTGATCTGGGAGGGGGAGACGTAAACATCGTCGGCGCCAGGGGTGTAGTTATCCACCCGCAGGAAACCATACCCCTCGCTGGTTATCTCCAAAATCCCGCTGATAAACAGCAGGCCCTCCTTCATGGTCTCGTGCTTGAGGATCTCAATAATCAGGTCCTTCTTGCGCAGCCGCTTAAACCCAGTAAGGCCCAATTCCTTTGCCAGGTCTTGCAGTTCAGCAAAGGTCATCGATTCCAGCTCTGCAATATTCAAGCGTTCACCACCCTTTGTCTTGGGGCCAGAAAGGGTCTGCCGGCCGCGCCTTTACGCACGGCCAGCACTTCCAAACAGCCTCATTTTTGCCTTCACCACTTCTTTCATGGCTTCCCGGGCCGGTCCCAGCAGCTTGCGGGGATCGAACTCTTCCGGTTTGTTGTGCACCACTTCGTGCACCGCTTTGGTGAAGGCCTGCCTCAGTTCTGTGTCGATGTTGATTTTGCAGATGCCCAGGGGAACTGCTTTGCGGATAGCCTCAGCGGGCACGCCGGAGGCACCATGGAGGACCAGGGGAATATTGGTAGCATTTCTGATCTTTTCCAGCCGCTCAAAGTCCAACTTGGGTTCGCCTTTGTACACTCCATGGGCAGTGCCAATGGCCACGGCCAGGGCATCTACCTGGGTGCGTTCCACAAACTCGGCTGCCTCATCTGGATCGGTAAACACAGCATGGGAAACGGAAATATCGTCTTCAACGCCGCCGATTTTGCCCAGCTCTGCCTCCACAGATACGCCGCAGGGACGGGCCATGTCCACAACCTTCTGGGTGATGGCAATGTTCTCTTCGAAGGGCAGCTGAGAACCATCAATCATCACCGCCGAAAAGCCGTGGCGGATGCACAGTGCTACCTGCGCGAAGCTGGTGCCGTGATCCAGGTTCAAGGCCACGGGAACCTTGGCCTTTTCCGCAGCCGTTTTGGCCAGGGACGCTATGTACTCGATGCCGGCATACTTCAGACCGCCCTGGCTGGCTTGGAGAAACACGGGGGAGTTTTCTTCTTCCGCGGCTTCAATAATGGCCTGGATGATCTCCATGTTGTTCACATTAAAGGCGCCAACTGCATAACCACCCTGCTTCGCGGCTTGGAACAGTTCTTTTCCAGATACTAACACTTGAATAGCCTCCTTGTCTTCAGATCTGCAAGGGCAGCTGCCAACAGAAGCAGCTGTCCAAAGTTAGGTATTATTTCCAGATCAGTGATTCATCTCCTGCGGGAAAAAACCTGTGGAGTGCAAATTGCCAAGGCATCCTTTTGAGGCGAGAAATGGCTCAGAAGCAGGCAGACAATCCGTTGCGGAACGCAGAACACACAACACCAGGGGGCCTTTGCGCCATGCCCCTGGGAAAGATCGAACTATCGCGACTTATACTTCGTCACGAGGAAGCATTTTCCTCCGCAATCATTTCCGATTCCCAAAGATATCATAAGCAACTAACATTCCGTTCTCTTCCTCAACGTGGTAGTTCACTAAAAGCAAGCCCACCCGTCCCTGGGGGTTGATCCAGCACAGGGCGTCTTGGTAGGCCCCAGGACCCACAGGGCGCAGCGAAGCTAAAGTGGCTGGCGCCCCCTGACGGAAAATCCGACAATCCTCTTCCAGGACCAGGTAGACTTCTTGCCCGTTGGAAGCCAGTAACAGTTTATGTTCTTCTGTGAGTACCTGCACTATATCCCCGTGGACCATTTTCCACTGCTCCTGGTGAGCCTGGAGGACACCAGGCAGAAGCAGCACCAGCACAATACCAGCCCATACCCGGCAAATATTTCGCATGAACATGGCGCACACCCTTTCTAGGAAAGAGTATGCGCCGAAAAATAAGACCTATGCAAAATTACCTGGGCTCAGTTCTCCCGGCGAAAATCATCAGGGGAGAGATTCTCCAGGAAGGACCGGAACTCTTCCAACTCCGGATCATCTTCCTTGGGCACGGTGATGGCATGGGGGATGATCTTCTCATCCACGAAGATGGCCGCTCCAGACCGGAGGGCCAGGGCAATGGCGTCTGACGGCCTGGCGTCCACCCGCACGAGCTTGCCCCCCTGCAGATAGTGTATTTCAGCGTAATATACATCATCACTTAGATCGGTGATGACCACCTTATCCACCTTCGCCCCCAAAGCTAGCACAGAGCTGAGCAGAAGATCGTGGGTCAGTGGTCGGGGTACCTCTACGTTTTCTAGGACAACTGCGATGGCATTTGCTTCGGCGGGGCCGATGAGCAGAGGAACGTAGGATTCCTCCCGTTCGTCGGTGAGGATGACTACAGGAAAAAGGGTTTCACGATCTATGCCCACTGCTTTCACCTTCATGCGAAGCATAAGCACACCTCCTAGCGATTAACCCTTCTTGTTCTCCAGGATCGCCCGGATAAACCCGACAAACAAGGGATGGGGCCGGGTCGGTCTGGACTTAAACTCTGGATGGAACAAGGTGCCCACAAACCAGGGATGATCCTCAAGCTCGATTATCTCCACCAACCCCTCAGGGGAAATGCCTGCCACCCGCAAGCCCGCATCCACCAGGCTCTCCAGGTACTTCTCGTTAATCCCATACCGGTTCCTATGCCGTTCCTGTACCACTCCCTGGCCGTATAACCTGCTGCTGTGGGTTCCCGGCTGGATCTGGCAGGCATAGGTCCCCTTCCGCATGGATCCCTCCAATCCCGTTACTTCTGGATAACCTGGAATAAAGCTGATCACAGGGTGCGCGCAGGGACCAAACTCCACACTGCTCGCATCCTCCAGCTTCAACACGTTGCGGGCCAGTTCAATTGCGGCACACTGCATGCCCAAGCTGATCCCAAAAAACGGGATCCGGTGCTCCCTGGCGTACTGGGCAGCTTTGATCTTTCCTTCCACACCGCGCTGTCCAAATCCTCCAGGAACCAGAATTCCATCTAGATCTTCCAGGACTTCCGTTTTCCCCCGCTCCAGATCTTCCGCTTCGATCCAGCGCACTTCCACCTCCGCCCCCTGGGCAAAACCCGCGTGGCGCAGAGACTCGGCGGCGCTGAGGTAGGCATCGGGCAGCGACACGTATTTCCCCACTATGCCCACCACTACCCTTTCCCGGAGGTTCTTGATCCTGGACACCAGTTCCCGCCAAGAGTCTAAATCAGCGGGACCCGCGGTCAGATTTAGCTTCTCCAAAACGATCTCGTCTAAGCGGGCTTCCGCAAAGCAGAGGGGAATCTCATAGATGCTTTCCACATCAGGATTGGGGATTACTGCCCTTTCTTCCACATTGCAGAAGAGGGCCACTTTCGCCCTGATCTCTTCGGTTAAGGGGGCCTCACTGCGGCAGACAATCACATCGGGCTGGATACCGATGCTGCGCAGTTCCTTCACACTGTGCTGGGTGGGTTTGGTTTTCAGTTCCTTCGCCGCGGCCACGTAAGGGATCAGGGTGACATGGATAAACAAACTGGACTCCCTGCCCACATCCATGCGGAACTGGCGGATGGCTTCTAGGAAGGGAAGTCCCTCAATATCACCCACTGTGCCGCCGATCTCCACCAAAATGACATCGGCCTGGCTGCTTTTGGCTAGGGACCAGATGCGGTCTTTGATCTCGTTAGTCACATGGGGGATCACCTGGACCGTTCCACCGTCATAACCCCCCCTGCGTTCCCGGGAGAGGATGGACCAGTAAATCGTACCACTGGTTACGTTGCTGTCCTTGGTTAGATTCGTGTCAATGAACCTTTCGTAATGACCTAGGTCTAAATCGCATTCGCCACCGTCTTCAGTAACAAAGATTTCTCCGTGCTGGAAAGGGCTCATGGTACCAGGGTCCACATTTAGGTAGGGGTCGAACTTTAAGACACTTACCTTCAACCCCCTGCTCTTCAACAGCCTGCCCAAGGACGCCACGGTAATTCCCTTACCTAAACTCGAGACAACTCCTCCTGTGACGAACACAAACTTGCTCAACTCCGGTCCTCCCCTTCCGATTCTCCTTGTTGTTCTTCGGCTAATAGTTCGTATTTGACCATGAGCTCATGATAGAAACAGTTCTGCAGCAGCGCCAGGAAGCTGGCCAGGAAAATCAGCAGCGGCGCCGCGAAGAGCACACTGAGCGCAATCACAATCAGACTGAACACAACCAGCAGAAAGCTGGGCCAAGGGTTGTCCAACACAATTAAGGCCGCCTTTTTCACGGCGCTGAATGCCCCAGTATTCTGATTCACCACAAAGGGCAAGACAAACTGGTGCATGCCATACCACAGCACAATACCCCAGATCCAAAAGCCCGAAAGCAAAAGGAAAACCTTGCTGGGATAGTTCTGACTGAACCAGATATTGAAGAACAAAATCCCAAAACCGAGAACTGCCAGAACAGCCAGGATGGCGCCGCGGACGAAATAACGTTTGAAGCCGATCCACACATGTTCAAGGGATGTATCTTCTCCCTTAACAATGGCGTTCATCCGGTAGTGGACGGCACCGAAAGCACCACCCATGAGGATGGGCGTACCTACCATAACCAGGATGAAAAACCAATCACTCTCCACGGGGATGTAGGTGAAGAGCAGAAGGAGGAAGAATCCCACCACAAACCAGATCAGGTTGGTGATCATCACCTTGCCGATATGCTCATAACTCAGCTTCAGGGCCCGCCAAAACGTCCGCACGCTGTCTTTAAAACCCATACGTCACCATCCTCACATCTGCTCGGGAGCATCTACACCAAGCAGGTCTAGAACTTTCCTCAGCACCACCCGCACATTGGATATCAAAACCAGCCGGGCATCCCGCAGCGGCGCTTCTTCACCTAAGATATGACAGAAGGTGTAAAAAGTATGGAACAGACCGGCCAATTCGAGGGCATAGCGGGTAAGCCGGTGGGGCTCCCGCAGCAGCGCCGCATTGAGCAGCTCTTCAGGCAGCGCGGCCAGCTGTTTCAGAAGATCGAGTTCGGACTCATGCTGCAGCAGGCCCAGATCCACCTGGCTGCAGGTGGGCACCTCGAGGCCCTGTTCCCTGGCCTGGCGCAGAACGCTGCTGATGCGGGCATGGGCATACTGCACGTAAAAGACCGGGTTTTCGCTGGACTGCTCCACCGCCAAATCCAGGTCAAAGTCCAAGTGGCTTTCGGGGCTGCGGTGCAGGAAGAAGAAGCGGGCTGCATCCTTACCCACCTCGTCCAAGAGATCCTGCATGGTGATGAACTCACCGGCGCGCTTGGACATCTTCACGGGCTGGCCGTCGCGCAGCAGAGCCACATACTGCAGAATGAGCACTTCCAAGGTGTCGGCACTGTACCCCAGGGCCTGTATGGCCGCTTTCATCCGGCCGATATACCCGTGGTGATCCGGCCCCCAAATATCGATGAGTTTGGTAAAACCGCGCTGGAGTTTATTGCGGTGATAGGCAATATCTGCCGTTACATAAGTGTAGGTGCCATCGCTTTTCACAATCACCCGGTCCTTGTCATCTCCGAACTGGGTGGACCTAAACCACAAAGCCCCCTCTTCTTCATAGAGGAGATCCTTTTCCCGCAGAAACTCGATCACCGCTTCCAACGCACCACTTGCGTGGAGGTCACGCTCCCGGAACCAGAGGTCGAACTCCACCCCGTATGCCTGGAGGTCAGCCCTCTGCATCTCCACCATTTTGTCCGTGCCCCAGCGCTTACAGAAAGCAATGCGCTCTTCGTAGGGAAGCTCCAAGAGATCGGGGCGCTCTTTCTGCAGCTGTTGGGCCAGCTCAGCAACATACTCCCCGGGATAGCCATCTGCGGGGAAGGGGTAGTCCGGATCGGTGAGCTGCTGCAGGCGCGCTTCCAAGGAGCGGGCAAATACATCCGCCTGGTTGCCGGCATCGTTCACGTAGAACTCCGTGGCCACATCATAACCCACAGCCCTGAAAAGGCGCGCTAGGGTATCGCCCACTGCGGCCGCCCGGGCATTCACCACGTTCATGGGGCCTACCGGATTGGCGCTCACAAACTCCAAGAGCACCCTTTCCCCCGCGCCGTAAGTGCAGTTGCCGTAGGCCTCGCCTTGGGCTTCGATGGTCCGCAGGGTGTCGTACAGCCAATCATTGCTCAAGAAGAAATTGATAAAGCCGGGGCCGGCCACTTCCACCTCCCGGATTACGCCCCCTGGAGGCAGGTGCTCCACGATAATCTGCGCCACTTCTCTGGGCGGCTTTCGGGCAGCCTTGGCCATAACTAACGCTATGTTGGAGGCAAAGTCTCCATGCTGCTTTTCCCGGGGCACTTCCAGGCCAATTTCGGGCACCGCTTCCACCTCAAGTGCCCCACTGGCCTTAGCTGCATGAATGGCCGCCTGCAGTGCGGAGATCAGCTCCTGCTTCTGTCTTTGCAAAACACTCATCTCGCGTCCTCCCTAACTAAAGAAACTCCCCCATAGGAATTCCTATAGGGGAAAAAACGGCTCTGCGGAGCCTTTACGATCATTCTCCGTTAGTATATCACTTGTGTAGATAATGTACAACCTCTTTTTCCCCAGGGCAGCACAGGGCCCCTGCCGGGCCCTGTGCTGTATGCGGGTAATTAGAACAAGCCCGTGATCCTGCCCTCAGCATCAATATCTACCTTTTCCGCCGCGGGTTTGGCGGGCAGCCCCGGCATGGTCATGATGTCGCCTGCCAGGCAGACCAAAAAGCCTGCTCCCAGTGAAGGCCGCACATCGGTGATGGTGAGCTTCCAGCCCTTGGGCGCTCCCTTCAACTTGGGATTATCTGATATGGAGTGCTGGGTTTTGGCTACACACACAGGCAGCTCGCCGTAGCCCAGCTTGGTGAGATCCCTGATGGAGCTTTCGGCCTTGGCCGTGTACACCACATCATCCGCCCCGTAAATCTCCCGGGCTAGGATCGCCAGTTTCTCCTTGATGGGCAGTTTCCAGTCGTAGAGGGGTTTGAACTGGCTGGGTTCGCTTTCCAGGACCTCCAAAATGGTCTTAGCTAGCTCTTCCCCGCCGGCGCCGCCCTCAGCTACGACCCGGGACACGGCGCAGCGCACGCCCAGCTGTGCGCAGTGCTCCCGCACCAAAGCCAGTTCTTCTTCTTCGTCTGTGGGGAACCGGTTCAGCGCGACCACAATGGGCAGACCAAACTTGCGCAGGTTCTCCACGTGCTTGTCCAAGTTGGCCAGGCCCTTGCGCAGAGCGTCCAAATTGGTGAGGTGCACCTCTTCCTTGGCCACTCCGCCATGCATGTTCAGGGCCCGCACCGAGGCCACCAGCACGGCCACATCGGGCTTGAGACCCGAGTAACCGTGCACTATGTCGAAGAACTTCTCCGCACCCAAATCCGAGGCAAAGCCGCCTTCCGTCACCACGTAGTCGGCGAGCTTGAGGGCCAAGCGCGTGGCGATGATGCTGTTGTTGCCGTGGGCAATATTGGCAAAGGGTCCGCCGTGGATAAACACAGGCTGACCTTCCAGGGTCTGCACCAAGTTGGGCTTGATGGCATCCTTCATGATCACCGCAATCGCGCCTTCAGCCTTGAGGTCCTTGGCATAGACGGGCTTGCGATCGTAGGTGTAGGCCACCAACATGCGCCCCACCCGTTCTTTCAGATCCTGCAGGTCGGAGGCCAAACACAAAATGGCCATGATCTCCGAGGCCACAGAAATATCGAAACCTGCCTCCCGCACATAGCCATCTCCCCGGCCACCTAAGCCGATCACAATATTGCGCAGCTGACGGTCGTTCATATCAAGGACCCTTCTCAGCACAATGCGCTTAGGGTCAATGTTCAAGGCGTTACCCTGGGCAATATGGTTATCCAGCAGGGCATTCAGCAGGTTATGGGCGGTGGTTACGGCATGGATATCGCCGGTGAAGTGCAAGTTGATGTCTTCCATGGGCACAACCTGGGAATAGCCGCCGCCCGCGGCGCCCCCTTTGATCCCAAAGGTGGGGCCTAAGGAAGGCTCACGCAGACAAGCCATGACATTCTTACCCAGCCTACCCAGGGCCTGGGTGATGCCGATGGTGGTCACCGTCTTGCCCTCCCCCGCGGGGGTTGCGGTAATGGCTGTGGTGTAGATCAACTTACCGTTGGGCCTGTCCTGCAACCTTTCATACACTTTGGTATCTACTTTGGCTTTGTACTTTCCGTACAGCTCAATGTCATCTTCCATTAAACCCACCTTAGCGGCGATTTCCGTGATGGGCCGCAGCTTAGTCTGTTGGGCAATTTCAATATCTGTAAGCATCCATCTTCCTCCTCAATGTCCAGATGTCTATACAACGCGGCTGGCTACACCGAATGCAGTCCACAGCCCAGGGCACTGAGCACCGCTTCCTTTAGGGACTCGGACACGGTGGGATGGGGATAGACCACCTGGGCCCACTGTTCCAGGGTGAGCCCCTGTTCCAGGGCCAGGGCTGCTCCAGCGATCAGTTCCGTGGCCTGGGGCCCGATGATATGCACCCCTAAGACCCTACCATCGGAGGCAGCCACAAACTTGACGAACCCCGAATCTTCCCTGGCGATCACCGCTCTACCGTTACCCTTCAACGAATACTTGGCCGTAACAATCTCCCCATACTTCTCCCGGGCCTGTTCTTCCGTTAAGCCCACCGCGGCTATCTCCGGTTTTGTGTACACGCAGGAAGGCACAAACCACTGATTGCGGGCAGGCTGATCAAACATGTAGTTCACCGCGGCCCAGCCCTCTTCAAAGGCCAGATGGGCCAACTGCACACCGCCGATAATGTCTCCGGCAGCGTACACCTGGGGTAGGGACGTTTGAAAGCGCCCGTTGACCTTGATGTAACCTTTGGCATCCAAATCTCCCTGGAAGCCTGGGGGCAGCACCGGCCTGCGCCCCACAGAAACGAGCACCAGATCGGCCCGCAAATCCGCGGCGCGGCCCTTCTGCTCCACATGCACCAGCGCTTGGGCTCCCCGCTCGATGCCAACTACCTTCGCCTCGGTGAGCACCTTAACCTTGCGCTTTTTGAATTCCCTGGTTAAGGCCTGACTTACCTCCCCATCCTCCATGGGCAAGATGCGGGGCGCAAGCTCCACAATGGTCACTTCAACGCCATAGTCAGCAAAAATGGTGGCAAACTCGCAGCCAATCACTCCGCCCCCCACAATTACCAGGGACTGGGGTAGGCTTGTGCGCTCCAGGAGCTGATCGCTGTTCACCACAAGCTCTCCGTCCACCTCCAGTCCAGGCAGCTGCAGGGGTTCCGTACCGGTGGCCACTAGCACGTTCCCGGGCCGCAGTACTTCTTCGCCCACCTGTACTTCCCCTGAGGGCAGCAAGCGTCCTTCCCCTTCCAGCACAGTGATCTGCCGTTTGCGCAGGAGGAATTGGAGGCCGTTCACCAGATTCTGGACAATACCCCCTTTGCCCCTCACCACCTGGGCGTAATCCAGACCCTTAATCTCCACACTTACGCCGTGGACCGCGGCAGAGCTCAGCCCAGCATAAAAGTGGGCACTTTCTAAAAGGGCCTTGGTGGGAATACAGCCCCGGTTCAGGCAGGTACCCCCTATACTGTCCTTTTCCACCAGCACAACCCTCTTGCCCAGGTGGCTGGCGCGGATGGCGGCCGCATAACCGGCGGGCCCTCCTCCGAGCACGAGTAAGTCTATCTGCTGTGTCACCATGCCGCCTCCTTACCTCGTCTGTTTCGGAACGTAATAAGCTAGACGCTGCAGCTCCAGGGACAGATCCACGGGCGCCACCTGCACGGTCTCGGGCACCTGCAGTTTCACCGGTGCATAGTTGAGAATGCAGTTTACTCCGGCCCGCACAAAGCGATTGGCCACATCTTGGGCCGCATCGGCGGGCACAGCCAAGATCACGATCTTGATCTGCTCCCGGGCCACCACTTCGGGGATCTCTTCCAGGGAACGAATGGGAATCCCTTCCACCTCACTGCCCACCTTGGCTGGATCGCTGTCAAATAAGGCAGCCAAGCGCAGGTTAAAACTGTCCGTGTCCGCATAACGCTTCAAGTGATAGCGGGCCAGGGCTCGTCCAAGGCTCCCCACACCGGCCAGGGCCACTGCCATCTCCTGCTCTAAGTTGAGGATTTTCCTCAGCTCATTGCGGAGGAAGCCAACGTCGTAGCCTACCCCCTGCTTGCCAAACTCACCGAACCAGGCCAAATCCTTGCGCACCAAAGCCGGGCCCACTCCTGCTTTGATCCCCAGTTCCTGGGAAGAGATTAAGGCCGTATCTCCTTCATTGGCCAGCTCATCCAGGACCCGCAGATAGAGGGGCAGGCGGCGAATCACTGCATCCGAAATCTTGTTCCAGCGCACGAACACACCTCCTTCTGCTCCGTTCATTTGTGATACTTTTCTTTATTTATTATGGTAAAGGCGCGGTAGATCTGCTCTACTAAAATCAAGCGCATGAGCTGGTGGGGGAAGGTGAACTGGGAAAAGGAAAGGACCAGATCGGCCTGCTGCAGAACCCGCTCATCGAGCCCCCAAGACCCTCCGATCACAAAGACCAGCTGACTGATGCCGCTTAAGGCCACGCGCTGGAACTCCTGGGCGAGCTGCTCAGAGGAGAGGGCTCGTCCCCCTCGATCCAGCGCCACCACGAAGCTGCGGGGCTTCAGTTCCCTCAACACCCGCTCCCCTTCCCGGCGCAGGATCTCCTGCACTTCCTTGTCACTGAGGGGCTCAGAAAAGCTTTCCTCTTTCAATTCCACGATCTCCAGGCGCCCGTACCTATTCAGACGCTTCCTATACTCCTCTATACCCTCCACCAGGTACTGCTCCTTGAGCTTTCCCACCGCGAGAATTTGGACATGCACTCCCATACCCCTCCCTAAACCACTAAGTACTTGGGGGGACGGTCACAGAAAGTGCAGCGCACAGGCGCCGTCCAGTCCGTGAGCGACACCTCCTCCAATTCGTAGAGATCGGGGGGCATCTCATACACGTCCACGAACTCATCAATGGCTTGTTCCAGATGTTCTAGGCATACTACATACATTTTGTGGCTCCCTTACCAGAAAATGCACAAGTGGTAATAGTATCATAACACACAACTAGGCGAAAAAAAAGAAGCAGACTGTGCCCGCCCCCAGAGGGTGCAGCGGTACGAGCCTGCACCTGCCGTTGCAGCAAGTTATAACACAACCTCCACTTCCTGCCGGGCCTCGCCGCGCCAGAAGACAAGCTGCAGCTTCCCGCCGAACCCAGCCTGCTGCACCGCATCACGCAGCTCCCGCATGCCGGCAATCTCCTGGCCGTTCACGGCAGTGATAATATCCCCCTCCGCCAGACCTGCCGCTGCTGCGGGCGTGTCGGGGATCACCCTGGTGATAAAGGCTCCCCGCTCGGCTGATATTCTAAGACCAGTCTGTTCCCGAATGCTCTGGGCCAAGCCAGGAGTTAGGGACCCGCCCAGCACCCCCAGGCGCAAGGGCCTGCCGTGGGAGATGATCTGGTCCCCAATTGCTTTGGCCGTGGTAGAAGGAATGGCAAAACCAATACCCTGGGCCTGCTCAATAATGGCCGTGGTCACGCCGATTACCCGCCCCTGGTAGTCGATGAGCGGTCCACCGGAGTTACCCGGGTTAATAGCCGCATCGGTTTGGATCATCCCCTCCAAGTAGCGGTTTTCCTTGGGGTCAACCATAAGGTCGCGGTTGAGGGCACTCACAACCCCCGTCGTTACCGTGTTATCCTGCCCCAGGGGATTGCCGATGGCGATCACCCCCTGCCCCACCCGCAGCTCGTTGGAATCGCCAAAGGGCGCCACGGGCAGGTTCTGGGCCTCCACTTTTACCACCGCCAAGTCCGTGAGGGGATCACCGCCCACCACTCGGCCCGCGAAGGAGCGCCCATCCGCGAGCTGGACCCGGATGTCTTCGGCCCCCGCCACTACATGGTTGTTGGTAAGGATGTACCCATCTTCCCGGTAGATCACCCCCGAACCAATGCCCTGTCTGCGCTCGAGCTGTTGGAAAAAGAACTGATCCACCAACACTTCCCTGGTAGTCTCGATCTTCACCGTGGCCGGGCCCACTTGCTGCACCACCTGCACCACGGGCTCTTGCCAACTGCCCTTAGGTTCCTGGGATTCAGCCGGAGTCTCACTTAAGGGAGCCTCGGCTGGAGAGAACATGGACCAGAAAAAGAAACCCATGAGCACCAAAACGGCCAGACTCATGAGCGAACGCCATTTCATCGTCCCCCAACCTCCCTTTTTCTCTTACTGCTGGTAGTATAACCGGGAGGATCTCCTTTTATGGTGCAATAATGGGCCGGCCTGTCCAGGGATGCTGGAGGCTGGGGACAGTAACGTTAAATACGCGGGAGATCAACTCTGGGGTGAACACTTCTCCAGGTGGGCCTTCCTCCATGAGACAGCCGCCGGCCAGTACAAAAACCCAGTCGCAGAAACTTGCCGCTAAGTTTAGATCGTGGAGCACCGCCACCACCGTCAGGCCCTGGGCACTCCGCTCCCTAAGCAGGCGGCAGGTGTTCACCTGGTGTTCCAGATCCAGATGCGTAGTGGGTTCATCCAGGAGCAGCACTTCCGTTTCCTGGGCCAAGGCCCGGGCCAGGGTAACCCGCTGCCGCTCGCCCCCGCTCAGCTCGCTGACCAGGCGCTTGGCTAGATGGGCAATGCCGGTGATCTCCATACAGTTACGGGCAATTCTCCGATCTTTGTCTGAAGGGGTTCCCAGGCGGGAATAGAAAGGGGTGCGGCCCAGAAGCACCATTTCTTCCACAGTGAAGGGAAAGTAATACGAGGTTTGGGGGATGAGCGCGATCTCCCGGGCTAACTCTGCCAGGGTGTAGCTGCCCAAATCCCTGCCGTTGAGATAGACCTTACCCGTCCCGGGCCGAAGATAGCCTGTTAACAGCTTGAGCAGGCTGGATTTCCCCGCACCGTTAGGCCCAACCACCGCGTAAAAGCGCCCCGGCTGCAAACCGAGGCTGATCTGCCGCACCACAGGCTCTTGTTCGTAGGCAAAGGTTACGCTGTCCAGGCGCATCTTAGTCATACAGGCTCGAACCTCGTTTCAGAAGATAGATGAAAAAGGGGCCGCCCACAAAAGCGGTGATGATCCCCACGGGGATCTCCATCGGCGAAAACACGGTGCGGGCCAAAGTGTCGGCCACCAGCAGAAACAGGGCGCCGGCCCAGAGTGAATGGAAGATCAGCCGCCGGTGTTCCGCCCCCACCAGCAGGCGCACAGCATGGGGAACCATCAGGCCCACAAAGCCGATTACCCCTGAGACCGCCACACAGGCTGCTGCCATGAGGGAGCCGACGATGAGAACCAGCCGCTGCACACGCTGTACATCTATGCCCAGGCTGTGGGCCGCTTCCTCGCCCAGCAGGTACACGTTGAGATCTTTAGCCAGCCACAGGGCGCACAGCAGCCCCGCAGCCACATAGGGCGCCGCCATGGTCAGATGGACCCAAGTCCGCCCAGATAGGCTGCCCATCAGCCACAGGTACACATCCTGCAGGTTCTCAATGCGCAGCACCATGAGCAGCGACACCACCGCGGTAAGAAAAGCGCCCAGGGCCACGCCGCCCAAAAGGAGGCTTGTGGGTTCGATCCGTCCCCTGCGCTGCCCCAACCGGGAAACCACCAGGGTGGCAGCCACAGCCCCACCAAAGGCAAACAACGGCAGCGCCCGGTAGCTCACCCAACCCTGGGGGACGAGCAGAAGCAACCCCACTGCGGCACCAACCGAGGCTCCAGCTGAAACACCGATAACGTAGGGATCGGCCAGGGGGTTGCGCAGGCTGCCTTGAAAGAGGACCCCAGCTACGCTCAACCCCCCGCCCACAACCACAGCCAGCAGCACCCTGGGCAGCCTGACCTGAAGAACGATCATCTCGTAGGACAGGGACCAGGTGCGTTCAATCAGCCCCTCCAGGCCCGGAATCCTGGAAGCCATGATCTTGAGCACATCGCCTAGGGGAACGGGCACCGAACCCAAAGCCGTGGCAGCCACGACAGCTAAGACAAGCAAGAGTAAGGCGCCGCTAAAGCGGCGCACGACTCTGCTCAAGGCCGCACCTCGTCCAAAATGGCGATGAGCTCCTCCAAGGCATCCAGGATCCTGGGAGTGGTCCGGGAGAAAATATCGGGGTTAACTTCGTACACCTGCCCGCTTTGAAAAGCGCTGGTGGACTGCCAAGCCGGCCTGGTCAGGGCTTCGTCTAGATTGTAGGCGGTAAGCAGCACCACCTGAGGATCCCTTTCAATCACCAGCTCCTCGCTGAACAGGGGCCAGGGATTGTCCGCATCACCCGCGATGTTCTCGCCCCCAGCCAACACAATCAGTTCGTGCATGAAACTGCCCGGGCCTGCAGTCATGAGCGGATCATGCCAGACCTCGATCCAGACCCGGGGCCTGCTGGCCCGGTGCACTTTACTCGTGAGCTCGGCCAGCCTTACAGCCATGGCCTGGGCCAGTTCCTCACCCCGTTCAGGCACGCCCACCGCCGCTCCCAGTTCCTTTAAGGCCGTCTGCACTTCGGCAATGGTGGAGGGAGCGATGACAAAGGTGGGAATCCCGAACTGTTCCAAGGTGTCCAAATGGTTCTGGCTCAAAGTGGCGTCCCCCACCACCAAATCGGGTTCCAAACCCAAAAGCACTTCCAGGTTAATGCTCAGGGCATCCCCCACCACCGTCCTGGTTTTTGCTTCTTCCGGATAGTCGCACCAGCTGGTTACGCCCACCACTTGATCCCCTACGCCCAGGGCGAACAGGTTCTCAGTAATACTAGGCGCCAGGGAAACGATGCGCTGGGGAGCGGCCCAGGCATAACTGGCTGCGGCCAGGAAGATAAGCAAAGCAAAAAAGTATCTCTTCATCACTGATCTCTCCCCTAAGAAGAATAATACCCTAGGACACATTGCCGCTAGGGAGCACAAAAAACAGCACCCTCCTTTCCGCGAAAGATGGTCCTGACGACTTCCGAATTGGCAGGTCTCCTGGCTCCCAAGTCATCGCGCATCCATTCCTTCCCCACAAAACGCGAGTGGATTAGCTGGACCGCTCCTTGTATACAGTGGCGGGACCGCGTGGTTTCTCGTTTCCGAGCCCAACTTCCCTATTCTTCGCCTTCCGCGCTTGCGCAAAGGCGACACCAACTCGGCTATGCACTTGTCGTGATATCTATACTACACTGCCCGTCAATATCCTCCCCTTCCCCGGGACATACTAGGAAAGTCACGGGAAAGGGGGACTACTTTGAGTTATCGCGATTACCTCGATGCGCAGAAAAAATACATCCGTACCAAAAAAGAAGCACTGGAAGCCAAACGGGACAAGGAGCGCAGCCCCAACCCGCCCCGTTCTGATCCGCCTCCATCAGGACTCCACCCGCTGATCACAGCGGCGCTGGCGATCCTGGCTGTACTGCCCCTACTCCTTCTGCCCCTGCTGGTGGCGCCGGCTGCCGTTACACCGCCCCCGGAGCAACCCGCCCTGTGGCTCTTGTGCAACGAGCAGGAGTTTGCGGCGCTGAAAGATTGGCTGGAACCGGAGATTCTAGCCAATAACCTGCCCTGGACACTGCACCACACCGACTCCTCAGCCGAGCTGCTCCGGGCCTGGCGCCACCAACAAGTGGATCTAGCCATTTTGCCAGAAGAACTTGCGAACGAGCTCTACACCCTCTCCGCCATGGCTCCCCTCTGGGATAAACTTGAGGGCCCAACATGGGAGAACTGTTTCGCACCCTTATGGGAGCCCGAACCCTTTCGCAAAAGCCTAGGCTGGGCCATTCCCCCAGGAGGAAGGGTCTCCCAGGCGCGGCACCTCATTACTATTATGCGCCAGTTCGCCCCGTCGTTCAGCTTCGAGCCGCGGCCTGCACCGTCGCCTTGAGCAGCATGGCAATGGTCATGGGCCCAACTCCGCCGGGGACTGGCGTGATGGCACCGGCCACTTCCTGCACTTCCTCAAAATCCACATCGCCCACGATGGTGCCGTCGACCCGGTTAATGCCCACATCGATCACCACAGCTCCCGGCTTCACCCAGTCCCTTTTCACCAACTTGGGCCGGCCCACTGCCGCGATGAGAATATCGGCACGGCGAGCTTCGGCAGCCACGTCCCGAGTCCGGGAATGGCAGATGGTTACGGTGGCATTCTCCTGCAGGAACAAGGTGGCCGCAGGTTTGCCCACAATGTTGCTGCGCCCGATCACCACCACATGCTGCCCGGCGATGGGCGCGCCGGTCCGTTTCACCAATTCCAACACACCCGCGGGGGTACAGGGCACAAAACCTCCCGTACCGATCTGCAGCTTGCCCACGTTAAGGGGATGAAAACCGTCCACGTCCTTGGCTGGGGAGATGGCATTGATCACCGCTTCTTCGTCCAGGTGGCCCGGCAGGGGCAGCTGGACCAAAATGCCGTGCACCCTGCTATCGGCATTCAGCCGCTCAATCAATTCCAACAGCTCTTCTTGGCTAGTCTCGGCTGCCAGCCGGTGCACCGTAGAGTTGATGCCCACCTCTTCACAAGCCCTTTGCTTGGAGCGCACATACACCTTCGAGGCGGGGTTATCCCCCACCAAAACCACATGTAAGCCGGGGGTTTTGCCTTGAGCCGTCAGTTCGGCCACTTGCTTGGCCAGATCCGCCCGAATCTCTTGAGCTATGGCCTTTCCGTCAATGATCTTGGCTGTCATCTCAGTCCTCCCTTTCCCTCCTGATTCTCGGCTGCTCCGTTGAGGTAATAGTTGGACAGCGGCCTGGCAAATCCTGCCCCACGGGCAGAAAGCAAAAATGCTCCCCACATCAGGGAGCATCTGTTTTCTACTGCTAAAAGAAATGGCGCGCCTAGCAGGACTCGAACCTGCGCACCCGGCTCCGGAGGCCGGTGCTCTATCCTCTGAGCTATAGGCGCACCTTATGACAAGGTAATTATATCAGCAGCGCGCCCAAAAATCAAGAACGACCAGAGGCAAAATGCGCCGATGTGCCCAGAAAAGGACCGCGAAAAAGGAACTAAAGACCCTTGACAGGAAGGACCAGACCTGTATAATTAATAATAACGATAACCATTACCACATTTCCAAGGAGGATCTGCATGTCTCTAATCGGCAAGGAAATCAGCGACTTTACAGTCAAGGCATTCCACAACGGGGAATTCACAGACGTGAGGAAAGCGGATATCCTGGGTAAATGGTCTGTTTTTGTTTTTTACCCAGCGGACTTTACCTTCGTCTGCCCCACCGAACTAAGTGATCTCGCCGACCTTTACGAAGAGTTCCAGAAAACGGGTACAGAAATCTACTCCGTTTCCACGGACAGCCATTTCGTGCATAAGGCTTGGCACGATGCTTCAGACACAATCAAACGGATCAAGTACCCCATGCTCGCTGATCCCACCGGCAAACTGTGCCGAGACTTCGGAGTGTACATTGAGGATGAGGGCATGGCTTTGCGCGGCAGTTTCATTGTTAACCCCCAGGGCAAGATCGTCTCCTATGAGATCAACGACAACAGTATTGGCCGCGATGCCTCGGAACTCCTGCGCAAAGTGCAGGCGGCCCAGTACGTGGCCCAGCACGGCGATCAGGTCTGCCCAGCCAAGTGGCGGCCCGGAAGAGAGACCCTGCGGCCAGGCATCGAGTTGGTGGGTCGACTCTAAGCAGATCAGATACCTGTGGAGCAGTGCACACTGCTCCTTTTTTGCATCTTGGCCTACCCCGGCTGAAACTTGTTGACACCGTACACCCTAATCCTGTACACTGGATTCAGGAACACCCCCCGGGGGTGTAGTGGGAGTGACCGCCATGAAAAAGGAGAAATATACAGTAACCGGCATGACCTGTGCCGCCTGTTCGGCAGCTGTGGAGCGGGCTGTCGGGCAGATCGAGGGTGTGAACGCCGTCAATGTGAACCTGCTGGCCAACAGCATGGTGGTGGAGTATGATGACAGCGTGCTGCAGCCCAACAGCATCATCGCCGCGGTGAGCGCCGCTGGTTATGGAGCCTCCCTCGCCTCTGAAAGTCAGAAGCAGGTTGCCGCGGCCCAAGGGAGCCCCATCGAGGATGAGATTGCCCACATGAAACGGCGGGTGATCATCTCCCTGGTGTTTATGGTGCTGCTCATGTACGTGGCCATGGGGCCCATGGTGGGACTGCCTGTTCCCCACTTTTTGGTGGGCCTGGAAAATGCGGGAACCATGGCCCTGGTACAGCTGCTGCTTACTCTACCGGTGCTCTTCGTGAACCGCCAGTACTTTGAGGTAGGTTTTAAGACCCTGTGGCGCAGGAATCCCAACATGGATTCTTTGATTGCCATTGGGTCTGGGGCCGCCGTCGCCTATGGAGTGTTCGCGCTATTTAGGATCGTTTATGGCTTGGGCCATGGAAACCTGGATCTTGTGGCCCACTACAGCCATGACCTTTACTTCGAATCTGCTGGCATGATCTTAGCCCTGATCACCCTAGGCAAGTTCCTGGAAGCCCGATCCAAAGGACGGACCAGTGAGGCCATTGCCCGCTTGACGGATCTAGCCCCCAAAACTGCTACGGTGCTGCGCGATGGCGTGGAAGTAGAAGTACCCGTGGGGGAACTTGCCGTTGGGGACATTATCGTGATCCGACCGGGACAGAGCATCCCAGTGGATGGAGTGATCGTTGAAGGAAGCTCCGCCGTTGATGAATCGGCCCTGACAGGCGAAAGCATTCCCGTGGCCAAGTCCGTGGGGGATCAGGTCATCTCAGCCACCTTGAACAAGGCGGGATCCTTCAAGTTCCAAGCCACCCGCATCGGTGAAGATACCACTCTGGCCCAGATCATCCGCTTGGTGGAAGAGGCGGGAACGTCAAAGGCCCCCATCGCCAAGCTGGCAGATCGGATCAGCGCCGTGTTCGTACCGGTGGTGATCGCCATTGCCCTGGTCAGCTTTGTGGTCTGGCTTTTGTTAGGCTATCCCTTTGAGTTCGCCCTGACCACGGCAGTTGCGGTGCTGGTCATCTCCTGTCCCTGTGCCTTGGGCCTGGCCACCCCCGTGGCCATCATGGTGGGTACCGGCCAAGGGGCCCTGCACGGGATCCTCATTAAGTCTGCCGAGGCCCTGGAGACTGCCCACTCAGTGGATACGGTTGTGCTGGACAAGACGGGCACCATCACCGCAGGACGTCCTGAAGTGACGGATGTAATTCCCAGCGGTGAGTTGACTGCCCAGGAGCTGCTGCGCCTGGGGGCATCCCTGGAAAAGCCTTCGGAACACCCCCTAGCCGAGGCCATTGTGGCTAAAGCGGAGCAGGAAAGCCTAGTCCTTACCCCAGTGCAGGAGTTTTTGGCAGTCCCGGGCAAGGGTATTCGGGCCCAGCTCGAGGGGAACACCTACCTGGCCGGCAATCTACCCTTCATGCAGGAAAACGGCATCGAGCTTGGCGCATTCCTCTCCCAGGCCGATGCCCTAGCGGAACAGGGTAAGACACCCATGTTCTTTGCCAACACCGAACGGGTGCTGGGCATCATCGCCGTGGCGGACTTGGTGAAACCCTCCAGCCGGGAAGCCATCGCTCAACTGCACCAACTGGGGTTGGAAGTAGTGATGCTCACGGGAGATAACAGGCGCACAGCTGAAGCCATCCGAAAGGAACTGCAGCTGGAAGCAGTTTTGGCAGAAGTGCTGCCAGAGGATAAGGAAAGGGAAATCCGCCGCCTGCAAGAACAGGGAAAAACGGTAGCCATGGTGGGCGATGGAATCAACGATGCCCCTGCCCTGGCCCGCGCCCAGGTGGGTATTGCCATCGGGGCAGGTACCGATGTGGCCTTGGAGTCTGCAGACATTGTCTTGGTGAAAAACGATCTGCGGGACGTGGTGACGGCCATTAAATTGAGCAAAGCTACGCTGCGTAACATCAAACAGAACCTGTTCTGGGCTTTCTTCTACAACAGTTTGGGCATCCCCCTGGCGGCGGGGGTCCTGTACCCCCTTCTGGGCTGGAGGCTCAGCCCCATGTATGCCGCAGCAGCCATGAGCCTCAGCTCAATCTTCGTGGTAACCAACGCCCTGCGTTTGAGGAAGTTTGCCCCCAATAGATGAAAGGAGTATGGGACTGATGGAGAAAATCGTGGGAATTAAAGGCATGAGCTGCCAGCACTGCCAAAACCGGGTGGAAAAGGCGTTGAATGCCCTGCCCGGTATTACCGCCCAGGTCAACCTCAAAAAGGAACAAGCCGTGGTCTCGGTGACTGGCGAATGGGATGAGAAGGCTGTGATCAAAGCCATCAGCGATGCAGGTTATGAGGTGGTCTCCATCACCGATAAGAAGGGGCTTTTCGGCAGATGAGGAGCGATAAAGAAAAAATCACCCGGCTGCTCAAGACAGCCCGGGGACAGTTAGATGGACTAATGCGCATGGTGGAAGAGGACCGCTACTGTGTGGACATTTCCAACCAGATCCTGGCCACCCAGGCCATCCTGCGCACCATCAACCACCAGATCCTCCACGACCACATTAACACCTGCGTGCGGGAAGCCATGCAGACCGACGCTGCCGATGCCAAGATCGCCGAGATCATGTCCATCATTGACAAGTTAACGAAATAAGGGCAGCGCCAGCAGCAAAGCGAGGAGGAGAGCCTCTCCCCACATCAGCTGGGCTGGGACTTGCGTGCGATAGGGAAAGCCCACCAGGGCAAAGCTGGCCAGGGCAGTGCCCAGGCAGGCCAGTAAGATGATTAAGGCCGCAGCAGTGACCTTCCAGCCTGGTCTGATGCGCATGGCTTAACCTCCTCCCAAGCGAAATCATACAAGGATGTTCTGGGGGATTAGGGCGGTGAACTGGAAAAGCAGCATCCAGATCACCAGCGCTCCCAGTGTAAACAGCAGATTGTTCTGTTTCCCTTTGCGCAGGAGCAGCCAGGTGCCCAGGGTTGCTGTGACAACAGAGAGGCTGTAGTGCACCAGCCCGAAAAACTGGGGATGGACCGCGGGAATGGGCAGCCTGCGAACGACCATAGTGAGGGCAGCCAAAAGCAGAATCTGGTAGAGCAGGGGCTGCTTGTGGTAACGGCCTATTCTCTGGAGCAAGCTGTAGATGCCCCCGGCCACCACCAGTACCCCTAGATTAGCTGCCGTGTACACCACAGCCAGCATGAGCGTGCTCAGGAACAAAAAGCCCAGGTGGTACAAGGGAGCGTCCTCATCAATGCCCATGCGGCGCCACAGGGAGATCGCCTTGGGAAACTGATTGTTGATGCCGAACACCTGGTAGCCTCCCTCAGGGGTCGCGTGCAGCCAGTAGATATAGCGGTACTGGCCCACGGCATGGCCTTCGGGACGGAAGGCTCCCCTGCGCCCCACCGTAAGGTTGATGGCCTCAGAGCCCAAGGGCTGGTAGTGCACTTCGGCACCGAACACCCCCACACCCTGCCAGACCAGTTCAGGACCTTGTGTGTTCTGAACAAAACGGGGTTTGCTGCCCGCAGCCAGCAGCCCGGGGGCACTTACTTCCCCCTCGCCATCGATTGTGGCATAGAACACGTGCAGCCTGCTGGAATTGCGGGGCAGGGCAGCCCAAGCGATATGCACCTCGGACCCGAAGGCAGCCATGGCGATGAGGCCCCCCTGCTGGATATCCTGCACCGAGCCCTCGCCGATCTTAGCAGGCTTGTCCCAGCCTGCCTCCGTACGCCTGCTGTACCTGATCTCCACACCCTTGGGTCCCGTCTCCATCCAGGCCAGATGCACGACTCCCTGTTCATCCACAACAATACTGGGCCGCACAGACAGGTCCTCCGTGTCGGTGACGGTTTCTAGAACCGATACCTGTCCATGCTCAATGCGGGCGTAGTGGATTTGGTAGAATCGATCCCTTTGGGACCAGGCCAGGTGTACGGTGTCCCCAGCCTGATGGGCGGCCAGGTCCTGGATCAGGGCCTCGGTGCTCCAGAGGCGCAGCACCTCATGGCCTGCATAGGGCGCGGCAAAAGTGGTGTAGTTGATGCTGTTCCCCTGGGGCGCCTTCTCCAACCAGAGCACATGGCGCTTGCCTGCGGCATCCACCGCGAGAAAGGCGCTGTCCAACTCGGCCTGGGAGCGCAGCACCACTTCCTCCACCAGAGCGCCACCGCGCAGCAGGCGGTAGGTCAGGTTCAGTTCTTTGAAATAGGTTCCGTCTACGCTTAGAAAGCTTGTTCCCTGTGCATCATGGGCAACAAAAAACCGGTCCGCAAAAATGCTGGTGGTAAAGAGGGGAGTGACCTCTGACCACCCTTCGGGCCAGATTTCAATATAGTCCCGGGCCAAGGCCGGGGCAGTAAGCAGTATAACAGTCAGCAGGGTGCAAAAAACTCTCTTGCTCACAGGATCCTCACCTTTCTGCGCTGGGAATACTTCGCCTGCGGCAGAGCATTTTCCTTCATAACCCCCCTTGATTTCCCGCCTGGTTTTGCCTATAATTAAAAGCGAAAAGGCGGATGTAGCTCAATGGTAGAGCATCGGCTTCCCAAGCCGAGGGTTGCGAGTTCGATCCTCGTCATCCGCTCCATTTTTATGCTGGCGTAGCTCAGCCGGTAGAGCAATTGATTCGTAATCAATAGGTCGGGGGTTCGAGTCCCCCCGCCAGCTCCATCACACTGGACGGCACGGGCTATACTCAAGGAAGTTGGGTATAGCCTTTTTCTATTACCCTAACCAAGGACGGGATGCACATGATCACACTTAGGGAAATCCCGCAGACAACTTCGGGGAATGCCTCAGTCTGAGTGTGGCTGAGGATCAGAGGAAGTTCATAGCCTCCAATGCCTACAGCCTAGCTGAAGCCTATGTGTTAAGTAAAGAAGGTCTCTACACCCCGCTGCCCTACGCCATCTACGCCGATGAGCAGATGGTAGGATTTGTGTTTGCCGTCTTCCAGCCCCCGGATGAGCAGGATCCAGATGATCAGGAGACCGTGTTTTACCTGGCCCGCATGATGATCGACCACAGGTACCAAGGGCGCGGCTATGGACGGGAGGCCATGCTGCAGCTCTTGGAGATCATGAAAGCATTCCAAAATGGAAGTGCCGAGGCGGTGGTCCTCTCCTGCAGCCGCGACAACATCGCCGCCTGCAGGCTGTACCAGTCCCTGGGATTTGTGGACACGGGCTGCCTGGATGAAGACGGGGATGTCTATTACCGGCTTGAGCTGAAATAGCAAAAAGGTGCAGCTTCCTTGGGGAAGGCTGCACCTTTTCTCTTCTGGCCTAACTTGATCCTACGTCCCCGTTTGCGTCTGGGGTTGCATCTGTCCGGGGCCCTGTTCCCCACCGGCCTGTCTTAAAGCTTCCCGGGCCGTCTCTTTGAAGCGCTCCCAGGTCTGGGTGGCCCCAGTGATTACTTCTACCTTCTCAGGGTCTTGCGTTTCTAACAACTGCTCTTGATACCTGTCTTCCGATTGAGGACCGAGGGGGTACGGATAGTTTTCTCCCTTGGGATTGCCTTCCCGGTCTTTCTCGTCATAACGCACTTCTGTGATCCTGCCACCGGAGATCACCAGCTCAATTTCGCCGTAGTAGCCGTAATCATCCATATCGGTTCTGGCGGTGTAGGTACCATCACGCCACTGTGCTGCCTGCGTCGGCGGCTGCTCCTCTGGGGCCGGCGGCTGGGGCATGATGGCAGGCGGCCGAGACTGATCGCCCTCTTCGGCCTTGCGCAAGGCGGCTTTGGCCGCTTCCACAAACCTATCGCGGGTCTGGGTGGCTCCGCTGATGGCTTCCACCTCATCGGGATCTTGGGCGGAAATCAGCCTCTGCTCATAATCGTCATGGGATTCGGGCCCCTGGGGATAGGGGTAGTCCGCCCCTTTGCGCTTCCCTTCTTGGTTCAGCTCCTCATAGTTGACCTGGGTGATCTTACCGTCTTTAATGACGATCTCGATTTCTCCAAACCACCCCCGCTCATCGGGCTCAGACCGGGCCACATAAGTACCGTCCTTCCAGTCTGGGCCCGCTTGGCGCTGGGCATTTATGTAGATGGCTAAACCGAGAATGACCAAGAGCACGATAACTAAACCTACTGTCCGGTTCACGCATGGTCCCTCCTTCGAGAATAATATGGGTGAAAAGGAGGGTTCTTATACAAAAAGAGTTCAGCCGCAGCTGAACTCTGTTCACTATCAATTTGGCACCCCCAACCGGATTTGAACCGGTGTCTTCGCCGTGAGAGGGCGATGTCCTAGGCCGCTAGACGATGGGGGCGCTTTGGTGAGCCATCCGCGACTCGAACGCGGGACACCCGGATTAAAAGTCCGGTGCTCTACCTGCTGAGCTAATGGCTCACACCCTCACAGACAATATGTATGATAGCGCACATCCCCACATTTGTCAAGGGGCCAGGACAGGTTCTAGAAAAACGGTTTGATCCCGGCGAGGCCCCACGGACACAATCTGCACCCGGCAGCCCACCTGCTCCGCGATGAACTCCAGGTAACCCCGGGCCTGTGGGGGCAGGTCTTCGTAGCTCTTCACGCCGCTGAGATCCTGCTGCCAACCGGGAAGGGTGGCGTAGACCGGCGTGCATTCCCGGAGAACATCCAGATCGGTGGGGAAATGCTCCAGGCGCTGGCCCCGGTACTCATAGGCGACGCACACCTTAATCTCCTCCAGCACATCCAGGACATCCAAGAGGGTCACCGCCAAGCCGGTGAGACCATTTACCCGCGCCGCATAGCGCACCAACACAGCATCGAACCAGCCGCAGCGCCTCGGGCGTCCAGTGGTGGTACCGTACTCCCGGCCCCGCTCCCTGATCAGCTGGCCTGTGGCATCGTGCAGCTCGGCAGGGAAAGGTCCCTCCCCCACCCTAGTGGTATAGGCTTTGACCACCCCGATTACCTTGTCGATCTGGTTTGGCCCCAGCCCCGCTCCAGGGGCAGCACCACCCGCGGTGGGATTGGACGAGGTGACAAAGGGATACGTTCCGTGATCAATATCCAGAAGCGTACCCTGGGCCCCCTCCAGGAGGATGTTCAACCCCTGCTGCCTGGCCCGATGGATCATCAGGGAAGTGTCGGCCAGGCGCGGTGCCAACTTCCTGCCGTACTCCAGATACTCTTCCAGCAGTTCTGACTTGCTGAATCCGGGATGGCCGTACACTTTCTGGAGCAGGGGATTGTGGAAGGCCAGGACTTGATCCAAGGCCTTTTCCAGACGCTCTGGGCTGGTTAGATCCAGCATCCTGATCCCGATACGCCGATACTTATCCACATAAGCGGGCCCGATCCCGCGACCTGTGGTCCCGATCTTCCATGGACGCTGGGCTTCCTCCAGCTGATCCAGGACCCGGTGGTAGGGCATGATCACATGGGCGCGCTCACTCACATACAGATTGTCGGTGGAAATCCCACCTCGGCTAAGGGTCTCCAGCTCGCTGCAGAGCACTTGGGGATCAACCACTACCCCGTTGCCGATGATACAGGTAGTTCCTGATGAGAGAATGCCTGAGGGAATCAAATGCAGTTTGTAGGTGGTCTCGCCCACCACCACGGTATGTCCTGCATTGTTGCCGCCTTGATAGCGCACCACCACATCGGCCTGGGAGGCGAGGACATCGGTGATTTTACCCTTGCCTTCATCACCCCACTGGGTACCTACCAACGCAACTACTGTCATTTCTGGTCCTCCTCATCTGGCATGCGGAAGAACTGACGGGTATTAGCCGCAGTTATCCGCGCCACCTCTTCCACGGAAACCCCGTGAATCTCTCCCAACTTCTCCGCGATCAAGCCTAGATAAGCTGGCTCATTGCGTTTGCCCCGATGGGGATGGGGGGTTAGATACGGACAGTCTGTTTCCAAAAGGATCCGCTCAAGGGGGATCCCCGCCGCTACGGTCCGCAGTCTGTTCGCATTCTGAAAAGTGATGGGGCCGCCAAAGGAGAAATAACAGCCAAGCTCCAAGTAGAGGTCGGCCATCTCCAGGCTGCCCGAATAGCAGTGGAGCAGGCACCGAACCTGGGGATACTCACGCATAATCTCCAGGGTATCTTGGGCCGCTTCCCGCGAGTGAATAACGCAGGGTAAATCGAGCTCTTCAGCCAGGGACAGCTGCCTTCTGAACACCTCGCGCTGCGTTTCCCTTGGGGAATTGTCGTAATAGTAGTCCAGCCCCGTTTCACCAATGGCCAACACCTTCGGATGCCCGGCCAGATCCTTGAGCTGGCTGCGGAGCTGATCGTCCCACAAGCGAGCATCATGGGGATGCAGCCCCACCACAGCCCACAGGCCAGGAAAGCGTTCCGCCAGCTCCACTGCTAACTGAGAGGAAGCTAAGTCGTAGCCCACATTCACAATGTGCCTGACTCCGGCCTCTTGGGCCCTGGCCACAACCTCCGGCAGATCGGACTGGAAGCGAGGATCGTTCAGATGGGCGTGACTGTCAATCATGCCAGCCATCCTATTTCACCCTACTCCCTGCGGGAATGGCGTCCGAGACACTAACCACTTCCAATTTGCCGTCGGGGGTAGAAGCGGCCAGGAGCATACCCTGGGAAAGCTCACCCCGCAGTTTGGCCGGCTTAAGGTTCTTCACCACAACAATGCGCCTGCCCACCAGCTCCTCCGGCTTGTAGTGCTGGGCAATCCCGGCCACAATCTGCCGTTTTTCGTCGCCCACATCCACCTGCAGCTTGAGCAGGCGATCGGCGCCCTGCACCGGCTCAGCCTCCAGCACCTGGGCGATTACCAGTTCACACTTCAGGAAATCCTCGATGCCAATCAGCACACCTTCTGGACTATCGGCAGGTGTTTGGGCGGTCTTGGGCTCTTCCCGCTTAACTTGCTGCTTCTGCACTGGTTGTTCCTCCTCTTTTTCCACTTCAATGCGGGGGAAGATGGGATCGCCCTTGCGGGTCTGGATGCCGGGGGTGAGCAGCCCCCAAGCCGCATCGTCCAAGTTCTTCCCAGCTATATCTTCCAGGCCCAGTTGAGCCCAGATCTTGGCCCCCGTTTCTGGTATGAACGATTTGACCAACAGCCCCACGATGCGCAGGGTCTCTAGGAGATTATACATCACGGTGCCCAGTTCGTCCCTCTGCTCCTGTTTCGCCAGGTTCCAGGGTGCGCGCTCATCCACATACTTGTTGGCTTTGCCCACCAGTTTCCAGATGCTGGCCAGGGCCTCGTTGATTTTCAGGTCCTTGATCAAGGCGTCCACCTTTTGCGGCAGGCCGCTGGCATAAGCCACAAGATCCTGATCCAGCTCCGTTGGCTGCGCTGCAGGTGCGGGCACTACTCCGTCGAAATAGCGGTTGAGCATGGACAGGGTGCGGTTAAGCAGGTTGCCCAGGTCATTGGCGAGATCCGCATTGGTCCGCTCAATCAGGGCCCGCCGGGAGAAGTTGCCATCCTGGCCGAAGGAAATCTCCCTCAGGAGGAAGTAGCGGATGGGATCCACACCGAACTCATCAATGAGCACAAGGGGATCCACCACATTCCCCTTGGATTTGGACATCTTCTCGCTGTCAAAGAGCAGCCAGCCGTGTCCAAAGACGGTCTTGGGCAGGGGCAGATCTAAGGCCATGAGCATAATGGGCCAGACAATCGTGTGGAAGCGCATGATCTCCTTCCCCACCAAGTGCAGATCGGCCGGCCAATACTTTTCCATCTTCTCCGTGGCCTCGGGATAACCCAGGGCAGTGAGATAGTTGGTCAGGGCATCAAACCACACGTAAATCACATGGCCTTCGCCCACTGGCACGGGAATGCCCCAGTCGAAGGTGGTACGGGACACGCACAGATCCTCCAGGCCGCTTTTGATGAAATTCACCATCTCATTGCGCCTGCTCTCGGGCCGGATAAACTCGGGATGCTCTTCGATATACTTCAGCAGGCGGTCAGCATACTTGGAAAGGCGGAAAAAGTAGCTTTCCTCCTTCACCCACTCCACAGGCCGGTTGCAGTCGGGGCACTTTCCCTCCACCAGGCGGTTTTCCAGCCAGAAAGTCTCACAGGGGGTGCAGTACCAGCCTTCATAGGCACTCTTGTAGATGTCTCCCCGCTCGTAAATCTTCTGGAACACGGCCTGCACAGCCTTGTGGTGCCGTTCATCTGTGGTGCGCACAAAGTCGTCGTACTTGATGTTCAGCTTTTCCCAGAGGTGCTTGAACGAAGCCACAATCACATCCACATATTCCTTGGGCGTAATCCCCTTAGCCTCGGCCGCCCTTTGGATCTTCTGACCATGCTCATCGGAGCCGGTGACAAAGTACACATCCCGTCCGGCAAAACGATGCCAGCGGGCCAACGAGTCAGCCACCGTGGTGGTGTAGGCATGGCCGATGTGTAGATTGTCACTGGGGTAGTAGATGGGCGTAGTAACATAGAAACGTTCTTTGGCCGTCACGGTTCCATCCTCCTCATCTAAATGAAAAAGCCCTCGATCCCCTCGGGACGAGAGCTGCCGCTCACGTGGTACCACCCAATTTCGCCGTCCGCCGCGCCAAAGACGCCGGGCCAACGGCCTCGTGTTGGTGCGATAACGGGCCCCGCCGGTGGACCTACTGCTAGTTCAGCCCACTGCTCCTGGATCATCTTCAGTCTAGGTCTTCTCATCAGGATCGCAGCACCCCTGACTCTCTGGGGAGAACTCCTAGACCTACTCTTCCATTCATCGCTTCGATCTATACGGCTATTGAAATCTTAGCCGTTATCCCAAGCTTTGTCAAGAGTAGAAGGGTTTAGGGCCTAGCATACTATGAGCAAAGCAAGGCAGAAAGGCGGACGGCCTTGAGAAAGAAAACCGCGCTGCAGTTTGCCGTTTTGTGTGGAGTTCCCTTCGTGATGGTCCTGGGGAACTCCATGCTGATCCCCGTGTTGCCCCAAATGAAAAAAGCCATGGACCTCACCCCTTTTCAGGTGGGGTTAATTGTCACCTTCTTCTCCGTTCCTGCGGGGCTGCTCATTCCCTGGGCGGGCTTTTTGTCGGATCGCTACGGCCGCAAAGTGATCATGGTGCCGGCCCTGTTTGTGTACGGACTGGGCGGACTGATCTGTGGCTTTGCCGCCCTCACTCTGCGCCAACCCTATTACCTCCTCCTCTTGGGCCGCGCCGTACAGGGTGCGGGCGCGGGCGGCACCTATCAGTTGGCCATGGCCCTCACCGGCGACACCTTCCAAAGCAACGAGCGCACCAAAGCTCTAGGGCTATTGGAAGCAGCCAACGGCCTAGGAAAGGTGCTCAGCCCCATTTTAGGGTCTCTCATCGCCCTTTTGTCTTGGTATGCCCCCTTTTTTGCCTATGGGCTGCTGGCCTTTCCCATTGCGCTGGGGGTGTGGCTCTTAGTGCCGGAAAAACAGCAGAAACTGTCCAAGGACAGCCTCGGCCAATACTGGCGCAAATTGAAGGAGGTATTCCAGGACCAGGCCTCACTGCTGATCTCCAGCTATCTAGTGGGCATGGTGGCCTTGTTCCTCCTCTTTGGAGTGCTCAGCTACGTCTCGGATGTCTTAGAATCCACCTACGGGCTGTTCGGGCTCACCAAGGGGTTTGTTCTGGCTGTGCCCGTCTTTTCCATGGCCCTCACTTCCTATCTGAGCGGCCTGTTCCTGTGTGATAAGCAATCCCTGTGGAAACCGATTATTGTCGGGGCCCTGTTCGCCGTTGCCGGCTCTTTAGCTCTACTGCCCCTCTTTACCGAACTGGTGCCGTACATGACTGTCCTCTTCTTTTTGGGCATCAGCATCGGGATCGTCCTGCCCCCCATCAACTCCCTGATCACGGGAGCCACCAGCGCCGACCGCCGGGGCATGATCACCTGCCTGTACGGGACGGTGCGATTCTTTGGAGTAGCCATCGGGCCGCCCACCTTTGGTCTGGCCATGGAGCTTGGGAAATGGCCGCTGTTTTTGGCCTGTGCCGGCTTGGCTGTAATTACGTCATTGATTGCCCTTTTTGCCATCACCCCGCCATCGGCAAGTGAATAGACTGCTGAGTAGGACGAATTTCCTAGGAGGGACCTTTATGGCTACCGCGGTGAGCAGAGGAGCATGGCATTCCGTCGTGGAGCTGCCGGAAAAGCGGCGCTTGGCAAAACCCCGTACCAGCGGGATTACCATGGTGATCGACAAGGGCCTAGGCCTGCGGGAAACACAGGATCTTCTGGAGATGGCGGCCGATCACATCGATTTTCTGAAGATCGCCTTTGGAAGCTCGGCCCTGTATCCCTCAAAACTGATGAAGGACAAAATTGCCATGGCCAAGGCCTACAACATTGAGGTGTACCCTGGGGGCACTCTCTTTGAGATCGCCGTTTTCCAAAAATGTGTTAAGGAGTTCTTTCACAGGGCCAGGGAACTTGGTTTCACCTATATTGAAGTATCGGAAGGGACCATCGACCTGCCGCCCAAAGAACGCAAGAAGTACATTCAGATGGCCCGAGATGAAGGTTTTGGTGTCGTGTCAGAAATTGGAAAAAAAGACCCCACCGTCAAGATCGACCCGGCCCGGGCTGTGGAGCAGGTTTTTGCCGACTTGGCCAGCGGCGCCTACAAGGTGATCATCGAAGGAAGGGATTCGGGTCAAGGGGTGGGAATCTACGATGAACGGGGACGGATCAACTCGGAAATGCTGGATGCCATTGTGGCAGGAGTACAGGACCACAGCCACCTGATCATTGAGGCGCCCCAGACCAGCCAACACAACTACCTCTTGGTGCACCTAGGGCCCAACGTCAACTTGGGGAATGTGCAGCCCCACGATGTGCTTACCCTGGAGTCGACCCGGGTGGGACTCAGGGGCGATACGCTCCGGGAATGCCTGAAGAACGCCCCAAAATCGTTTTGACAAAAATTGACGTCTCCTTCCAAAACAAGTATAATGAATGTGCCACAAACAAGCTTGTTATTTCGATGGTGAGGAGGGAGATCATGAAGTCCACCGGCATTATCCGCAAAGTTGATGACCTAGGTCGTATCGTATTACCGATAGAGCTCAGACGCAGTTTGGGCATCGGGGAACAGGATCCCCTGGAGATATTCGTACAGGACGACAGTATCGTTCTGCGCAAGTCCTCCGCGGTCTGCATTTTCTGCGGATCAGATCAGGAAATTGAGGAGTACATGGGTAAGGGAGTCTGCGGACAATGCAGAGCTAATCTTCGAGCTTAAGCCGCAAGGCTAGATCATAGACGTAGTTTTTGGGAAGGCGGTATTCTTCACTCACTTGGTTGACAGCGCTCTTGCGACTAAGGCCCTTGGCCAGCAACCTCTGCAGGGCACGAAGGATATCGTCTTCGCTTTTATCCCCAGACCTCTCTTCCGCCCCCGCCACTGTGACCACAAACTCGCCCCGCGGTTTGCTGTCCATAAAGTGGGCGAGCAGCTCACTAAGATGACCTCGCCGGGTCTCCTCATACAGTTTGGTCAATTCCCTAGAAACGCTCGCGACACGATCCCCAAAAACGTCAAGCAGATCCCCCAGCATCTCCACGAGACGATGGGGTGCTTCGTAGAAAATAATGGGATAGGGCAGCCGCTGCAGTTTCTCCAGTTCAGCCAGGCGTTCTCTGCGCCGGCTGGGCAGAAAACCGTAGAAGAGGAACTGGGTGCTGACCAGCCCGCTCTGCAGGTATCCCAAGAGGGCCGCATTGGCGCCTGGCAGCACCTCCAGGGGCAATCCCGCTGCGATCACAGCACGCATTAAAAAGGCCCCCGGGTCGGAAATGCCCGGCATGCCCGCATCGCACACCAGGGCTATTTCCCGACCTTCCCGCAGCTTCTCCAGGATCCTCTCTGTCTTTTCCCGTTCATTGTGTTCATGGAAGCTTTCCACCGGACGGGCAATGTTATAATGGCGCAGCAGTTGACCGGTACGGCGGGTATCTTCGGCCAAGATCAGGTCAACTGTCTGCAGCACGCGCAAAACCCTGAGCGTGATATCTTCCAAGTTGCCGATGGGAGTTGGACAGACGTACAGCATGGTTACTCAGCCTTCTGTTCCGTTTTGGGCTTCGGCTTTCTGCGCTTGGGGCGCTTTTTCTTCTTAGCGGCAGCCTTCTTGGCCTCCGCCTTTGCAGAAGCGTCCTCCTTGGGGGCCTGTTCTTCCTTGGGCTTATTTTGGCGCGGCTGTTTGGAGTTTTTGGGGCGACGCCTTTTCGACCGGGATTTCTTCTTGGGCCGTTCCGCCTTACCAGTCTGTTCAACTACTTCTGCTTCCTCCCGCTCCTTTGCAACCAAAGGCTCTACTTCGGCCGCTTCCACCATGAGCTGGTAATCCACTTCGGCAATGCCATCTTCCTGCAGCAGTTCCAGGTAGTAATCATCTTCCGATTCCACATCATCATAGAATTCTTCCGGCAGCAGCTCTGGGGCGGCATCGCCAAAAGTCTCCTTGCACTCCCGGTAGTGATCGCATTCGAACTTCAGGCAGCACATCAACCTGCCGCACACGCCCGAGATTTTCGACGGGTTGAGGGAGAGGTTCTGATCCTTGGCCATGCGGATGGATACGGGTTCGAAGTCGCCGAGGAATGTGGCGCAGCACAGATCCCGCCCACAGGGTCCCAAGCCCCCGATCATCTTCGCTTCGTCCCGCACGCCCACTTGGCGCAGCTCAATCCTGGTGCGGAAGATCGCGGCCAAATCCTTGACCAGTTCCCGAAAATCAACCCGACCCTCGGCTGTGAACGAAAAGATCAACTTACTCTCATCCAGGGTATATTCTGCTTCCAGAAGCTTCATAGGCAAGCCGTGTTCGGCGATCTTGCGCAGGGCGATCTGGAAAGCCTCTTGGGCCTTCTCCCTGTTTTTTTCCACCCGCTCGTAATCCTCTGGCGTGGCGCTCCTGATCACCTGCTTCAGGGGCTGGACCACTTCTTCCTCTGGGACCTCACGGGGACCAATTACCACTCGTCCAAACTCTACACCCCTGGACGTTTCCACAATGCAGCCGTCGCCAGCTGCCATTTTCAGTTCTCCAGGGTTGAAGTAATATATTTTACCGGCCTTTTTGAACCGGACTCCAACGACGGTTATCATCAAGTCAACGCTCCTCTTTTCATCATTAGCAGCAGATAGCCGAGCCAAAAACGGATTCTACCATTACCAGCCAAGGCCCTTTTCATCTCCAAAATGGTGTCGATAATTCTAAATAAGGCTTCGTTGGTGTACAGGGCACTGATCTGCTGCAGGTCCTGTTCATAGCCAGGGTTATACAATGGAAGATCTATTCCGTTTTTCACCGTGAGCAGATCGCGGTGCCACTCGAGGATCACATCCAGTTCCCGGCCGATCTTTTCCCGATTCTCCGTCCACAGCTGGCTGAATCCCAGCACCGCGGGATAGCTGGCCCAGGGCACCCGCTTCAAGAGGTCAATGATGCCTGCCCGTTCTTCCAGCAAAGATCCTTCCCAATAGGCTAGAGCTTTTCCCAAGGATCCTTGTGCCAATCGGGCAATGGTGCGGATCCTTTCCTCCTCAGGATCTTGGCCAGTACGGTCCGCCAACCACAAGCGGATCTGTTCCTCGGGGATGCGTCTAAACTGCAGGTGCTGACAGCGGGAGACAATGGTGGGCAGCATGCTTTGGACCTTGGTTGTGGTGAGGAAAAAGTGGACCCCAGGTGCGGGTTCTTCCAAGGTCTTCAGGAGGGCATTTCCCGCTTCGGGGGTTAGGCGTTCCGCATCCAACAAAAGCCAAACAGTGGTGCCCGCTGCGGCGAGGGCAGCCGTTTGGCGCAAACTGCGAATCTCCTCTATTTTTATGGAACCATCGCCCCCCAAAACATGGAGGGTGGAGCGGGTACCTGTTTGGCGGGCCAACTCTTCGGCCACAGCTCGGGCCACCGTCTCTTTGCCCACTCCCTCTTCCCCGGAGAAGAGATAGGCATGTCCCAGTGTGTTGGTGGCCAGCGCCCGCTTCAAGATGGCCACGGGCACGGGTTGACCTACAATCTCAGCAAGGGTCACAACATGTCACCTCAGATTTCCAAGTCCAACAACAAGCCGCGGATTTCATCCAGGCGCCCCACCAAATCCAAGGGGGGAGCATGCTTTTCCAGGAAGGCGCGGGTCAAATCCTCCAGCTTTTGGTTGATAATCTCCACCATGACAAAGAGCCGTCTGCGCCCCTGGGGATCATAGCAGCTGCTTTCCCGCACTTCATAGGACTGCTGAACCAAATAGAGCAGCAGTTCCCGCACTCGGCGCTTGTAGCGCAGCAAGTTGGCCAAGACGGGGCTCTGCATAAGCTGCCGAGCATAATCATCGATCTCCGTTAAGGCGGCGGCCAAGTCCAGGCCTTGGGCCTGTTCGGCGCGCAGCACCTCCCCAAAAACGGGTTGAGCAGGCGAATTTCTCACTTTGCCTCTGCTTCTCGGCACAGCCCCTTCCCGGCGCGCGCCCGTCTTGCTGATCCTCAAATCCGCTCAAACCTCTCCACATCAACGCTGAACACTGTGGCACCGCCCACGGATACAGCAGGTTCGCCCCGCTCCGTACCCTTGCAGGTGTTTTTGATCAGGGTAATAACTTCATCTAATCTATCATCTTCCACCCCGATGAGCAGCGTAGTGTTGCCTGCCCGCAAGAAGCCCCCTGTGCTGGCCAGTTTGGTGGCGCGGAAGTCCCTTTCCATCAGGGCTTCGATCAAAGCGGGCACATCTTGGTCCTGGACAATGGTGACCAGAAGTTTCATCGGACCACTCCTTCCACGGCCTGGAGGACCTGGGCAGCTACCTCTTCCACGGTCCCCGTGGCCGAGATCACTTTCACTCTCCCGGACGCAGCTTGGGCCATGGTCAAAAAGCCCTTTCTGACCCGGGCGTAGTAATCCAAGTCACGCTGGGTAATTCGGTCTTTCTTGGTTCTGGCCAGGCACACTGCGGGATCCGCATCCAAGTAGATGGTCAGATCGGGCTCTAGTCCTCCCGTGGCCCAGTGATTCACGGCCCTGATGGCCTCCAGCCCCAGGCCCAGGCCATAACCTTGATAGGCCAAGGAAGAGTCCACAAAGCGTTCACACACAACGGTCTTCCCCGCCGTAAGCGCCGGCCGCACCTTTTCATGGACGTGCTGGGCCCGATCCGCGGCATAAAGGAGAATCTCAGTCATGGACGACAGCTCCGTGTGTGCGGGATCCAAAAGCAACTGGCGGATCCTGCTGCCCAGCTCGGTTCCCCCAGGCTCAAAAGTGTGCACCACGGTATGACCTTTTTGCTCCAGGTACTCTCTAAGCAACAGGGCCTGGGTGGTTTTACCCACCCCATCTATACCCTCGAGTGTAATGAATAATCCCCTATGCATAGACCGATTCTCCTTACCGTACTGTTCTGCAGAGACCCCCAATCTCCTTTATTGCCAGAACGTTTTGCCCGGGCAGTAATCCCCTGAGGGACCAGCCGATCCGGGTACACCAGAGGGCGTAGTCCACAATTTCCGCTGTGAACACTTCTCCTGGTACAATTAGGGGGACACCTGGAGGATAAGGGGTGAGGAATCCTCCGCTGAGCCGGCCCACCGCCTCCTGGAGGGGAATGGGCTCCTTGGCGTGGTAAAAACCTTCCCGCAAACTCAATGCAGCCGGCGGCAGCTTGGGAAATTGGAGGGTATAGCGGGGCAGAGCTCCCTTGCCCAAGTGGGCCCGGCGGGAAACGAGATCGCGCACCGCATGGACCAGCTTTTCAATGCTCTCCGGCGTATCTCCCACAGAAACCAAAGCTAAAACGCTATAATAGTCACTTAACTCTACCTGTATATTATAATCCACCCTCAGGATCCGCTCAACTTCAATCCCGGTCAAGCCCAGTTGGCGCAGGGAGAATACTATCTTGGTCGGATCGGCCTGCAGCCGCTCTGGAAGCACTTCTACTCCCTTGAGTTCAGCCAAGTGGCGCCGACCCTGCCTGCCAAGTTCCACCGCCTTACCCACAAGCTCCCGCCCCTGCACAGCCAGCTCCCGCCGGATTTCATCCAAAACAGCCAAAAAGGGCAGGGAAGGGCTGGTGGTCTGCAGCACCTGCTGGGCTTGTACCACTTTGGCGAACCAGAAATCGTTGTTACTGTGCAGCATGGAAGTCTGGGTAAGGGAACCTAAGGTTTTATGGGTGCTCTGGACCACCGCATCTGCTCCGCATTTGAGCCCCGGTCTTGGCAGCTCTGGAGAAAAATGGAAATGCCCCCCGTGGGCCTCATCAACAAACAGCAACACGCCTCGTTCCTGGGCCAGCTTGCCCACGGCTTCTAGGTTGCTGACCGTTCCGTAATAGGTGGGATGGGTGATCACCAACGCTTCGGGCTCTAGTTCGTCCAGGGCCTGGGCCACCTCACCTACCGCAGGAGGGAGGGGGATCAACCACTCCGGATCATAGCTGGCGGGAAGGTAGGCAGCCCTGCCCTGGGAGAGCACCATGGCTGAGTACACGGCCTGATGGGAAAAGCGGGGAAAAAGCACGGTCCCCTGCGTAGGCAGCAGCAAAAAGTGCAGCCCGCCGGTTGTTCCATTGACTAAGAATAGGGTCTGGCGCGCTTCGAAGAGCTGGGCCGCCAGCTCTTGGGCACGGGCTAAGGCCTCCAGAAAGTCATGTTCCAGGGCCGGAGCCTCAACCTCATCAGAGGGATCCACGGCGAAAAACCCTGGGCCTATGACCTTCTGCAGGCGGGTAAACGCCCCTGGCCGCAGCTTGTGCCCGGGGGTATGGAAGGGAACGACTCCTTGGCGTGCGTAGGCGGTCAAGGCCTCCCAAAAGGGGGCCTCCTGCTGGTTCACAGCTGATCACCATCCTTGAGGCGGCGGTCACGGAATGCCCTCAGGCGCTGCTCCCACATGCTGCGCAGGGCCCCTACATACAGGTCATACTCGGGCTGACCCGCGGTGAGGCCCATCAGTCTTCCTTCACACCGCTGGCAGATGGTCACCCCCCAAAACTCCAGCCCCTCACCCTGGACCAAATCCCGACACACCAGGCATTCCATAACCGTCACCTCCCTGCATGCTATTCACCCAGTGCTTTCCACGTGTAGGTCCACAACTCCTGCCTTGTGCATCTCCAGCCGAAGTGGCCCTCGGACTTAAGGCCGATGGAAAATGCGCTCAGCGACCGTTCTTGGTGAGTCCTTTCCTTGTCATAATGTAGACAGAAAAGTCAAAGGAGGAGATCGCTGTGACGCTTCTGACCATCAGTCAACTGGAAGCTTATGTCAAGGGCCGCACCCTTCCCCTGCCAGAAAAAACCAGGACTAGGCCGCGGGTGCCCAGGCTGCCCAAGATGCAGCGCTTCGGCAGCTTATCCGCCCTGGTCTGAGCGTGGGAGGTTAGGACTATGACCACCGCCCCACTAGAAAGCCTCCTGCCCCTGTTGCGCTGCCCTTACACCGGCTTTGCCCTCAGTCTTGTTGGGAATACCCTCCGGTCAAGGGCACACGAGTATCCCCTTCACGACGGTATACCCAGCCTGGTCCGGGAAGAGCAGGTGTCGGCAATCGACCAGTACTTTCAGCAGCAGTATGGCCTGGAAACAGCGCGCACATACGATCGGTCCATTTTCCTCCTGAGCCTGCTTGTCGGCTGCTGGGAACCGGCGCAGCGCAGGCGGCTGGTACAACTCCTCGATCCCCCTGCAGGCGGACTGCTGCTGGAAGTCTCCTTAGGAACCGGCGCCAACTTGCCCCTGCTTGCTGAAGCCCTAGGACCCAGGGGAGAGATCGTGGGTATCGATCTCAGTTCAGCCATGCTGCAGACAGCCCGTAGGCGGGCCCAGGTGCTGCCCATTCCCGTCCATCTGGTCCAGGCTGATGCCTGCCATCTCCCCTTTGCGGACAACACCTTCGATGCCGTCTTCCATTTCGGCGGCATCAACATGTTCGGTGATGTGCCTGGAGCACTCAGGGAAATGGTGCGCGTGGCCAAACCTGGGGCGCCCATTGTGGTGGGAGATGAGGGCATGTCCGAGAAGAGGCGCCGAACGTTTTGGGGCAGCCGAGTCGCGCAGATGAACAACCTTTACCTCTGCCGTCCCCCCTTTGCCGCCCTGCCTTGGGAGCATGTGCAGGGCTTCCAGCTGCACTGGGCGTGGCGGGAGCTGTTTTACCTCTTCCGCTTCCACAAAGCCCGCCCCGAAGCTCAGTCCAAGGAACACCACGGGACTTCCGTCCAAGCGGAAGTGCGCCGACGCGTACTTGATTCTCCCCTTCAAGGCTAAGATGGTATATAATACCTCTAACGCCATGTGTTGGCAGGGGGAGTACAGTGGAGATTACGATTGACATCTCAGGTGTGGTGCTGCAGACGGAGCGCCTGTTATTGAGACCTTTTCAAGATAGCGATCTTGAGGACTTTTTTGCTTACGCCTCGGTCCCTGGGGTGGGCGAAATGGCGGGCTGGCCCCACCATCGAACCCTGGAAGATTCCCGGGCCGTGCTGGCCAGGTTCAAGGCAGAAAAGGATGTCTTCGCCATCGTGCACAGGCAAGCGGGAAAGGTGATCGGCTCCCTGGGTTTCCATAACTCGTGGGCCGCCCATGAGCCGGAATTCAGAGGTTTGCGCATCAAAGACTTGGGATTTGTCCTGGCCAAGGACTACTGGGGACAGGGGCTGATGCCTGAGGCGGCCAGGGCTGTGATTGATTACTGCTTCGGCGAACTTGAATTGGACGCCCTAACCTGCGGGCATTTCGTGCACAACATCCGCTCCCAACGGGTCATCAACAAGCTGGGTTTTCAGTACGTGAAGACCCTCAGGCTGTACGCCAAGGCGCTGGGCAAGACCTTTGACACCAAATGCTATATTCTCTTCAGGGATTCCAAGAATGCACAGCGAGGCTTGACAGAGTAACCTGGCAGCAGTAAAATAAAATAGGAAATGGGCAGATAGCTCAGCAGGTTAGAGCGCTACGCTCACATCGTAGAGGTCGGGGGTTCGAGTCCCTCTCTGCCCACCAAGAAACTGCCAAATAGACCCGCCGTGGATGCCCACGGCGGGTTTTTCGTATTTCTGCAGATAAACAAAAACCCCGCACATAGTGCGGGGTGGAAATTAATCTTGGCAGCGAGCTACTCTCCCACCACGAGATGTGGCAGTACCATCGCCGCTGAAGGGCTTAACTGCTGTGTTCGGAATGGGAACAGGTGTTTCCCCTTCGCTATCGCCACCAAGAAAATACCTTCAAAACTGCACAGCGTCTATCCCATTGTAGTAGGTCAAGCCCTCGAACCATTAGT
>JAKOTU010000007.1 GCA_029776155.1 Bacillota bacterium | reverse complement strand
CTGATTTTCCAGATCCACCCGGTTGGCCAAAATCTTGCGCCCCTCCGGATCCTTGGCGTAAATGGCCGTGGGCAGATTGTCAATGATGGTCCGCAGCAGCTTCCGCTCCCAAGCCAGGGCTTCTTCCAGCTCACGGATTTTGTCCTGCGCGGCCTGCAGATCCAGATGCTCCAACTCCGACAGCTGGTTCCTCATCCCCATTACCCCTTATCATAGTTTTGACACCCTTTTTTAACGAACATTTTCGCCCCCTGGGTCCTAATTCCCTCCCTGACCCGGAATTTTCCCCCTGAGCAGAAGGGCGAACCCCACGGTTCGCCCTAAACGACTAGGATCGCCTGAGCCCTTGCCCATAGTGCCTGCTCAGCAGCTTTCCTTCGCGTACATAATACAACCGGTTGTAAACGTCGGCATCCAGCACGTCCTGCAGCGAGCCGATACGCAGTCTCACCCCAGGATAAAACCTCTGGGCAGCGATCACGCCCTCTTCTCCCACCGAGAGGGTAGTGATGCCCATGCCCTTGGAGCCCACCGTTTGGGCGTAGATGCCGGATTCGGCGTGGTAAGAGCCGCTGCGGCACTGCCCAGATAGGTGCAGCTCCTTGCCGGCCACGATCTCACAGTCATAGGTTAAGGGGCCTTCGATGATCACATTCCCTGTAGCCTCGATCTTGGCGTTTTGACAGTAATGGGCTTCCACATCGGCTTCGCTCTCCAGGCATTCCTCCAGCCGGGAAGCAAAAGCGCGCAGCTGCCCTTGATGCCGGGCCACCTCCTCCGGGCCTTGGAATTCCAGGGGCGCTGCGCCGAGGAACCTACGGGCAATGAAGCGCACCGCGGCGCAGAGGTCTAGAAGCTCCTCACCACAGCAGGCCAGCTCTTCTTCGGCCAGCAGCTCCGCAAGCCTTGCAAAGCGCTTGGGAATCTGGACCAGGCGGGTTTCCAAAAGCAGCTTGATCAGATAACCGTCGCTCCGCCGGGGCGCACAGTGCGCAGAGCTGAGGTGCCCCTCCAGCTGATGCAAGGCGGCCAACAGCTGTTCCAGATCGCGCTCCAGCACATGCAGCAGTTTCAGCGCTTTGGCCAATCCCGGATGCCTGGTTCCCGCCACCACTGAACCTCCAATGAGCTTGCCGACTACCCTTGCCCCTCCTTCGGCCAGCACAGAGGCATGATACACACTGCCGCACACCTCCACCATGCCTCCGGCCTTTACAGTCAAGGATTCCTCCACATCGCCCATGATCAGGACATCGCCTTTGAAGTCCACATTGCCCGTGATCACGTTCACATTGCGCCCAATCACCAGCTGCGGGTTGACCTGCAGGACACCCTTCCTGTAGAGGGGGCGGCCGGTCACTTCCGCGACGGCAATCCTGCCTCCCCGGATCAGCTTTACCCCGGGGCCCGCAGCCAAGCGCGGCTCCCGGGGAGGCCGGGGCGGCACTTCCTCGCCGCACACGTTCAGCCCCGCTTTTCCAGGAAGCGCAGGATGCAGATAAGCCAGGACATCTCCAGCATTAACCGCGTTAAAGCTGCCCCGGTCCAAGAAGTCCACCCGATCTCCCTGTTCCTCCCGGGGAATTCTGGGCTGTAGACTGCAGACCAACTCGACCCGGCCGTCCACGGGTGGAACTGGGTCCACTCCGCGGGCCACCACCACTTCCGCATCCCTGCAGCCCAAGCAGGCCTGCTTAAGCTCGGCAAGCTGGATGAACTCCGGCCGAATACCCAGCTCCCCCAGGCGCGCCAGCACCACGGCGGGATCAAGGGGCTTGGGCGGCACCGTTCCCGCGGGCTCGGCCTTGAGCACCAGACGCTGCTGAAAATCTGTGTCGCAGAGCTTGTAAATAGTCCCAGGCCTAAACCAAGTCTTGAGGACCACCTTCATCTTATCCCGGGACACGATCACCTCAAAATCGCTCACGGGAGGTTCATGCTCCAGGGTGATGGTAAGGTCCTGGATGTGCTCCAAAACCACTGGCCCTTTCAGGTACCCTTTCCCTTGGCGCAGCTGCACCCTGGGCCCGGGCACAAGCACCGGCCAGGTTCCCCTGCCCGTGGGCTCTTCCATATACAGCCTGCCTTGGATGACGGCCAAACGGCCCGTTTGATCCTGCTCCTTTCGCTCAAGTTGAACTTGTTTCAGTCTTTCGGACTCCTGCGACTCTTCAGTAATTAAACTGGACAAAAAATCTGCTGAACACATACCCAACCCCCTAAGACACAAAAAAATGCTCCCCAACCAGGCAGTTAGAAAGCATCGCTTCACACTCAAAAACCGCAACTGGCTGGCATACACAATGTTGTGCTTAGCCCCTGTAGCTTTGCGTCCCATGATTTCTCATGGTTTGCCAAATATGTAGTTTTGGATCCCCCAACCCAAAACACTGCTAGGAGCACAAACGGAAAAACAGTAAGCAGCCATGTTATTATAGCGCGTCCATGTTACCCATTCGCCAAGGAACCGCGATTGCTTTGTAATACCGAGGTAAGAGCTAGATCCTGTTTCCGCAGTAGGGACAGTAGTTGAAGGACTGGTGCAGCTGGGCACCGCAGCTGGGACAAAAGTGGCCCCGAGGCTCGCTACAGCTCAGGTGCTGGGCGGTAATGGTCACCGCTTCGCCCCGTTCAATTCTGCTGCCCACCTCTTGATCCAAAGCACAGATCCTGCCACAGCAGCGGGTGCGGATTAAGTAGCGCTTGTTCCATTTCCAAACTGGGATGAAGAAGATGTGAAAGTAGGTGTAGGCCCGAATTACCTCGTAACGGTCATAGGCCCCGCAGAGCGGGCAGGTTACAGCCTGTTCCGTTCTGATGGTTTCTTCCTTAGTCTGGATTCCGAAAATACCAATGAAGAACATGGCCCATCTCCTGTATACATTCATTGTATACTAACGTTTGCAGTAAGACAACCCAATTCTTAGCACAACTTAATTCTACCACACTTCCCCGGCGCTGTGCAGGAACCTCTGCATTCCCCACTCCCCCAAGCAGTATATATTACCAGGAGGGGAAAAGCATGTACGTGTTCATCGTGCGCCAGCAGACGCTGCTCTTGGTCCCCGTCCTGATCTTTCTGGCTCTGGGGGGGCTGCTCACTTTGGCGGCTTGGCTGGCCGGCCCCACTCCGCCCCCTGTTGTGGGCTTGGCCGCGGCTTCAGCCCACTTGGTGGAAAAATTGTTCCCGGAAGGAGGCTTGGGCAAAGTGGTGCTCGGGCCGGCGGATCTACTGGCAGAAATGCTTCTGGCTGGAGAGCTGGATTATCTGGTGGAGCTGGAGCCGCCCCCCTCGAACCTAGTCCGCTGGCGCCTCGGCTATCTTGTGCCCGCCGTCGTGGTGCCGTTTTTCGATTCCCGGTGGGACCTGGCTTCGGATGAGCTCACCGCTCTGCTCCGCGCGGCTCCCGGGCAAATCCTGGTCGCCCAGGAGCTGGCCCTCCCCGGTTTTCCCTGGTGGGAACAGCCGGTACAGTACCTCTCTTCCGGGGAAGTTGTGGAGCAGCTCCGGGAAGGGAGAGCTGCCCTGGGGATTATCCCCCTGCAGGAGCGAAAACCGGCGGTAAGGGTGCTGCCTTTAGATGGTATTGATCCTAGGCGCTGCGGGACTGAGCCCCTCGCCTACCCCCTGACCCGCCCCCTCTACTTAAGCCGTAAACCAAGAAATATCCTGGGCCGGCTGAGGGATTGGGTGCAGATCCGGCTGGGTTACCCGGCGGGTGCCCTCCCCTTGTCACCCCGCAGCTCCTATGCGGATCCCTGGGCTGGTGAGATAACACTTGTGGCCGCCGGCGACATTATGCTCGATCGGGATGTGAAAAGAGCGGCTCTCCAGCAGGGCTGGGAATACCCCTTTGCCGAAACGGCGCCTGTTCTGCGCCAAGCTGATTTAAGCTTTGCCAACCTAGAATCCCCCATTGGCGACCGGGGGCGTTTTATCAACATGTTCCAAGCCCCACCCCAGGCCGTGGAAGGACTGGCCTTTGCCGGGCTGGACGTGCTCTCCCTGGCCAACAACCACGCACTGGACTACCATCACGAGGGCCTCTTGGAAACCATGCGGCTCTTGAGGGAGTACGGCCTGGACTGGGTGGGAGCCGGGCGCGACATCTACGAAGCCCGTTCCCCTCTCCTCAGGGAAATACGCGGGGTCACGGTGGGCTTTTTGGCCTACACGGAAATGTGGTTTGTCCACGCCCGGGAGCCCATCAGCTGGCGGGCAACTCGCGAAGAGCCCGGCGTAGCCCCCGCGGAGCTGGAGCTAGTTGTGGAGGATGTGCAGAGATTGAAAGCAATCGCGGACGTGGTAGTGGTGAGCCTGCATTGGGGCCGGGAGTACGTGCACGAGCCTACACCGGAACAGAGGAACTTGGCCCATGCAGCTGCAGCCGCGGGAGCAGATCTAGTCCTCGGCCACCACCCCCACGTACTGCAGGGCCTGGAGTTTTACGAAAACAGCGTGCTTGCCTACAGCCTGGGCAACTTCGTGTTCGATCTTGATCTGCCCAGCACCTGGGAGACTATGCTCCTTGAGTTTACCCTCTCCAAGGAGGGGGTACGCGACCTGACCATCATCCCCGCTTACATTTCTGGAGTCCAACCTAGAGTGTTGGATGGGGCACACAGGGAGGCGGTTTACCAGCGCATCAAACACTACTCCCTCCAGCTGCAGAACTGACCTTGCGATCTAGCACTGCACTCCTAGTCCCCCGCGCCCTGCCCGGGCATATACTAGCAGTGCTAGTTATCAGAGAGGAGGAAAACCTCTATGTATCCTACCCCCCAAGGCTTTCCCCGGGTGCCCACAAGCTGCCCGCCAGGCTTTACTGGAAGATACACTGTTGTGCCGGGGGATACCATGTTTTTCATCGCCCAGCGCTTTGGAGTGTCCCTGGACGCTTTAATCGCCGCCAACCCCCACATTCCCAATCCCAGCATCATCTTCCCTGGAGATGTGCTCTGTGTTCCCCCGCAGCTGCCACCCCCTCCACCGCCCAAAAGGGATCCGTGCCCCTGCCCCGCCACACTTAGAGACTTCATCAACCGCTTCGTCGAGGTGACCACGCCCTGCGGAGTGGTCTCGGGCAGACTTGTTTTTGTTGGGGACAACTCCATCACCCTCCAGGAGGGCAAACATGCCCAGCCCATTGTGGTGCGCTGCAGGGAGATTTGCTTCGTGCGCATCCCCAGATCCGGACCGAGGGAGGAATAGCCATGGCACAGGACTGCTGCCGCTGCCCGGAAGGGCTGGTACCCCTGCTGGACCGCAGGGTAATCGTAGCTACCAGATGCGGGGAAATCTCAGGCTTCCTGAGGGCAATCGGGGAGACCTTTCTAGAAGTTGCGGAAACAGATCCCAGGCTGGAGCTGACAGTGATCCCATGCGAACACATCTGCCACATCCGCCCAGCGCAGCTCTAGAGCATAACTAGCAGCCAGGCTGAAACAGGCCTGGCTTTCTTAGATCTTGCCCTGTAGGAAGTCCTGCCTGAGCTGGGGTTCGAATCTTTCTATAGCGTAGCGCAGCATGATGCGGGGCATCCTGCGGTAGTGCAGCTTCAGAAAGTGATAAGCGGCCTCAAAATCCCGCTTGCCCACCTCCCGGAGCATCCAGCCCACGGCCTTGTGGATCAGATCGTGTTCATGGTCCAAAAAGAACTCGGCCAGCTCAAAGAAATCCTTAAAATCGTTCCGCCTAATGAAATAGAAGGTGGCGATCACCGCGATTCTCTGCCTCCACAGGTGGCCGGAGCGAGCCAACTCCCAAAGGATGCTGCGCTCCTTGTCCGCAAGGTAGGCTCCCAAGAGTTTGTCAGCGGAGGCGTCCACCAGATCCCAGTTGTTCACGAAGTCCGCGTGGGCCAGATAAAGCTCCACCATTGCCCGGCGCTCCTCCTCTGTCTTGGCCCGTTCAAACTTGGCAACCAACATGGCCAGGGCGGTAAAGCGGCATTCGTGGACGGGATCCTGCAGCAGCAGCAGCTTCAGCTCTTCCAAGGAGATTTCCCGGTAGAAGCGGCGGGCCACCCGGCGTTGATCGGGAACGGAAACGCCCCAGAAGATATCCCCTTCCCCGTAGCCTCCGGGCTGGGTTTGGAAAAAGCGGGGCAGGAACACCATCTTTTCCGGGTTGCGGTGCGCCTTCAACTCGTTTTTCACCTTGTCCAGCATCTCAGCTGCCTCCCCTGCCGTTATCCTTAAGCTTTTCCATCTGTTCCTTGATCTCCGGATCCAGGTTTTCCTCCAAAGAGCTGCGGCGGATGCCCTGGCGCTGCAGACTAGCCCTGTGCGCCTTTTCCTGCACCGCCTCCACCTCCTCTTTAAGCTCCAGCGCGGAGAGCAAAAGGCAGCCTGAACTCCTCAGGATAACCTGCTGCAGAGCATCGCTGGTAGCCACTACGATTTGGTATTCTCTCCGGTGATCATGGGCGAATTTTTCGATGTACTCGTCCGCGGTCTGGGATGGTTTGGTATACACCACTTTGATGTTGTGGTGATCAATGATCTCAGCCACGGGTCGATCCGGTACGCCGTAGGCGTCGAACACCACCATAATCTTGTTTTTCTTCACGCCCTGATAGCTGCTGAGGGCATCCAAAAGCCTAGTGCGGGCGATATCCATATCTTGGTCCGCAAGCTCCTTTAGTTCCGGCCAAGCGTGGATCACATTATAGCCGTCCACCAGCAGGTACTGCTCCCGCTGCTCCGCAGGCGCGGCAGGCGGCTGCCTACTCTCTTCAGCGGGCCTTGCCCGCTTCCAACCCGGCTTTTTCCCCCGGTTGGCTGCCGTATCCCAATAACCCCAATCCTCGTAGTCATCTGGGGAGAAAGACCGCCTACTTGGCCCCGGACGCGGCTCCCTTTCCCCAGCCCCCTCCTCCTGCTGGGACGCCAGAAAGGGTTCCAAATGCATGTAGCGCTTCACCTGGTGCCAGGGCACCACAACACTGGTGCCGCCTAAAAAGAAGACTGATCCCGAGGGGTTATCCAGATCCCGCTCTGCATCATAGCCCAAGGCGGCCACCACCTCCGCCCCGTTGTGGCAGGGCCGGTAGCCCTCTACGCTCAGCCACAGACGGCCCAATCCCCGGGTATAGGCGGCCACCTCTTTATGGTAGTTACGCATGTTCACAACCGGCACCGTACCCACCAAAACGGCCATATCCCCCTTGGGCGCAGCCAACTCCCATTGGCCCTGCATCTTCTCGATATCGCTCATGGCCCGCCCCACCTGCTTTTCGGGTACTTCCAAGCGGAAGGAGTAATAGGGTTCTAAAAGGATGCTTTCGGCTTCCTGCAGCCCTTGGCGCACCGCGCGGTAGGTCGCCTCCCGGAAGTCGCCGCCCACGGTATGCTCTTTATGGGCCCGGCCGGAAACCAAAGTGATCTTCACATCAGTGAGGGGGGAACCGGTGAGCACGCCCAGGTGGGTCTTTTCCTGGAGATGGGTGAGCACCAGCCTCTGCCAATTCTTGGCCAGCACATCTTCGCTGCAGATACTGGCCAGCTCCACCCCGCTGCCCCGGGGGCCGGGCTCCAAGAGCAGGTGTACCTCGGCATAATGGCCCATGGGCTCGAAATGGCCCACTCCCTCCACGGGGCCGGCAATGGTTTCCCGGTAGAGGATGCGCCCCTCATCGAACTCCACCCGTACGTGGAAGCGTTCGGCAATCAGGCGCTGGAGGATTTCGATCTGCACTTCGCCCATGAGCTGGACCTGGATTTCTTGAAGCTGTTCCTGCCACACGATGCGCAGGGCAGGCTCTTCTTCCTCCAGCTCTTTCAACTTGGGCAGCACGGTACGGGCCTCACAGCCCGGGGGCAAAAGGATGCGGTAGGACAAAACAGGCTCCAAAACAGGTGGGGGCGCGCCCTCGTCTATCCCCAGCCCGTCTCCGGGCTTGGCGCGGCTCAGTCCGGTTACCGCGCACACCGCCCCCGCCTCCGCTTCCTGTACAACCTGGTATTTTTCCCCCGAGTAGAGGCGGATCTGGTGCACCTTCTCCTCCCAGTCGCCGTTGCCCACCAGATCCCTGACCTTGAGGCGGCCGCCGGTAATCTTCAGGTGGGTCAGGCGGTTGCCCTGCTCATCCCGGGAGATCTTAAAGACCCGTGCCCCAAACTCCTGGGGATAACTGGGGGCCTTGGCGTAGGCCGCCAGGCCTTCCATGAACTCCAAAACGCCTTCCAGCCTCAAGGCCGAACCGAAGTACACAGGGAATACACTGCGCCGGGCAATGGCCTCTTGAATCCTGGGCGCGGGCAGGTGGTTGGCGGTCAGGAACTCCTCCATCAGCTGCTCATCGCAGACGGCCACCTGCTCCTCAAAGTCCGGGGCGGCAAAATCCACGCAATGCTGGTCCAAAGCACTGCGCAGTTCCGCCAAAAGGGCAGCCCGGTCTGCCTGGGGCTGATCCATCTTGTTCACGAACAGAAAGACCGGAACCTGGTACAAGGCCAGCAGGCGCCAGATGGTGCCGGTATGCCCCTGCACCCCATCGGCCCCACTGATCACCAAAATGGCGCAGTCCAAAACCTGCAGCGTCCGCTCCATCTCTGTGGAGAAATCCACATGGCCCGGAGTGTCCAGGAGAAAAAACTCGGTGCCCCGGAACTCAAAAACGGCCTGCTTGGAGAAGATGGTAATACCCCGCTCCCGCTCCAGATCGTGGGTGTCCAAAAAAGCATCGCCCTTATCCACCCGGCCCAGACGCTGGATCTGGCCGCTTAGGTAGAGCATGCCCTCGGATAAGGTTGTTTTGCCCGCATCCACATGGGCCAAAATGCCCAGGACGATCCTCTGCATGTTCCAAACCTCGCTTTAAACGTTCCAGGTTCCTTTCTCTTAATGGTAACAGCCAAGCCTGGTTGTGGCAATGTTCAACTGGGATGAAAAAGGGCCGGAGTTAATCTCCGGCCCTTTCTTCGGCGTATTCCAAAATATCTCCCGGCTGGCACTCCAGTACTCTGCAGATGGCCTCCAGGGTGCTGAAGCGGATCGCTTTGACCTTGCCCGTTTTCAGGTTGGACAGGTTGACCAGAGACACGCCCACCTGTTCGGCCAGGGCGGTGAGGGTCATTTTGCGGTCCGCGAGCACCCGATCAAGTCGCACGATTATGGGCATGGCGTCCTCCTACACAATTTGATCCATTTCTTCCTGCAGGTAACAGCCGTAGTCGAAAACGGCGGAGAGGATCAGCAGGAGCAGTCCGGCGAACACCAGCTTCAAATCGGGAGTGTACAGCACAGAAAAACCAGTCAAGTTGAAGGAGCGGATCATCTGCCAGGCCACATAGCTGTTGGCTCCCGGGATGAGGAAGGCGGCTGCCGTAACCGCGGAACCCAGATCCCGAATCCGCCGGGGATTACCCCGGTGGAAGGGGTTTTTGGCTACCACCGTCTCCAGCAGCCCCCGCAGGCGCCGCAGTAGATAAAGGAACAGCAAGTCGTACACGGCCGCGGCCAGGGCAATGCTCAAATACACCCGCCGTAGGCTGCCGCTTCCGTCCAGCTGCCCGCCCCCCACCTGGAAACGCACAATACCATTGAGCTCAAAGGTGAAGAGCCGACCGCTGAAGCGTTCGGGCTGGAAGACCCCCTCAGGGCCGAACAGGGCAAAGGCGGCCAGGCACGCCAGTAACACCAGTGCCGCCAGCCCGGCGTAGTAGAAGACTTTGAGCACCTTGTTCACCGCCTGGGCGAATTTCAGGTTCTCCCGCACTTCCCTTCCTTCCATCTGGGCAACCTCCTTGAGTTCGTTCTGGTTCCAGCATAGCAGATGGCTTTATGAGAGTCAATAAGGTTTTTATGTTTATCATTAATTTTTTTATGCACGGCGATAAATGAAAAGCCCCGGGCTCATTCCCGGGGAACAGGATCGTAGTGGATGATCAGATGGATCTGATCTTCTTCGAGAAAGCGCCGTTCGATGGAATCGATGATGGCATGGGTGACCAGCGGATCCTCATCTCCCGGCATTTCCACATGGGCGCTCACATAGCGCCTGCCGGGGCCGTAATCGTGGACGATCAGGTCGTGAATACCCAGCACCTGCTCATGGCGGGAGATCTTTTCGGCGATGTAATCCACCAGCTCAGGTGGGGGAGCTTCGCCCACGAGTTGGCTCACAGTCTCCTTTACCAACCCCCAGCCGTTGTAGATGATGAACAAGGAGATGAGCACCGCGGCCCAGCCGTCCAGCTGCAGCCCGGTAAAGTGGAAGAGCAAAGCGCTGATCAGTACCGCTCCTGTGGCTACGACATCGTTTCTGCTGTCCGCGGCCACGGCCTTCAGGGCAGAAGAGCCCATCCTCCGGCCTAGGCGGCCGTAGTAGGCGGCCATCCACAGCTTGACCCCGATGGAAAGGAGCAGCACCGCTAACAGCAGTGGGCTCAGCCTGAGGGGAGTGGGGCGCAGAATTTCCGTGATGCCGCTTCTGCCCAGCTCCAAGCCTACCACCATAATGAGCACTGCCGCCCCCAAGCCTGCCAGGTACTCATAGCGGCCGTGTCCAAAGGGATGTTCTTGATCGGCTTTCTTTCCGGCCATTTTGAATCCAGCCCAGGCAATTAAGGACCCGGCTGCATCCATGAGATTGTTCAGGGCATCGGCCACGGCAGAAACGCTCCCCGCCAAGAGGCCCGCGGCCAGTTTGGCTACCACCAAGAGCAAGTTCACCGCCACACCTTTACTGCTCGCGGAGCTACCCACCAAGTGCCGCACCCCAGGATGTATAGCCCCCCTGCCCTTTCCGGCGCTGCTGTCCATTACCTCACTCCTTTACCTGGGCTGCAGGCCGATCAGGGCCAGCAGTTCTCCATGGATCCGTCCGTTGGAAGCGCAGATATCATGGCCCAGGGGATTGAACCTTTCGCCTGCGCAGCTTGTGACTGTGCCGCCTGCTTCCAAGACCATGAGCCCCCCGGCAGCCAGATCCCAGGGCTGTAAGGCCAGTTCCCAAAAGGCATCCAACCTTCCTGCGGCCACCTGGCAGAGATCTAAGGCAGCGGCTCCCAGGGAGCGCACCCCCTGCGAAGCCCTGCTGACCCGGGCAAAGGGCTCCAGATTATTCCGCTCCGAGGTGGCAATATCGTAGGGGAAGCCTGCAGCCAGGAGGCTCTCCTGCACCGCCTGAGTGGTGGATACGGCCAGCCTCCGCCCGTTTAGAAAGGCACCGCTGCCCTTTTCCGCGGCAAAACACTCCCGCCGCACAGGGTCATACACCACACCCAAGACCGCCTCCGTCCCCTTGACCAGGGCAATGGATACGCAGAAATAGGGCAAGCCGTGGGCAAAGTTGGTGGTGCCGTCTAAAGGATCAACCACCCACAGAAAATCACTGGAACCTGCGCTGCGGCCCCCTTCCTCTGCCAAAATGCCGTGACTTGGGTATCTGGTCCGCAGCTCTGCCACCACAAATGCTTCCGAAGCTTTATCGGCATCGGTGACCAAGTCGATTGCCCCTTTGGCCTCCACCGCCACCCCCGCTTCCAGTTTCTGCAGGAGGATCTCCCCTGCGCCCACCGCTATTTCCCTTACAATATCCAGCTCAACCACTGACTGTACCTCCCAATGATTACTCCTTCAACATCCGCCACACAGCTAAACTGAAAAACAGGGCCGCAGTGCCCGCCAGCACGCCCACACTAACTGCAGAACTGATCAACCCTTCTCCCCAGGTGAACACCACGCCAAGCTCCCTTTGGAAGCGGAGCGCCACCTCACTAGGAGCCCCGGCGAAGGCTTCCGCCAGGGGGACCTCTAAAAACACCTGCCTTAGGAGCACCGCTGCATGGGCGAGGGGAAAGAACTTGATGGCCGCCTGGACTCCACTGGGCAAAAGTCCCACGGGTACGTAGATGCCCATGAGGAAGCCAGAGAGGGTGCCCACCACGGTACTGGCCACCGCAAAGGCGTTTAAGGTCCTAAGAAAGGAGATTACAAAGGAAACTAAAGCCCCGCTAGCAGTTGAGGACAGCACCAAAAGCCCCAGTACCTTAAAAATGCCTCCCCAAGGCAGCAGTTTCCCCCCGTTAGCCAGGATGTAAGCTTCGGCAGCCAAAAAAGCTCCACTGCTCATCAGCACACCCACGGCCACGGCGGATAACAGGTAACCCCCCACAATGGTGCTGCGCCTGATGGGCGCGCAATGGAAGTCCTTAGCTGCGCCCTTGACCCGATCCTCCACCAGCACACCGGCTGCCCCCAAGGTGGTGGTCACGGTGGTGACCGCCAGGAGTCCTGCCATCATCCAGCTGTCCATGAGAAAGCGGGCCCCGGGTACCTGCAGGTCTTGGGTTAGGGTGCCGGCCAGAAAGCCCACGTACAGGCCAATGGTAATCAGCACCGCCAGCAGGGAGAAAAACACCGCGGCCCGGTCCCGGAAATGGAGTTTGAGATTGCGCACGGCAAAGGCGATCACAGGCTCTGCTCCTTTCCGATAATGGCTAAAAAGGCATCATCCATGTTGCCCTGGAGCACCTCAAAGGCGTAGAGGAACTCCCGGCAGCGCTCCAAAATAGGCAGGGCCTCCAAGGTACCCGGCAAAGTCACGGTTAGGGCATCGGCCTGCTCAACCCAGCCCACACCTATTTCCCCCAGGACCGCCTTCACCTCCTCAGGCCTTGCCGTATAAAGCCGCAGCTGATCCGCCGCGTAGGCTTCTTTGAGCTGGGCGGGGGTGCCCCGCGCGGCGATGCGTCCTTGGTTGATCACTAATACGTAATCGGCCTGGGCCGCTTCTTCCATGTAGTGGGTGGTGAGAAAAACGGTCATGCCGCTTTCTTTCTGCACGCGGCGGATGAAAGCCCACACGTCGCGGCGGGTCTGGGCATCTAGCCCCGTTGTGGGTTCATCCAAAAAGAGGATCTGGGGCCGATTAACCAACGCCCTGGCCAAGTCAGCCCGCCGGCGCTGGCCGCCGGACAGGTTCCCACAGCGCCGGTCCAAAAAGTCCCAGGCGGCGGCCTCTTGGGCGGCGTGCTCCACGGCCTGGGCAAGTCTCGTGCCCTTCAGGCCATAAAAACTGCCCCTAAAGAGCAGGTTTTCCCTGACCGTGAGCCTATCGTCCAGGACGGAGTGCTGAAAGACCACACCGATGGAGGCCCGGATCTTCTCGTCTTCCCGGCCCAGCCTGAAGCCCCCGATCAGCACCTCTCCCCCATCCTTCTTGAGCGCTGTGCTCAGAATCTCCACTGTGGTGGATTTGCCTGCTCCATTGGGCCCTAAAAAGGCAAAGAGCTTGCCCCTTTCCACATAGAAGTCAAGCCCCCGCACAGCCTGGATCAGACCATAGGACTTAACCAGGCCGGTAACCTCAATAATCTTCTCCATACGGCACCTCCTGCGCCCTAGGGAGCAGGATCCCCCTTTCCGTACTCATAAAAATGCTTCACGATCAAGATGGTGATGGGCAGGGCAAACAGCCCCACCACCCCAAACAGCTTCACCCCGGCATACATGCAGAGCAGCACCACAATGGGGTGCAGCCCGATCTGCTGGCCCACAAGGCGCGGTTCGATCACGTTGCGGATTACGGTGATGAGTACATAGAGCACCAGCAGTCCCAGCCCCAAAGAGAGATTACCCTGGACGAGGGCAAACAGGCCCCAGGGAATCAAAATGGCCCCGGTGCCCAAAACGGGGAGAATGTCCACCACTGCAGTGAAGGCGGCAATGGAAATGGCACTGTTGATCCCCAGGATCGAAAGGCCTATGGCCACCTCTGTAAAGGTAATCAACATAATTAGGGCGTAAGCCTTCAGGTACTTCCCCAATATGTTGGAGGCAAAGGCCCGCAGCTCCCCGGGGAGGCCCTGCCACTTGGGCGGCAGCAGAGTGCGGGAATAGTCGATCATAAGTTCCAGATCCATGGCGAAGAACACGGAAGAAATCACGGCCAGGATCACGCCGATGAACATCTTGGGCACCGCAGATACGGCGGCAGTGACTGTGGCAATCGCCAGGGAGGAAACCTCAGAGACCACTTTGCCCAAGGACTGGGACAAGGTGACATGGAAATCCTCTAAGAATTGGGCTAAAGTCAAGTCGAAACGCACCATCAGCCTCTCCACGGCTTCGAACAGGTCCATGATCACCGGCTCGATGTCCCGGGTGTAAACCGCGGGCAGCCGCTCTACCCAGTCCTTCACTCCCGCGAAGATGCTCATGCCCAGCCAAAACAGGAGCACGCCCAAAACCAGGTAAAAGGCCAGAACCAAAAGGACTGCGGCCAATTTCCGGGGCAGCTTCAGCTTGGCGGCGAGGAAATTGATACTCTTTTGCAGTATAAAGGCTACGATAAAACCCACCACAAAGGGAGCAATCAGACCCAAAAGATACTTCAAAGCCAGATAGGCAATACCTACAATAATGGCAAAGTAGGCTGCATTGATGACAAACTGCCTGCGCTTCTCCACAGCCATGGGCTCACCTCTTTTGTTTAGTTTACCAAGATGGGGATCTGCTTACAATCTGTTTTTTTGCGTTCCCAAGGCGCCTGGCCGAATTCTGCAGAAAAACTGCGCGGAAGCAATAAACTTTTTGCCCCCTCGAAGGATATATAAGGTGAAAGCAAGATAACCAAGCCAAGAAAGGAAGATCACTATGCGTAAAGCTTTGTTCTCCCAGGTTCTTCTGACCCTGCTTCTCCTGGCTGTCCTCGGCACTGCCCTGCCCGCCCAGGCCAGTCCAGAGCCGGGGCGCCTGCAGGTTACAGGCACCGCGGTGGTTACCGCCTCCCCTGACATTGCCTACATCACCTTAGGTGTGGAGACCCAGGATCCTTCCGCCCACCTGGCAGCCCAGGCCAACGCCGAAATCATGGCCCGGGTGCTCGCAGCCCTGGCGGAGCTGGGGCTGACCAAAAAGGAAGTGTCCACCAGCGGCTACAACATCTACGGCTCCACCCAGGTGATCAACCGGGGATCGGATCGGGAAGAGACGGTTACCACCTACTACGTGCAGAACCGCATCAACATCACCACCCAGGACCTGGACAACCTGGGCGAGATCATCGACCGGGCGGTAAAGGCAGGAGCCAACCAGGTACAGGGTATCAGGTTTGATGTCCAGGACAAGCAGGCCCTCCAGTTGGAAGCCCTGCGCCTTGCGGTTCGGCAGGGGCGGGCTAAGGCCGAGGCCATGGCGGAAGCCGCAGGTCTGGTCTTGGGCGATCTGCTCACCATGAACGAAAGCTACAGCACCTACGCCCCCATGGTAACCGCAGTGGCCTATAGGGCCGATGCAGCTGTGGGCACGGCCATCAACCCGGGGGATGTGGAAGTAAGCGCCACAGTCCAAATGGAATTCGCCTTCTAATCACCTACAAATCAGAGGAGAGCCCACCGGCTCTCCTTCTCCATTGTTGCCAATGCCTTAAGCTCCCCCTCCCCTGGCGGCCAGGCGCCGTTCCAAAAGCTCGGAAGCGGCCAGCATAATGAGGACCGCGGCCAGAAGATAGTAGGGTAAAAGCTTGAGGGAGGTGAGGGCGGCCAAAGCCCCAAAAAGGGGCGAACCGAAGGTGCCTCCGGTGTAAGCCACGGCCATCTGCAGGCCCATGATGGCACCGGAAACCTTCGCCCCAAAGCGCCGGGGCGTCTCGTGCAGCATCGCCGGGAAGATGGGCGCGGTGCCAAAACCCAAGAGCACAAAGCCCAGAGCGGAGATACTTGCGGGCAGCGGCAGCATAAGCAGCACCGCCCCCAGCACACAGACCAGCTGTCCTCCGCGAATTAGGGCCGGGTTGGAAAGCCTAAGGGAGAGGAACCCCGAAAGCAGGCGCCCCAGGGTGATCCCTCCGTAAAAGGCTGCGCTCCAGCGGGCTGCCGCAGCGGGGGACATCCCTTCTACCCCCACTAGGTAGGTGCTGCTCCACAGCCCAGCGGTGATCTCTGTAACGCTGAAGCAGATAAACGCCACCAAGGCCAGCGGCACATTGGGCAGCCTCAGAGCTTCCCGATTAGATAGGGCCCGGGTGTGCCCTCTAGTCGCACCGGCCCCGTCCTTCCCCCGCCACAGACCCCGGGAAGCCCAGAGGGCCGCAACCAAGGCAAACTGCAGGGCGGCGATCACCCCGTATCCCATCCGCCAGCTGCGTCCGCTGGCGAGGAAGAACGACATGATCATGGGCCCTGCTGTGGCCCCCACTCCCCAGAAGCAGTGCAGCCAATTCATGTGCATGGACTGGTAGTGTAGGGCCACGAAGTTGTTCAAGGCTGCGTCCACGCTGCCTGCCCCCAACCCCAGGGGAAGGGCCAACAGGAAGAGGAAGGCCGTTCGCCTGGCCCAGGCAAAACCCAAGAGGGCTGCGGCGGTCATGAACACGCTGATGATGGTTACCTTGGCCGTACCCAACCGGGCAACCAAACGGCTGCTCAGAAGGCTGGAAACCACTGTCCCCGCGCTCAGCGCCATGGCCAGGTAGCCCACTAGGCTAACCGGCGCCCCCAGATCCAGCCTCATTACCGGCCAGGCGCTGCCCAAAAGCGAATCGGGCAGCCCCAGGCTGATAAAAGCTGCATAGATCAGTACCAGAAGTGCTGTCACATCCATCTCCTTATCTACGCTGTGCTTGTAACCTTTCCGCTCATCTCCTAGGATGGTGCCCCCAGCAGCTTTTTGATGGTTCTGTAGGTGATGTTGGGGATCAGCTCAAAGGTGTGGCGCATGTGCACCCGCTCCGTGAACTTATGGCCGTCTTTGCCGAAGGTGCCGATGTTGACTACGGGAACATTTACCGCGGCAATGTCCTCGATGGGATGCGTGTACTTAACACCCCAGGCAGGGGTGTTCTTCTCCAAGGCCTCCAGCTCTTCCCGCTCATCACCCAGGGCCATGAAGCTGGAATCGGAGATGTAGGGGTAGAACATCTTGGTTACAAGGGGACGGTCAGAATGCTGCTCCAGCTCAGCCACTGCCTCCCGCACGCTGTCCAAAAGCCTGCGCTCCGCTTCGGTTTTGCCCGTCATCTCGATCCTGGCAAAGAAAGTGGAGGAGTTGAACACAATAATGGCCGGGCTCTTATCCGGGGCCCACTGCCAGGCCTCTTCCACCAGGCGCAGGTTGAACTCCCGCAAATCCAGGGCTGGATTGCTAGCCTGGAGCCTCTGGCTGTACTCCCTGAGGTGCTGTGTGAACTTGTCCCCGTGCAGCTGCTCGAGCTCACGGCAAAACTCCTCCCAGGTATACACCCGCCTTTTCCAGGGCAGTTGGGTGTAGATATGGCCGCTGCGGCGGCAAAACTCCTGGTAGGCCTGGTTCAGATACCGGATCACGTTGTCGAAGGCCTCCGCCGCCTTCTCCTTCATCTTGTCCATGATTTCCCTCGGGCTCATGCTGTGGGTGAAGACGTTGTAGTAAGCATAGGCGGCAATGGGGGTCTGCACGGTGTAGGTATCCTTCAAGTCCGCCTGTTTGAGGGATGTGGGCGGAACGGTCACTTCCCCTTGGGCCTCGTCACACAACTCCGGGTTAAGTTCGATCAGCCGGGTGAGCTCGGCCACGAGCAGGTTAGGGTTCAACCCGCCGAAGGCTTGGCCCACATGGGTCTCCTTGCCCACCACGTAGAACGTGGGCAGGAGCTTGCCAATGGTACCGAAATACACATACCGGTTCTCATCCAACTCGTGATAGGGCGTGGAATAATCCGCATTGATGGCCGCGGCGTACTCCAGGCCGTGTTCTTCTTTCCACTGCCTCAAAACCCGCAGGGCAGAGATGATGCCCCGGGAGTTGTCTTCTTCATCGCACTCGGCAATGGCGATCAGATTGCCGCTGAGCTCTTCGGGATGCTCGGAGAAGTAGCGCATGAGCCACATCTGGCCAGCCACGCCCGACTTCATATCCAAAGCGCCCCGGCCTAACATGTACTCCCCCGACTCCAAGTCCCTGCGCACAGCATCATCTAGTTCCATCTGCCTAAGCAGCTCCGGAAGCTTTTCCGGATCGAAAGCGTACTCCTTGAGGCTGCCAAAATCATCAACACCCACCGTGTCAATGTGGCCCATGAGAATGACGGTGCGCCGCGCATCCCCCTTGGCCCCCTTAACCATGGCAATCACGTTGTAGCGCTCAAGCTCATCATCTATGGTCCTTTGGAGCACGAGGTGTTGGGGGTGTTTTTGGAAATAGGGGAGGCTCTGGTAGAACGCGTGGATTTTCCGAGCACAGGCCGCCTCACCGCTTGTTTTTACGATGCTGGGGATCTGCACCAACTCCGCGGTGAGCCTTTTCACATCCTCGAAGCAGTGTAAGTACATGCACATCCTCCTTAGAACAAAATGATCTCAAAGCCCTCGCGGGTGAACACCTCCAGATCGGAATGACCCGAAAGGGCGGCATCAACGGGCAGTCCCTGGGCCTCCGCTTCCTGCAGGGTTCCCATCTGGGCGGCACAGGCTTTGCACACCGAGCGGACCAGGCCCGCTGCTTTGATCTTCTCCCACAGCCCCGCTTGGGGCGCGCGGGTAATATCGGCCAGGCGGGCCGTGGATGCCCCCTCCACAATTAGGGCCACGGTATAGCCCCGCTCATGATAGTTCCAGGCATTGAGGAGTGCATGGAGGAAGCAGGGCATCTCTCCTTGGAAGCTAACGACGGCGATCTTTTTCACTTTCTTCCCACTCCCATCATCATTTTCCCATTAACTTCTCTGCCCAGCCCCTGCTTCCTGCCCAACACAACTTCTGCTTGACAACACTCCCCCGGGGCAGTATACTCACCTTGACCGTTTTACTGATTTACTACTTTACTGAATTACTAAGAAGAAAGGGAGCATGCCCATGAAAATCCCCACTACCCTCAAACACAAACCGGTAATTGTCGCGGAAGATTACAGCAACATCGACGGGCGCGGTGCCTACACTTCAGATGCCAAGGGCCTCTCCCTGGGCTTGGCCCAGTGGAATGATCGGGGCCGGGTGGACATCTCGGCCAAAGTGTGGCGCCACACCGGCGAACGCTGGTCTAGGCAGTCTGAGGAACTGCCCCTGCACAGGGTGTTGGATCTGGCCATCCTGATCTGCCGGGCCAATCTGCACTTCGCCGATGCCTACCGCTACGAGAACTTCTACGATCCCGAAAACCCGGTGATCGATCGGGTGGGCCTCCAGGGCGATGCCATGACCGTGGCTATCTGCACGGAGAATGAGAATATCAACGAAGACATCCGCCTGTTCGTGGATGCCCTGGCCCGGGATGGTGAGCTCATCGGCGAACGGCTGCGCACCCTGTCCCGCATGCTCAAGGAACTCGGCTACTAACAGCAAAAACGGCGGCCAACGGCCGCCGTGTCGAGTTTGTCCACAAACTCCAGGCTTAGGAGGTTCAGGCTATGAATCTGTCCACCAATCCGCAGAACGCCTGCACCACGTGGGCATCAAACTGCTTGCCCGCGCCGCGCAGCAGCTCCTGCAGGGCTTGGCTGTGACTATAGGCATGGCGATAGGGGCGGGCACTGACCATGGCATCGTAGGCATCCGCCACAGCTACGATCCTAGCCATCATGGGGATCTGGTTCCCGCTCCGTCCATAAGGGTAACCGGTTCCATCCATCCGCTCGTGGTGAGCTAACGTAGCTTCGGCAATTTCTGCCATACCCACCACGGCACTCAAAAACCGATGGCCGTTCACGGGATGGGAGTGTATTTCCTTCCATTCCCAAGGCAGGAGCGGGTCGGGCTTGTTCAGAATCTCACTGGGGATGGAAATCTTGCCAATGTCGTGCAGCAGGCCGACTTTGGCCAGTTCGATCTTCTGCCCGTGCTCCATGCCCAGCTGCTCGCCGATGGCAAAGCAGATCTGGCTCACTCTCCGTGAATGTCCCTCTTCGCGTGGGCTTTTCTCGTACAAAACCTGCATCAGTGCATTGATGGTCCGATCCTCGATTCTGAAATCTGGGGCTACAAGACCTGCTAGTTTGAGTTCATGCCTAGTTACAGCCGCCACCCCCTAAGGACATCTATTCAGTTTGGTGAAAACACACACAATTGACAGATTCGACGGATATATAATAAACCCTGCTAGTTACATTACGTCCGCAGTTTTTTCTCGCATTAACTTACCAGCGCTTGGGGAAGACTGCCAGGAAATGGGGGAGCTTTGCTTCAAACTTTTCAGCCCCCGGGGGGATAGATCAAGTGAAGGCTGGAGAGAGGAGGATCGCCGTGGAGTATAGCGAACAAGAGCTGATTCGCCGGGCTAAGCAGGGGGAACATGCGGCCATGGAGCAGATTTTCCGGATGCATCTGGACAGCGCCATCCGCCTTGCTTACCTGGTTACCCGCAACTGGGCCACGGCGGAAGATGCCGTTCAGGAAGCCTTTGTGCAGGCCTTCCGGTCGCTGCCCGGTTTTCAGGCCAACAGGCCCTTTAAGCCCTGGTTTACCCGCATCGTGATCAACAAGGCCAAGCGCACCAAAAGCAGGCTGGACCGGGAGCATCTCCCCTATGAGCTGGAGGAGGAAAACCCCCATGCCTCCTTCAACCCTGAGGGCAGCGCCTTGGAAAAGGAAAGCTTAGACCAGCTCTTTGCCGCCATCAACGAGCTGGACGACAAACACCGCCTGCCCCTGCTGCTCAAGTACGTTTCAGAATTTACAGAGGCAGAGATCGCCGAGGCGCTCCGCCTCCCCCTTTCCACAGTAAAGTCTCGGCTCTATACAGCCAGGCAGCGTTTGAAGCGGAACCTGGCGGCCCGTGAAGGAGGTGGCAGCGATGACCCTAGATGAGCGCATTAAGCAAGCACTGCGGAAAAACAGCCAGTGGGAAGGATCTGCCGAGGCGCTTTGGGCCCAGATTGCTTCCCAGCTAGAAGAAAAACCCAAACCGAAAAGGCAGCCCCTGTGGCTGGGCACCGCGGCTGCGGCGGTGCTGGTTATGGCCTTGGTGCTGCAGGCCGTCTGGAGCCCCCATCCCCCTGAGCCCCAGCTCCCACAGGCGGACAAATCCGCGGAGCTGCGCCTGTTCAGTACGGCGCTGCCTCCCATCCCCCGGGAAGCGGTGCCGGGAGGAGGAACAGTGGAGCTGGTTTTGGAGGTCCACTTGACCCCAGCAGGCACACCATCCCCTCCCCAACTGGAGATCTGGCAGGAAGGCACAGAACCGGCCCTGGTAATCCAAGAAGAATTGGACGGAGCACAGCTGCTGCGGGAAGGGGTTCTGATCGTGCAGGCTCCATCTGAACCCGGTTCCTACCGCCTGGTGGTGCACGGCAGCGTACCAGGTGAAGGCCAGCTTTACGCCATTTACGGCGAAAAGCTGGTAGAGGTGGCAGAACCAGAAAACTAGCCTTTTCAGACAGCAAAGCCGGACATTCATCCGGCTTTGTTTCTTTTGGAAATCCTACCTGCGCCATTCTGTGCTATAATTTTCCTAACGCTCAAGTAAGGGAGGGCAACCATGGACGGTCTTTATGTTGAAGGCATAACCAAAACCTACGGTTCTGTCACTGTAGTAAATGGCGTTTCCTTTCATGCTGCCCAAGGCAAGATCCTGGGCCTTTTGGGCCCCAACGGAGCCGGCAAGACCACCATCCTGCGCATGATTATGGGCATTACCGCCCCGGATCGGGGCTCGGTGGTTTTCCGCCAGGGCAGCAGTCAGATGGAGGGCATTCCCTTCCGGGACATCGGTTATCTACCCGAAGAGCGGGGGTTGTACCGCGAAGCCAGAGTGCTGAACATCCTGCTCTTCCTCGCTGGTCTCAAGGATGTGCCCAAGCAGGAGGCAAAAGAGCGCGCCTTAATGTGGCTACGCAAGTTCGGCCTGGAGGAGTACGCCCAGAAAAAGGTGGAACAGCTCTCCAAGGGTATGGCCCAAAAGGTGCAGTTTGCCGCGGCAGTGCTCCACAAGCCCAAGTTCGTAGTGCTGGATGAGCCCTTTTCGGGACTGGATCCCGTAAGCCAGGAGCAGTTCAAGGCTGAAATCAGGGCTCTGGCCAGCTCCGGTGCAGCTGTCTTGCTCTCCAGCCACCAGATGAACATTGTGGAAGAACTCTGCGACGAGATCTTCCTGATCTACAAAGGCCGGGAAGTGGTGAAAGGCGATTTGCAGTCCATCAAGGCCCGTTACGGAAGTTTCAGGATTGACATCTCCTGTGCCGGGGACTCTAATCTGCCCATAGATACCGAGCAGGTGGAAGCCTTGGAAAAGCTGGATCAGGGCCGCTACCGCTACATCCTGCGGGAAGGGGTGCCGCCCCTGGAGTTTGTGCGCACCCTGCCCGCAGATCTGGAGATCCACGCGCTGAGCATCAGCCGTCCTTCGCTTCATGACATTTTCGTGCGCGTCGCCCAAGGAGGTGCCAGTCATGCGGAACACCTGGAAGATCGCCCGCTGGGAAATCTTGCGTAACCTTACCAACAAGCAGTTTCTGATCGGCTTGCTCATCACCCCACTGATCATGGGGCTGTTTATAGTGGTGCCTGCGCTGCTGGAGCGCCTGAACCAGCCTGCGGCCACCACCTATTACCTAGTAGATGATCTGGGGGTCAAGGATACCCTCCAGGCCCTGCTTCCGGAAAACATCATCTTGGAGCAGGCCGAAAGCGGCGCAGACCTAGAAAGACTGGTGCAGGACACTAAAGCCAGCGGCTATTTCGTGCTCACCAGTGACTTCATCACAAGCGGCCAGGTAGATCTGGTGTACAGCGACCGCAACAGCCAGAGCATGAACGCGGTGAGCCGGGGCCTTACCGCCCTGCTGCAGCAGCTGCGCCTGAACCTGTCCGGGGTAAGCCCGCAGGAGCTGGCTTTTGTTACCGCTCCCGCGCAGGTGCGGCAGGTGCCCCTCAAAGAGGAACTGGAACCCCAGGTCATGCACCTGGCCGTGGCCGGGGTGTTTACCATGCTCATCTTCTTCCTGATCTTTACTTCAGGCACCATGCTCATGCAAAGTGCCCTCCAGGAAAAAAGGGACCGCATGGCGGAGGTGGTGCTCTCCTCCGTCACCCCCAATGCCCTCATGCAGGGCAAAATCTTAGGTCACTTTCTCTTAGGCCTGATTCAGCTGGGCTTTTGGCTGGCCCTGGGCCTACCCATTGCCATCGCTTTCCTGGATTTTCCTATTCTGGAAGCGCTTAAGGCCGTGAACCTGCCTGTGATCCTCCTCTTCGGTTTGGGAGGCTACCTGCTCTTCAGCGCCCTGTTTGTGGGCCTAGGCGCTACCATGGAAGACCTGCAGAGCGCGGGTAACGCGCAGGGGCTGGTGATTATGCTGCCCATGCTGGCCTTTCTCTTCCTAGGGCCGGTAATGACCAACCCCGATGGGTCCATCGCCGTCTTTGCCAGCATCTTCCCTTTCACCAGCTCGGTGATTATGATGCTGCGCAGCGGTTTAGGGGCGGTGCCCCTCTGGCAGATGCTCCTTTCGGCAGGACTGCTCTTGATCACCGCCTTCATCACCATGCGCATCTCCGCCAAGATCTTCCGCGTCGGCATGCTCATGTACGGCAAAAACGCCACCCCCAAGGAGATCATGAGGTGGCTGCGCTACAAGGAAAACTAACGAGCAAAACAGAAACCCCACCGCGAGGTGGGGTTTCCTTTCACTTTTCATAACAGGGCGTCAATGAGCCCCACTCGGTAGGGCTCACGTCTTTAGCCTTGCTTCAAGCCGCTTGCTTCAAGCCGATGGTAACTTTGATATCCTTCTTGCCAGGCTCGGGGATGATCACTTTGAAACCTACAACAGTTTCATCGTAAGCGTCAAACCAGCCGTACCTTCTAGCTCCTCTCCGCTGATGAGATAATGAAGTCATCAGAGGGAAGGAGCTGATTCGTGTGACTAAGTAGACTGTACTGGGTTTGCCGGACACGTAGAAAAAACCTATAATGAGGTGAAAGGACGTGTCCGGAACTATGAAAGAGAGCAAATTTCACAAAAAGTTTGATGACGAGTATAAGCGAGAAATAGTGCGTTTAGTAGAGGAGCTGGGTAGATCTCCAAAACAGGTTGCCGAGGATATCGGAGTAACCCCTCAGACTGTTCG
>JAKOTU010000002.1 GCA_029776155.1 Bacillota bacterium | reverse complement strand
CTTGGTCAGCTTGGCCATTTAGAGTCCCTCCACAGTCACGCCCATTGAACGGGCAGAACCAGCCAGGGTGCGCACAGCCGCGTCAACGCTGGCTGCATTCATGTCCTTGAGCTTGGTCTTTGCAATCTCTTCGAGTTGCGCGCGAGTGATCTTGCCAACCTTGTCGGTGTGCGGACGGGCAGAGCCCTTGTCCAGCTTGATGGCCTTCTTGATCAAGGTGGTCGCCGGAGGCGTCTTGATGATGAAGGTAAAGCTCTTGTCTGCAAACGCCGTGATCACGACGGGCAGAGGCAGACCAGGCTCCACACCCTGGGTCTGCGCGTTGAACGCCTTGCAGAACTCCATGATGTTGAGGCCACGCTGACCGAGCGCGGGGCCGATCGGGGGGGATGGGTTAGCCTTACCGGCTGGCACTTGCAGCTTGATAAAGCCGACGATTTTTTTCGCCATAGCTTGCTCCTTACGGGTGATAACGCCAGGCAACGCTTTTCAGCATCCCTGGCTCCCCGGGGTTAACGACTCACCTACCAAAAATCCGTGCAGAGTCGAAAAGCACGGATCCACTAAATACAAACCGGTCAGGCCACCAGGGCCTGTGCAGGATCAGGTTTTTAACGAAAGAATTACGTCTTTTCGACTTGGCTGAATTCCAGTTCCACGGGCGTGGAGCGGCCAAAAATCATGACCGACACACGCACCCGGCTCTTTTCATAGTTCACTTCTTCGACCGAGCCATTGAAGTCGGTGAAAGGGCCTTCCTTGACACGGATCAGCTCGCCCACCATGAACTCGACCTTGTGGCGTGGCTTCTCCGTGCCTTCCTGCATCTGGCTGACGATCTTCTGCACTTCGTCTTCGGAAATGGGCGCAGGGCGATTTTTTGCCCCACCCACAAACCCCGTGACCTTGCTGGTGTGTTTCACCAAGTGCCACGTGTCATCGTCCATGACCATTTCGACAAAAACATAGCCCGGAAACAAACGGCGTTCCGTGGTGCGCTTCTGTCCATTCTTGACTTCAACCACTTCTTCGGTCGGCACAAGGATGCGACCAAACTTGGTTTCCATCCCACTGCGGGCAATACGCTCGACGATATTGCGCTCCACCGCCTTTTCCATGCCCGAATAGGCATGCACGATGTACCAACGCAAATCAGGGTTGGCAGAAACCGGTGCAGCGGCTACTTCGCCGCCGGATTCCAGACCTTCAACAGCATCCGTCATCATTACCTCCAGCCCAGGATGAGGCCATAGAAGACCCACTCCAGTGTTTTATCGGTCACCCAGAGAAACAGGGCCATCACCACAACAAATGCAAACACATATGCCGTGATCTGAATGGCTTCCTTGCGGGTGGGCCACACCACTTTCTTGACTTCGCGCCAGGCATCACGCCCAAAAGCCACCAGCTGACGCCCTGTCTCCGAGGTGAAGAAAACGCCCACCGCCCCTGCCAAGCAGACCAGCAACGCAGACCACTGGGCCAACGACCCACGCGACGCGAGGAAGTAGTAAGCCACCAATGCCGCAACGACCAAAGCGACCGCAGCACCCAGCTTGGCTTTGTCTGCGCCCGTACTAACGGTCTCTACCTGTGATGTGGCCATTTAGGGCTGTATCCTGTAACTTCTAAAATTCAACCAATACCCCGAGACACCGAAGCCCACCAGGGCATGGCGGGCTTGCTCGGGAGAGTCTTGGAGACCCTGAACTCTGCTTTGCTGCAGATTTAAACTGCCACCAA